>JAIUOY010000172.1:0-29510 GCA_020160995.1 Pseudomonadota bacterium | reverse complement strand
CCGGCATCCATGTCGTCATGGCCACCCAGCGCCCCTCGGTCGACGTCATCACCGGCACCATCAAGGCCAACTTCCCGACCCGCATTTCATTCCAGGTGACGTCGAAGATCGACAGCCGCACCATCCTGGGCGAGCAGGGCGGCGAGCAGCTGCTGGGCCAGGGCGACATGCTGTACATGGCCGGTGGCGGCAAGATCGCCCGCGTGCACGGCCCGTTTGTCAGTGACGGTGAAGTCGAGGAGGTCGTGCGCCACCTCAGGGCGCAGGGCGCGCCGGCCTATATCGATGCCGTTACCGACGACCCGGAAGGCGAGGCCGAGGCGGCCGGACTGCCCGGTGGCGGCGAGGAAGGCGAGAGCGACCAGCTCTACGACCAGGCCATCGCCCTGGTCGCCCGCGAGCGCAAGTGCAGCACAAGCTTTATCCAGCGTTACCTCCAGATCGGCTATAACAGGGCCGCCCGCATTGTCGAACGCATGGAACGCGAGGGGGTCGTCAGCCCCGCCAACCATGTCGGCAAGCGCGAGGTCCTGGCTCGTGATATTGACGATCGCGAGCGCTGAAAGGCCCGCTCGAACGATCGGGGGGCAGTCGAGGAACGATGAGCGAGCAAGCCCCGTCCGGACCATCATCGACCGCCTCTGGCGGTAGCCAAGTCCTTCCAGCCGCCCCGGTCCGCCACCGCCGCCGCATCCCTCTAGTCTGGATCGTGCCGTTCCTGACGGCATTGATTGCGCTCTATCTCGCTTGGGACACCTTTTCCAAGCGCGGCCCCACGATCACCATTTCGTTCGATACGGCCGCGGGCCTGACGCCGGGCCAATCGCAGCTCAAGTACCGCAATGTCGTGATGGGTACCGTCAAGAGCATCGCCATTGCGCCCGACCTGGCGAATGTGCTGGTCACCATCGAAACGGTGCGCGAGGCCGAGTCGTTGCTCACCGACAAGACGATCTTCTGGGTGGTGAAACCGCAGCTCTTCGCCGGCAACGTGTCGGGCCTGGATACGATCCTCTCCGGCTCCTATATCGGCATGCGGCCAGACGCTAGAGGCGGCAACCCGCAGCGCGATTTCGTAGGTCAGCAGGACCCGCCGGTGCTGCAGGCGTCGGCCAAGGGTACGACCTTCCGGCTCAACACCAAGCGGCTTGGCTCGATCAGCCTCGGCGCGCCGGTCTTCTTCCGCGATATCGACGTCGGCACGGTCCTGGGCTGGGACCTGCATGATCTCGCCAACAGCGTAACCATCCACGCCTTCGTCCGTGCGCCGTTCGATCATTACGTGCGCAACGATTCGAGTTTCTGGGATGCGTCGGGCGTCTCGATCAAGTTCGGGTCGGACGGTATCGACGTCCAGCTCGAATCGCTGCGCGCCGTGCTGCTGGGTGGCATCGCCTTCGATACGCCGCAGGGCTCGACACAGCCGATCGCCAAGTCCGATCAGGCCTTCGAGCTCTTCAAGAATCTCGATCAGGCCAAAGCGGCCGGCTTCGGTGAGCAGATCAAGCTGCTATCCTATTTCCCCGGATCTGTGGCCGGCCTAACGCCGGGTGCCGATGTCACGTTCCATGGTCTCAAGATCGGCGAGGTGACCGATGTCGGGCTGGTCTTCGATCAGCAGACCGACCGCGTCCTGGCTCCTGTCCGCTACCGTGTCGAGGCCGGCCGCGTGGCCAATCTCGCCAAGGCGCAGGGAATGGAACCCGAGAAGATTGCCGAGCAGATGATCCAGCGCGGCCTGCGCGCCACGCTGGAGTCGCCGAGCCTGATCACCGGGGCGAAGATCGTGGCCTTCCAGGTGGTGCCCGACGCCAAGCCCGGCGAATTGCGCAAGGTCGGCGATCACTATGTGATCCCGAGCGCCGAGGTCGGCGGCTTCGACAGCATCACGCGGGCGGCATCCGAGCTGCTGTCCAAGATCAACCGGATCGACTTCGACCGCATCGGCAACAGCCTGGTCAACGCGGCGACTGGCATCGACAACACGGTGAACGGACCGCAGATCAAGGCGACCCTGGCGGCGCTGGAAAAGGCGATGCTCGACGTGCAGGACATCGCCCGCAAGCTCGACAAGGATGCCACGCCCGCCCTGAGGCGCTTGCCCGAAATTGCCCAGCAATTGCAGGACGCCGTCACCAAGGCCAATCGCCTGATCGGGTCGGTGGACAAGGGCTATGGCGACCAGTCGAAGTTCCACCGCGATCTCGACCGGCTGATCCCGCAGCTCACCGACGCGGCCCGCTCGATCCGGGCCTTGAGCGATCTGCTGACGCGCCACCCTGAAGCCCTGATCCAGGGCCGCACCAATACGGGCAAGGAATGACCACCCACTATCTCGGCCGCCGCCGCCTCGGCGCTCTTGTCGTGCCCGTTTTCGCGACACCCGTGCTTGTGGCCTGCGGCGCCTCGCCGGAACCGGGGCTCTATACCCTGGCCGTGCGGCCAGGTTCGACCCTGTCGCGAGGCCCCGCCATCGTGCAGGTGCGCGACATCGGATTGCCGGGCTATCTCGACCGCAAGGAAATCGTGCGGTCGACGGAGGACTTCAAGCTCGATGTCCGGGCCAATTCCTGGTGGGGAGAGCCGCTCGGCGGCATGCTGGGCCGCATCCTGGTGCTCGACCTTTCACAGCGTCTGCCCAACTCGAAGGTCTATGGCGAGGCGGGCTCGATCACGCTGGACCCCAATGCCACGGTCGGGGTCGATCTCCAGCGTCTCGATGCCGACAAGGCCGGGTCGGTGATCCTGCTGGCCCAGGTCGCCGTGCAGTTCAACCGGCCGACCCGGTCGGCGGTGCGCAGCTTCTCGATCAGCAAGCCTGTGCCCACTCCCGACACCGCGGGCCATGTCGCTGCCATGAGCGACGCCTTGGGCGAGCTCGCGGACGGTATTGCGGCGATGCTCCAGTAGATGGCTCCCCCCGGCCCGACGGCCCTGGTCACCGGACCGCAGCTGCGCGAGTGCCATGGCTGCGGGCTGTTCCAGATCGTGCCAGCGATGGAAGCCAACATGCGCTCCGACTGCGAGCGCTGCGGCACGCCGCTCAGGGCCACGCGTGCGGATCCGACGGGCCACTGCCTGGCGCTGACCTTCGCGTCGCTGGTTCTGTTCGCTGTGCTCTGGCTTGCGATGCTGATGAAGGTCTCGACCGCCGGCATCGTGCACGAGACCACCCTGCTTTCGGGGCCAGGCGAACTGGTACGTCATGGGCTGTGGCCGCTGGCCATCGCGGTTGCCTTCACGACGGCGCTGGCGCCGCTCGGCAAGTTCGCCGGCACGCTCTACGTGCTGGTCGGGTTGCGCATGAAGACCATGCCGCCCAACCTACGCGGCGTCTTTCTGATCTCGCGCAAGCTCGGCACCTGGTCGATGCTCGAAGTGCTACTGCTGGGCGTGTTCGTGGCCTATACCAAGCTCGGCGATATGGTGACGATCGACCTCGGGCCGGCCGTCTATGCGCTTGGCATCCTGACCGTCGTCATCGTCTGGGCCGAACTGGCTCTCGATCCGCAGGCGGTCTGGGAAGAGATCGAGCGGCGCGGCCAGACCCATGCCCCGATGCCGGCCGTTGCACCCATGGAGCATCGCCCGGGCGCCGCAGGGTGCGAGAACTGTCACCTGGTGTGCATGCCGGCCGAGCATGGCGGCCGGTGTCCGCGCTGCGGTTCCATCGTGCACGAGCGCAAGCCCGACGCCATCGGCCGCACCATCGCCCTCGTCGTCGCGGGGGCCATCCTCTATGTGCCCGCCAACGTCTATCCGGTGCTGACGGTCATCCAGCTCGGTTCCGGATCGCCCAGCACCATCATGGGCGGCGTCGAGGAACTGGTCTCCTCGAAGATGTATCCGCTGGCGCTGCTTGTGTTCTTTGCCAGCGTACTGGTGCCTCTTTTCAAGCTGCTCGGACTGGCCGCGATGATCTCGGCGACCAAGCTGACGGGCACTGCCGAGGCAGCTGGAGTCCTGCTGCGTCAGCGCACGCGTCTCTATTTCATCGTTGCCTGGATCGGCCGCTGGTCGATGGTCGACATTTTCATGGAGTCCCTGCTAGGGGCTTTGGTGCAGTTCGGCAGCGCCGTCACCATCGATCCGGGTGCCGGCGCCCTGGCCTTCTGCGCCGTCGTGATCGTCACCATCTTTGCCGCCGAGGCTTTCGATCCGCGCCTGATGTGGGATGCTGCTGCACAAAATGCGCATCGTCCGGCCCGGCCGCGGGCCGCCGAGCGGGCTCCTGCGCTCGGTCTCAGTTCAGGTCAAAGACCACGTTCAGCTTGATATTGTGCACGTTTCGGACGATGCCCGGCGCATTGAATGTATCGAGTTCGTAGCCCAGTGAGGCCTTGCTCCAGCGCGTGAGCTGGCGACCAAAGCCTGCATAGGCGCGGTTCTGGGCAAAGCCCTGCAGCCGGCCCGGCCCGTTGTTGCCGACATTGAGGAAGACCTCATCGGAAAAGGCCAGCTCCCACGGCGTGTCCTTGATCGGAATGCGCACGCCGGCCAGCAGCCGGGTGCGGATCAGGTAAGTGCCGTTGTCGAAGAACAGCTCTTCCCAGCGCCAGCGGCCGGCGACGGGCAGGTTGTCGATGCGCGCCCGATAGAGGATGTCCTGAAAGGGGCCGCGCGACGCGGTTTGGCCCGTGAGATAGCGCTGGAACTGGACATAGCCCGCAGCAACCGCCCAGTTGGGGGACAGCGTGTATTCGAAGCCCGGCCGTACCTGGACATCGCGCAACACGCCGTTTGCACTGTCGAAGCGCAACTGGGTGTCCATCTGGAACGACCAGCGATCGTCGATGCGATATCGTAGACCGATGGCCGGCGTCATCCAGACGGCACCGCTCTGGAAGTTCGGTGTCGCGGCCTGCTGCTGTTGCCGTTGCGCTTCAGCGGGGATCGAGAAGAGGCAAAGAGCTGCCAGCAGGGCGGTAGAAGAGAAGACCGACTTCGACACAGGTCGACGATATCGACCGTGCCGGGGTAGAGCAATCGAAGCTCGGCTTCCTTCGAACTAGGGGCCCGTAGCGCCGAGCGACGTGGCCGTCGCAGCACAGGCGCGCTCGCAGTCGCGACAGGCCTCTGCACAGAGGCGGCAATGCCCGTGCTCCTCGGCATGCCGCTCGCATTCATCGGCACAGGCCCGGCAAAGCTCGGCGCAGGTCTCGATCATGCGACGGATCAGGGCGGGATTGGTGTGAGTGCGGCGGGTGAGAACCGACCCAGTGGCGGCGCAGGCGTCGGCGCAGTCGAGGTTGAGCCGGATGCACTGGCTCAATCCTGCTACCCCTTTCTCGCCGAGGCAGGCGTCTGCACAGGAGATGCAGGTCTGGGCGCAATCGAAGCAGGCTTCGATGCAACTGATCAGCGCGTCGCCGGCAGGGCTGCGGCTGGGATGCGGGTGGCTCAGGAACATCGCGCGGACATGCATCGGCTTCTCCTGCTTTTCCGGAATGCAGAAGACTAATGCCGCCGCGGGTGATCGGTTACCGGCTCAGGGCTTCCAGCGCAGAAAGTTGGCAATCAGGCGCAAGCCGGTGGCTTGGCTCTTCTCGGGGTGGAACTGCGTACCCGCGAGATTGTCGCGACCGACGATGGCTGTGATCGGTCCGCCATAGTCGGTCTGGCCAAGGACCGTCTCGGGCCTGCTAGCGGCGAGCTGGAAGGAGTGCACGAAATAGGCATGGTCGTGCGGGGCGATGCCTTCGAGCAGGGCGTGCGGCTTGAGGGCGTCCAGCTCGTTCCAGCCCATATGCGGGATCTTGAGGTGGTCCTTGCCCGTCTGCCCCTTGGCTTCGATGCGCACCACGTCGCCCGCGATCCAGTCCAGTCCGGGATGGACGCCGTACTCGACGCCGCGCGTGGCCATGAGCTGCATGCCGACGCAGATGCCGAGGAAGGGCTTGCCGCGCTCGATGACCTCGCGCTGCAACGTCTCGACCATGCCGGGCACGCCGTAGAGGCCAGCTCGGCAGTCGGCGAAAGCACCGACGCCTGGAAGCACGATGCGAGCGGCCTCGACCACGTCGCGCGTCGAGGCGGTCACCAGGATGCGTTCGTGCGTCCCGGCTTCGCGGGCGGCGCGTTCGAAGGCCTTGGCAGCGGACCGCAGGTTGCCCGAGCCGTAGTCGACGATGGCGACGGTCATGGGACGGCGATCATCGGCTCAGAGCACGCCCTTGGTGCTGGGCACGACGGTGAGCTGGCGCGGGTCGAGTTCGACCGCAACCCGCAGCGCCCGGGCGAGGCCCTTGAAGCAGCTTTCGACGATATGGTGGTTGTTGTCGCCGTAGTGGTTCCACACGTGCAGCGTCAGCCCGCCGAGCTGGGCGAAGGCCTGGAACCACTCCTTGAACAGCTCGGTGTCCATGGTGCCGAGCTTGGGCTTGGAAAAGTTCACCTTCCAGATCAGGTACGGCCGGTTCGAGGCGTCGAGCGCCACCTCGGTCAGGGTCTCGTCCATCGGGATATGTGCCGACCCGTAGCGGCGGATGCCGGCACGGTCGCCGAGCGCCTTGGTCAGGCACTCGCCCAGCACGATTCCCGCGTCCTCGGTGGTGTGGTGGTAGTCGATGTGCAGGTCGCCTTCGGCACGCAGCGTGATGTCGATCAGGCTGTGGCGCGAGAGCTGCTCCAGCATATGGTCGAGGAAGCCGATGCCGGTCTTGATGTCGTACTTGCCCGTGCCGTCCAGGTTGATGGCGGCAGCAATGTTCGTTTCCTTCGTGGCCCGCGCGACATAGGCCCGCCGCCCGCCGGTGCCCGGCGTCGTGAGGGGCTGGGACGGCGGCGTGGTCTTGGCCGGAGCCTTGGCAGGCGCTTTCTTTGCGGCCTTCGGGGCCATCGGAAGTCCTCTCGGTTGCGCCCCGTTCATACAGGAACGCGAGCGGCACGGTCGAGCGCAACGCGCGTCAGAATGACGCCCAGCAGCACGATCAGGCCGCCGATCACGCGGGCAGCGGTGAGGGGATCGCCGAAGAAGGCGGCCGACAGGCCCACGCCCGCCACGGGGATCAGGTACATGTAGACCATGACCCGGCTGACCCCGAGCCGCTCCAGACCGGCAGTGAGGCCAAGAAAGGCCACGCCCACGGGAAAGATCGCCGTGTAGAGCCAGAAGCCCAGGAGCCGGTCGTCGAGCCGTGCGAATTCACCCAAAGAGTCGAAGACGAGCGCGAACGGCAGCAGGATCAGGGAACCGATCAGGGTCGTCCAGGCCATCACCGGCAACGCTCCCAGCCGCTGGCTGTAGGGCGCTCCGCGCTCGACATAGAGCGCCCAGGCGAAGGCCGAGACCATCCAGAGCAGGGTGCCGTCGAGGCTGCCGAAAGAGAGGGTGAAGCGGGTCAGGCTGTTGTTCACCACCAGCACGACGCCCGCAAAGGCCACGGCGATGCCGGCCCAGCCGAGCACGGAAAGCCGCCGGCCGGCGAACCAGGCAAGGATGGCCGAGAAGGCCGTTGTGGTGGTCATCACGATCGAGCCGACCGACGGTGCGCTGCGCGCCATGGCGAGCCCCCAGCAGGCCTGGAATATCGTGACGCCGATGATCGACAGCAGGATCATCGGGACCCAGTCGCGTTGCGGCAGGGCCATGGGCCGGCGCCGCAGCGCCAGCACGGCGAACAGGAAGAGAGCCGCGATCAGGTAGCGCGAGGCGCTGTAGAGCAGCGGGCTCATGACTGCGAGCACATCCTTGGCGAAGGGATAGCTCGAGCCCATGAGCAGCGCCGTGCCAAGCATCAGGGCATCGCCGGTGTAGCGATGCCCCTTCATCCGACGCCTCTAATGACGGACGTCACTTACGAGCGCGGCGCCGTCGAAGCCTTCTGTGCCCCCCAGAAGCCGAACAAGGTGCCGGCGACGCGGCGGATCTGGATCTCCTCCGAGCCTTCGGTGATGCGGTAGCGGCGGTGGTGGCGGTAGATGTGTTCGAACGGCGTGTGGCGCGAATAGCCGATGCCGCCATGAACCTGGATGGCGCGGTCGGCAGCGTCGCACACCAGCCGGTTGGCGCGGTAGTTCGACATCGCCACCCACTCGCTCACGTTCATGTGGTGCTCGCGGTCGAGATGCCAGGCGGTCTTGCGCACCAGGCCGCGCGTCATCTCGGCTTCGGTGTGCAGCTCGGCCAGCGGGAACTGGATCGCCTGGTTGGTCGCCAGCGCCTTGCCGAACACCTTGCGGTTCTTGGCGTAGGCCACCGACATGTCGATACAGTATTGCGCGGCGCCGAGGCTGGAGGCGGCTTGCCGGATGCGGTTCTCGTGCACGAAGGTCTGTGCCACGTCGAGGCCGCGGCCTTCATCGCCCAGCATGGTCGAGTTCGGCACCGTCACGTTGGTCAGCGACACCTCGGCATGGTCGCTCGGCATGTTGAAGGTCCACCACATGTATTCGATCTTGAAGCCGGGCGACTTCACGGGCACGAGGAACGCCGAGATACCGCGCGCGTCGCCTGCCTTCCCCGAGGTCCGGGCGAACACGAGATCGACCGTCGCGGTGTGCATGCCGGTATTGAACCGCTTCATGCCGTTGATCACCCAGTCGCCGCCCTGCTTGACGGCGGTGGTCTCCATGAACGTCGCGTCGGAGCCGTGCAGCGGCTCGGTGAGGCCGAAGCCGATGCGCTCCGTTCCCCTGAACATGCCTTCGATGTAGCGGTCCTTCTGCTCCTGCGTGCCGAAGCGGTGCAGCAGCAGGGCCACCGGGAAGTTGCCGACGATCGAGCTCTCGTTCTGTAGGTCGTTATGCAGGCCGAGCCCCTTGTGGGCGAGATGCTCGCGGATGATCGCCATGGCGAGGTTGGAACCGTCCTTGCCGCCCAGCGCCTTCGGCAAGCCGAAACGCAGATGGCCTGCCTTGTCGGCGCGGCGCTTCATCTCGGCCAGAAGCTCCTCCCACTCGTGGCGCGGCTGGCCGTCATTGTCCCAGTCGGTGCGCGCGTGCTCGCGGCGATGGTCGAAGAAGCGGATATTGTCGTTCTCGCGCTCCAGGGGCCGGATTTCGCGCTCGATGAAGGCGTCGAGCTCGGTCAGGTACGCCGCGATATCGGCGGGAATGTTGAAATCCATAGGGCCGCTCCTCCGGTAAACGATCGTTCACCGGCGATCTTAGGGCGTCTTTGACGGCGGTGCCATGAAGGCCGCTTTCGACCTGCGGCTTCGCCAATGAAAATACTCGGTCACCTGCAACGACAACGGCCGGACGTCCTGTGTAGCGCGACGGAAACTCTTATTCTTCCTCACCAGTTGCTGGCAGGTCGACCCTGAAGCGGCTGCCGCCACCCTCTGCGGCGAGGCATACGGCGTCGCCGCCATGACGGCGGGCAATGTCGAGGACCAGGGCAAGACCCAGCCCGCTGCCGCGGCCCGTCTCGGCCCCGCCGGCCAGTCGATAGAAAGGTTCGAAGATGCGCTGGCGCTCGGCTTCCGGCACGCCGGGGCCATGGTCGGAGACATCGAGCACGGCGCGGTGGCCTTCTCGCGTGACGGTGACGGTGACCGGACCGCTGCCACCATAGCGTAGGGCATTCTCGACCAGATTACGGATCAACCGACGCAGCAGCAGGCGATCGCCCGACACCGTCACCGGCTCCCCTTCGACTTCGAGGTCGTAATGCGAGGCTTCTTCGGCCGCGAGCGCCAACAGGTCCACGGATTCACGCCGCTCCAAGTTGGGCAGCGCCTCCAGACGGCTCGCCAGCAGGATCTGTTCGATGAGCTGATCGAGTTCGGCGACGTCCTGTTTCAGGGAATCGCGCGTCTTGGCGTCGGCATTCTCGCCCAGGAGAGAGGCGGCGACGGCGATGCGCGCCAACGGCGTGCGCAATTCATGGCTGGCATTGGCGAGCAACAGGCGATGGGCGACCACCAGCTCTTCGATGCGCTGGGCCGACCGATTGAAGCTCGCTGCCAATGCGGCGACTTCGTCGCGGCCTTCGACTCGCACGCGCGCCGAAAGATCGCCGCCTCCCAACTGTTCGACACCCGCTTTGAGGCGTTCGAGGCGGCGGCCCAGGCCACGCACGACAGGATAGGCGGCGATTGCGACAGCAATGGCCACCAGGCCGAGCGCCGCGGCGATCCAGAGCGCCGGGTTGGGCCGTTCACGGACTTGGCGGGCGACCAGCCAGCGTCCGTCGGGAAGCTGCAGGGTGAAGTTGGGGCCGCCCGGGCCACGCCGCCAGCCGGTGCGCGCGTGCATGGGGTTGAAGCGCGGCGGCGGCTTGCCGGCCATCGCGATCATATCGCCATCGGGTTCGTAGAGGGCGATGTCGAAGCGCAGCTTGCGCTGCAGTACCTCGATGGCGCGCTGCTGATCCTGCTTGGGCGCGGCGATGTCGGGCAGCAGTGCGCCGGTCAGCTCGGCGGCGACATCGAGATATTGCGGCGTGCGATTGTCGTCGTCGGCCAAGCGCCACAGCAGCACCGCCGCTCCCACGAACACCGCCAGCACGACGAGGATGGTGACGTAGAACTGGAGATAGAGGCGCTGCACGGACTAACGGTCCTGGTCCTTGGCGAAGACATAGCCGGTGCCGCGCAACGTCAGGATACGGCGCGGCTTCTTGGGGTCGTCTTCGATGGCGGCGCGGATGCGCGAGATGTGGACGTCGACGGAACGGTCGAAGGCTTCGAGCTTCTCGCCCTTCAACAGATCCATCAGCGCATCGCGCGACAGAACGCGGCCGGCGCGTTCGGCCAACGCCAGCAGAAGCGCGAACTGATACGAGGTGATCGGCCGCTCCTCGCCGTCGATCCTTACGACACGCGAGCCCTTGTCGATCTCGAGTCGACCGAAACGCAGCACATCCGCGGCCACGGTCGTGCCCCTGCGACGCAGGATGGCGCGTAGTCGTGCCTGCAGCTCGCGCGGCTCGAACGGCTTGGCGAGATAGTCGTCGGCGCCGAGTTCGAGGCCGACCACGCGATCCATCGGCTCGCCGCGCGCCGTCAGCATCAGGATCGGTACGTCGTTCGACTGGCGCAGCCGGCGGCAGAAATCGAGGCCGTCGGCATCGGGCAGCATCAGGTCGAGGATCAATGCGTCGAAGGCTTCGCGCTTCAGCAACGCTTCGCCGTTGCTCGCCGTGCCGGCGACCGTCACACGAAAGCCCGCCCCGCCGAGATAGTCCTGAACCATCCCGGCGAGGCGGTCGTCGTCGTCGATCATCAGGATTCGCGCGGCCATCGCTTCAGTATCGGGCCGGCGCGACCCTGATGTCATCATCGCGCGTTAGCCCTTCTTGTGGCCGCGATGGTCGCCCCAGTGATGATCGCCCCAGGTCTTGAAGAAGGCCTGACGCTGCTGGGCGTTGAGCACATTGCCGGCGTCGATCAGTGCCTTGGTGAAGCGCTTGGAGCCTTCATCGGCCACCTTCATCTGGTCCTGACGGATCTGTTCGATCTTGGCCGGATCGATGGTGGCGGCTTCCATTGCCGCGCGCATCGCCTTGCGGTTCTCGGCGCGCTTCTCGTGCAGGGACTTCATGTCCTTGAACGCGGCCTGCAGGATGCCGGTGATCTGCTTCTTCTGGTCCTGCGTGGCATCGGTACCGTTCAGCGCCTTGTCGACGCGCTTCTCGATGCGCTCCTGAAACTTGGCGGGATCGGACGACATGCCGTCGCCACGCGCAAAGGCCGGAGCGCCGGCGGTGACGGCGAGGCTGCCGGCGAGGAGGGCGGCCATCACGGTCTTGAGGGAAAGGGTCGTCATGTCTGTCTCCTTCGGTTCGGGGGGTGTTCCCCGTGCCACCGATATGGAGGGCGGCCGTATCGGCCGCGTGGCGCAGCGGTAAAGTTGTGTAAAGTCAGCCATCATGACGATTCTCAGAACCGACCGTCTCGCTTTGCGCCCATTGCTACCCGACGACGCCGAAGACTACGCCGCCATGCGCTTTCACCCCGAGGTGGCGAAATGGCTGCCACCTGCACCGGGCAAGCAGGATGAAAGCGCTCTCCTCGCCGCGGCGCGCGCCACCATCGACCGATTCGCCGCTTCCTGGCAGGAGCGGCGGCTGGCGCCCTGGGGGGTCTTCCTCGACGCGAAGCTGATCGGCCACGGGGGGCTGAATTACGTCCCCGAATTCGACGCCGTCGAGGTGCTGTGGGCGCTCCACCCCGAAGCTTGGGGCAAGGGCTATGCAACGGAAGTCGCCGAGGCGGCGCTCGACTATGGCTTCGGCGCGCTCGACCTCGGCTCGATCTTCGCCATCACGCTCGAAAGCAATGCGGCGTCGCAAGCCGTGATGAGGCGCATCGGCCTCACCTATCGCAAGAGGGTCGATTACAAGGGCTTCACCGATATCGCGTGGTTCGATATCGATCGCGCAACCTATGCCGAGAGGACCTCGATGGCGGCGCGGTGAAGCGCGGCATCGCCCGCCGCCACCACGGCGCCGTCGGAACGCATGCCAAGCTCGCCGCCTTTCCAGTCGGTGATCAGGCCGCCGGCGCCCTGGATGACCGGAATGAGGGCTGCGAAATCGTAGAGCTTGAGGCTTGCTTCGACGACCAGGTCGACATGGCCCAATGCCAGCAGGCCATAGGCGTAGCAATCGCCGCCCCAGCGGAAGTACTTCACCTTCTCGGTCAGGGTGCGGTGTGGCCCGGCATAGCCGGCCGGAAACATGCCGGGCGCCGTCGAATACATGTAGGCGTCGGCAAGCCTGGAGCAGGGGCGAACGGAGATCGGCTTGCCGTTGAAGGTCGAGCGCTCGCCGCTCACGCCCAGCCAGCGTTCCTGCAGGATCGGCTGATCGATGATGCCGAGCACGGGCTTGCCGCGGTGGAAGAGGGCGATCAGCGTGCCGAAGATCGGCAGGCCGGTGATGAAGGCCTTGGTGCCGTCGATCGGATCGAGCACCCACACATACTCGGCGTCGGTCCGAACCGCGCCGTGTTCTTCGCCGAACACGCCATGTTCCGGCACATGGCGTGCCAGCAGCTCGCGCATGGCGGTCTCCGCCTCGCGGTCGGCGATGGTGACGGGGCTCTGGTCGGACTTGTCGTCGACCGTAACGGGGGTGCGAAAATAGCGTGCCGCAATCGGGCGCGCGGCGTCGGCGAGGCTGTTGGCGAGCGCGACCAGCTCGGCGGGAACCGACCCGGCCACGTCCTATTCCTGCTTACGGCAGCGGCTTGGGGGTATCGGCCATCGTGCGCAGATAGGCGATCACGTCGGCGCGCTCCTGCTCCTTGGGCAGACCGGCGAAGGCCATCTTCGTGCCGCGTGCATAGGCGCTCGGCTTGAAGATCAGGTGATCGATATCCTCGTAGGTCCACTCCCCGCCCTTGGCGGTGAGGGCCGACGAGTAGCTGAAGCCGGCGTGGCTCGCCTTCTTACGGTCGACGACGTCCCACAGGTTCGGGCCGACCTTGTTGGCGCCGCCCTTGTCGACCGTGTGGCAGGTGAAGCACTGCTTCATGAAAATAGCCTTGCCGGCGTCGACATTGGCGCTGGCGAGCTTGGGGCCGATCGGCGGGATCTCGATGGCTGCCGGCGCCGCGGCGGTCTGTGTCGGTGCGTCGTTGGAGACGGCGAGGGCCGGCTTGTCCAGCTTGTGCGGATGGACGACGGCATTGGAAACCTTGCCCACCACCATTGCGAAGAGGGCCGAGGCCAAAACGCAGCCCGCAATCGTATTGAAACTGGCCATAATCAAATCCCGAAACGGCAAATTCTTCGGACGCTGCTGTAGCACGCCCGCGACGCCGCCAGTAGTATCCCATCGCACCGGCAGGCTCGCGCGGCGGAACGTCGCAAGTACCGGAAACTACAAGGTTTTTCGCCTATCGAGGAGCCTCAGAACGCGGGGAGAATTTCGGCATATGGCCCGGCAGACAGCCAAAACGCGCGGCGGCAAAGCCGCCGCCAGCAACATCATCGCCTTCCAGGGCGAACCCGGCGCCAACTCGGACATGGCCTGCCGCGCGGCCTTTCCCTACATGACCACGCTGCCCTGCCCGACCTTCGAAACGGCCATGGGGGCGGTCCAGGCCGGCAAGGCGGAGCTGGCCATCATCCCGGTCGAGAACTCGATCGCCGGCCGTGTCGCCGACCTGCACAGCCTGCTGCCCCACACCAAGCTCAAGATCGTGGCCGAGCACTTCCAGCGGGTCGAGCATTGCCTGGTGGCGCTGCCGGGCGCCTCGCTGAAGTCGATCAAGACCGTGAAGAGCCACGTCCAGGCGCTGGCGCAGTGCCGCAACTTCCTGAAGAAGCATCGTTTCGAGCCGCTTGTGCATGCCGACACGGCGGGTGCGGCGCGCGAGATCGCCGAGATCGGCGATCCGGACGTCGGGGCCATCGCCTCGTCCCTGGCCGCCCGGATCTACAATCTCAAGGTTCTGGCCAAGAACATCGAGGACGCCGATCACAACACCACGCGCATGCTGGTGTTTTCGCGCGACCACGCCACGCTCGACTGGCGCACCGTGCAGTGCATGACGGCCTTCCTCTTCCGCGTGAAGAGCCGGCCGGCGGCGCTCTACAAGGCGCTCGGCGGCTTTGCGACCAACGGCGTCAACATCGTGAAGCTCGAGAGCTACCTCTCCGGTGCACGCTTCGAGCAGGCGCAGTTCTATGCCGAGGTCGAAGGCCATCCGGAGCAGCGCAGCGTCCACCTCGCGTTTGAGGAGCTGGGCTTCTTCTCCGAGGAGCTGAAGCTGCTCGGCACCTTCCCGACCAACCCCTTCCGGCGCAAGGGCTGGGACGCGCCGACGCGTCCCGGCACCTGAGCGCGACTTCGAGGCCTCAATGCCGCAACAGCCTGTCCGCATCGCTCCGTCGATCCTCTCCGCCGACTTCGCAGCCCTGGGTCGCGAGATCGAGGCGATCACCGCTGCCGGTGCCGATTGGATCCATGTCGATGTGATGGACAATCACTTCGTGCCCAATCTGACGATCGGGCCGATGGTGGTGAAGGCGCTGCGCAAGCACAGCAAGCAGCCGTTCGACGTGCATCTCATGATCTCGCCGGTCGATCCGCTGGTGCCGGCGTTTGCCGAGGCCGGCGCCGACGTGATCTCCTTCCATCCCGAGGCGGGACCGCACATCCATCGCACGATCCAGCTCATCAAGAGCCTGGGCAAGAAGGCGGGGGCCGTCCTCAATCCGGCGACGCCGCTTTCGACCATCGAGCATGTGCTGGGCGATCTCGACCTCGTGCTGGTGATGAGCGTCAATCCGGGCTTCGGCGGCCAGGCCTTCATCGAAAGCCAGCTCGCCAAGATCGCCGCCCTGCGCAAGGCAATCGATGCGCTGGGCAAGCCGATCGATCTCGAAGTCGATGGTGGCGTCAATGTCGAGACGGCCAAGCGCTGCATCAAGGCCGGCGCCGATGTGCTGGTGGCCGGCACCGCGGTATTCGGCGGCGGGCCGGACAAGTACGCCGCCAACATAAAGGCGCTGCGTTCCTAGGGAGACGACATGGCCGACCTGATCCTGCATCACTATCCGACCTCGCCCTTCTCGGAGAAGGTCAGGGTCGCCTTCGGTCTCAAGAAGCTGGGATGGAAGTCGGTCACCATCCCCAACATCATGCCGAAGCCGGACTTGATGCCGCTCACCGGCGGTTATCGCAAGACGCCGGTCCTGCAGGTCGGCGCCGACATCTACTGCGATACGCAGCTCATCATGCTGGAGATCGAGAAGCACGCGCCCACGCCGCCGTTGCTGCCGCCCGGCAAGGAAGGCGAAGCGCGGGCGCTTGCGATGTGGATCGACCGCAATATTTTCTGGGCCGCCGTCGGCGTCGTCATGGGCGCGATCGGCGACAAGCTGCCGGAGGCCTTCCACAAGGATCGCAGCGAATTCTCCGGCCGCTCCTTCGAGCCGGCAAAGCTCAAGGCCGCGGCGCCGATGGCAGCGCAGCAGACCTATGCCCAGCTCGTGCTTGCCGAGGAGATGCTGGGCGACGGTCGCGCCTATCTGCTGGGCGCAGCGCCCAGCCTGGCGGACTGCGCCCTCTACAATCCGGTGTGGTTCCTGAAGGAGCGGCTGGGCGGCGGTAAGGCCGTGCCGCCGCTCGATCGCCTGCCGCGCCTCACCGCTTGGTCGGAACGCATGAAGGCCATCGGCAGCGGCAACCCGACCGAAATGAGCGCGGCCGAGGCGTTGGCCGTCGCCAAGGCGGCAAAGCCTGCGGTGTGCAGTGTCGATGCTGCCGATCCCAGCGGTTTGAGGGCCGGTCAGAAGATCAGCGTCACGCCGGACGATACCGGCAAGGTGCCGGTGACGGGAACGCTTGTGGGTCTCACCGCGGATCGCATTTCGATCAGCCGCAGCGACGAACGCGTGGGCGACGTCGTCGTCCATTTCCCGCGCGCCGGCTTCATCGTGACGTCGGCCTAGACGATTTCGACGCCGATCTCGCTCGCAATCCGGCGCAGGGCCGCGACCGAGCGGGCGGTGGCGTTATGGCCATCCTGCGGACAATGCGTCTCGATGCTGGCCACGATCTCGCGCGTGGGCCCCTCCGACGCGGCCGTGAGAAGGCGTTGGAGTTCGCGGGCCCAGGGAATGTCGCCGTCGCCCAGCGGCACGGTGCGCTTGGCCGCCGAGTCCCGGTCCTTGAGATGGATGAGATCGGTGCGCGGCGCGAGTGCGGCGATCTCGGCATCGGTCGGCGGCTTGCCCGCTGCCCAGGCATTGCCGATATCGACCAAGGGGCGAAACGCCAGGGGCAAGGGATTGGGCGCTATCGCGTCGGCCATGGACGCGAACAGCTCGGCCAGATCCGTCACGGTGGCGATGTTGCACACAGGTTCGTTCTCGAGCTCGACGGTGACGGAGTAGGTCGCGGCGAGATCGATCAACCGTTCGAAGCGGCCGAACAGGTCCTGCGGCTTGTAGCCGGGATAGCGCAGATGGCTGAAAACCCGGATGCGGCTGGCGCCCAGCATGATCGCGAGATCGAAAGCATGGACCAGCGGATCGTCGGCCGGGCAATCCGTCGGATCGAAGGCGAAGTCGACTTTGCCACCGTCCTCTGTCCCCTTGCCCTCGGCCGGCCACTTGAGCAGCGGCGAAACGAAAGTCGGGACCTGGAGCCCGGCCTTCTCGATGGTGCGGGCGATGCCGCTCGCCTCCTCGAGGGTCATGCTCAGCAGATTGCGGCCACCCACCGTGCGCATATCGAGGCGGCGAACCTCGTGCTCCTGGCAGAAGGAGATCATTTCATCGAGCGAGGGGCCGATTTCATCACCGATGACGGCCAGGGCGAGACGGGGCAGGGACATGCGGGCTAACCTACAATGGAGCGCGCTGTTTAGCTAAAGTCGCGCCTACAAGCGAGGGAGACGGCATGAGCGAGAATGCGGCGATCTTCGTAGGCGAAAGCGATACCGATCAGTATCTCCTGCTGAAGTACGCCAACCGGCACGGCCTGATCGCCGGCGCGACCGGCACGGGCAAGACCGTGACCCTGCAGACAATCGCCGAGGGGTTCTCCGCCTTCGGCGTGCCCGTCTTCATGGCCGACGTCAAAGGCGATCTGTCGGGCGTGTCCCAAAAGGGAGGCGACAATCCGAAGGCCGTGGAGCGCGCCCAACAGCTCAAGATCGACGGCTATACCGGGCACGCCTTTCCCACGATCTTCTGGGATTTGTTCGGCCAGAAGGGCCATCCCATCCGTACGACCGTGAGCGAGGTCGGCCCCGTGCTGATGGCTCGCCTGCTGCAGCTCAACGACACGCAGGAAGGCGTACTCAACATCGTCTTCAAGGTGGCTGACGAACAGGGCCTGCTGCTGCTCGACTTCAAGGACCTGCAGGCGATGCTGCAATGGGTCGCCGAGAATGCCGGCAGCCTCACCACCGAATTCGGCAATGTGAGCAAGCAGACGGTCGGTACCATCCAGCGCCAGCTTCTGACTCTCGATCAGCAGGGCGGGAACGGTTTCTTCGGCGAGCCGGCCCTGACGCTGGTCGACATGATGCGCTGCGACCCGTCGGGCTTCGGCGCGATCAACGTACTGGCAGCGGATCGGCTGATGCAGAGCCCGCGCCTCTACGCCACCTTCCTGCTGTGGCTCTTGTCGGAGCTGTTCGAGACGCTTCCCGAGGTCGGCGACCTCGACAAGCCGAAGTTCGTCTTCTTCTTCGACGAAGCGCACCTCCTGTTCGACGATGCGCCCAAGGCGCTGCTCAGCCGCATCGAGCAGGTGGTGCGCCTGATCCGTTCCAAGGGCGTGGGCGTCTACTTCATCACCCAGAACCCGCTCGATATTCCGGAATCGGTCCTCGGCCAGCTCGGCAACCGGGTGCAGCACGCGCTGCGCGCCTTCACGCCCAAGGACCAGAAGGCCGTGAAGGTCGCAGCCGAGACCTTCCGCCCCAACAAGAAATTCAACGCGGCGCAGACGATCACCGAACTAGGCGTCGGCGAGGCGCTGGTTTCCTTCCTCGATGCCAAGGGGGTGCCGACGCCGGTGGAGCGTTGCTTCGTTGCACCGCCGCGCGGCCGCATCGGCCCGGCGACGGACGCCGAACGCGCGGCCGTGATCGCAGCCAGCCCGATTGCCGGCAAGTACGACAAGGTGGTCGACCGGGCGTCGGCCTACGAGGTGCTGACGGGCCGCGTCACGGCGGGTGCGCAGACGGCCCCTGCCGATGGAACAGCCGCTCCATCTGCCCCGGCGAGCGGCGAGGCGCTGAAGCGGCGCGGGCAGTACGGGTCGGTGCCGCCCACAGTGCCGGCGACGTCGGGGCCGTGGGGGCCGCGTTCGCAGGCGCCGCAGCCGTCGCCGCCGTCGCCCGCACCTCCCCCGGCCGAGCCATCCCCGGCACCACGGCCCGAGCCGCGGCTGAAGAAGGCCCAGACGGACGCGCCGGCCCCGGAGCCGAAGCCGCGCGCGCCGGTCGGTCGGCCGCGCGATTCGGTCGGTATCACGATCGCCAAGGCCGCCAGCCGCAGCGTCACGACCGTCGTGGCGCGCGAGGCGGCGAAGGCGGTGTTCGGCAAGGGCAAGGCGGCCAGCATCGGCGCCAGTGTGGGCGGCGCCGTGCTGCGCGGCGTACTCGGCTCGCTCCTGAAATGAGATCGGGGCGCGTTACGCTTCGACGATGAGCGTACCGCCCATTTCCTCGTGACCGTCGCCGCAGAAGACGTCGCAGAAGAAGACGATCTGGCCTGACTTGGCCGGGGTCAGCGCGACCCTGGTCTCCTGACCGGGGACGATCTCGGTGCGCAGGCCAAGGTCGGGCACCTTGAAGCCGTGGATACGGTCCTCCGAAGTGAGCACCAGAACGACCGGCTGTCCAAGCTTGAGCCGGACTTCCGCAGGATTGAACTCGAACTTCTTCGCCGAGATGCGGATTTCGTTCGTTCTCGCCAGGACGAGTTTTGTGGTGCCGGCCGCGGCTACCGCTGCGGCCAGCAGGAAGGCGCGACGCCCCATCATCTCACGCTCCGCCGATGCCGACTTCGGTGAGCTTGGCGGTCTGTGCCATCGCGACATCGCGCACGCCGAGTCCCTTGCCGGGGCTCGCCGCATCGTAGGGCAAGGGCGCGCGCCGGGGCTGCGAACCCGGCACGGGCAAGGCGAAGATCAGCGACTTCGCCGCGTGGTGCGCGATGTGGCCGGTGTTGTGATGATGCTCCTGATGGATGTGGCCATAGAACACCACGACATTCTGGAAGGGCGTCAGCAGGTCGATTGCCTTGGCGCCGTCGGCCGTCGTCCAGTCCCACGACGGCATCAGATCGAACAGCGGGCGATGCGTCAGCACGACGATGCGATCGTCCGCATGACGCTGCTTCAGGTCGGCCGCCAGCCAGGCAAGCTGCTCGTCGCCGAGCTTCGCGGCCGGGTCCGAGACATTATCGAGGGCGACGAAGTGCACGCCCTTGTGGTCGAACGTGTAGTAGGGGGCGCCAAAGAACTCCTTGTACGCCTCGCCCTTGTCGAGCGACGCATCGTGTTCACCCGGCATGAAGCGCACGTCCTTGACCCGGAGCGCCGAGACGATCTCGCGAAACCGCTTCATGCGCGCACGCCGTTCCACCGGGTCGTCCGTCGTATGGGTGAGGTCGCCGGTGAAGACGATGAAGTCCGGCTGGTTGGGCAGTGCGTTTGCCGTGGCGACGGCCTTCTCGAGCGTGTGCTCGGCGTCGGGATTGGCCGGGCCCTTGTAGCCCCAATGGGTGTCCGAGAACTGGATGAAGTGAAAGTCGGCGGCCTGTGCCGACGCCGGATGTCCGGGGAACAGCGCCGAGGCAAAGGCGACACCGGCGAGGCCGGAAAGTTTCAGGAATGTGCGACGGTCTTGCGGCAGCATGGAGGACCTCCTGGCCCGGCTGGATCTCGAAGGGGCCATACCCGACCTACCGGACGGGGGAGGGCGCTATTCCTGCGGGAATAAAATCGACGGTCCGCCGGTATTGATGTCCTATGGGTCGCATGTCGGAGGCGCCGAAACCGGACGGCAAAGCCCTGGAGCGGTTCCGCATCGTCATGCTGCCGCATCTCGATGCCGCCTACGGCTTTGCGCGCTGGCTGACGCGCGATCCGGTCGAGGCGCAGGACGTGGCGCAGGAAGCGATGCTGCGGGCGCTGCGCTACTTCCACGCCTTTCGCGGCGAGGAGGCGCGGCCCTGGCTGCTGCGCATCGTGCGCAACACCTGGAGCGACATGCGGCTCGCCCGTAGCGGCGAGAGAGTGCCGCTCGATGAAGCCGAGAGCGTCGTCGATGCCGGCCCGAACCCCGAGCAAAGCGCGCTGGCCGGCGACCGGCGGCGTCAGATCGCGGCGGCGCTGGCGGCACTGCCCGAGGAGTCACGTGAAGTGTTGGTGCTGCGCGAGATCGAGGAGCTTTCCTACAAGCACATCGCCGCGATCCTCGACCTGCCGATCGGCACGATCATGTCGCGCCTGTCGCGGGCGCGCGAGAAGCTGGCCGTCGAACTCGGCGGCCGGTTGGGGAAGGAGTGACCATGGATTGCCCGACCTGCGAGGCGATGGTCGAGTCCTATCTGGATGGCGAACTGCCGGCCGGCGAGAGCGCTCGTTTCGAGGCGGCGCTTGCGGAGTGCCCGGAGTGCGGGGCCAAACTCGAACGCCTTCAAACGCAGCGGGCGCTGATCCGCGACCTGCCGACGGCCCGCGCACCGGACCTGCTGCGCGCCCGCATCGAGCGCGAGCTTCGCGTCGATACGCCGGTCCCGGTCTCCGTTCCGGTTCCGCGCGTCTGGCCGCGCCGCACGGCGCTCGCAGCAAGCCTTCTGCTCGCCGTGGGCGCGGGGTGGCTGGGTGGCCGCTTCATAGGGCGGGAGGGCAGCCGCGAAACCGACGAACTGATCGCCGGCTATCTTC
Source organism: Pseudomonadota bacterium (assembly GCA_020160995.1). Classification (GTDB taxonomy): domain Bacteria; phylum Pseudomonadota; class Alphaproteobacteria; order Reyranellales; family Reyranellaceae; genus Reyranella. Next base: position 8,200 of record JAIUOY010000172.1, on the reverse strand, counting down.
GCGTCGGCCTCGGCGATCGCCCGGTCGAGGTCGCCTCGTCGGACCAGCATACGGTGAAGCCGTGGTTCGCCGGCCGCATCGACTATGCGCCGCCGGTCCACGACCTCACGGCATCTGGCTTTCCGCTTCTGGGTGGCAGGGTCGACGTCCTGGACGGCCGCCGAATCGCGGTGCTGGTCTATCGCCGCAACCAGCACCGCGTTGCGCTGTCGCTGTGGCCGGCCTCGACGCCGGGCGGCGCTGCGCCGCAGATCGGCGAGCGCGATGGCTTTGCCATCGCCCGCTGGCGCCATGCCGGCTTCGAGATGCGCGCCGTGGCCGATCTCGCGCCGAAGGATATGAGTCTGTTCGCATCGGCCGTCGATCAGGCGATCGACGGCGGTCGGTAGATCTTTAGGCCAGCCGGTCGAGTTCCTTGATGATCGCGTCGCCCATTTCCTGGGTGCCGACCTTCTTCACGCCGTCGGTCTTGCCTACGAGCAGGTCGCCGGTGCGGTAGCCTGCGGCCAGAACGTTCTCGATCGCCTTCTCGACGAGGTCCGCATCCTTGTCGAGGTCGAACGAGTAACGCAGCATCATGGCGTAGGAGAGCGCCTGGGCGATCGGATTGGCCAGGCCCTTGCCCGCGATGTCGGGCGCGCTGCCGTGGATCGGCTCGTACATCGCCTTGCGCCGGCCCGTCGCGTCGGCAGCGCCGAGCGAGGCGGAGGGCAGAAGGCCCAGCGAGCCGGTCAGCATGGAGGCTTCGTCCGACAGGATGTCGCCGAACAGATTGTCGGTCACGATCACATCGAACTGGTTGGGCGAACGCAGGAGCTGCATGGCGAGCGCGTCGGCATACATGTGGCTCAACTGCACGTCGGCATACTTCTCCTTGTGCAGCTTGGTCGCTTCCTCGCGCCACAGCACGCCGGTGTGCATGACGTTGGCCTTCTCCGAAGAGCAGACCTTGTTGCTGCGCTTGCGCGCCAGCTCGAAGGCGACGGCGCAGACGCGGCGGATCTCGCTCGAATTGTAGCGCTGGGTGTCGAAGGCTTCGAAGTCGCCGTTGGCGAGCTTGGTGCGGCCGCGCGGCTCGCCGAAATAGACGCCACCCGTCAGCTCGCGGATGATCATGATGTCGAGACCTTTGACGATCTCGGGCTTCAGCGAGCTGGCATCGACTAGGGGATCGAACACCTTGGCCGGGCGCAGGTTGGCGAAGAGGTCCATCTCCTTGCGCAGGCGCAGCAGGCCGCGCTCGGGCTTCTTGTCGAACTCGACATTGTCCCACTTCGGGCCGCCGACCGAGCCGAACAGCACGGCGTCGGCCTCCAGCGCGGTCTTCATGGCGTCGTCGGTGAGCGGCACGCCGTGCTGGTCGAGGGCGGCGCCGCCGACCAGGTCTTCCGTAATGTCGAAACCTACCGCGCGCTTCTTGCCCATCCAGGCGATGATCTTGCGGACTTCGTTCATCACCTCGGGGCCGATGCCATCACCGGGCAGCACGAGCAGATTGCGATTTGACGCCATTGTCCTGTTTCTCTTTTCGTCGTGGTCGGAGGTGCGGCGCGACTTAGGCGGCGCCGTGCAACCAGGGTTGGTCTTCGCGTTGACGGCGCTCGAAATCGTCGATCTCCGACTTCTTCTCCATCGTCAGTCCGATATCGTCGAGCCCTTCCATCAGGCACTTCTTGCGGAAGGGATCGATGTCGAAATGGACGGTGCCGCCGTCGGGACCCTTGATCTCCTGCTTCTCGAGATCGACCTCGATGACGGCGTTGGAGCCTCGGCTCGCATCGTCCATCAGCTTGGCGATGATCTCCTTGGAGACCTTGATCGGCAGGATGCCGTTCTTGAAGCAGTTGTTATAGAAAATGTCGGCGAAATCTTCGGAGATGATGCAGCGGATGCCGAAGTCGAGCAGCGCCCAGGGCGCGTGCTCGCGGCTCGAGCCGCAGCCGAAGTTCGGGCCGGCCACCAGGATCTTGGCGTTCTGATACGCCGGCTGATCGAGGACGAAGTCCTTCTTCTGGCCGTCGGCCGTCCAGCGCATTTCGTAGAACAGTCCGTCCTTCAGGCCGGTGCGCTTGATGGTCTTCAGGAACTGTTTTGGGATGATCATGTCGGTATCGACATTGACCATGGGCAGCGGCGCTGCCACGCCGCGCAGCGTCGTGAATTTTTCCATGAGTTTCCCTCGCGAAAGGCCGGAATTAACGGTCTTTCACAGGGCCCGTCAAGCGGCCCGATTACGCTGCCATCGCAACACCGACCTATCCGAGAAGCAGCCAGTGGTTGCATAAGGCATTGCGGATTCGCCGCATCAGCCGCTGGCTTTCTCGTTGCGTCGTTGTGTGCCAGAGTTGTTTACAGGCGGCGTAAAGATTGCCGCATCGGACAATTGCTCGGGGGGAGGGGCATGCGCGGCAAGATTCTCGGAGTAGACGGCTCGACCGGAGCAATAACCGGCGAAGCAGGGGCGCGGTTTCAGTTCGACGCAACATCATGGAAGGGCAGCGTGCCGCTGCGCGTCGGTATGGACGTGGACTTCGTTCCGCTCGACGGTCGCGCGACGGAGATCTACCCCGTTGGCGCTTCGAGCGTGGCCCCGGGCAGCAAGAGCAAGATAGCCGCTGGAATCCTGGGGATCCTGCTGGGCGGTCTCGGCATTCACAAATTCTATCTCGGATACACCGGACCTGGCCTGGTCACGCTCGCCATCTTTGTGGGCGGATGGCTGCTTCTGGGCATTCCGAGCTACATCATCTGCCTAATCGCTTTCGTCGAAGGGATTATCTATTTGACGAAGAGTGACGAGGAATTTCAGCAGATCTACGTAGAGGGCAAACGTCCCTGGTTCTAGGTGCGAATGACGATCGTCCCGGCCATCCGATCGTGGATGCCCTGCTTGCGGCTTGAAAAAGCGACGGTCAGGCAGGCCACGACGGCCACAAAGTAGACGAGGGAGGCGACGCCGGTGCCGAGCAAAAGCGCCGCCCCGGGAAGATAGATCGGCCAGGTGCGCAGGCTTGCCTTTGCGAGATCCAGCCGTCCGCCCTCGACTGTCGAAACGCGAAGCCCGAGGGCCCGTTTTCCGAGCGTCGCCTGGGCTGCGGAACTCTCCTGGAAGGCGAAATAGGCCCAGCACAGGACCGCGGAGAAGACGATCTGCTGGACCGGGGCGGCCGCCTGCACGGCGGCCTGGATGTAGTTGTAGAACGCCTGCGTGTTCTGGGCGCTGGGTAGTGCCGGCAGCGCCTTGGGCTCGACGATGAAGTAACCGACCACCTGGGCAATGACGCCCAGGATGAGGCCGTCGACGATGGCGGCGGCCGTCCTGATCCAGAATCCCGCATAGTGGACCTGCATGTCGACCGGCCGGGCGTCCCAGACTGGCGGCGGTGGTGCCGTGGGACCCGAATTCGGAACGCTTGCCATATCGACCTTCAGGACGCGGTACTTAGGGGTATTTGACGACCAGGGTGCTGGCGATCATGTCGTGCAGGCCGCGCTTGCGATCGGTGAAGGCGATCATCAGGAAGCCGATGCACAGGATGATGGCCGACAGGATCTTGGCGAAGTAGCGGCCTGTGGCGTTCAGGAAGCTGAGGCGCTGACCGCTGTTGGACACCACGCGCAGGCCCAGCGCCATCTTGCCCAGCGTGGCGCCGCGCTCGGAACTCTCCATGAGCGCAAAATAGAGCCAGCCGATGACTATGGAGATCAGGTTCAGGGTCGGGTCGTAGCTGGCGGCACTCTCGGGATCGAAGATGTTCAGTCCCATGATCGCGGCAATGGCGCCCACGACCACGCTGAGCACGATGGCATCGATGATGTAGGCAACGAGCCGTATCCAGAAGCCGCCATAGGCAACCTGGCCCTGTCCCGCGGGCTGGGCATTCCATACGGGTGGCGGCGGCGGTGCGGCGGGACCTGAGTCAGGAACGCTGGCCATGGCAGTCTCCCCTTGGTTTTGCGGCATCATCTTACCACAGCGACGGAAGCGCTGCCCGTGAACAAAGAAAATGGGCGGTGCATCGCTGCACCGCCCACGAAATGTTCCGTGTCCCGTTACGCGACTTACTGGAAGTCGCGGACGTCGGCGAGCGTGCCCCTGATCGCGGCGGCCGCGGCCATGGCCGGGCTCACCAGATGGGTGCGGCCCCCGCGCCCCTGACGGCCCTCGAAGTTGCGGTTCGAGGTCGAGGCGCAGCGCTGGCCGGGATCGAGACGGTCGGCGTTCATGGCGAGGCACATCGAGCAGCCCTGCAGGCGCCACTCGAAACCGGCCTCGATGAAGATCTTGTCGAGACCTTCCTTCTCGGCTTCGGCTTTCACCAGGCCCGAGCCCGGCACGACCATCGCCGAAACGTTCGAGGCGACCTTGCGGCCCTTGGCGATTGCCGCCGCGGCGCGCAGGTCCTCGATGCGGCCGTTGGTGCACGAGCCGATGAAGACGCGGTCGATCGGCACGTCGACTAGCTTCATGCCCGGCGTCAGGCCCATATAGGCGAGCGAACGCGCCCAGGCTTCGCGACGGTTCTCGTCCGGCGCATTGGCGGGGTCCGGCACGACGTCGGTGATCGGCAGCGCGTCCTGCGGGCTGGTGCCCCAGGTCACCATCGGCGGAATGTCCGCGGCGTTGAGGTCGAGCTGCGTGTCGAAGTGCGCACCCTTGTCGCTCGGCAGGCGACGCCATTGGCTGAGCGCCAGATCCCAGGCGCCGCCCTTGGGCGAGAAGGGCCGGCCGGCGAGATACTTGAAGGTCGTATCGTCCGGCGCGATCAGGCCGGCGCGTGCGCCTGCTTCGATCGACATGTTGCAGACCGTCATGCGGCCTTCCATCGTCATCTCGCGGATGGCGCGGCCGGCATACTCGATCACGTAGCCGGTGCCGCCGGCGGTGCCGAGCTTGCCGATGATGGCGAGGATCACGTCCTTCGGCGTGACGCCCAGCGGCAGGCTGCCCTCGACCGACACGCGCATGTTCTTGGCCGGCTTCTGGATCAGCGTCTGCGTCGCCAGCACATGCTCGACCTCGGACGTACCGATGCCGAACGCCAGCGCGCCGAAGGCCCCATGCGTCGAGGTGTGGCTGTCGCCGCACACGATCGTCATGCCGGGCAGGGTCAGGCCCTGCTCGGGGCCGATCACATGCACGATGCCGCGACGGGCATCGTTCAGGCCGAAGTAGGGCACATGGAACTCGGCGACGTTCTTCTCGAGCGTCTCGACCTGGATGCGCGACTCCTCGTCTTCGATGCCCTGGCTGAAGTCGGTGGTCGGCGTGTTGTGGTCGGCCACGGCGATGGTGGCGTCGGGCCGGCGAACGGGACGGCCGGCCATGCGCAGGCCCTCGAAGGCCTGCGGGCTGGTCACCTCGTGCACGAGGTGACGGTCGATATAGATCACGCAGGTGCCGTCGTCCTGACGATCGACGACATGGGCATCCCAGATCTTCTCGAAGAGAGTACGCGGCTTGGGGGGCTCAACAGGCGGCGTAGCCGCCTTCTTGCGGGACGCCATGGTACACCTACCTCTTGCCGCCGCCCTTGGCGGCGCGGACGCTCTTCTCTTCCTTGGGCTTTTCCTTCTTGAGCTTCTCGCGGCGCGGCGTCTTCAGCTCGGCCAGCTCGCGCTGGGCCTCGACGTCTTCGGCGATGCGGCTGGCCTTACCGCGCAGATCGCGCAGGTAGTAGAGCTTGGCGCGGCGCACGATGCCCTTGCGGACGACTTCGATTTCCCAGATGCCCGGGCTGTACAGCGGGAACACACGCTCCACGCCTTCGCCGAAGCTGATCTTGCGCACGGTGAACGAGGAGTTGATCCCGTCGTTCTTGCGGCCGATGCACAGGCCTTCGTAGACCTGAATGCGCTCGCGGTTACCTTCCTGCACCTTCACGTGCACCTTGAGGGTATCGCCCGGCTCGAAGCGCGGCACCGGCCGTTCGGCGATCACCTTTTCCATCTGGGTCTGGCCCAGCGTATCGAGAATGTTCATCGCATCCATCCTTTCGTCACTTCTCTTCGTTTCCCGACGCGGTCCGGCGCGCTGCCCATAGATCGGGCCGGCGCCGCCGCGTGATCTCTTCCCGCTGCTTCATCCGCCAGTCGGCGACCTTGCCGTGGTGCCCCGAGACCAGAACTTCCGGCACGCGCCGTTCGGTTCCATCGGGGCCCGCCCAGGTCGCGGGCCGGGTGTAGTGCGGGTACTCCAACAATCCGTCCTCGAAACTCTCCTCGCTCGCCGAGTCCGGCGCGCCCATCACCCCGGGCAACAGCCGCACGCAGCAATCCATCACCGCCATGGCCGCGATCTCGCCGCCCGAAAGCACGAAATCGCCGACCGAAATCTCCTCCAGCGCATGGGCCTCGATGACGCGTTCGTCCACGCCCTCGAATCTCCCGCACACCATCAACACGCCCGGCCCCGCCGCCAGCTCCCGCCCGCGCGCCTGACTGAACGGCGCGCCTCTTGGCGAAAGCAGGATCTTCGGCACTCCCGGCTCGGCGACCGCCTCGATCGCCGCCGACAGCACGTCCGGTTTCATCACCATGCCGGCGCCGCCCCCGAAGGGCGCATCGTCGACCGTGCCGTGGCGATCCTTGGCGAACCGCCTGATATCGACGGCCTGCAACGACCATACGCCTTCCTTCAGCGCCCGTCCGGCCAGGCTCTCGCCCAGCGGCCCCGGGAACATCTCCGGAAAGAGCGTCAGCGCCGTTGCGCGCCACACGTTGCCTTACGCCTCCTTCGTTGACCCGCCCGGCAGCACGCCCGCCGGTGGATCGACCACAATCCTGCCGCCCGGGACGTCGATCTCGGGCACCGCCTCGTCGGTGAAGGGCAGCATCACCGTTTGCCTCGATGCGCTGCCTCCCGACACTTCCATCGTCAGCCCGGCACCGAAATCGTGGAAGGCCATCACCTTCCCCCAATCCCGGCCATCCCGGCCGACCGCGGCGAGACCGATCAGGTCCGCCTCGTACCACTCCCGCTCGCCCGTCGCCGGCAGCCGCTCGCGCTCCACATAGAGCCGCAAACCCCGCACTGCCTCGGCCGCCGTTCGATCGGCTACGCCCTCGATCCGGGCGAGCACCGCGCCTTTGACGGCGCTGAGAGCCTCGACCCGGTACCGCTTCTTCCCCGTCTCATCCGACAGCTCGCCATAGGAGGCGATGGCCATCGGGTCCTCGGTGAAGCTCCTGATGCGCACCAGGCCGCGTACACCGTGTGGCGCCGCGACGACGCCCAGCAGGACGCGCCCCTCACTCATCGGAGCACGCGCTCATCAGCTCGCGGCGGCTTCACCCTCGGCCGCCGGCGCTGCCTTGGCGGCGGCTTCGGCCTTCATGCGCTCCTGCGCCTTGGCGCGGGGCTGGTTCTTCTTGGTCTGCTCGCGGCGCTCGCGCGGCGCCATCAGCTCGGCCTGCGACAGGAACTTCGCGACGCGGTCGGACGGCTGCGCGCCGACCTTCAGCCAATGGGCGATCCGCTCGGTGACGAGCGTGATGCGCTGGGCATGCTCGCGCGGCAGCAGCGGATTGTAGGTCCCGACCTTCTCGATGAAGCGGCCGTCGCGCGGGCTGCGCGAGTCGGCCACGACGATGTGGAAGTAGGGCCGCTTCTTGGTGCCGTGCCGGGTCATGCGGATTGCTAGCATTCTTCAAATCCTCTCTTTGGTCTTTCGATTCGTCGGATACGTTGCGTTCACTAATTTCTTCAGCGCGGGAAACCCGGCGGCATTCCCATGCCTCCGAGGCTGCGCATGAATCCCTTGTCGCCGAGCTTGTTGACGCGCTTCATCATCTTCAGCATGTCGGCGTGCTGCTTGAGCAGCTTGTTGACGTCCTGCACCTGCACGCCCGAGCCCTTGGCGATGCGCTTCTTGCGCGAGGCGTGGATGACGTCGGGGTTGCGCCGTTCCTTGGGCGTCATCGACAGGATGATCGCTTCCTGGCGCTTGAGCTGGCCTTCGTCGATCTTGGCCTTGGACATGGCGGCCTTGGCCTGCATGGCGCCTGGCAGCATGCCCATCAGGCCCGACAGGCCGCCCATCTTGCGCAGCTGGCGGAGCTGGTTCAGCAGGTCGTCCATGTCGAACTGACCCTTGCGGACCTTGGCGGCGAGCTTCTCGGCGTCTTCCTTGTCGATCGTCTCGGCGGCGCGCTCGACCAGCGAGACGATGTCGCCCATGCCGAGGATGCGGCTGGCGAT
>JAIUOY010000171.1:0-23631 GCA_020160995.1 Pseudomonadota bacterium | reverse complement strand
CCTGATTGAAGGCGTTGGAGCCCGTCTCGTAGGCCGTCACCGTAAGTGTTCCGGGGAGCTTGACGTCCTGCGCTGCCGCACTGCCGATACACGCCATCGCTGCTGCCGCTGCTACCGCAACACTACGCAACCCATACGCCATCGTTCTTGCTCCCCGACTGCTGCTACGGCTCGAAAATCACATCCATCCCGGCCTTCTGAAGTGCTGCAGCACGCGCCTTCATCCAGCCTTCGAGAAAGGCCTTGTCGTCGGACGGGCCGTTGGCCGAATAGGCCTTCCAGGCGTCCATCATGACCTGCTGACGCTTCACCAGATTGTCGTTGTGCTTCTGGGCGGCATCGGTCCACACGCCCTTCTCCTTGAAGGCGCGGATGGTGCCGTCGTGGTAGGGCACGACCCAGGTCAGGTCCTGCAGCGACAGCGCCATGCCGTCGGCGCCCGGCGCACCCGACTTGTAGTCGTCGTAGGTGTCGATCATCGCCTTGGTGATGGCGTAGATCGTATCGGCCGGCCGGTCGGCGAAGGTCATGAAGATCGGATAGGCGTAACTCGCCATCGTGACCGGCGTCTGCGGCGACGGACCGCCGACACCGCACGTCGCCTTGTGCGCGATGAAGTAGGGCGCCTTCTTGTGGACGCGCGCCCAGGCTGCCTTATCGTCCGCCGGCATGGCCGGAAAGATCACGCCGCGCGGCGAGGAATCGGCTTCCTTCGACTGGCCGGAGATCGTCGACGAGAGGGCAATGTCGGCCTCGTTGTTGATGAAGCCTTTCCACATCGCGTTGTTCGACGAAAACTGGACAAGCGTGACGTCCTTCTCGGTGAGGTTGCCGAAGGCGAGCAGGGCGATTGCCCCTTGCGTCAATGCCGGCGAACCGACCACGACGCCAAGCCGCTTGCCCTTGAGATCCTTGATTTCCTTTGCGCCGGTGTCCTTGGCGACGGCGAGGCTGAGGCCGTTGCACGCCGTGGCGGCCATCAGCAGGCGGCTGGCCTGCGGGCCCCAGCTTTTGGTACCGAACTCGAAGACGCCTTCCTGCGCGAAGTAGGTGCCGATTCCCATCTGCGAGATGATGGCGCGGTTGGCTTTGACCGGGGCGAGGCGGCCTGTGTCGTTGCCCGAGGGCAGCACGCGGACGTCGGTGCCCAGTTTCTGTTTGAATTGCTGACCGATGGCGACAGCAATGTTGAAGCCCGAAGAGCCCGTATCATAGGCGGTCCAGGACATTTCCTTGGGCAATGCCTGGCCGAAGGCCGGGCTGAGTGCGGGACTGGAGATGAGCAGCGCCAATGCGGCGCCCGTGATGACGGTGCGTCGGTTCATGAATTTTCCTCCCTGCGTCGCGCCTTGTTTCCGGCATCGATCACCCGAGCATGTTGCCAACTCGGAGGGAGGTGTTCAATCGAAGAAGGTGTTGGGCTTCAGGAAGATCGCAAGCATGAGGCAGCCTTCGTCCGTCCAGGCATCGTGACGGCTGCCGGCCCGACGCCAGACATAGTTGCCGGCGCGGCAGACACCGGCGTGATCGGCGAAGGAGCCTTCGAGAACGAAAGTCTGTTCGATGGCGGCGTGCTCATGTTTCGGCAGGCGGGTGCCGGGTGCCCAGCGCATCAGCACGGTCGACAGGCCGGTCTCCTTGTTCTCCATGAGGACTTTGGAGTCGATCCCGGGAAAGCGCGTCGGCTGCCAGGGCACATCTGCGACGTCGACATAGGTCGAGTCGGGGACGGTGGCGCCGTCCGCGCCGGTGGTCACGCGGCGGCTCGCTGGCGGCCGCGCGCCTTCGCGGCCTTGAGCGTGCCGCCGCGCATGACATGGCCGGGCAGAGGGCGGCCAACGACGTCCTCGGCGATCTTGGCGACCTCGATCAGTTTCTCGACGTCGAGGCCGGTGTCGACGCCCATTTCCTGGCACATATAGGCGAAATCTTCGGTGCAGATATTGCCGACGGCGCCGTCGGTTGCCGCGAAGGGGCAGCCCCCCAGGCCGGCGATGGAGGCATCGAACCTGGTGACGCCGAGGCGAAGGCCCGCATAGGCCGCGGCCATGCCCGTGCCGCGCGTGTCGTGGAGGTGGAGGGCGATCTCGAGTTCCGGCCACTTGTCGCGGATGGCGCCGATCAGGCGCTCGACCGACTGCGGCGTTGCCCAGCCCATGGCGTCGGTGAGCTTGATGCCCTTGAGCGTGAAGCCCGCCAGCTCGGCCTCGTCGAGCGCGAGCTGGACGCGCTGCAGGATCAGGTCGGACGAAAGTTCGCCTTCGTAGTTGCAGCCGAAGGCGCCGAGAATGACGCCCCATTCGACCGGCATGCCGCGGTCCTTGAAGGTCTTGAGCGACATGCGCTGTTCGACCATTGCGTCGGGGACGGACTTGCCGATGTTCTTCAGCGAGAAGGTGTCGGAGGCCGTGACCCTGACGCCGCCGTCAACATGCAGCGGCCCCCGCAGTGCCCGTTCCAGGCCCTGCTGGTTCAGCCACAGGGCGGCATACTGCACGCCGGGCTTCTGCCGGATCGCCGCCGCCACTTCTTCGGCGTCGGCCATGGTGGGGACGCGCTTGGGATTGACGTAGGAGACGCAGGCGATGCGTTTGAGGCCTGCGTCCGCCAGCGCCTCGATGAGGCGGACCTTGTCGGCGACCGGGATCGCCTTCTTCTCCGACTGGAAGCCCTCGCGAGGGCCTTCCTCGTCGATCGACACTCGCTTGGGCAAGTCGGACATCTGCTACTCCCCTTGAGGGAAGAGGGATCAACCCTCTTCCTGGAAGGCCTCCTCGCGCGCCCGCTTGAAGCTGGGCAAGGCCATCAGCACCAGCAGCAGGGCCGTGGTGATCAGCAGGCCGAGGCTGATCGGACGTTCGAGGAAGACCATCGGATCGCCACGCGACAGCAGCATGGCGCGCCGGAAATATTCTTCCATCTGCGGTCCCAGCACCAGTCCCAGCAGGAACGGCGCCCCCTCGCAGCCCAGTCGCACGAAGATGTAGCCAAGCACGCCGAAGACGGCGACCTGCATCACGTGGAAGGTGCTGTTCTGCAGGCTGTAGGCGCCGATGCAGCAGAACAGCAGGATGGCCGGAGCCAGGAAGCGGTATGGCACCGTCAGCAGCTTCACCCAAATGCCGATCATCGGCAGGTTGATGATGACCAGCATGGCGTTGCCGATCCACATCGAGGCGATCATGCCCCAGAAGAGATCCGGCTTCTTGGTCATGACCTCAGGGCCCGGCTGGATGCCCTGGATGATCATGGCGCCGACCATCAGGGCCATCACCGCGTTGGACGGGATGCCGAGCGTCAGCATGGGAATGAACGAGGTCTGAGCCGCGGCATTGTTGGCCGATTCGGGCGCCGCCACGCCTTCGACCGCCCCCTTGCCGAAAATTTGCGGCGTCTTCGAGAGCTTCTTCTCCAGCGTATAGGAGGAGAAGGCGCCCAGCGTCGGGCCGCCGCCCGGGAGCACGCCCAGCGCCGCACCGAGGAAGGTGCCACGCAAGGCGGCCGGAATGGCGCGCCGGATTTCCTCCGCCGTCGGCCATAGCGAGTTCACCTTGATGGTGCCGCCGGTGCGCGTCAGGTGTCGTTCGAGGTTAACGACGATTTCGGCAATGCCGAAGATGCCCATCGCGATCGGCGCGAAGTCGATGCCGTCGCTGAGTTCGGGCATGTCCAGGGTGAAGCGCTGTGCGCCGGTGTTGACGTCGGTGCCGACCAGGCCGAACAGCAGGCCGAGGAAGATCATGGCGATGGCCTTGATCACCGAGCCACTGGCCAGGATGACCGCGGCGACGAGGCCGAGCGCCATCAGCGAGCAATAGTCGGCTGGACCGAACTTCTGCGCCATCCGCGTGAGCGGCTCGGCGAACATCACGATGATGGCCGTACCGACGGTGCCGGCGAAGAAGGAGCCGACGGCCGAGATCGACAAGGCCGCACCGGCACGCCCGTTGCGGGCCATCTGATAGCCGTCGAGACAGGTCACCACCGAGGCCGATTCGCCGGGCAGGTTGACCAGGATCGAGGTCGTCGAACCACCGTAGGAGGCGCCGTAGTAGATGCCGGCCAGCATGATCAGCGAGGCCGTCGGCGGCAGGTGGAAGGTGATCGGCAGCAGCATGGCGATGGTCGCCACCGGGCCGATGCCGGGGAGAACGCCGATCAGCGTGCCGAGGAGGCAGCCTAGCAGTGCGTAGATCAGGTTCTGAAAAGTGAAAGCGACGCTGAAGCCCAGGGCGAGATGTTCGAACAGTTCCATGTCACCACACCCCACGCAGGATGGAGATATTCATCCCGAGTCCCAGTTTGAACACGAGAGTGCACAACACGGAGAGAGCAACCATATTGCCGATCACCTCGATGAGCTTGAATTCCTCATTGGCCAACGACGCGATCAGGATCAGCACGATCAACGCCGGGATCAGGCCCGCCCGCTCGAAGAGGAGGGCGAAGCAGACGATGCCGATGGTCACCAGGGTGATGGGTTTCCATTTCGGCCTCTCGACAGGGTCGCTGCCCGAAACTACAGCAACGATGCAAATCAGAATCCCCAGCCCGACAAGGACGAGAGAGAGCATTCGTGGGACATAGCCCGGGCCCATACGGACCGGCGTGCCCAAGGCGAGCTTTTGGCCGAAATACAGGGCTAACAAGCCGAAACCAACGAACATCAGCCCGGACAAGAAGTCCTTGCTCAGGAATCGATTCAACGACGCCTCCCAGATACGCGCAGTCTTCATTGTGATGTTGGGCCCGGAACCCACGGGGCCATTGCACCAACACTAAACACAATTTCGCCGCTTTGCCCAAGTGCCAAGTTCAGTTCAAGTGCCAAGTTAGTTAGCGAAATGTCATCCGTGCTGCGATGACGGCCAGGCAAAGGGCAAACAAGCGCCGTAGAACCTAGCCCGGCGCGCATGCCGATCATTCAGCAGTCGCAGGCGCGACAAAGAGCGCGTGGAATGATGGGGTCGCAACGCAAAACAACGCGACATCGCCCAGCGCATCGACCGGAAAGCTGTCGGTTTGGTGATCGACAATGAGAAAGCGATCGTGGCCGGCAGAGAAATCACGCGATGGGGGGACGTCGCCTGTGCCGAACGCGTTTGAGCGGAAAAGAAGTGAGCACACATGTGCTCATTTCCACCACCCACGACACGGCTCCAAAGCTGTTCCTCCCAGCGACGTTCGCGAGATGACGACTCTGTCACCAATCGCGTGTTTGAGAACAGGCCCGACCGCGGCTACGGCTAAATCCGTCGTGAGCGATGTGGTCGGGCGAGTGTCGATAGAATCAGATCGAGTGCAATTCCGATGCTGCCTGCGTACCAGTGGGCGGTTGTCCTGAAGCGACGTCACGGAATCGTGGCCCGCGCGGTGCCGACGGCGTGCGAAATCGACCGCGTCCCGTCGATGCGATGGCTTCGGATATTTCCGGCAGGAACGGCGAACGCACCACACCGACGCCCGGCAGACGGCCAGCACATCGACCACAGGCCTGTCGCCAGAAATTCAGTCATATGTCTCGGGGATAAGCCGAAATCAGCTCGGCCACGTCGGGCCTCCGTTGGTCGATATTGCATGCACCCCTTCGGACGAGCAAACTCCCGGCCAATATGAATGACTGTTCAGGGGGCTGCAGGGTGGCAAGAAAAGGCGCGGAATATATCGGTACGATGGAAGTGCAGGAGAAGCATCGCTTCGACGAGCAGTCGCTCGGCCGCTTCATGTCTGCAAACGTCGAAGGCTTCGTGCCCCCGGTCCGCGTCGAACAGTTCAAGGGGGGGCAGTCCAATCCGACCTATCGGCTGACCGACGGCGGTGGACGCCATTATGTCCTGCGCCGCAAGCCGCCCGGCAAGCTGCTGCCGTCGGCCCATGCCGTCGACCGTGAGTTCCGCGTCATCTCGGCACTTAACCGGACCAATGTGCCGACACCGCGTGCCTATGCGCTCTGCGAGGATGACAGTGTCGTCGGCACGGCCTTCTACATCATGGAGTATTGCGACGGCCGCGTGCTGTGGGATCCGCTGCTGCCGGACGTCCCCAAGGAAGGGCGGCAGGCAATCTATCGGGCCAAGTTCGAAACGCTGGCTCGCCTGCACGCCGTCGACCACGTGGCGGTGGGCCTGGGCGATTTCGGCCGGCCGGGAAGCTACGTCGCCCGCCAGATCTCGCGCTGGGGCAAGCAGTACAAAGCCTCCGAAACCGAGCAGATCGAGGCCATGGATCGTCTGCTCGACTGGTTGCCGGCAAACCTGCCATCGAACGACGAGACCGTGCTGGTCCATGGCGATTACCGGCTCGACAACATGGTCTTCCATGCCAGCGAGCCGCGGGTGCTGGGCATCATCGACTGGGAGATCTCGACCCTCGGCGATCCGCTGGCCGAGCTGGCCTATCTCTGCATGCTGTGGCGAACGCCCAGGGACTGGGGAGGCCTGCTGGGCCACGATCTCGCTGCCCAGGGGCTGCCGACCGAAGCGGAAATGGTGGCCTATTACTGCAGCCTCTCCAAGCGGCCGATCCCGGAGACCAAACTCTGGGACTTCTACATCGCCTACAATCTCTTTCGTGTCTCCTGTATCCGCCAGGGCGTCTATGCCCGTTCGCTGGATGGCACGGCGTCCAACGTCCGGGCGGCCGAATCGGGCAAGATGGTGCGCCCCCCGGCCGAACTGGCATGGAGCATCGTCGAGCAGATCGCCGGGGGTGCCCGATGACCAGGCGCAAGCCAGGACGGGAGGAGGTCGAGGCGTCTCCTGTCGTGGAGCGGGAATCGCGTGCGCCGGTCGAGGCGATCCGCGCGGCCGCCTTCGCCCAGTTCGCCGAGCGCGGCTATCCGGTGGTGACGGTCCGCGACATCATGAAGGCCTGCGGTCTCACGCAGGGCGCGCTCTACAACCACTTCAAGTCGAAGGACGAGCTGCTGCACGACATCATCACGTCGACGCAGAGCGAGCTGGAGCGGCAATGCAAGCAGGCCGTCGCCGGGGCGGGCGACGATCCCCGCGCCAAGCTCGCGGCCTTCGTACGCATCTATGTGATGCGGCATTGTCGCCTCAGGGTCGAGGCGCTGGTCGCCAACCGCGAGATCGGCTGGCTGGACGGTGAACGCGTTGCCGATATTCGTCGCAGCCGCCGCGCCATTCGCGACATCCTGGTCTCGATCTTCGTCGACGGCGTGAAGCGCGGCGTCTTCGAGCCGCCTCAGGTCGACGGCAGGAACGATCTCAAGGCGATTGCCATGGCGCTCCTCGACCAATGCACCCACGTCTCCATGTGGTATGGTCCCGGCGGCGATCTGACCGAGGAGCAGATGGCCAACCTCTATGCCGACATGGCCCTACGCATGGTCGGCGCGCAACCATTCCCGCCGACGTAAGTTCGCTTGAGTCTGATCAAAGGAGTATCGGGCATGAGGCTGCGCCTCGCGGCTTTGATTGCGATCGTTGGAACCATGGTTGCCTGCACGCCCGAGGCGACCGGCACGCCGCCGTCGACCCAAAGCAATTCGGCTCCTGCCCAGCCGCTCTCGATCCCGGCGCCAGGCTGGCGTGCCGTCCTGATTGCCGGCGAGAACAACAGCCCGGCCTTCGACAACGGCATCGATGCGCTGCGCGACAAGCTGGCGGCGCGCGGCGTGAGCGACATGCATGTCCTCACGTCCGATCCTGACCGCAATCCGTCGGCAAAGGTGGCGAGCACGGCGAACATTTCGTCGGCGCTGCGCAGCGGCAGTGGACAAGCCTGTCTGGTGTTTGTCACCAGCCATGGCCTCGAAAGCGGCGTCACGCTCAAGGCCGCCAACGGCTTGCTGCAACCCAGCGCGCTGAACAATGCCCTCGATGCCGGTTGTAGTGCACGGCCGACGGTCGTCATCGTCTCGGCCTGTCACAGCGGCATCTTCCTGACCCGGGCAATGCGCCAGCCCAATCGCATCGTGCTGACGGCGGCGGCCTCCGACCGCGTGAGCTTCGGCTGCGGCGCGGACGATCAATTCACCTACTACGACCAATGTCTGCTGCAGCAGTTCGATGGTGTCTCGACCTGGGCAGGGCTTGCCCAGGCGACGCAATCGTGTGTTGCAGGCTTGGAGAAGCAAATGGGGATCGATCGACCCTCGCAGCCGCAGAATTTCATCGGCCCGTCGGTCTCGGGTCTGAGACTCCCCGGGCGCTAGCCGCCGATCACGGCGGTGAAGTCGCAGGTCACCTGGTGGGGGCTGTCGCCGGAGAGTTGCAACGTGTGACGCGCCGGCCGCGACGCCTCGTCGGGGAACATCTTCACCCATTCGTCGTTCAGCGCGGCGCGGCCGGTCGAAGGCTGCTTCATCCAGAAGTTGATCTTGATGATGTCGTCGGGGGTGCCGCCCGCAGCTTCGACGCAGAGCTTGATGTGCTTGAAGATGTTGACGACCTGGCTGGCGAGATCCGGCGGCACGTTGCGCGTTCCGGGCTCGGTGCCGTTCATGATGCTCGACATCACGATGTTGCCGATGCGGCTGGCATTGGGGATCGGGTTCTGGTGGGCATAGCCCGGGTAGTTGACGCTCTTGCGCTTGGCCATCGTTCTCTCCCTCGATTTGTCGTTCCGAACGGGTGCCGCTTCAGCCCTTCAAACGTTCCAGGGCCATGTCCCGCAGCCTGTTGCGCTGGATCTTGAAGCCGTTGGGCGACGGCGTCTTGGGGAAATCGTCGATCGCGAAGACGCGTAGCGGGACCTTGTAGCCGGCGAGGCCGTGCCTGCAGTGTGCGATTGCGGCGGTCTCGTCGAGGCTCGCGCCGGGTGCGAGGATCACGAAGGAAACGGCGCGCACGCCGTCGGGACGGGCGACGGCGATGGTCTGGCAGCCCGTGATGCCGGGCAGCTTCTGCACATGGGTCTCTATCTCCAGTGGATTCACCAGGAAGCCCGAGAGCCGCAGCACGTCCCCCATGCGGCTGAGAAACGTGAAGCCACCGCGGCCGTCCAGCTCGCCGAGGTCGCCCGTGCGGATATAGCCGTCGGCCGTGATGGTCTCGGACGTCGCCTTGTCGTTGCCGTAGTAGCCGGCCATCAGCGACGGGCCGGCGCATTCCAGCGCACCGGGCTGGCCGACGCCCAGCAGGTCGCCGCTCTCGGGGTCGCGGACGCGTATGTGCGCCAGCGGCGAGGTCGGCAAGCCGCCGCCCTTCTTGCGGTCGGCCACCGGCGATTCCGGGGGCTGGAGGGCGTAGAGGGCCTGTACTTCGCTCATGCCGTAGAGACCGCTGAGCCGCAGGCCGCGCTCTTCGGCCTTTTCGGGCAGATCGTGAAGGGCTGCATTGAAGGCGGCATACCCGGCCCACTTGATCGATGGAAAAGGCTGCTCGCCCGGCACGGCGTCGAGCAGACGGGCGTACATGTCGTCGCTGCCGAACATGGTCGTCGGTCGGTGTCGTTCGATGAGACGCGCGATCTCGGCAATCTCGTAGGACTCGACCAGCACGCAGGGTTTGCCGGCGGCCAGGGTCGCCATCGTCTGATTGAAGCCGAAGACGCCGCAGAGCGGCAGGATGGAGAGCGATACCGTTTCCGATGCGGTGAAACCAAAGACGCGGGCGACTTGCTGGGCGTGGCCGGTGATGGCGCCCTGGCGGTGCAGGACGAACTTGGGCGCGCTCGTCGTGCCCGACGTGGTGAAGATGTTGCAGGGTGCGCTGGGCCGCGCGTGATTTGCCGCAAGCCGCGGACGCGACAGCAGCCGCTCGAAGGGTACGCGCCGCAGACGTTCGATCGCGGGCGGTATCGACGAGGGCTCGTCGCCGACTGTCACGAGGGCGCGGAGCCTGTCGAGGGCGTGGGGATCGATGTCGGCGAGGATCGCGAGAAAGTCGATGCTGCGGAAGCCCGGTGCGCAGGCCAGTACCTTGGCCCCCGAGCGCTCGACGATGTCCGCCACTTCGACCGCGCGATAGCGCGTGTTGACGGCAACGGCGATGGCGCCCAGCCGCGCGCAGGCGAACAAGAGAAGGGGGTAGGTGGGCGTATTGGGCAGCCAGAGCGCGACCCGGTCGCCCGGACCGACACCCAGGTCGGCCAGGCCCTGAGCGGCCCGCGCGGCACTGTCGGCCAGCTCCGCGAAGCTCAGCACGCGGTCGCCATGAACAATCGCCGGTGCCCGGGGCATCTCGTCGGCGATGCCGGCGATCAACGCCCACAGGTCGGCAGCAGGGTGGGTAAGGGGCATGCGGCGCGGAGACTAGCGGAAGAGAGTTTCATCTCAAGCGTCATGAACTTGACCCAGGTGTCGCCGACATCGCTGTCAAATCAGGCTAGGCGAGATCGCACGGCGCTCGCGGCCGACATCGCGGCCAGTTAGGTGACGGACACGTCAGCCTATGCACGCGACGACTGAATCGAAAGATTGAACCTCCAGACAGCCACCGTTACGCTCCGTGCAACAAGAATGCATCCGGAGGAAATCATGAAGACGGTTGCTGCTGTTGCCGCGGTGCTTTGCGCCGTCGCCTGGGCCGGATGGTCGCCCGCCAACGCTCAAGCCCAGAACAAACCCAAGGTTTGCGACAAGCCGCAACAGATGGAAGGCTTCAAGACCTGCGCCGACATTGCCAAGGCCGAAGCCGAAGGCGCCTTCACTCTTTATTCGACCGATCCGGAGCAAGGCCAGGTCAAGCTCCTGGCCGCCTTCAACAAGGTGTTCCCCAAGATCAAGACGAGCTACGTCCGCCTGCAAGCTGGTGCGCTCTATGCCAAGGTTCTGTCTGAACGTCAGGCCAAGTCCTATCTCGTCGATGTCATCCAGATCTCCGACATGGGCATGATCCTGGATTTCCAGCGCAAGGGCGGCTTCCGCCAGTATGTCTCGCCCGAGATGCAGTTCTTCCCCAAGGAGGCCAAGAGCCAGCCGGAAGGATTCTGGACCTGGGGCTCGGTCATCATGGCGGGCATCGCCTACAATCCCAATCAGGTGTCGGCGGCGGAGGCGCCCAAGAAGTGGGAAGACCTGCTCGATCCGAAGTGGAAGGACTCGATCAACGTCAAGGTGTCGAACTCCGGCCTGCAGCACGGCGTCTGGTACATGCTGCTGCCGATCCTGGGCGGTGAGTATTTCAAGAAGTTCGGCGAGCAGAAGCCGCGCGCCTTTGACTCCTACGTCCAGCAGTACGGCCGGCTGGTCGACGGACAGGACAAGATCATCATGGGCGCGCAGTACTCGGGTTACATCGAGTTCAAGGCTAAGGGCGCGCCGCTCGCCTTCGTCTTCCCAGAGACCGGCGTGCCGGCCGTGCCCGAGACCTACGGCATCGTCGACCAGGCGCCGCATCCCAACGCCGCCGAACTGTTCATGGACTGGTTCCTGTCGCCGGTCGGCCAGAAGGCCCTGGCGGACGCGCTGTTGCTCCACTCGCCGCGGGCGGACGTGCCGCCGCCGGGTGGCCCCGATACCGTGCCGCTGAGCAAGATGAAGCTGCTCTCGCCGGCCGACTGGAACGCGTTCGAAAAGGACCGTCCGAGTTTCGCCAAGGAGTGGAACCGCATCGTCGGCACTGGGCGCTAGGGGGCGCTAGGCATTGGCTGACGGACCGACGGGCGTTCTGCGTCCACGTATCAACGGGCAGGCCCTGACGACGCTGGCGGTCCTCGCGATCGTCGGCTTCCTGGTCCTGCTGCCGATGGTCTTCCTGGTCGAGGAGTCGCTGAACGTCGGCGACCCCATGGCGTTCCCGCCGGTCGAATTCGGCTTCGCCAACTACGTCGCGATCTTCAAGGAGGACTTCAAGACCGTGTGGAACACGGTCGTCATCGCCGTGATGGCCACGGTGATGGCCATCCTGATCGGCTTCACGCTCGCCTGGATCCTGACCCGCACCAACGTGCCGGGGCGTGAAAAGCTCGAACGGCTGATGGAGCTGCCGTACTACATGACGCCGCTGGTCGGCGCGCTCGCCTGGGCGGTGATCGCCGGCCCCAAGAGCGGCTTCCTCAACCAGATCTGGAAGGGGCTCGGCGGCACCGGCGACATCGCCGACATCTACACCCACTTCGGCATCGCCTGGGTGATGGCGCTGTTCGAGGGCACGGTGGCCTTCGTCATGATCTCGGCGTCGATGAAGTCGATGGATCCCGCGCTCGAAGAATCGGCGCGCGTCATGGGGGCCTCCAAGCTTCGCACGATGCTGACCGTCACCCTGCCGCTGGTCATGCCCGGCGTATTGGGCGCCATGCTGTTCGTCTTCGCCGAGATGCTGGGCTCGTTCGCCGCTGCCCTGGTGCTGGGCATTCCCGGCCGCATCTATGTCATCACCACGGCGATCTGGGATTCGACGCTCGCCTATCCGCCGGATTATGGCCGTGCCTCCGCGATGGGCCTTTCGCTGTTCGTCGTCATGTTCGGCATGCTGACCTTCTACCGCCGTGTCATCGGCCGCGGCAGCTTTGCCACCATCACCGGCAAGGCCTTCCGGCCCCGGCCGATGGACATGGGGCGGTTCGCCTGGGTGCTGTTCAGCATCTGCGCGCTCTATGTGGCGCTGGCGGTGGTGTTCCCGATCGCGGCGCTCCTGATAACCTCGCTGCAGCGCTTCGCCACCGTGCTCCTCGATCAGGCGCAGTGGACGCTTGCCAACTACGAGGTGGCGCTGTCGCTGGGCCCGGTACGCACGGCGTTGTTCAACAGCATCATGCTGGGCCTGGGCGTCGCCACGGTGGGCGTGGTGATCATGGCGTTGCTGGTCTGGATCATCTACCGATCCAACCTGCGCGGTCGCGGCGCGATCGAGTATCTCGTCATGTTCCCGCAAGCCGTGCCGCGTCTCGTGTTCGGACTGGCTCTCTTGTGGGCCTGGCTCAACATTCCGGTCGGCCTCTACGGCACCCTGTGGCTGCTGGCATTGGCCTACTTCACGGTCATGCTGCCGCTCGGCGTGCGCACGCTGGCCGGCGTGGTGCTGCAGATCGACAAGAGCCTGGAGGAATGTGCGCGCGTCTGCGGCGCCTCGTGGGGCTACCAGATGCGTACCGTCACCTTGCCGCTGCTCAAGCCCGGCATCCTGGCGGCATGGCTGCTGATCTTCATGGCCTGCGTGCGCGAGCTTGGCGCGTCCGCCTTCCTGATGGGACCAAACGCCAAGGTGATCGCGCCGTCGATCGTGAACGCCTTCGCGACCAGCGGCACGGAACTCACGGCGGCGATGGCGTTGATCCAGACCTTCACGGTGATCGTGGCGTTGATCATCCTGTTCCGCGTGGCGCGCGGCATGACCAAGGAGCTTGAGTGAGCGTGACACGTATCGAAGTGAAGGATCTGGTCGTGCGCTACGGCGATCAGGTGGCGGTGAATGGCGTGAGCTTCACGGTCGGCCGCGGCGAACATCTGACGCTGCTGGGGCCGTCGGGCTGCGGCAAGACGACGACCTTGCGCGCCGTCGCCGGCCTCGAATCCCCGTCCGGCGGCAGCATCAGCATCGACGGCCAGACGATGTACGACGCCTCCCAGCGCAAGAACGTCCATACCGAGCAGCGCGGCGTCTCCATGGTGTTCCAGTCCTACGCCGTGTGGCCGCACATGACGGTGTTCGACAACGTCGCGTACGGCCTGCGCGTGCGGAAGCTCGGCGCCGCGGAGATCAAGGCCAATGTCGAGCGCGCCCTCGACCTGGTGCAGATGCGCCATCTTGCCGACCGCGGCGCCTCGAAGCTGTCGGGCGGCCAGCAGCAGCGGGTGGCGCTGGCCCGCGCCATCGCCTTTTCGCCGACCGTCGTGCTGTTCGACGAGCCGCTCTCCAACCTCGACGCCAAGCTTCGCGCCGAGATGCGGGTCGAGTTGCGCGAGCTGCAGCGACGGCTCGGCATCACGTCGGTCTACGTCACCCACGACCAGGAGGAGGCGCTGGCGATCTCCGACCGCGTGATCGTGATGAACGTGGGCGTGATCGAGCAGATCGGCACGCCGGAGGAGATCTACAACAAGCCGCGCAGCCGCTTCGTGGCCGATTTCGTGGGCTCGGCGAATCTGATCAAGGGCAAGCCGGTGGGAGAGGGGCTGTTTGCCGTCGAAGGCGGCCCGACGCTGAAGGTCATGGCGCCGCATGAGCCGCACGGCAACGAGAGCGAAGTCGCCGTCCGCACCGCCTATATCGATCTCGAACCGCGGTCCGGCGACAACCATGTGCCCGGTAAGGTGCGGCAGCGCCTGTTCCACGGCGATTTCGTGCAGTACGTCATCGACAGTGCCGTGGGTGCGCTGATCGTGCGCCGGCCGCCCGTGAATCTTCTATCCGAAGGCGCCGACGTAACGCTGTCTTTCTCGCCGGAGCACTGTGTGCTGCTGGAGGCCTAGCCTAGCTTCCCACAACCCACAGCGGGCAGTATGGGCTTTATGGCCGCTGATCTCGACTGGACCATTGTCATCCCGCTTATTTCCTCGCTCTCGGGCGCTGGTCTAGGCGCTTGGACAGCGCAGTACATCAGCGCCCGGAATAAGAGGAATGACGAACGGCTCACGGAGATACGAGCCGCCAATGCCGCTACAACAATCGCCTACGGCATCACAGATCATTTCCTTGGCATGAAGGAGCAGATCGTGAAGCCTATAGTCGATAGTTTCGCGATCGAGCGGCAGCGGTTCATCGAGACAGACGCAAAGCCGAAACCTCCTGGCGCATCCGTCATCGTTTTCAAGGTTCCTTTGGATGCCTTCCGTTTCAACTGGTCACCCAGTAAGGAATTGCAGGATATCGTGTTCAAGGAGCTATCAGCGCCGATCCGCCCAGCGATGATGGTGCCGATTCTCAGCCGTACGCTCGCTATGCTCGACAGGCTGGCCGACGACCGCAACGCGATGGTCAAGGAGTTCCAAGAAATCCAAAAGACCGGCAAGGGAATTGATCCTTACGCTTACTACGGCGTGCCATTCCCCGCAGGTGGTGCAGATACTCGATACGCCGACTCCCTTCAGCACATTTCGGACTATACCGATGATGCCATCAAATTCAGTCAGATGGTGGGAGACGACTTGCGGGCCTACGCACTCGCATTACGTCAAACGTTGCCGAGGTCCATCCAGCCACTCGCCCCTAGAATCACCACTATGAGCTTCATCAAGCAACCGCAGCTAATGCCGAAGGCGGGTAAGTATGATAGTTACGAGGTCATGTACCGACCGATCCGTGTACTGGGCGCCGGGATATGGACTGCATCATTCGAGGCACTTGCCCTGACGCAATACCAAGAACGTCAGGAGCATTGGCTTTCTTAGAAGCCATGACATTAAAACCTGCTGAGCGTACGACCCGCGACCACTTCGTCAACTAATTCGCCTTCTTCTATGGCGTGCACACCATGCGGTTGTCTGAAGTGCTTGAAGGAGTAGCCGCTATACGTCTCTGCAAGCGTGTGCCCGCAGATATACAACTGCCGAGGCGAGCCTATCACGCGCGCCGCTTTTACTGAGACCGCCCTCCCGGTGATTGCGGAGCTACCGAAGTTCGGCCTAGTGGAACGGCTCCGTGCCGGCGACGATGATGCGGTGCATCAGGCGCCGCTCGCCGTCGGGGTAGTCGGCGTTGGCCTTGTGCATGGTGCAGCGATTGTCCCAGATCACGATGTCGCCCCGACGCCAGACATGGCGGTACTGGTATTTCGGCTGGGTGGCATGGGCGATCAGCTCGTCGAGCAGACGGTCGCTCTCGGCACGGTCGAGCCCCGCGATCTGTTCCATGCGATTGGGATTGAGATAGAGCGATTTGCGCCGCGTCTCGGGATGCGTGCGCACCAGCGGATGCGTCGCCTCCGGCATGGCGGCCATTTCCTCGGCGGGTCGTGTCGAGATGCGGCTGAGCTTCCGGCTCGAGCTGTATTTATGAATCACCTTCAATGGATCGATCCGCGCCCTGGTTTTGGCCGGAAGGTCTTCATAGGCGGCGTACATGTTGGTGAACTGCGTGTCGCCGCCGCGAGACGGTACCATCACGCCGTAGAGCATGGTGAGCGAGCAGGGCTCCCGCATGAAGCTGTCGTCGGTGTGCCAGTTGGCGCCGTTCACGATCTTCTTGCCGTCGCCCAGCACGTCGCGATCTTCACTCGAGATGATGTTGACCTCGGCGCATTCGGGCGTGCTGGCGAGCTGCTTGCGCAGCATGGGCGTTCCGAACCGCGACATGGCATCGAGGAAAGCACGCGGTTCGAGGTGCTGGCCGCGGATGCAGAGCACGAGATTGTCGTGCAGCGCGTCGATCAGCGCTTGTTGCGTCGCGGCATCCGGCTGGTGGTTGAGATCCACACCGCTCACCGCCGCCGCCATATGGCCACCGAGCTTTTCGGTTTGGAAATTCATGGCGTTGCTCCCATACGCCGGGGTAGCGTGCGCGCCGATCCCAGCAAGGACAAGAGGGAACCCCATGAAGATCGCCTACTCCGCTGCAAGTCCGTATGTCCGCAAGGTCATGGCTTGCGCGATTGCCCGCGGCCTCAACGACAAGATCGAGCGCTGGACCGTCGGCACGACCGATCCGGCCCTGCTGCCGTTCAATCCTCTGTCCAAGGTGCCGAGCTTCGTCACCGACGATGGCATGATGCTCTACGACAGTCCGGTGATCTGCGAGTATCTCGACAGCGTCGGCAGCGCGGCCAAGCTTTTCCCGGATGCAGGTCCGGCGCGCTGGAATGCGTTGCGTCAGCAGGCGCTGGGCGATGGCATCCTGGATGCGAGCCAGCCGCGTCGCCGCGAGATCGCGCTGCCGCAGGACGACGGGCGCAAGGCCTATATCGACCTGCAGCGCGGCAAGGTGAGCCGTGCGGTCGACGTGCTGGAGAAGGAAGCGGGGACGTTCGGCGAGTTGAAGACGATCGGCGAGATCGCCGTCGGCTGTGCGCTGGGCTATCTCGATTTCCGGTTCGCCAACGAGCCGTGGCGGCCCGGCCATCCGAAACTCGACGCCTGGTACGCCAAGGTCGTGATGCTGCCGCCGCTCGCGGAGACGATGCCAAAGGGATAATTGGCGGCTGATCGTCCGCCGCCGGTTCTTTGCGCTAGACTAGGTGCAGGCATCGGGCGACGTCGGGGGCGGACATGCCGGCACGGACAGGCGAGCAATTCCTGAAGGGGCTTCGCGGCAGTCGTGAAGTCTGGGTCGACGGCGAACGCATCGCCGACGTCGTCGACCATCCCAAACTGCGGGGCGCCGCCCACGCCCTGGCCGAGGTCTACGATCTCCATCACAAGCACGCCGACATCTGCCTCGCTGCCGATCCCGAGACCGGCGAGGCGATCCCTGTCAGCCATTTGATCCCACGGTCACGCGACGACCTGGCGCGACGGCACCGGGCGCTGCGGCAGGTCGCCGAATATTCGGTCGGCCTGATGGGCCGGACTCCCGACTACATGAACGTGACTTATGCGGGCTTCGCCGGACGGCCGGACGAATGGGGCGCCAACGGCAACGAAGCGGGGGCGGAGCGGCTGATCGCCTACCAGAAGCTGCTGCGCCGGGGCGACATCGCGCTGACGCACACCATCGTGCAGCCGACGGTCGACAAGGCGACCGGCGACGCGCCCTCGGCCGGCAACGCCCATGCGCTGCGCAAGGTCGGCGAGACGGAACACGGCATCGTCGTGCGCGGGGCGCGGGTGCTGGCCACGCTGGCGCCGTTCGCCGACGAGATCGCGGTCTATCCCGCGGCGCCGCTGCCGCAGGGCGCCGACGACTATGCGCTCTCCTTCTGCGTGCCGATGGGCACGCCGGGGCTCAAGTTTCTCTGCCGCGATTCGATGTCGGCGCCCGGCAATCGTTTCGACCATCCGCTGTCCGGCCGCTTCGACGAACAGGACGCCTTCGTGATCTTCGACGATGTCGAGGTGCCGCGCGACCGGCTGTTCATCGACGGCAACCTCGCCACCTACAACACGGTGATGACCACGAGCTGGCCGCCCAACATCATGCAGCAGACCATGATCCGGGCGTGGACCAAGCTCGACTTCGCCTGGGGGCTGGCGTTGCGCATGGCGGCGTCGATCAACGCCGTCGATCCCGAGACGCAGCGCCTGATCGGCGAGATCTGGACCTATGCCGAGTTCACGCGCGCGGCCATCGTGGCGGCCGAGGCCGAGGCGAAGGAATGGCCGACCGGCCTTTGGACCTGCGGCATCCGCCCCTTGCATGCCCTGCGGGCCACCCTGCCGCTGTGGTTCCCGCGGGTGAACGAAATCCTGCGCCTGATCGGCTCGCACAATCTCCTGGCGGCGCCGACCGCGGCCCAGCTCGCCGATCCCGACCTGCGGCCGCTGATCGACCGTTACCTGCCCGGCGCCAAGGGCATGGCGGCCGAGGAGCGCATCCGCGTCTTCCGGCTGGCCTGGGACTTTGCCGGCAGCGCGCTGGCCAGCCGCAACGAACAGTACGAGCGCTTCTATCTCGCCTCGTCGACGCGCAACCTGGCACGGCACCTGCAGTTCACCGACCGCCGCCGCGCCGACCGGCTGGTGCAACGCTTTCTCGACGAGGTGTATTAATAGACAGGGCGGAGGAGGGGCCGATGAGCGATATCGACACCAAGCCGCAGGCGGTGGAGCGGACCAAGACCAAGCCGCCGCCGCTCTACAAGGTGATCCTTCTCAACGACGACTATACGCCGCGCGAATTCGTGGTCGTGGTGCTGAAGGCCGTGTTCCGCATGACCGAGGAGCAGTCCTACCGCGTCATGATGACGGCCCATCAGCTCGGCGCCTGCGTGGTCGCGACCTACACGCGCGACATCGCCGAATCCAAGACGACCGAGGCCAACGACATGGGCCGCAGCGCCGGCCACCCGCTCGAATTCAGCACCGAGCCGGAGGAATAGGCTTCGAGGGGATTACCTGCGAGGTTATTGCCATCGCGAGTTGTGCAATGAACGATGGCAGCAGCGACCCGCCGCGCACGGATGAGAGAACAAGCGATGCTGTATGCAGAAGACCTCGCCGAAGGTCAGCAGTTTCAACTCGGCGAATACATCATCAGCGAAGCGGAGATTCTGCAGTTCGCGCGGCAGTACGATCCCGTGCCGATCCACACCGATCCCGAAGCCGCGGCGGCCGGACCGTTCGGCGGGCTGATCGCCAGCGGGTTCAATACGATCGCGATTTACCAGCGGCTCATCGTGGAAGCGGTCTGGTCGAAAGTCGCGGCGATCGTGGGCCGCAGCATCGAAGTCCGGCTGCCGGCGCCGGTCCGCCCGGGCAGCAAGCTCACAGGTCGATCGGAGGTCCAGAAGATCACCCTCCGACCGGAGCGCCGCGACGCCGTCGCGATCTTCAGGACGGAGCTGACCGACGGTGAAGGGAAGGTCGTGCTGGTCCTGGTCCTCGACGTCCTCCTTCGTCTCCGGCCGGCGCAAGCCCGGCCCTGAAGTGTCCCGAGGCCTTATCCCGCCGTAAGCCCGGCCGCCTCGATGCCGGCGATGCAGGCGGCTTCGTCCTCGTCGCCTGTGCCGCCGCTGGCGCCGGCCGCGCCCAATATGGTGCCGGCGGCGTCCTTGATCAGCACCGCGCCGGTCTGCGGCAGGAACTTGCCCTGCGCCGTCGCCGCCAGCGCGCCGTAGAATTGCGGGTTCTCCTTGGCGCGGGCCAGCAGCGTGCGGCTGGAGGCGCCCATGCCGACGGCGGCCCACGCCTTGCCCATCGCGACGTCGACCCGGAACATGCTGGCCTCGTCCTCGCGCTGCAGCGACTTCAGGTGACCAGAGGAATCGAGCACTGCCACGGCCAGGGGCTTGATCTTCATCTCGCGCGCCTTGGCGAGGGCTGCTTCCACGATCCTGTTGGCCTGGGCGAGGGTGAGTGACGGCATGGCGGTCTCCTTGTGCGAGGCGAGACTGTAGCAGGAGCTGCGGACCGGAATGCCCGTTGCCTGCCCGGGCGCGGCGACAGCCTTGATCGATCGGATTGAGGGGGCGGACCGTGTCGAGCGGATCGACGATCCGGCCGACCGTCGCGGGGTTGCGAAACCAGGAGGTGAGACGTAAGTCACTCTAAACATTGACGAATCTACCCATTGAGGCTTAGAAAGGCCGTCTCCGGGGCGGGGCAAGCGGGGTGGAAAACCAACGTGAAAACAACGGGTTGACGGATCGGGCTCTGGTCCGTATTTTCCGCCCGCTTTCGGAATTTCCCCGGCTCGGCCGGGGCTTTTTGTTGTGTTAGGACCATGAAGATCCGTCATTCTCTCAAGTCGGTGAAGGCCCGTCACAAGGACTGCCGCATCGTGCGCCGCAAGGGCCGCGTTTACGTGATCAACAAGACCAACCCGCGCTTCAAGGCTCGCCAGGGCTAACTGGCCGGCTGAACGCGGTTCGCGTCTTCATGAACAAAGCGGCAGAAGCCTTTGGCTTCCGCCGCTTTTTCATTTGGCGTATGAGCGAAGCATGCAGATGCCGCCGCTCGACCCCGCCATCCTCTCTCGTCGTTCAGAAATTGTCTCGGCGTTGCGTGCCATCGTGCCCGGCGAGGGTGTGATCGACGATCTCGACGGCATGCGTCCCTACGAGTGCGACGCGCTGTCGGCCTATCGCCAGATGCCGCTGGTCGTGGTCCTGCCCGAGACGGTCGACCAGGTCTCCGCCATCCTGCGCTATTGCCAGGACAACAAGGTCAAGGTGGTGCCGCGCGGCGCCGGCACGTCGCTGTCCGGCGGCTCGATGCCGGTGGGCGATGCGATCCTGCTGGGCCTCGGCAAGTTCAACCGCGTGCTCGAAATCGACTACGCCAACCGTTGCGCCCGCGTGCAGCCCGGCGTCACCAACCTCGGCATCACCAAGGCGGTCGAGCACGAAGGCTTCTACTACGCGCCCGATCCCAGCTCGCAGATCGCCTGCTCGATCGGCGGCAATGTCGCGGAGAATTCCGGCGGCGTGCATTGCCTGAAGTACGGCCTCACCACCAACAACCTGCTCGGCATCGAAATGGTGCTGATGACCGGCGAGGTCGTGCGGTTGGGTGGCAAGCATCTCGACGCCGGCGGTTACGACCTGATGGGGCTGATGACCGGCTCCGAAGGGCTGCTGGGCGTCGTCACCGAAGTGACGGTGCGCCTGCTGCGCAAGCCCGCGACGGCGCGCGCCGTGCTGCTGGGCTTTCCGACCGAGGCCGGCGCCGCCGACTGCGTGGCTGCCGTCATCGCCTCCGGCATCATTCCCGGCGGCATGGAGATGATGGACAAGGACGCCGTGAAGTGCGCCGAGGCCTATGTCGGCGCCGGCTATCCGCTCGATGCCGAGGGGCTGCTGATCGTCGAACTCGACGGCCCGCCGGTCGAGGTCGACTATCTGGTCGACCGCGTCGCCGAGATCGCCCGCAGCCGCGGCGCCACGACCGTCCGCGTCAGCAACGACGAGCAGGAGAGGGTGCTGTTCTGGGCGGGCCGCAAGGCGGCCTTCCCGGCCGTCGGCCAGATCTCGCCGGACTATATGTGCCTCGACGGTTCGGTGCCGCGCGGCAAGCTGGTCGAGGTGCTGGCCGAGATGCGCCGGATGTCGAAGCAGCACGGCCTGCGCGTCGTCAACGTCTTCCATGCCGGCGACGGCAACCTGCATCCGCTGATCCTGTTCGACGCCAACGACCCCGACGAGCTGCGCCGTTGCGAGGAATTCGGAGCGGACATCCTGCGCCTCTGCGTGCGGGTCGGCGGCGTGCTGACCGGCGAGCACGGCGTGGGCATCGAGAAGCGCGACCTGATGGGCGAGCAGTTCACCGAGATCGACCTCGATCAGCAGATGCGCGTGAAATGCGCCTTCGATCCCGACCACCTGCTCAATCCGGGCAAGGTGTTCCCCAAGCTGCGGCGTTGCGCCGAGCTTGGCCGGCTGGTCGTGACGCAAAACAAGATCCCGTTCCCCGACATTCCCCGGTTCTAAGAGATGACAAGCACGATCAAGCCGCGCGACTCGAAGGAGCTGCGGCAGGCGGTGGAATGGGCGCTGAAGGAGGGGGCGACGCTCGACGTTCGCGGCAGCGGCGCCAAGCTCGCCCTTGGCAAGCCGATGGTCTGCGACCAGGTGCTCGATCTCTCGGGCCTCTCGGGCGTGGTCGACTACGCGCCCGAGGAACTGGTGGTGACCTTGCGCGCCGGCACCCCGCTCAAGGATATCGAAGCGCTGTTGGCGCAACGTAACCAGATGCTGGCCTTCGAGCCGCCCGACCTCGGGCCGCTGCTGGGCCGGCCGGCCGGCGAGGGAACGCTCGTCGGTGTCGTGATGGGCAATCTCGCCGGTCCACGCCGCCTTTCGGCGGGCGCGGCGCGCGATCATCTCCTGGGCTTCAACGGCGTCAATGGGCGCGGCGAGACGTTCAAGTCCGGCGGCAAGGTGATGAAGAACGTCACCGGCTACGATCTCTCCAAAGTCATCTCTGGCTCGTGGGGCACCCTGGCCGTGCTCGACGAAGTATCGGTGAAGGTGCTGCCGGCGCCCGACCAGACCCGCACGCTCCTTCTGCTGGGGCTCGCCGACGAGGCGGCCGTGCAGGCGATGTGTGCGGCCATGGGCAGCCCGCACGAGGTTTCGGGTGCGGCGCATCTGCCGGGCAGGACGGCGCTGCGTATCGAAGGCGTGGCCCCCTCGGTCGAGGCACGTCTCAAGGGCCTGCGCGAGCTGTTGGCCGATACCGGCGCCCGGATGGAGGAACTCGGCACGCTCGAAAGCCGTAGCTTCTGGCGCGAGGTGCGCGATGTGGTGCCGCTCAAGGCCGCGGCCAACGATGTCGTCTGGAAAATCTCCTGCCCGCCGACCGAAGGGCCGGCCATCGTGGCGAGGATCCGCGCCGGGTGCCGCGCCGCCGAAGCTTTCTATGACTGGTCCGGCGGCATGATCTGGCTGGCGCTGCCGGCCAGTGCGGATGCCGACCATGTCCTTGTGCGCAGCGCCATTGGAGCAACCGGCGGCCACGCGACGCTGATCCGCGCTCCCGAAGCCGTGCGGGCGGCGGTCCCCGTGTTCCAGCCGCTGCCGCCGGCCCTGGCGGCGCTGTCGGCGCGCGTAAAGGAGAGCTTCGATCCCAAGGGGCTCTTCAATCCGGGTCGGATGGGCTGATCATGCAGACCAATTTCACCCTGGCCCAGCTTGCCGACCCTGAGACTGCCCGCAGCGAGCAGATCCTGCGTAAGTGCGTCCATTGCGGATTCTGTACGGCGACCTGCCCGACCTTCGTGTTGCTGGGCGACGAGCGCGACAGTCCGCGCGGCCGCATCTACCTGATCAAGGCGATGCTCGAGGGGGATCGGGCGCCGACGACGCAGGAGGTCCGGCACGTCGATCGCTGCCTGTCATGCCTCTCGTGCATGACGACCTGTCCCTCGGGCGTGAACTACATGCATCTGGTCGATCATGGCCGGCATCGCATCGAGGAAAGCTACAAACGCTCGTTGCCCGACCGGCTGATGCGCAATGTACTGGCCTGGCTGATGCCGCGGCCCGGTCTCTTCCGCTGGGCCATGATCCTGGGCCGGCTTGCCAAGCCGTTGGCGCCAATCCTGCCGGCGACGAGCACGGATGCCGGTGGTGCCACCTTCCTGCGCCGTCTGCGGGCCATGCTGGAGGCCGTGCCGGACCGGCTGGCGTCACCGTCGCCCGTTGACCGCCCACAGACCTTTCCGGCCAAGGGGTTGCGCCGCAAGCGGGTGG
>JAIUOY010000170.1:0-57986 GCA_020160995.1 Pseudomonadota bacterium | reverse complement strand
GCCAATGCCAAGACCGGCAATCGTGTAGATGCCGGTGAAGACCAGCAGGTCGGCGACGTTGCGCGGCACGACGAAGGGCAATGCCGCCCAGATGACGAGCGCGACGGCGATCCAGGGGAGGCGGGACTGCATGGTCATCCTCCCCGCCGGCCGGCGCGGCCCAGAATGCCGTTTGGCATGAGGATCATGATGATGATCAGCACCGAGAAGGCGACGACGTCCTTGTAGCTCGACGAAATGCCGATGATGGCCAGCGACTCGACCAGCCCGAGCGTGATGCCGCCCACGGCCGCCCCCAGCGGATTGGTGAGGCCACCGAGCACGGCCGCGGCAAAGCCCTTCAGGGTGAGGTTGAGGCCGAGCGTATAATCGACAGAGATCAGCGGCGTGACGAGGATGCCGCCCAGGGCGCCGAGCAGGCCGCCCAGGATGAAGGTGTAGGTGCGCATGCGCCCGACATTGATGCCGGTGGTCGCCGCACCGTCGGCGTCGATCGATGCGGCCATCATGGAGAGCCCGACGGTCGTGCGATGGAAGAAGGCGCGCAGCAGCAGCGTGGCGCCGATCCCGATCGCGATCAGCCAAAGCGCGTGGAACTGGATGACGGCATCAAGGACGAGCAGGACGCCCTCGCCGCCGATCGGCGGCAGCAGATGGCCGTCGCGGCCGATGAAGAAGAGGATGGACGCCGACAGCGTCAGGGCGAGGCCGATGGTCAGGAGGAGGAAGCTGTCTTCGCTTGCGTTCTTCTTAGCCATGTAGCGGACGAAGGCGACCTCGATGAAGGCGCCGACCAGCGCGCCGGCGAGCACGCCCCCGGCGATGGCCGCCGGATAGGGCCAGCCGGACTTGGTGAGCAGAAGGACCGTCGTCATCGCGCCGATAACGGCGAACTCGCCCTGCATGGCGTTGATGACGCGACTTCCCTTGAAGATTGCCGACAGGCCCATGCCGACGAAGGCATAGACGATGCCATTGGTCACGCCGGCGAAGATCGCCTGCAGGACGAGGCTGAGAGTCATTGAATGCGGTTCCGCGGGCATGGAGACGGCGCAGGTTTGCTGCCTGCGCCGTCGAACGGTGGTTACTGTGCGACGCGGAACGGCGTGCGGGTGTACTTGCCGCCGACGAGCTTCGAGAAGACGAAGCTCGAGATCGGAATTCCCGTCATGTCGTCGGCTGCGAAGTTGTAGTTGGCGAGCACGCCCGTGTAGGGCGCCTTCATGGCCTCGCAGAGCTTCTCGCCCGTCGCGTCGGCGCCGGCCTTGGTAAGAGCCGCGGCGATGATGTGGGCGGCATCCCAGGCCGCCGCTTCGTAGTTCTTCGGCGTCGAGTTGTAGGTCTGCTTGTAGAGGTCGACGAAAGCCTTCTGGTGCGGCAGCGGATCCTCGCCGACCACGAACTCGGGGATGGCGATGTTGTCGGCCGCCGGACCCATGGCGTTCACGTACTCGTACGAGGACGAGCCGATCGCCGCGATCACCGGCTGGGTGATCTGGATCTGCTTGACGTTGCGGAACGGCGTCGCCGACGTGGCGATGATGAACACCGCTTCGGGGCGTGCGGCCTTGACCTTGGCGGCCTGCGTGGTCGTATCGGTGGCGCCGATCTCGAACTTCTCGACCGCCACCAGTTTGACGCCGTACTTGTCGGCGAGGGGCTTCAACTCGGCCATCACGACATTGCCATAGCCCGCGTCATGCAGCACGCCGACCTTGGTCGCCTTGATGCTCTTGGCATATTCCAGCAGGGCTTGGGCGTTCAGGCGCTGCGGCGGCAGGACGTGCGCCACACACTTGCGCTCACGCTCGACGGCCGGACCGATGCCGGTGAAGGCGATCTGCGGGATCTTGTTGGCGTGCGTGACGCCGCCGACCGCAACGGTGCTCGCCGTCAGCGACGGACCGAGCAGGGCCACGACCTTCTGCCCGAAGATCAGGTCGTTGGCCTTGCTGAGGGCGGTATCGGGGTTGGACGCATCGTCTTCGATGATGATCTTGATGGGACGGCCCTTTACGCCGCCCTTCGCATTGATGTCCTTCTCGGCCAGCAGAAGGCCGTTGCGCTCAGGCACGCCGAGGCCTGCCCCGGCGCCGGTGGCCGAGACGATGGCGCCGATCTTGATCGGTTCGCCCGACGTCTGCGCCTGCGCCGCCATGGCGCTCAAACCGACCAATGCCGCAGCGCCGGTCAACCTCGCAATCGATGACAATGACATTCTTGCTTCCTCCCACGTGATGGATTTCTTCATTGGCCGCTTGCCGTCAGAGCAACGGCGGCGGTCCGGCCATGCCGAGGGCATGCTGGCCGAACAGGGCGCCCTGTACGTCGGGCGAGAACATGACGTGTGCGTTGGCTGCGTGCGCGTCGCGGAACAGGCGTTGCATGGTCCCGCTGAGATAAAGGCCGCTGGAGCCGGCGACGGTCATCAGCATGTCTACGGCTTCGAGGCAGAGGCGGACCGAGAAGAAGGCGTCGCGCCGATAGCGCAGCTTGTCTTCGTGCAGCGGTTCGCGGCCGGCACGGGCCACGTCCATCGCGTGAGCGCAGATCGCCCGCATCATCATCTCTGCCGCGTCGATGCGGGCGCTGGCCTCGGCCACCCTGAGCTGGACGGCCTGGCTGGCGCCGACCGGCTGCCCCGTGGTCGTGGCGTTGCGCTTGCGCGCCGCCCCCACGACGGTCTCGTAGGCCCCTTGCGCGCAGCCCAGCATGGTGCCCGACAGCACATAGGGACCCAGCGCCAGCATCGGCAGGCGGAAGAGCGGGGAGGAATTGACGGTGGAGCCGGGGTGCGGCTTGCCGTTCATCGCCCAGGCCGTGACCGTCCGGTAGTCCGGCACGAACAGGCCCTTGATTGCGACATCCTTCGAGCCGGTGCCGGAGAGGCCGACGGCGTGCCAGGTGTCGATGATCTCGTACTGCGAGCGATGGACGAGGGCGAAGCGCTGGTCGACCGGCGCCTCGTCGTCGCGCTCGCGCACCATGAAGGCCAGCATGTTCCAGTCCGAATTGTCGACGCCGGAGGAAAGCGGCCAGCGGCCCGAGACCTCGTAGCCGCCCTCGACCTTGCGGCCGCGGCCGGCCGGGAAGACGAGCGAGGTGGCGATCAGCGTATCGCGCGAGATGTCCCAGATCTCGTCCTGCGCTTCCGGCTGGAAGTAGCCCAGCATCCAGTGATGGCTGGCGAGATTGCCGAGGTTCCAGGCGGTGGAGGGGCAGACCCGGGCGATCGTGGTGCAGGTGTCGACCAGAATGCCGACATCGAGATCGGCGCCACCGACGCGGGCCGGTTGAACCATGCGGAAGAGGCCGCTGCGATGGAGGTCGCGCTCGGTCTCGTCGGGCAGCCGCCGGAGCTTCTCGCAATCGACCGCCCGCGCTGCGAAGGCCGGCACCAGGGCGCGTGCCCGATCGAGCATTTCCGAGTAGCTCACGCCGGCGAATGATGTCGGTTCGGCCGGCAGCGTCGCCGACTTCGACCAGCCGGTGGCCCCTTCTCTCGGCATCCCAGTTCCTCCCACCGATACGGCGTTGTTCGTTGAAGGAACGATGCGCGTCGTGCACGATCAGGTCAAGCGACCTAATTTTTTGGTCATATGACCTCGGGAGGAACAATGGCGATCAAGGTGCTCGAAATCCATCATCAAGGGGTGCGCATCGGTGCCGACGAAAAGACTCTCGCCGATCTCGAAAACTTCTATGCCGGCGTCCTTGGCCTCGAGCGCGACAAAGGCAGGCCGGAGATTCCCGGCATTCCGGGCATGTGGATCAATGTCGGCGAAGTCGGGCAGATCCACCTGATCGGCGGCGACCTGCCGTCACCCTTCGCCCAAGGGGCGGGCCGCGATCCGACGGCGCCGCACGTGGCGCTCGCCGTCGAGAACATCGCCGAGACCAAGGCCGAGCTCGAACGGCTGGGAGCGTCGTACTGGTCGCTGAAGGGGGCGACGGGCCCGGATGCCGAGCAGCTCTTCCTCAACGATCCGTGCGGCAACATGGTGGAACTCCACCAGTTCGATAAGTGTCGCTGCCGGCTGAAGAGCCGTGTGAAGCCGTCCTAGCCCGACACGGGCGCGGCGAGGCCCGCACACAGGAAGGGGACGATCTCGCGGATGGCCGCCTCCATGTCCGCGGGATCGCAGCGCCCCTGGGAGATCGCTTCCAGGCGGCCGGGCTGGAGCAGCGTCCAGACGTACGCGCCCATCATGAAGTAGTAGCGCCAGTAGAGCGTTTCGGTCGGCACGGCGGGCAGGGCGCGGCCGATCGCGGCGACGTAGAGTGCGTTGGTCTCGTCGTAGATGTTGGCCCGCACGACGTTCGCCGTCTCGTCCGGATCGGTGAAGAGCCGGGCATGCATCTGCATGGTGGAAGGCTTTCCGCTCTGCCGGGCTTCCGGCAGCAGCAGCGACCTCACCAATGCGTCGACCAACGCCTCGAGTGGGACGCGGCCGTTCGGATGCCGTGACTCGGCTTCGCGCAACAACGATCGGCGACGGTCGGTGACTTCCCGGCCAATGCGCGCGACCACGGCCTCGAAGATCGCGCGCTTCGATTCGAAATAGTAGTGAAGCTGGCCGACATTGACCCCGGCCCGACGGGCGATGGCCCTCGTGGTCGCGCCGCCATAGCCGAACCGGCCGAACATCTCTTCGGCAACGTCTAGGATGCGCTCCGGCAGATTGGGTTTCTCGAGCCGTTGGCGCCGCTTTGTGGCGCCCGATGATCTCGCGGGCGAACTCTTCGCGCGGACGCGCCCGCTCTTCTTGCTGACTGCCTTTGTTGCCACGAAGATTCCCGGTTTCGATGGAGAGCCTCTCATAAAGGGAAGCTCCGCTCATTTCCATTCCTGCTGCCACTCTGGCGGGAGTTTGCGATCCGGCGGCGGAGATCGGAGCCGGGAGCGCGCGCCGTTGAAGCAGGGCCGATTCCTCGGTAGCGTCCAGGCTGCGAGAGAGGTCGGGCGAGAGGAAGCATTTTGATGGTGATGGCTTCCGGGAGCGGGTGGAGCAAGCGATGGCTCGCGATACCTGTCGTGGCCTACGCGTTCGTCTTTGCGCTGCTCGGCGGCGCTGGCTTTGCTCTCTGGGCAATGGAGGGGGGTGGCCTGCCATGGGCCCCCGAAGCCGAGCCCGCATCTGTCGCCGCGTCCAAAGCGGTACAGTTGGAATTGTCCCCTCTCGGTCGGGGGCTGGACCTTCCGCCGCGCACCACAGCTCCTCAGGCGACGGCGCCGACGGAGCTGAAGGTAGCGCCGCAACCGGCGGCGCCGCTGCTGCAGCAAGCCGAGGCGGGGAAGGACGATACGGCGGCCTTGTCGCCAAAGACGCCTGAATCGCCGACGTCGACCTCCCAATGTTCGGTCGATCCCGGGCCCTGGCCTTCCGACCGGACGAGCCAGATCAAGATCATCCAGCTTCTGCTGCGCGACCTCGGCTTCTATGCCGGCACCACCTACGGCACGATGGGACCGGCCACCCGGGCGGCGATTGCCAAGTTTCAGCTCGCCGCCAACGAAGCCGAATCAGGCGAGCCCAACGAGATGTTGTTCGTGGCGCTCAAGAAGAAGTGCGCGTCGGCGTCGCCCTGAGCAAGCCGGCCCAGGGCGGTATCGCTGGCGCCGTATCGCTTAGGCCTCGCGCCGGCCGTCGTGCCCTTCGGCTTCGTCGTAAGCCGACTTGATCATCCACCAGCAGAACAGGACGGCGAACGCCGACAAGGCCAGGCCGAAGGCCAGGATACCGCTGTCGCGAGCAGCGCCAGCCATGAACAGGCCGACAAGGCCGAGCAGGCCCACGAATATGCCCATGATCCAGTGAGACATTTTTCTCTCCTCAATCGTCGTCGAACAGAATGCGGCCTGCAGAGCCGTCGGGGTCGTCGTATTGGCCGTTGCGCAGCGCCCAGAGAAAGGCCGCCAGAGCCAGCAAGCCCAGGAAGAGCGCTGCCGGCACGAGAACGAGCAGACTGTCCATCAGAGCACCTGCCGAAGGCTGGAGGGCTGCGGGGCTGGCGGGCGAATGCCAAGGCGCAATGAATTGCCGATCACCAGCAACGAGGACGAGGACATGGCCACGGCGGCGACCAGGGGTGTGACCTCGCCCAGGATCGCCAGCGGCACGGCGGCGAGGTTGTAGAGGAGCGCCAAGACCAGGTTCTGGCGCATCAGGCGATTGGCGCGACGTGCCACATCCAGCGCCTCGACGACCGGCTGCAGGGCATCGCCCTGGAACACCGCATCGGCGGCATTCTGCGTCGCTTCGGCGGCCGTCGTTGGCGATAGGGAGGCATGTGCGGCGGCAAGGGCCGGCGCATCGTTCAGCCCGTCGCCGACCATCAGCACGTGCTTGCCCTGGGTTGCCAGCTCGGCCAGGTGCTGTGCCTTGGCCGCGGGCCTCGCCTCGGCACGCCAGGTATCGATGCCGACGGTCCGGGCGACATCGGCCACGGCGGTCGGCCGGTCACCCGAGAGCAACTCGACGGCGAATCCGTCGCGATGCAAGGCCGCGACGGCCTTCGCGGCATCGGAACGCAGCCGATCGGCAAAGGCGAAGCGGACTGGCTTGTGGCCCGGCTCGGCGAACCAGAGTTCAGACCGGCCGTCGTCCACCGCATCGGCCTCCGCATCGGCGACGCCGCAGAAGGCTGCCGATCCCAGGCGCGCGTCGCCGCTTTCGAGGCCCTCGCCAGGATGCTCGACGACGTTCGGGCTGGCCGCCACTCCCGGCACGGCGCGAAGGAGAGCGCGCGCCAGGGGATGGCGGGAGTTCGCCGCGAGCGCGGCCGCACGGTGCCTGGTTTCGGGGGCGGCAGGACCGTCGACGAGTTCGGGACGACCCAGGGTAAGAGTGCCGGTCTTGTCGAAGACGACATGGTCGATCTGCGCCAAACGCTCGAGTGCCGTCGGCGAAAGCAGCAGGATGCCCGAACGCAGCAGACGCGTGCCCGCAACCACCTGAACGACCGGGACGGCAAGGGCGAGCGCGCAGGGACAGGTGATGATGAGCACCGCCGTGGCCACCAGCAGCGCGCGATCCCAGGCCAGACCTCCCAGCATCATCCAGCCGAAGAAGGTCAGCAGTGCGGTGACATGCACGACCGGCGCATAGGCGCGTGCGACCCGGTCGGCGATGGCCGTGAAGCGCGACCGCCCGCGTTCGGCAGCTTCGACGAGCCGGACGATCTCCGCCAGCAAGGTGCGGTCGCCGGCGGCGGTAACGCGTATGCGCAGCGGGGCGCCGAGATTGACCATGCCGGCGAACACCCGGGCCCCCGGTTCGACCGCCTGGGGCACGCTTTCGCCGCTGATCAGGGCGGCGTCGAGCGAGGATCTGCCCTGGCAGACGATGCCGTCCGCCCCCAGCCGTTCGCCGGCCGCGACCAGCAGCACGTCGCCGGGAACGAGCGCGTCGACGCGGCGCGGGGCCGTGCTGCCGTCGGCAGCGACGACCGTGACGCTGCGGGCCGTCAGCGCCAGCAAGGCCCGTACGGCATGGCGCGCCCGGCCACGGGCGCGACGGTCGAGATAGCGGCCGACCAACAGGAAGAAAAGCAGGGTGATCGCCGAATCGAAGTAGGCATGCGGGCCGCCGACCCAGGCCTCGTGGAGGCTCACCACGCAGGCCAGAATGACGCCGATCGAGATCGGAACGTCCATGTTGGTGCGGCCGGCCTTCAGGGCGGCGATGGCCGAACGGAAGAAGGGGCGACCGGCATAGGCGACGGCGGGCAGAGCGATGGCAGCCGAAAGCCAATGGAAGAGGGTGCGCGTCGCCTCGCCCATCGAGCCGTCGTGGCCCGACCAGACGGCGACCGACAAGAGCATGACATTGGCGGCGGCAAATCCCGCCACCCCGAGCGCGCGCAGCAGGTCGCGCGTGTCGCGATCCTCGCCGGCGTTGGCCGCAACGATGTCGTAGGGGGCCACCTTGAAGCCGAGGGCCGCGACAAGGCCGGCATGGGCATTGGCGTCCTCGGCCGGACCACGCCAGCCAAGAGAGAGACGCCGCGTCGAGAGGTGTACGCGAGCCCTGGTGATGGCCGGGTTGCGCGCCAGCAGGCTCTCGATCAGCCAGACGCAGGCGGCGCAGTCGAGGCCTTCGACCAGCAGGTCCAACGTGGCTTCGTTCCGGCCGGTGACGTGCGCATGGCCGGCGAAGTCGGTTTCCAGGGGCTCCGGCCGCCTTGCGTGCCGTTCCTCCAGGCGTCGGTAGAAGGAATCAAGACCGGCCGCGCCGATAATGGCGTGAGCGCCGGCGCATCCTGCGCAACAGAACTTGCTGTCGGAAAGCCCGCGCAAGACCTCGCCGCAATGCGCGCAGCTCCGCTCGACCACCGCAGCGGGAGAGGGCGCGCAGAGGGCGACGTCGGTCATTGCAGGAACATCCGGCGGGTCTGAGCGAAGCGCTGGCCGTCGCGCTCGATCACGATGTCGATGTCCCAGTTCCCGCGGGCCGGCAGGTCCACCGTGCCGGTAAGCTGTCCCGGTCCGACGATGGCCATGGCAATGTCGAGCGGCGGCCGCTTTTCCGTCGGCCGCACCAGCTCGACGGTCGCACGCGCACCGGCGAGCGGCCGGCCGTCGCGATCGGACAGGGTGAGATCGAGCCGACGGCTCTCCGGCCGCCATTTGGAGTCGATTCGCCAGCCCAGAGAATCCCGGCTTTGCTGGGCGGTAATGACGTCGTTGTAGCGCAGCCCGCGGTCGCGTGGCTTGGGCGTATAGAGGCCCGAGAACGATCCCACGGCAAACCAGATCATGATGCCGTTGACCGCGATGACGAGCATGAAGCCCAGGACGAAAAGCCAGGGAATGTAGCGACCGCGCGAGGCGAGGGTGGGGCTCATCGGCAAGCTCCTTTAACGGCCAGGTCCGACAAAGACGGCATCGTGCGAGGCCCGACGCGCCTGTGACGCCTCGCGCACTTGGAACGTGATCGGCTTGGAGCCCGCGGGCGCGTTCTTCGACGGTACCGTAACGAGCACCCGGAAGGTGCCGACCGCGTCGGGATGCACCACCAGACTCGGCGATCCCGATGCGCCATCGGCGTCGGCGCCGATGATGCTCAGAACAGCCGAGGGCAGTCCTTCGACGGACACCTGGAAGTGAGCCTCCTCGCGATGCTTGTTCAAGATCTTGAGGGTATAGGAGTTGCGAATGTCGCCGTTGGACAGGCGGACATAGTTCGGGCTGCGGTCACGCTGGACCGTCAGTTCGGCGTCGCTGCGCAGCAGGAATGCCACCAGCATGATCGCCGACACGAGGCAGAGCAGGCCGGCATAGAGCAGGGTGCGGGGCCGCAGCGGCCGCCACGCCACGCGGCCGGTCCCCTTGACCGCGCTGGTCTCCTTGGCGTGCTGGTTGGCCAGGGTGTCCCAGCGGATGAGGTCCAGCGGCCGCCCGACCTTGTCCATGGTCTGGGTGCAGGCGTCGATGCAGAGGCCGCAGCCGATGCATTCGATCTGCTGGCCGTCGCGGATATCGATGCCCGTCGGGCATACGGCGACACACAGGCGACAGTCGACGCAGTCTCCACGGCCCTCCCAGGTGTCGCCGGCCTTGTGCTTGCCGCGCGGCTCGCCGCGCCATTTCTGGTAGGTGACGATCAGGCTCTGCTCGTCGAGCATCGCGGCCTGGAAGCGCGGCCAGGGGCACATATAAGTGCAGACCTGCTCGCGCGCCCAACCCGCGAGAACGTAGGTGGTCGCGGTGAACAGCCCGACGAACGTATAGACTTCGAGCGATGCCTCGCCGCGGAAGATCTTGACCAGAGTGGTCGGAGCGTCGACGTAGTAGAAGACCCAGGCGCCGCCCGTCGCTGCCGCGATCACGAGCCAGGCGGCGTGCTTCAGGCTCTTGCGGGCGGCCTTGGTCGCCGACATCGGCTGGCGGTCGAAGCGCATGCGCTCGTTGCGATCGCCTTCGATCCAGCGCTCGACCAGCATGAAGAGATCGGTCCAGACGGTCTGCGGGCAGGTGAAGCCACACCAGACGCGCCCGAACAGGGACGAGGCGAAGAACAGGCCGAGCGATCCCAGGATCAGAAGGCCGGTGACGAAATAGACTTCCTGCGGCCAGATGACGACATCGAAGAACCAGCCGCGCCGGCCGTCGAGATCGATCAGGATGGCCTGCGACGGCGCATTGGGGCCGCGGTCCCAGCGTATCCACGGCACGAGGTAGTAGAGGCCGAGCAGCAGGACGAGGACGGCCCATTTGATTCGCCGCCACTGCCCGGCAATCGCACGCGGGTAGACCTTGATGCGGGTGACGTAAAGCGGCAGCTCGGCTTTCTGTGCGGCGAGCGAGACCGCGTCTTCATCCCGAACCTTTGAGTCGATACCCATGATACGCCCGCATACTGCCTAGCGGCCGCCGCCCAGTGCGTGGACGTAGATCGTGAGCATCTTGATGGTCGCTTCGTCGAGGCGTCCGGTCCAGGCCGGCATGCTGCCGTTGCGGGCGTAGAAGATCGACCGATAGATGGCATCGCGATTGCCGCCATAGAGCCAGATCCCGTCGGCGAGGCTGGGCGCGCCCAGCTCCTGATTGCCCTTGCCTTCGGGACCATGGCAGGCCGCGCACTGATCCTTGAAAATCTGCGCGCCTTCCGGCGTGGCCTGCGCCTTGCCGGACAGGCTCAGCACATAGTCCGTCACCGCCGCGATCTGGGCGCCCGTGAGCATGCCGTCGACGCCGAAGCGCGGCATCATCGACTGGCGGGACTTGTCGTCGGCATTGCGGATGCCGTGCTCGATCGTGGCGCGGATCTGGTCGAGACTGCCGCCCCAGATCCAGTCGTCGTCGACCAGGTTGGGGAAGCCGTGGCTGCCCGCACCGCCGGCGCCGTGGCACTGCATGCAGTTGGTCTGGAACGCCGAGCGGCCACCGGCCATGGCGAAGCTGAAGAGCTCGGGCTCCTTGGCGATGTCGGCGAGCGAAGTGGTCCGGATGCGGTCGACGAAGCCGGCGCGCGCCTTGGCTTGCTCGGTGAGCTCCTGGCTGAGTTCGGCGCGGCTCCAGTAACCCAGCACGCCCTTCGTATGGCCGTTCAGCCACGGCCAGGACGGGTAGAGGGCACAGTAGACGATGGCGAACGCCACCGTGGCGTAGAAAGTGTAGATCCACCAGGTCGGCAGCGGCGTGTTCAGTTCCTTGACGCCATCCCACTCGTGGCCGGTCGTGTTCTGACCCGACAGCGTGTCCTTCTCGATCTTGGTCGGCATGGCCGGTCCTTCGTCATTCGTCGTTGAGCGGGATGCGGGAGTCCTTCTCGAACCGGCGCCGGTTCTTCGGACGCCATGCCCAGAAGGCGATGCCGGCGAAGACCAGGATCGCCCAGATGGTCCAGATCGAGGTGAGCAGCTCGCCGAGCGCTTCGAGAGTCATGTCCGTCCTCCCTATTGCCGCAGCCGCTCGGGCGGGATGTCGCCGAAGCGCACCAGCGTGCCCAGCATCTGCAGATAGGCTACCAGCGCATCCATTTCGGTGATCGCCGTCGAGTCGACATTGAACTTGCCGACGACGGCCCGCGGATACCGCTTCTCCATCGCCGTCGGATCGAGATCCGGATTGACCTGCGCTTCGAGGTCGGCGCGGGCGTTGGCGATCATTTCGTCGGTATAGGGCGTGCCGGCCGCGCGCATCGCGCGGAGGTGGCCGGCGATGTCGCTGTAGT
Organism: Pseudomonadota bacterium; assembly: GCA_020160995.1. GTDB lineage: Bacteria > Pseudomonadota > Alphaproteobacteria > Reyranellales > Reyranellaceae > Reyranella. Next base: position 46,308 of record JAIUOY010000170.1, on the reverse strand, counting down.
CGAGCTTCTTGTGGGCGAGGAACGGATAGGCCGGCATGACGCTCTCCGGCACGACGGCACGCGGCGAGACGAGATGGGCGACATGCCAGTCGTTGGAGTAGCGGCCTCCGACGCGTGCCAGATCCGGCCCGGTGCGCTTGGAGCCCCACTGGAACGGCCGGTCGTACATGCTCTCGGCGGCGAGGCTGTAGTGACCGTACCGCTCGACTTCGTCCTTGAACGGGCGGATCTGCTGGCTGTGACAGGTGTAGCAGCCCTCGCGGACGTAGATGTTGCGGCCCAGCAGCTCGAGCGGCGTGTAGGGACGCACCCCGTCGACCCGCTCGATCGTGGTCTCGATGGAGAACAGCGGGATGATCTGCACCAAGCCGCCGATCGAGACCGTAATCAGGGTCAAGATCACCAGCAGGATGGCGTTCTTTTCGATCGTCTCGTGACGAATGAGCATTTGCGCGTCTCCTAGGCCGCGAGAGCAGGGTGGGGACGCGTGGAAACCGCTTCGGCTTCGCCGCGGATCGTGCGCCACATGTTGTAGGCCATGAGCAGTCCGCCGGTCAGGAAGCAGACCCCGCCCAGGAACCGGATGAAGTAGAAGGGCTGCATGGCCGCGACGGTCTCGACGAACGAGTACTGCAGGAAGCCCAGCTCGTCGTAGGCGCGCCACATCAGGCCCTGCATGATGCCGCTCACCCACATCGCGGTGATGTAGAGAACGATGCCGATGGTCGCGATCCAGTAGTGCCAACCGATCAGGCGCGTCGACCACATGGCCGGCCGGTTCCACATCTTCGGCACCATATAGTAGAGCGTGCCGAACACGATGAAGGCGACCCAGCCCAGGGCGCCGGAATGGACATGGCCGATCGTCCAGTCGGTATAGTGGCTGAGCGAGTTGACGGCCTTGATCGACATGACCGGACCTTCGAAGGTCGCCATGCCGTAGAAGCCCACGGCGGTGACCGAGAAGCGCAGCCCGGGATCGGTGCGCAGCTTGTCCCACGCGCCGGAAAGCGTCATCAGGCCGTTGATCATGCCGCCCCAGCTCGGCATCCACAGCATGACGGAAAAGACCATGCCGAGCGTCTGCGCCCAGTCGGGCAGCGACGTGTAGTGCAGGTGATGCGGGCCGGCCCAGATGTACATGAACACCAGGGACCAGAAATGCACGATCGACAGCCGGTAAGAGTAGACTGGGCGGTTCGCGGCCTTCGGGATGTAGTAGTACATCATGCCGAGGAAGGCCGCGGTCAGGAAGAAGCCGACGGCATTGTGCCCGTACCACCACTGGATCATGGCGTCCTGCACGCCCGACCAGGCGCCGTAGCTCTTGGAGCCGGTGATCGACACGGGTATCGCCATGTTGTTGACGATGTGCAGGCCGGCGATGGTGATGATGAAGGCGAGGTAGAACCAGTTCGCCACGTAGATGTGCGGCTCTTCGCGCTTCAGCACGGTGCCGAGATAGACGACCAGGTAGGCGACCCAGACGATCGTCAGCCAGAGATCGATGAACCATTCCGGCTCGGCGTACTCCTTGCTCTGGGTGATGCCGAGCAGGTAGCTGGCGGCGGCCGTGACGATGAAGAACTGGTAGCCGAGCAGCACGAACCAGCCGAGCGGTGCGCCGCCGAACAGGCGGGCGCGGCAGGTGCGCTGCACGACATGGAAGGCTGTGCCGATCAGCGCGGTGCCGCCGAACGCGAAGATGGCGGCCGACGTGTGCAGCGGCCGCAGGCGGCCAAAGGTCAGGTACTCGCTGTCGAAACTGAGCTGCGGCCAGACCAGCTGGGCGGCGATGACGACGCCCGCCAGGAAGGCGACGATGCCCCAGAACATCGTCAGCACGACCGCAGCACGGATCACATCCTCGACATAGCGCGGCGCAGACGGGCGTCCGGCATTCAGGATTGCTTGACTCGACATACTTTCTCCCCGCGAAGGTCGGACGGACCCTAGGAGATCGCCGCCGGAGAACCTTGATTTAGGTCAAGGCCCGCGTCTGCCGGGCCGATATCTAGTGACGCATGCATTTCGAGAGTGAAACGCCATGAGCGAGTCCGTCGCGGTTTTCCCAGGACCGCAACCGCGCATCCGGCGCGTTGCGATCGACCGGCCGTGGACCTGGCTGGCGGCCGGCTGGAACGATCTATGGACCGTTCCCGTCATCAGCCTGTCCTATGGTCTGTTCCCGGTCATCACGGGCTGGCTGGCAATCGCCCTGCTGCTGTGGTTCGACTATCCCTCGCTGGTGTTGCCGCTCAGCGCCGGCTTCTTCTTTGTCGGGCCGTTCATTGCAGTCGGCCTCTACGAGACCAGCCGGCGGCTCGAAGCCGGCCTGCCCGTCGATGGCGACTCGACCCTGAGCGCCTGGCGTCGCAATGCCGATCAGATCGCCCTGATGGGCCTCGCCCTGCTCTTGCTGCATCTCGCCTGGATGCGCATTGCGCAGCTTCTCTTCGCCTTCTTTCCCTGGCAGAGCGTTCCATCCTGGACCCATTTTACGGATCTCCTTTGGCACGCAACGCGCAGCCTGCCGTTCCTTGCGGCGGGCGTGGCGATCGGCGCCGTGCTCGCCGCGGTGGCGTTCGTCATCGGAGCCTTTTCGATGCCTTATCTCCTGGACCGCCGCTGCTCGAACCTGTTCGAAGCCATCGCCATCTCCGTCGCCGCGGTGAGGCTCAATCCCAAGCCAATGCTCTTGTGGGCCGGGTTGATCGTCATGCTGGTGACCATGGCGATGGTGCCGGGCTTCCTCGGACTGGTCGTGGTGTTGCCGGTCGTGGCGCACTCGACATGGCATGCCTACCGCGACATCGTGAGCTTCGAGGCGTTGCCCGAACCCGCTAGAAGCGCTGGCTCGCCAGCGTAAGCATCACCAGCGCGTTCCCGAGCAGGAGGGGCGCGCTCATCCACCGGCCCGCGCCTCGCAACTTCCGGCGCATCAGCAGGCCGCCCCAGCCCACGGCGATCAAGGCTGGCATCGTGCCGAGGGCGAAGGCAGCCATCGCGAGGCCGCCGCTCGATCCCGAACCCGTGCCGGCCGCTGCGGCCAGGGCGCCGTAGAGCAAGCCGCACGGCAGGAAGCCGAGCAGGACGCCCAGGCCGTATCTCGCGGCATTGCCGGTGGCGCCGGCAAGAGGTCCGGCGAGGCGCGACAGCCAGGCCTGCAGACCAAACCCGTTGATGCCCAGCGACACCCCCAGTGCCTGGGTAATCAGCAGCAGCGCGGCCGCCACGAGCAGGGCGCCGGACAGCCAGCCGAAGGCCGCCGTCGACGCGAAAAGCCCCGTAGCCTCTCCGGCGATCGCTCCCAGCAGTACATAAGTCGTGAGGCGCCCGAGATGATAGGGCGCGAGCGCGGCCCCTGCGAGCCGATGCCATTCCCCGTAGTTGGCCCCCGCGGGTTTGTCGGCATCGGCAATGACCTGTCCGAGCACGAAGGGGCCGCACATGCCCGTGCAATGGATGAGGCTGCCGGCCAGACCTGCGAGAAGCATCGCGACGGGCAACCCGGCCGGATCCGCCGCTGCCGTCTGCAACCCGTCAGCGCAAAGCGCCAAGAACCGGACAATCGTCTCCATGCTCACAATAGATCATTTCGGCCCCGCCGCGGACTTGACGCAGGTCAAGGCACTCGTTGCACGCAGGCGGCAAAGCTAAACCTCACCGGAGGAGATTGACCATGGAATACAAGACGATCCTCGTCCACTGCGACGCCGCGCCCAAGGTCGGCCAGCGGCTTGTCGTGGCGGCGGACCTGGCGCAGCGATTCGGCGCCCATCTGGTTGGCGTGCATGCGCGGCCGCCGTTCGAGGCTCCCGTCTTCTTCGAAGGGGGCATGCCGATGGACGCGCTGTTCGCCTCCTACGAAGCCGGCGTGAAGGCCGACGCAGAGGCGGCGCGGGCCGCCTTCGACAAGGCGCTGAAGGGGCGACACCTCTCGCACGAATGGCGGGCGGTGGACGGCTTCATCGACAGCGAACTCGCGATCCAGGCGCGTTATGCCGACCTCACCATCGTCGGGCAGACCGACTTCGATGCCCAGACGCCGACGCCGTCCGATCTTCCGGAATCCGTCGTGCTGTCGACAGGGCGGCCCATGCTGATCGTGCCGCATGTCGGGGTCCGTTCGCAGCCGGGTGAACGGGTGATGCTGTGCTGGAACGCCAGCCGCGAGAGCGCGCGTGCGGCGGCAGATGCCCTCCCGTTCCTGCGGGCGGCAAAGAAGGTCATCGTGCTGGTCGTCGATCCGCATACCTCGGCCGATGGTCACGGCGCGGAGCCGGGTGCCGATGTCGCGCACTGGCTGGCGCGCCACGGCATCGATGTCACCGTCCAGCGCGATGTTGCCGCTGACTCCGATGTCGGGGGCGTGGTCCTGTCGCGGGCGGTCGACCACAATATCGATCTGGTCGTGATGGGCCTCTATGGCCATTCGCGGGTGCGCGAGATGGTGCTGGGTGGCGCCAGCCGCACGCTCCTGTCCAGCATGACCGTCCCCTTGTTCGTGTCCCACTGATGGATGCCCGTACCCTCGCGGCCTACGATCGCGCGGTGCCGCGCTACACCAGCTATCCGACGGCCGCGCAGTTTCACGGCGCCATCGGCCCGGTCGAGCATCGGGCCTGGCTGCAGGATCTCGCCCGCACGAGCGCGACTTTCTACCTGCATGTTCCGTTCTGTGCCCGGCTCTGCTGGTATTGTGCTTGCCATACGTCGGCGGTGAACCGACCGGACTCGCTCGACGCCTACGCGCAGGCCCTTGCGAAGGAGATCGACCTCGTCGCGGCGGCGGCCCCCGATCTCTGCATCGGGTCGATCCAGTGGGGTGGCGGCACGCCGTCGCAACTCGGCGTGGACCGGATTGCGTCGGTCGCCCGACAGCTTGCAGCTCGCTTCGATCGACGCAGTGGCGAGGAGACCTCGATGGAGATCGACCCTCGTTTCTGCGACGAGGCGCTCGTCGGCACCCTGCAGGCAATCGGCGTCAATCGTGTCAGTCTCGGCGTTCAGGATTTCGATATCGACGTCCAGCAGGCGATAAACCGGCTGCAGTCGGTGGACGATACGGCCGCAGCAGTCGCTCGCCTGCGCGAAGCGGGCATTCGACGCATCAACATCGATCTCGTCTACGGTCTGCCTCGGCAGACTCCCGAGACGCTGGCGCGCACACTCGATGCCGCCCTGCAACTGGCACCTGACCGATTCGCGGTATTTGCCTACGCGCATGTGCCGTGGATGAAGGCGCGCCAGAAGCTGATCGACACCGAAACACTGCCCGGTGCGGCCGAGCGGTCGGCCATGTCTGCGCTCGTGTCGGAGCGATTGCTCGCCGGTGGCTACGTGAAAGTGGGACTCGATCACTATGCGCGCCCCCACGACGCCTTGGCGATGGCGGCAAGGCAAGGCCAGCTCCGCCGTAGTTTCCAGGGGTACGTCGCCGAAGAGCGGCCGTGGGTCGTGGGCCTCGGTGCTTCGGCCATCTCGAGCCTGCCGCGCGGCTATACGCAGAATGCCACCGACACGACGCGCTATCGGTCGCTGATGGATGCCGCCACCTTCGCGACGGCCCGGGGGTTGGAGTTCTGCGCTGCCGACCGGCTGCGCGGCGAAATCATCGAGCGGCTGATGTGCACCTTTTCGGTCGATCTCGCCGAGGTGTGCTGTCGTCACCAGGTGTCGTTGCCGTCATTCCTGGCCGAGATCGAGGCGCTCCCGGCGCTTGTCGATGACGGCCTGGTTGAACGACAGGGAGACAGGATCAACGTCACCGAGCGCGGACAACCGCTGGTGCGCTTCGTCTGTGCGGCATTCGATCATCACTTGCATCATGCCGATGGTCGCCACTCGCGCGGCATCTGAAGGGAGAATTAGGCCATGAGTACGCATCAACTGGTCGCTGCGCATGTCGAAGCAGCGCTCGCCGAGGCCGGCGGCAAGGGCATCTCCGAGGATGTTGTTGCACGGTGCCTTCTGTCGGAGGCGATACGGATCTTCCAGCGCGGCCGCGCGAACGACGATATTGCGGCGGAACTGACGGCCGCCGCCGACAATCTGGACGAGTCCACGCCGCTTGCTTTCATCAGGCCTTGAGCCGTCTTGTCGGTGTCGCCGCCGGCCATGCTATCGTGGCCGGGAAAGGCAATGCATCGATGAGTCAATCCTCGCAATCCGCGGCATCGCCGGAGGAAGCCGCCGCCGTCGTCGCGGCGTCGGGTCATGCGCAACTTCTCCTGTGGCCGGATCTGCGCATCGTCACGGCGAGCGACGGCTACTGCGCTGCGCTGGGCCTCGGGCGCTCTGCGCTGGCCGGTCGGACACTCGACGAGGTCTTCGCTCCGGGGCCAGATCTGGATATTTTCAAGGCATCCCTCGACGTCGCGCGCGAAACGGGGCGCCCGCACCGCAACGACAGGTCCGGAAGGCTGCTGGTGCAGTCGCCAGCCGGCAGCGCCGCGGGACTGTCGCTGGCCGATACGGTCAGCAGCCCGGTGCCGTCGCCCGACGGCGGGGTAAGGTGGCTGCTCCATGGTGCGGCCCTTCCCGGTGAAGGCGGGCGGACACACTTGGCGCAGGCCCTGGAAGCGGCGGAGGCGCGGCTGCGCTCGGTCCTGCAGACCGTGCCGGACGCCATGATCATCATCGACGAGCGGGGGCGGATCGAGTCGCTCAGCAAGACGGCGGAACGGCTGTTCGGCTTCAGTGCCGGCGAGGTCGTCGGACAGAACATCAGCATGTTGATGCCGTCGCCCTATCGCGAACAGCACGACGTCTATATCGAGCGCTATCTGTCGACCCGCGAGCCGCGCATCATCGGCATTGGCCGTATCGTCGTCGGGCAGCGCAAGGACGGCACCACCTTTCCCATGCATCTCACGGTCGGCGAACTTCAAACCGGCGAGCGGCACCATTTCACCGGCTTCATTCGGGATCTCACGGATCAACAGATCACGGAGACCCGCCTCAAGGAGCTGCAGTCCGAAGTCACGCACATGTCGCGCTACACGGCGCTCGGCGAAATGGCCTCGACGCTGGCCCATGAAATCAATCAGCCCCTGACGGCGATCAGCAACTACCTGAAAGGCTCGCAGCGCCTGATCGATCGTCTGGAGGGAGAGCCGGTGCCCCAGTTGCGCGACGCCGTCGGGAAGGCGGCCGAGCAGGCTTTGCGCGCCGGCCAGATCATCCGTCGCCTGCGCGAATTCGTGTCGCGTGGCGAAAGCGAGCGGCGTATCGAGAACCTGCCCAAGCTGATCGAGGATGCAAGCACGCTGGCCTTGGTCGGCATCAAGGAAATCGGTGTCGAGGTGCGTTTCAGGCTCGACGCCCGGGTGGATCAGGTTTTGGCGGATCGGATTCAGATTCAGCAGGTGCTGGTGAATCTGATTCGCAATGCCATCGAGGTGATGGCCGACAGCGAGCCGCCGCGTACGCTCGAGATCGCGACGGCGGCCAATCCGGACGACATGGTCGTGGTGAGTGTTGCCGATACGGGCGACGGCCTTGCGCCCGAGATCGCCCGTAACCTCTTCCAGCCGTTCATGACGACCAAGCGCAAGGGCATGGGCCTGGGGCTCTCGATCTGCCGCACGATCGTCGAGGCACATGGCGGAAAGATCTGGGTGGAGACGCCCGCCGGTGGAGGTACCGTCTTCCGCTTCACCTTGCCGGGCTTCGGCCGGCAAGAGGCCGGCCATGGCCGCTAGCCAGGTCGTACACGTCATCGATGACGATGCCGACGTTCGTCAATCCCTGGCCTTTCTGCTGAGCACGGAAGGCCATGCCGTCCGGGTGCACGACTCGGCGCTGGCTTTCCTGAAGGCGCTTCCCGACGCGCAGGACGGTTGCGTCCTTACCGACATTCGCATGCCCGACATGGACGGGCTGGAACTTCAACGCCGCCTCAACGAGCTGAAGGCGGGATTTCCCGTCATCATCATGACCGGGCATGGCGATGTGTCGCTCGCGGTGACGGCGATGAAGGCCGGCGCCGTCGATTTCATCGAGAAGCCGTTCGACGACGAGGCGCTCTTGTCGGCGGTCCGGACGGCGCTCGCCCGGCATGCCACGGACAGCGAGCGCCAGGCGCGGTTGGCGGCTGTGCAGGCGCGCCTGGCGGGATTGTCGTCACGCGAGCGCGAAGTTCTACAGGGGCTCGTCGCCGGCAAGGCCAACAAGGTGATCGCCTACGATCTCGGCATTAGTGCGCGCACCGTGGAGGTTCATCGGGCGAATGTGATGACGAAGATGCAGGCCGACAGCCTTTCCGAGCTCGTCCGTATGGTGCTGGCGGCTACGTAGAATCCCTTAGATCAACCCCGAATGGTTGCAGGGCGGCCGGCGGGATACCGATGCGCATCGACAACCTTCCGGCTGAAACCGGGGAGATACCGATGCAGATCCTCGCAAGCGCTATCCAGATGCCTGCCGCCCTCGCCCTGCGGGGAACGATGTCGGGAGGGGTGCCGCAGACCCTGAGAAAGGGCGAGGAGCTGTTCGCCGAGGGTGATGCCGCCGATTGGTTCTACAAGGTCGTGACGGGCGCCATAAGGACCAGCAAGCTGCTGAGCGACGGCCGGCGGCAGATCGGCGCCTTCCATCTCGCGGGGGAGATTTTCGGGCTGGAGGCCGGCCGGAACCATCGCTTCACCGCCGAAGCCCTGGCTGGAGCTACGGTTCTCGCCTATTGCCGTACCTCCCTGGGGCCGTCGGTGCGCGATGGCGGTGCTTTGCGCGAAGAGGTGCTCTCCTCGGCAATCCGCAGTCTCGACCGCGCGCAGGAGCACATGCTGCTGCTTGGACGCAAGACGGCGCAGGAAAAGGTCGCCGCCTTTCTCCTGGACATGGCCGATCGTATGCCCGATGGCGACGGCCAGTTCGAGCTGCCCATGCCGCGCTCCGACATCGCCGACTATCTCGGCCTCACGATCGAAACGGTGTCGCGGACACTCAGCCAGTTCACGCGCGACGGGCTGATCCGGCTGCCGGCCGCCAGTCGATCGATCGAGCTCTGCAATCTGCAGGCGCTACGGCAGCTCAACGTCTAAGCGTATCGACCGCAACACTCAGCCCGCGGGCGGGACGGGCTGCATCCGGTCGATGGCCTTGAAGGCGCGACACGCCCGGTCGAGCAATTCGCCATCGGTCGGGTGGTCCATTGCCTCGACGCCGACGAGCTTGGCGTGGACCCAGGGCATCGTCTTCTCGACATGATGAACCAGCTCGAGCTTCGCCTGGGCCGGACCGACCAGAAGCCATTCCGTGGTGCCGCGCAGGGCATCGATGATGTGATCCAGAAAGCTGATGTCGAGTGCCTGGCGGCCCGAACCGATGACGCCGGCTTTGTGGTGGACCTTGCGGAACGGGGTGTGTGCCTTGATGGTCTCCCGCTCGACGTCGACGGCATTGAAGCGGAAGATTCGGGCTTCCTTGGAGTCCATCCAGACGATGGCGTGGCTGTGCGTCATTTCAGCTCCTTGGTGTATCGCGACGGGGTGCCGACGTTGGCTGCCGCTCGGCCAGAAGCCGACCGTTGCGCGGATCGACGATATGCAGGCGGCGGCAAGCCAAGCAGTGCTGTCCGACATAGGTCGGCAGCGGCGAGTTGGACTCCTCGAAACTTCCCTGGACGTTGTAGCCCGTGCTTGGGCAGCGGAAGATGAACGTCTGCATCCGCCGAATAATGGTGCGCTGGATGATCCGGCGCTTTGATCCAGCGCAAGCCTGCAAGGCTGACCGCGTCGAGGAAGGGGGATCCGCCAGCTCGGCGCGTCGGCTGTCCGGATGACTCGCGGTTTCTGCCGATCATCCGGCTTTGGTTCGTTGACCTGCATTGGGAAGGGGAGCAATCTTCTTCAAGTAGAAACTTATTCACTATCGAGAATTTCGCTCCGCCATGGATTTCTCCTTCTCCGAACAGCAGGTCGCCGTGCGCGACACGGTGAGACGTCTCTGTCAGTCGGAGCATCAGCGGCTGGTTGTTGCTGCAGAGGAGAACGAGGTTCTGCCGCGCGAAGTGTTCGCGCGCTGGGGCGAACTCGGTCTGCTGGGGGTCCGCTACCCGGAAAGCGATGGCGGCAGCGGTCTCGACAAGGTCAGCGACTGCATCGTGCGCGAGGAGCTGAGCTATATGAGCCAGGGCTTCGCATCGAGCTGGTCGGCGCACAGCCATCTCGGGATCTGGCCGATCTGGAAAGCCGGCACCGACGATCAGCGCGAGCGCTTCTTCCGGCCCGCCGTGGCGGGCAGGAAGATCGCCGGTTTCGCGCTGAGCGAACCCGATGGCGGCTCGAACATCCGGGCGCTCAAGACCCGTGCCGAACGCACTGCCGGCGGCTGGACGCTCAACGGCAGCAAACTCTACATCACCAACGCGCCGATCGCCGATTTCCTGCTCGTGGCAGCCCGCACCGCGCCCGAACTCAGGGGCGACGCCATCAGCCTGTTCATCGTCGAGCTGCCGGCCAGGGGCATGCACATCGACAAGCTGAAGAAGGAAGGCATCCGCGCGTCCGAAACCGGCCTGATTCACATCGAGAACGTGTTCGTGCCGGACGATTGCGTCCTGGGCGGGCGCCTCGGGACCTATCCCGTGATCCTCGAGTCGCTGAGCGAGAACCGCGTCGGTGTCGCCGCCAACGCCCTCGGCATGGCGCGCGCGGCCTTCGATGCGGCCACGGCCTACGCGCAGGACCGCATGGTCGCGGGCAAGCGCATCGGCGACTACCAGGCGATCGGCCACAAGCTTGCGGAGATGTCTGCCCAGATCGAGGCCGCCAGATGGCTCGTCTACTATGGCGCCTGGCGCGTTGACCAGAATACGCTGGATGGAGCGACCGCCGCGCGCGTCAAGCTGATCGCGAGCGAGACCGCCGTGGCGGTGAGCGAGCAGGCGATCCGCATTCACGGCGGCGCCGGGATCATGCGCGAGTATCCAGTCGGCCGTATCCACCGCGACGCGCTGGTCTACGTGATCGGCGAAGGCACCAGCGAGATCCAGAAGAACATCATCGCGCGCGATCTCGGCTTCAAGTCCTGAGAAACAGCGCTTTCGCCACGGCATCGAAGATGCCGGACAGGCGCTTGTTTTGCACGAGCGCCGCGCGGTGACGCTGCTGGTCGCATCAACCGTCTCGCAGTTGCAGGACGGTCGCATCGATGGCGGATTTCTCTATTGAGAATAGAGTTCTCTTAGAAGAGACTTTGGCTCCGGAATGCTTCGCATGCTGGTTGCCCACATGCCTGCGCGCCGTGCCATGACGACAGTCGCATCTCGATGCGAAAAGCATCACGACAAAAAAGAGATAACATAAAAGGAGGAACCTCAATGAACTTTGTCCGCTGGCTCGCCGGCTTCGCTGCTGCTGCTAGCCTCGTGGCGGCCGTGCCCGTCGCGGCGCAGTCATATCCGAACAAGCCGATCCGGCTCATCGTGCCGTTCGCGCCCGGCTCCGGAAGCGACATCCTTGCACGTATTCTTTCCGAGCCATTGTCTCAGGCCTTGGGCCAGCCCATCGTCATCGACAACAAACCCGGGAACAATACGACGGTGGGCACCGAGATCGTCGCGACGGCCGCGCCGGACGGATACACGCTCGGCCTCCTGACCAACTCCGGTCTCGCTGCGAGCCCCGGCGGCCTGACGAGCGGAGTCCGCTACGATCCGGTCAAGGACCTGTCCTATGTGACGCTGGTCGCGTCGGTCAATTACGTGTGGCTCGTCAACAACGACGTCAAGGCGAAGACCGCCCCCGAGCTGATCGAGCTGATCAGAACCAACCCAGGAAAGTACAATTACGCGAGCGGCAACACGGGCGGCATCGCCTACGGCGGCTACATCAAGAATGCCTATAAGCTCGACGTGACGCACGTCCCTTACAAGTCGACGCCACCGGCGCTGGCCGACCTGATCAGCGGACACGTCCAGATCATGGTGGCCGACGTACCTGCGTCGTTGAGCATGATCCGGGCAGGCAAGATCCGGCCTGTCGGCGTGCCATCCGCCAAGCGCTATGAGCTATTGCCCGACGTTCCGACCTTCGTGGAAAGCGGCCTGGCCACGCCGCCGAACATGGATGGCTGGTGGGCCCTGGTCGCGCCTGCCGGGACGCCCAACGAAATTCTCGACCGCCTGAACAAGGAAGTCGTCAAGGTCCTCGAAACGGAGGCGATCAAGACGAAGCTGCTGCAAAGCAGTCTGGTGCCGACGCCGTCGACGCGCGAGCAGGCAGCGCAATATCAGAAGGATCAGCTGCAGGTGTGGACGAAGATGGTCAAGGACCTCGACCTCAAAGTCGACTGACAGAGGCCCACCGCACTGATTGCCGACGGGTCTGCTCGATCCGTCGGTCGCCGAAGGGATGGCCAGTGTGCGCCGCGCTGCATCCGGTGTGCGCCGGCAGGTTGCCCGGTATCTCGATGGTTCGGCCCGTCGACGAGGGCATCAGGATCGCTCAGCTCTGCATTCGGAGGGATGGCGATCATTTTCGATGCAGAATAATGTGGCTCCATAATCTGGAAGGCAGCGCGACGATCTGGATGCCGAGAACGAATGCCATGCCGCGTGAAGAGCCGGCCCCGGAGAAGCTCGTCGGTGCCTTGATCGGCGGCCTTTCTGTCCTGCGCTATCTGGTGGCGACACAGGCCCCTGTCGGGGTCAGCCGTATCGCCCGGGATCTCGAGCTCAACCCGAGTACCTGCTTCAACCTTCTCAAGACGCTCGTGCACGAAGGTCTCGTCGTTTTCAACGACACCACCAAAACCTACTCGGTTGGGCTCGGCCTGCTGGCACTGGCCAAGGGGACGCTGGAGGAGGTGAGCTACATCGCGATGGTACGGCCGCATCTTCGCGAGGTGGCCGCGGACCATGGCGTGACCTGCACGCTGTGGCACGTGATGGGTGGGGAGCGTGTGGTGCTGGTCGACCGCGCCGACAACGATGCGACGATCCGCGTCCATATGAGCATCGGCCAGCGCCTGCCGATGTACATCGCGGCCCTGGGGCGGGCGATGGCTGCGCACTCGGGGTTGACCACGCCGGAGCTGCGCTCGCACTTCGCCAGGCTGCGTTGGGAGGGAGATATCACTTTCGATACCTACCTGGCCGAGGTCGAAGAGACGCGCAGGCGCGGCTACGCCGTCGACCAGAGCCACTATGTGAGGGGCGTGACCACGGTTTCGTCCGTTGTGCTCGATGCGTCGGGCAAGCCGCTGATGGCCATCAGTGCCGTCGGCTTCGGCGCGCAGATGAGCAAGACCGATATCAAGGCGCTCGGCGAAGATTTGCACGACCGTGCGGCGGCGATCTCGTCTGCGATGGCAGGCCAGCACCGGCCACGCGGCTGAGGTACTTCGCGATATGCCCCCCAAGAGTTTCTCTCGTTGCGCAGCAAGCGTGCCGATGGGCAGGAAAGGGGCGGCCCTCCGCCGGCTGGAGCGCCGGCCCAGTGGCGCGCAACGCGGCAGAGTCGTACTTTGTCACCTGCGCGGCGTGAGAGAATGACGGGTAACCATGCACTTCTACCGTCGTACTGTTACCGATAGTTCGGAAGAACTGGCGCGAGCCATTCCCGGCGCGAATTTCCACTGCGTTGCGGACGCCGGCCCCTCGTTCGGCGGGCGGTACTGGCACCTCCATCTGGACGGCGTCGTGCTCAGCCGCCTGGAAGTCGACCAGGCAAGCGTCTTGACGGTGGACGAAAGAATACCGGATTTCAGCGTCTGGCATGTCATGAGCCCGCGCTGCTCGGCGAACGGTCGGGATGTCGGCGGTCAGGATGTCGTCATGGTGCGACCCGGCGAGGGCGGAACGATGCGCAGCGCCGACGACGCGCACGTCGCGACGTTCGGCCTGGAGACTTCCCTGTTCGCCGAGGCGCCGGATTGGGAGCTGCCGTTCGGCCCGTCCAATGCCCGGCGGGCAGGCCGCTGGCACGTAGCCTCGGTCGCGGCGCGGCGGCGGTTCAATGCGCTCAACCGGACAATGTTGGCGGAGCTGGACGCCCAACCTCAGCTCCTGAAAGTGTCGGCGACTCGCACGACGCTGCGCAACGCTCTGCTCGAGGCGATCATGGCGCTCGGCGAATCGGGCACGTTCCGGCCCGACCGGGCAGCAGTCGGTCGGCACACCAGGATCATGGCGCGCTTCGAACGCACGATCGAGGAAGCGGGCGACTCGCCGGTCGACATGCTGGAACTCTGTCGCAGGAGCGGGACATCGCGGCGCTCGCTCGAAGCGGTGGTCCAGCTTCGGACCGGCCGATCTCCCCAGGACTATCTGCGCTGGCGTCGCTTGTGGCGGGCTCGGGGGATGCTTCGTCGACCGGCAGAAGGCACCACCGTAACGGATGTCGCTTTCAAGCTGGGCTTCTGGCACCTCAGCCGCTTCGCCGCCGTCTATGCGTCGGCCTTCGGCGAGCGTCCCAGTACGACCCTGGCCCAAGCTTCCGGATCGGCGCGCCACAGGAACGCCAGAGGGCTCGCGCGGAACGACTGACGCGTTAGAAGGGCGCTGCCGAACCGCGGAGCCGGCGGGTCTTTTTTGCGCAAAATGGATAGCGGTTGGCCATGGCGACCTGCTGTCATTGGATCAATGGGTGGACTTGCAGTCAGGTCCGGTGGCGTCGTCGCAGTCGCGCTGCTGACATGGAGCGGGCTGTCTCAACGCGCATGCGGCGTTGGGCATCCGCGGGTTTGTCCCGATTTCGACCTTCGAGCCCGCAATGACACGATCCCGCCGGATTTCTTCAGTGGAGAGAGACGACCATGCCAGGACCGATCACCATCTTCAGCGCCAGGAAGATCATCACCATGGATCCGGCGGTGGAGGAGGCCACGCACGTCGCGGTACGGGATGGCATCATCCTCGAACTCGGCACGCTGGATGAGTGCGCCGTCTGGGGACCCTACACGCTGGACGATCGGTTCGGCGACAGCATCCTCGTCCCCGGCCTGATCGAGAGCCATGCGCATTTGCTCGACGGTCTTCTCTGGGCCAAGGCCGAGTATGTCGGTCCGATCGACCGCCGCGATCCGTCGGGTAAACAGCACAAGGCCCTCAAGAGCGTTTCTGCTCTCGTAAGGCGGCTGAAGGAGATCGAGGCCACGATCGCCGCTCCTGGGACGCCGCTCATCGGCTGGGGTGTCGACCCCTCGCTGAACGACCTCGTCGACCCGATCACGCGGCATGATCTCGATCAGGTATCGAAGGACCGGCCGATCTTCCTGCTCCACGCGAGCTGCCATCTCGCCTATGTGAATTCCGCGACTCTCGAACTTGCGAACTATGCTGCCATCAAGGCCCCCG
Source organism: Pseudomonadota bacterium (assembly GCA_020160995.1). Lineage (GTDB taxonomy): Bacteria > Pseudomonadota > Alphaproteobacteria > Reyranellales > Reyranellaceae > Reyranella. The sequence continues at coordinate 31,004 of JAIUOY010000170.1, read as the reverse complement.
GCGTCCTGCGCGATGCCTCGGGGGCTCCGACCGGCGAGTTGCAGGAAATGGCGGCGATGATGGCCGCGATCAAGGCGGTGGCCTCCGACCTGGTCGGCGCCTCGACCGATACAGAGCAGTTCTTCAACTTCGCCAAAGTCGCCCAGGCACGCGGGGCGACGACCATCGTCGATGGCGGCGGCAGCACCTACTTCGAGCCTGCATTCCTACAGGCAGCGCTTGCTGCAACCGGCTCGCCGGATTTTCCAGTGCGCATCGTCGCGCACAATAACGGCATCACCGTGCCCAAAGTCGAGGACATGATCGCGGCCGCGACGTCTCTGAAGGATAAGGGCAACGACAAGCTCGCCTTTCAGGGGATCAAGATCCTGGTGGACGGCTCGAATCAGGGCTTCACCGGCCGGCTGCGGGCGCCGGGCTATCTTCGCACCGGAGCCAACGGCCTGTGGAACCGCGCGCCGGAGGAGCTGACCCGGATCGTGTCGGCCATGCACGCCGCCGGTATGCAGATCGTCGCGCACTGCAACGCCGATCAGGCCTCCGAAGCCTTCATCGAGGCGGTGGCGGCGGCGCAGGCGGAGAAGCCGCGCGCCGACCACCGGCATTTCATTGTCCACGGCCAGTTGCTGGACGAGTCGCAGCTGCGGCGGATGGCGGCGCTGGGCATCTCGGCCACGCTGTTCTCCAATCACATGTACTATTGGGGCGACTTCCATCGCGCCCACACGTTCGGCGCTTTCCGCGCCGCGGCCATGAATCCGGCGGCAACGGCGCTCCGCCTCGGGCTCGTCGTCTCCGCACACAGCGACACGCCGGTGTCGCCGGTCGATCCGCTGCTGACGATGTGGGCCGCCGTGAACCGCGTCACGACGACAGGCCGGGTGCAGGGGGCCAGAGAGCGGGTCTCCGCCTACGAAGGTCTGCGGATGATGACATACAACGCCGCCTGGCTGCTCCATCGGGATCACGAGATCGGCAGCCTCCGCGTCGGTAAGCGGGCCGATTTCACGGTTCTGGGGGACGATCCTCTGGACGTCGAGCCGATGGCCATCAAGGATGTTCCGGTGCTTGCGACCATCCTGGGCGGGCGCGTCTTTCCGGTTGCGGCCTGACAGCCCGTGACCATTCCCGTCACCGTGATCGGCGGCTATCTGGGCGCCGGGAAGACGACCCTGCTCAACCGCCTGCTGGCGGACCCGCAGGGCGTGAAGCTCGCCGTCGTCGTCAACGACTTCGGAAGCGTGAACATCGATGCGGCCCTGATTGCAAACCGGGAGGGCGAGACCATCAGCCTGACCAACGGCTGCGTCTGCTGCTCGATCGGCGACAATCTCGCGCTCGCACTGCATGACCTGGCCGAACGGCCGGATGGTCCCCAGCACATCGTGATCGAGGCAAGCGGTGTCGCCGATCCGGCCAGGATCGCCGACTATGCCGCGAGCCATCCCCGCCTGTTCCTCGACGGCATCGTGGTGGTGGCCGATGCGGAGACGGTACGCGAGCGTGTGCGGGACAAATATGTCGGCGACCTTGTGCGGGATCAGCTCGCGGCGGCCGACGTGATCGTGCTCAGCAAGACGGATCTGGTCGATGCCGACGCCTGCCGACAGGTCCGCGCATGGATTGCCGCGGAGGTTCCCGGCGCTCGCGTGGTAGCGGCCCCCGGGGCAGGCGAGGTCGCCGACCTCATGCTCTCCGGCGCTGCTGGTCGTGCGGCCATGTCCCGCCCGCGGGCCGACGACGAGCACTCCCGGCAGTTCGCGACATGGAGCTTCGTTCGCCGGCAGATGCTCGATGGGGGCGCCTTGCGTGCAGCGATCGCGGCGCTTCCGCCTGCGGTGGTGCGCGCCAAGGGGGTCGTGCGGCTTTCCGAGGCGCCCGAACGCCGGTTCGTGCTGCAACTTGTCGGACGCCGCTGGTCCCTGGAGCCGGAAGCCGGCGAAGTCCGGGACGACTGGGCGTCCGACCCGAGCGTGATCGTCTGCATTGGCCTGGCAGACCAATTGGAGCCCGAAGGCCTCGAAGCACTCTTCGCTGCGACGCCGATTGGGCATGTGCCGCAGGCTGCGAGGGCCTTGCTTCGGGGAGAAGGCAGGTCATGAGCGATACGGCGCAGATATCGACGCAAGAGGGGACACGGGCGGTCGGCAGGTCGGCCCTGCTGGCGCTGGTCGGCGCGTCGCTGCCCATGAATCTCGATCCCGCGATCCATAACATAGCTGTCGTCGCCGCCGGCAATACCTTGCACATGACCGGCGCGGAACGGTCTCTGGCGGCGAGCATCGGGACACTCTGTATCGCTGCCAGCATCATGGCGACAGGAAGCCTCGGCGATCGGGTCGGCCGCAAGAGGGTGATGCTGTTCGGGCTGCTGGTGACGTTGGCCGGAGGGTTGATAACCGCGCTGGCGTCGAACGCCACCCTGTTCGTGCTGGGACGCGCCCTTTCAGGTGTCGGATTTGCAGCTTCGTTCGGACTGTCGTTCGCGTTGCTGCGCGCCGTGGCTCCGGAGCCTGAAGTGCTGGCGCGGGCCGTCGCCAAATGGCTCGCCTTGCAGACGCTCGGCATCGTGGTCCTTTGCGTGCTGGGCGGCTATCTCGCCGGCGTGAGCTGGCGAGCCGCCTACCTGCTGGGGCCCCTGGTCGGCGTGGTGGCGCTGGTCTGGTGCCTGAAGGTGGTGCCTGAAGCGAAAGATCCGGCGGCCGGGCGTCTCGACGTGCTGGGGCTGGTCCTGGTCGCGATCGGGCTGGTCAGCACGCTCTACGCCGTCAGCAATGCGGCTTCGGCCGGCTGGGGCAGCGACAAGGTGCTGGTCCCGATGACGGTGGGGCTCCTCGGTCTGGCGGGCTTTGCCTGGTGGGAGTGGCGTTGCGAGCGCCCGGCCTTTCCCATCCGCTCCTTCGCCGATCCGGAACTGCTGGCCGGCGCCGTGTCGGGTATCGGATTCAACATCGGAAACGCCGTCGTCGCCATCCAGCTCTCGCTGCTGTGGCAGTACGTCTATCGCTACACGCCGTTCGAGGTGAGCCTGGGGCAGCTTCCCTTCATCGCGGCCTGTATCGTCGCCGCGAGTTGGGCCGGCAGCCTCGTGGCGCGCGGCGTTGCCATGCGGCTGATGATCCCGGGAGGCCTGGTCGCCATGGCGGCGGCGCTGGCGGCGATGGCGTTCGCGGGCGAGAAGACGCCCTACCTCGTCTTCGTGGTTCCGCTGGTGGCGGCAGGCATCGGGATGATGCTGACGCAGGCGCCGGCCGCCAACGTCTTCGTCGCCAAGCCTCCGCCGGCGCTCGTCGGCGCCATCGGCTCCTCGCGCACGGCGTTCGGCCAGTTCGGCTTCGCACTGGGGCTGGCGCTGAGTTCGTCGCTGATCTACGGTATGTTCTCGCCCCTGCTGCGGCAGCGGTTGGACCACGCCGGTGCAACGCCTGGCGAACAGGCGCAGGCCATCGGGATTCTCCAATCCTATGTGCAGACCGGCCATACGGACAGGTTCGATGCCAAGCTGGTGCACGAGGTCATTGCCAATGGCACGACCGCCTATCTCGGCAGCTATCGCATCACGATGCTGGCTATGGCCGGCTTGATTACATTGATCGCCGTGCTGTCCTACTGGATCCTCGCCAGGAAGAGACGAGCGGTTGCAACCGACGCGGAGTGAAACGCGAATGACCAGGGATGGGAAATGCCGAGGCGTCGCTATCGCTGCGACCGCCATCGTCCTTATGGCGAGCGCCCTGCAGCCCGCCGCCGCTGAGGAGACCGCACCAGGCGACGGTTGGCGGTTCAATGCCGCCACCTATGCCTGGTTCACCAGCGTGAGTGGGAGCACGACCACACGGGGCCAGATAATCGACGTCAATGCCGGCTTCTTCGACATCTTGAACAACAGCAGTTCGATTGCCGCATTCAACGCCTACTTCGAGGCAAACAAGGGGCCGGTAGGTTTCTATGCCGATCTGGTCTGGTCAAATCTCGGCTTCTCGAAATCGGCCGCGCGCTACCGCAATCCCTTGCCGGGCCTCAACGTGAATGGCGTCGTGAATGCCCAGCTCAACTACACGATGACCATCGTCGAGATGGGCGGCATCTACGAGGTCTCGCGCTGGTCGCACAGCCCGGGCTCCTTCACCGCAGCCGACGCTCTGTTGGGCTTTCGCTACTGGAACAATTCCGTCTCGGCGAACCTCGATGCGATGATAACGGCCAATCTCTACAATCTGGGCTTTGAGCAATCGCAAGGTATCGCTGTCGCCAAGACGGGCAACCTCCAATGGGTCGACCCGGTGGTCGGGTTTCGGGTGCGTCACCAGTTCACCCCCAGCCAGACAGCATTCGTGCGGGGCGATATCGGGGGCTTCGGCCTCGGTAGCCAGTTTTCGTGGCAGGCGGTCGCGGCCTACTCATATGCCTGGCAGTTCGATGGCTACCAACTCGCCGCCACGCTGGGCTATCGCGCCCTCGCAGCCAATTACACGACCGGGTCCGGCCTCGATACGAGGGGGATCGATCTGCTGCTGCACGGCCCGCTGATCGGGTTCAGCATCAGGTTCTGAACACCAGGTCGACGGCGGCTATGCCTTCACCTGTTCGCCCAGCCAGTCGATTGCCGCCTGTGCGCCGCCCTTGCCGTGCGGGATGCCGAGCGCGTTGAGGCCGACCTCGATCACGCTCAGGGTGCCCAGCGTCATGGGCGCGTTGACATGGCCCATATGGGCGATCCGGATGGCCCTGCCCGAGAGGTCGCCGATGCCGTGGCCGAGGATCACGCCGCATTTCTGATTGCAATAGGCGCGCAGGGCCTCCGGATCATGGCCGCCGTTCAGCAGTACCGCCGTGATCGCATCGCTGCGTTCGGACGGCTCGATGATGTTGAAGCCGATGGCCTGACCTTCCGCCCAGACGCCGACGGCGCGGCGCACCGCTTCCGCCAGCAGCCGGTGGCGACGGAACACGTTGTCGAGGCCCTCCTCGAACAGCATGTCGAGGGCCTGACGCAGGCCGAACAACAGATGCTCGGGCGGCGTGCCGGCGTATTTCTGATAGTGGAGATCGCCCTCGCGCTCGGTCCAGTCCCAGTAGGGGGTGCGCAGGCCGGCTGTCTTGTGCACTTCGCGCGCGCGGTCGTTGGCGACGACGAAGCCCAGTCCTGGCGGCGTCATCATGCCCTTTTGCGAGCCCGACATGGCCACGTCCACGCCCCAACGGTCCATCTCGAACGGCATGCAGCCCAGCGAAGCGACCGCATCGACCATCAGGAGCGCGTCATGTCCCGCGGCGCGCATCGCCTGGCCGATGGCCGCGATGTCGTTCACCACGCCGGAGGCGGTGTCGATCTGGGCGACCAGCACGGCTTTGATGGTGCCGCCCTTGTCTGCCTTCAGGCGTGCCTCCACCTCGGCGGGCCGCACGGCGCGGCGCATGTCGCCCTTCAGCACTTCGACGTCGACACCCATGCGACGGGCATTGTCTCCCCAGCCTATGGCAAATCGTCCGCTTTCGAGGACCAGGATCTTATCGCCCTTGGACAGCACGTTGGTGAGTGTGGCCTCCCAAGCGCCGTGTCCATTGGCGATGTAGATGTAGGCGCGGCCCTTGGTGTTGAACACACGGGCGACATCGCGCAGCAGGCCGTCGGTCAGGGCCAGGAGCGGGCCGGAATAGATGTCCACTGCCGGGCGATGCATTGCCCGCAGGACTTCGTCGGGCACCGTCGTCGGCCCAGGGATTGCCAGGAACTCACGCCCCGCACGTACGCTCATCTCGTTCCCTCCGCGCGCCTTCGCGCCCTGATTGCTCGGGCGTGACGTCACGCCTGGGTTGCGGAGACTAGCACAAGAAGAAATCCGGCAGGTCTGCGCCTGCTGCATATGTTCGCGCGGTGGATGCGGGACGCGTGGGGTAGCCCGTCGATGCCCGTGCAGGTAAGTGCGGCCGTCGTTCCGCTTCAGAAGCCTACGATTGGCCATAGCAGCCGTCCCAGAGCACTGTGCAGGCGCGTATCACCTTCCAGGGCGACGAGGCAAATGCACTCGGAGTCGGAGCTGATGACGGGTTGATGATCGACGTCGGTGTCGGCTTCATCCAGATCGCCCGGATAATATCGACCGCGTTCGTCAAAAAGGGAGCCGGACAGAACCTGAAGGAACTCCGTGCCGTCATGTCCATGAGCCGGGAGCTTCAGGCCGGCCCGCCCCTTGAGCAGCAGGACCTTGGCGTCGGAATTTCCAGGGAGAGAGACTTTGCTCCACCTGAAGCCCGGTCCGAGCCAGCGCCAGGGGCCGACGTCGCAGTGATGCAACGAAGAGGGAAGTTCCAACCCGACAGGGTGGTGCTGCCGAACGACGATTGTTTCTGGTCGAGGCGACAATGACGGAAGGTCGAGCCGTTCGAGGGCACGCGCCAGCGCATCCACTCTCAAGGGTTCGAGGGGCATGCCTTCAAGGATCGCTCCGCCCAGCGACTCGAATTCGGAGATCCGCCTGCGGCAGGTTTCGCATCCTTCAAGATGCGCAGCGATCACCACGGCCGGGCCGGCGCCCAACGTTCCGGCTGCATGCCGCAGCAGCGTCTCGTCGCTCGGATGGTGATTGATCGTCATGTTTCGTCGCCCAGCAGAGCGCGCAAGCGGTTCAAGGCCAGCCGGATCCGCGACTTGACCGTCCCCAGGGGAACGCCGAGTTCGCGCGCTATCTCGGAATGCGGCTTCTCTGCAAAGAACGAGAGATGGACAATTGCAGCCTGTTCCCTCGACAGAGCTGCGAGCGCCGTTCGGACCTGCGCCTCGCGCTCGGCCACGAGGGCGATGTCTTCCCCCGAGTCCGGCAATTCCGGCTCGTCGCTCGGGTCAAGATGGGGATCGACCGTATGGGTGCGCTCGCGCCGCAAGCGATCGATGCGCTGGTTCCGAGCGATGGCGTAGATCCACGTCGACACGCCGGCCCGGCTCGGGTCGAAGTAGGATGCCTTGTGCCATATCGCCAGCATTGTCTCCTGGGTCACTTCCTCGGCCATGTTGGCGGAAAGGCCGGAGCGCATGAGAAAGGCCTTCACACGCGGTGCAAAATAGCCGAACAGCGCGGCAAAGGCGCTTCGATCGTGTACCGCAACGGCCTGCATCAGCTGGCACAGCTCGCCCGGGGTGGGGAGTGTCCCTTGCTGCTCGACAGGCTTCAAAGGCACAACCCTCGCCGTCCGGCCCGCGAGGAGGCGCCTCTTTCCTGGATGTAGGCCTGCGACATTCATTTGCCTTTATACGCCCGGGTGATTCGATTGGATCACTGGCCAGGCGGTGATCCATGGCGTCTGCAACACCGTAGAACGGTGGCGGCGCAATCCGCAAAGGGGAAACCCGTCACACCGAACCTACCGGCCCGAGGAGTTGATGGGGAAGGACAAGATCTGCACCACCGGCAGCCAGACGCTGACGATTGCCGTCGTCGGCAGCGGCATTGCCGGCCTTTCTGCTGCCTGGCTGCTGTCGCGGCGCCACCGTGTGACACTGTTCGAGGCGGAAAATCGCCTGGGCGGGCACAGCCATACGGTCGAGGCTGCCGGCGTGGCCGTCGATACCGGATTCATCGTCTATAACGACGTCACCTATCCGAACCTCGCTGCCTTGTTCCGCCATCTCGGCGTCGAGACCAAGCCATCCGACATGTCGTTCGCTGTCTCGCTCGACGATGGCAGGCTGGAATATTCCGGCACCGGCTTCTCGGGTCTGTTCGCCCAGGGGCGGAACGCCATGAGCCCCAGGTTCTGGCGAATGCTGTGGGATCTCATACGATTCTATCGCAAGGCGCCGCTCGATGCGGCGCAGCTCGGCGCCACCTCGCTCGGTGACTATCTCGACGCTGCCGGCTATGGCGCGGCATTCCGCAACGACCATCTGTTTCCGATGGCCGCCGCGATCTGGTCGACACCGGCCGCCGACATCGGGAACTATCCGGCAACCGCCTTCATACGGTTCTGCGAAACACATGGCCTTCTCAAGTTGTCCGGTCGCCCGACCTGGCGCACCGTCGACGGCGGCAGCCGCTCCTACGTGCGGTGCCTCGCCAGGGCCATTCCGGAAATTGTTTCCAATCATCCCATCAAGGCCATTTCGCGCCTGCCAGGGGGCGTGGAGATCGTCGGCGAAACCGGAGACCGCCGTCGCTTCGACCATGTCGTCATTGCAACACACGCCGATCAGGCGCTCGACATGATTGCGGACCCGAGCGCCGACGAAAGACGCCTGCTTGGCGCTTTTTCCTATGTCGGCAACGACGCCATCCTCCATGCGGATGCCAGCCTGATGCCTCGTCGTCGCAAGGTGTGGTCGAGCTGGAACTACATGTCGTGCAACGCCGGGGACAATCGCCAGCTTGCCGTCACCTACTGGATGAACAGACTGCAGGGCATCGCCGACGAAACGCCCCTGTTCGTCACGCTCAATCCTCACCGGCAGATCGAAAGTGCGCGCATCGTCGAGCGGCTGCACTACCGGCATCCCAGCTTCAATGCGATCGCCATGGCGGCGCAGGAGAAGCTGTGGGCGCTGCAGGGCGGGCGCAACACATGGTTCTGCGGCGCCTATTTCGGTGCCGGCTTCCACGAAGACGGCCTCCAGGCGGGGCTTGCCGTGGCCGAGGCCCTCGGTGGCGTGCGGCGGCCCTGGATCGTCCCTAACGAATCCGGCCGCATCCATGTCGACGGTCTTGTCGCAGCCCGGGCCGTACAAGAGGCGGCCTGATGGCGAGCTTTCGGTCGGCTCTCTATACAGGCGAGGTGGCTCACCACAGGCTGCGCCCGAAGCGGCATCGGCTTCGCTACAAGGTCTTCTATCTTCTGCTGGATCTCGACGAAATCGACAGCGTGACGGACTCCCTGCGGCTGTTCTCGCGCAATCGGTTCAACCTCTTTGGCTTTCGCGACAGGGATCATGGCGACGGCACCGCCGCACCGTTGCGCGAACAGATAGAATCTCATCTGCGTCGGGCGAGCGTGGAAGCCGGCGGGCCGATCCGGCTTCTGACGATGCCGCGCGTGCTAGGATACGTCTTTAATCCGCTCAGCATCTATTTCTGCCATCGGGCGGACAATTCGCTTGCGGCGATCTTCTACGAGGTCAGCAATACGTTCGGAGAACGTCACAGCTATCTCATTCCCCTTGAGGCCGGCTCGACCGGGACCATTCATCAAGCAAGCCGTAAGACGCTCTATGTCTCGCCCTTCCTCGGGGTCGACATGAGCTATTCCTTTACCGTCGCGCCACCCGGCGAACAGCTGTCGGTGACGATTGCGGGGCGCGACGGAAAGGGGCCCCTGCTGGTCGCCAAACTTGCGGCAACGCGCCAGGCATTGACCGACGCAGCGCTTGCCCGCGCCTTTGTCGTCTACCCGCTGCTGACGTTGAAAGTGATCGTGGGCATTCACTGGGAAGCTCTCTTGCTCTGGCTCAAGGGAGTTCGCCTGGAGCGCCGGCCGCCGGCGCCACGCGAAGCCGTCACGCTTGGTCACGAGAGATTGCCTTCCGCTCCGAAGAGCGCTCAAACAAGCGTGTAGCGAGAGAGCGGGACTTCGGCGCGCGGCTTGTGATCCGCGGCGGCGCGCAGGTCGTAATCAGATTGCGAGCGATGACAGTGAGGAGAAGCCCGGAGCCTCCCGTCGCCGCCCCGATGCTCGAGATGAAAAACATCGTCGAGAATGCCGCGAACTCCGAGGACCACACCACCCTCGTGACGGCGGTGAAGGCAGCCGGCCTTGTCGACACCCTGTCTGGTGCCGGCCCCTTCACCGTGTTTGCGCCGACGAATGCTGCGTTCGCCAAGCTCTTGCCGGGGACCGTCGAAATGCTGGTCAAGCCGGAGAACAAGGCGAAGCTCACCAAGATTCTCACCTGCCATGTCGTTTCCGCGAACGCCATGTCCGGTGCGATTGCCAAGATGATCAAGGACCACAAGGGCACCCATCCGGTGAAGACGGTCGGTGGCTGTACGCTCCAGGCCAAGATGCAGGGCGAGAAGATTACGCTGACCGACGAGAACGGCACCGTCGCGACGGTTACGATTGCCGACGTCAAGCAGTCCAACGGTGTCATCCACGTCGTCGATACGGTCCTCTTGCCGAAGACGTAGCGAGGCGCGCGCTTCTTCGCCCCATGGACCTGCGCTCTCTCGAAGGGCGTTGGGTCCAGGTCTCTACGGGCGCTGCCTTGGTGCCGCCATGCATCGGTTCCGGTCGACCGACAGGTCGATGACCAGCCCTTCGGGTCGCCACTCTCGCGAGATTTTGCCGCCCAGCTGCACGATCGTCGCCTCCACGAGCGTGCTGCCGAATCCTCTGTCCTTGGCCGTGGTATCCGTCGAGGGGCCGCCCTTTTCCGTCCACTGGATGTGAAGCATGCCTTTCTGCTCACTGCAGGCGATGGCCACGGTGCCATCGGATGTCGACAGGCTTCCGTACTTCGCCGCGTTCGTCGCGAACTCGTTGAAGAGCAGGGCGAAGGAGGTGACGGAACCGCCGGCAAGCGGAAGGTCGATACCCTGAATCGCAAAACGTGTTTGCCGAGCCTTGGTTTGCACGTCGTATGGCGACAGGATCGTCCGAAGCAGGGTATGGAGCGTCGTCGTTCGCTCGCTGAGACTGTCGTCGACCGTCGGATCCGGCAAGGTGAGAGAATGAGCGCGCGCGAGCGCCGCGAGGCGTTCGTTCACCGTCGATGCAAGCTCGGGCGCCGATTGAGCGGAGCGCGCGCTGAGGGACACGACTCCGCCGGCCAGGGCAAACATGTTCTTTACCCGATGGGCCATTTCCCGCAGCAGAAGCCGCTGCCGTTCCTGCGCGAGCCGCCGGTCGGTAATGTCGCGGGCGACCTTCGATGCGCCGACGACAATGCCGTTCTCGTCCTTCACCGGCGATACAGTGAGCGAGATATCGATGAGGTTTCCGTCCTTGCGCCGGCGAATCGTTTCGTAGTGGTCGATGCGTTCGCCGGCGCGAAGACGCGCGAGGATACCCGGCTCTTCGTTGTAACGATCGGGCGGCATCAGCATGGTAACGTGGTGCCCGATGGCTTCGATGCTGGTGTAGCCGAAGAGCCGCTCGGCACCCGGGTTCCAGCTTGTGATGATGCCGTCGAGGTCCTTCGTGATGATGGCATCGTCGGAGGAATTGACGATCTCCGCGAGGAGTCGCAGCGATTGTCTCTGATCGCTGATGTCGACCAGAACGTTTATCGCGCCCACGAACTGGCCGGATTGGTCGTGCAAGGGCGTGGGATATGCGATGAAGGGAACGCGGCTGCCGTCGGGTCGTTCGGCGATGGCCTCGCCGTTGTGACCCCCCCGCCGCTCCTTGAGGGTGAGCGCCACGGGGCATTCATCGTGGGGCAGCGGTTTGCCATCGGGCCGATAGAGCTTCCACGCTCCGCAAAAGACGCTCTTTCCCAGCTCCGGGCGATAGCCCCAGAGATTTGCCGCGGCCTGGTTATAGAAAGTGATCACGCCCGCGGTATCGGTCGTGTAGACCGCCAGGGGAAGCGCTTCGAGCAGGTTCCGCGCCTGCTGCGCGGTGCCGCTTGTGGCCGCTGCGGCGGAGGCATGCCGCTGCGTAACGTCGTGCAGGCAGCCGACCGCTCCGACGAAGCGGCCGGTGGAGTCCCTCAGCGGGTCGACGTTCATCTCGACGACGAGTCGCGTGCCGGTCGGTTGCGCTACGACAACCTGGCGATTTCGTACGGCAATGCCGCTCGCCAGGACTTCGGCCATCGCACAATTGGCAGGGGCAAGCGGGCTGCCGTCGAGGGCATAGAGGCGACGGAAACCGCAGAATCGGTCGCCGCCATCGTCGAGAGCCGGTTCACGTCCCCAGAGGGCTACAGCGCGGCGATTGTAGCGGACGATCTTTCCGTCGATGTCACATGCATAGGCGGCGGTCGGAAGCAGGTCGAACAAACTTGAAGGAAGATCGAACACATGCTCCTCGAAGGAATGCTGTAGCACTTCGGTGCGCCGAGATTGACCGAGAGCTCGCATCCTGCCTCCCGAGAGCCTGCTATTCGCAAACCCCGCCCGCGCCCGTTCGTGACCGAGAGTCCGGGCTTTGTCCAGCTTGGGGTACCGTAACGACAACGTCCGTGACGGCTTCGCGTTGCGGCGCGCGCGATGGCTCCTCGTGCGGCATCCGTCATCGGCAATGGGAGCGTCAGCTTCCGTACGGTCGCGGGGAAGGCTCGTCAGTTTGACCCGGAACGATCCGTTATCGGTGCCGTTTGTGAGGAGCCGATCGGCTCGTGGTCGGCGCCGGGCGTGCCATCTGAATTGTCATGGATATGGTCCCGGCTTCCTGGAAGGCCAATCAAAGCCTGGAGGCGACGGTCATGTTGGGAACTATCCTGCTGGTTATCCTGATCCTGATCTTGATCGGTGCGCTGCCAACTTGGCCGTACAGCAGCGGCTGGGGGTACTATCCCAGCGGCGGCATCGGGCTGGTGCTCATCATCATTCTGATCTTGCTGCTAATGGGGAGAATATAGCCGCCGGCGCTCCTCGATCATGAACGCCATTCAATTGTGCGTGGTGTCCGCGCGGCGCAGACGCGGCCACGGCCGGATCGGGCTTTAGAGTGGCGTGGCCTCAAGCTTCAACCGCCAGTGCTCCAGACGCCTCTTCAGGAGATCGTCTTTGAAATAGGGAGCCTCCTCGTCGTCGATCTGCTCGACGATTTCGAAGGTGAAGCTGTCTGCGCCATGTTCGTGCCACGCCTTCTGAAGGTCGGCATGCGGACTGCTTCCCAGTCGGAGCGCGAACCAGATGCGGTTTTGGATGGTATCCAGGGTCGGGCTTTGCCCGATCCAGGCTTCGCCCGAAGTTGCGCAGCGGACCATGTAGATCCCAGCCACGGCCTTGCGTTCCTTGTAGGCCGCGATCGCCAGTTTCTTGTCGAGGGGCTTCATGTGGGCTTAATATTATACGGGTAATATTGACGCAAGATATTTTACCTTGGTATAAATACCCAAATGGATAGCCCCCTTTCCTTACCGGCGACGGCCTTCGAAGGCCGTCGGGTGTTGCTGTCCGGGCCGTTGATCGACGTCGTTCTGGCTGTGAAGGCTTCGGCAGAGCGCGGCGTATCGGAGCCCATCCTCGTCTTCGACGACGCTACCGGCCGCGCCCTCGACTTCGACCTTCGCGGCACAAAGGCCGATATCGCTGCACGTCTGTCGTCGTACTCTGCCGGGTCCGGACTTCAGGATTCTGCATCGCCGTCCGAAGAGCCGAGCCCTGGGCGTCGCGGACGGGGGCGGCCGAAGCTGGGCGTGGTCGGCCGCGAGGTGACGTTGTTGCCGCGCCACTGGGAGTGGCTCGCCGTGCAACCCGGCGGCGCCTCGGTGGCGCTACGCAAGCTGGTGGACGAAGCGCGGAAGGCCGGCGCCCCGGCAGAGGCGCGGCGCGCCGCTCAGGAGGCTGCCTATCGTTTCATGTCGGCGATGGCCGGAAATCTGCCGGGCTTCGAGGAGGCGATACGCGCCTTGTTCGCCAACGACCGCGCCCGGTTCGAGCAGCAGATATCGAGCTGGCCGGAAGACATTCGTGCCTATGCCTTCCGGCTTGCCTATCAATCTCCGAACGTCCGGCGATAGGTCTTGGTCATGATCTCGTCGAGCCGGTCGCCGGGCGTGAAGTCGGCCATCTCGTCGGGCCGCGTGAGGCCGGGGAGCTGGCGCGGGCAGTCGGACGGCGCACCGAGGACCTGCGTGATCGGATAGAGCGCCGACCAGGCGGGCACCGCCTCGTAATCCTCCTCGTCGTCGGCGACATGCTTGTCGCGAATCTTGCCCGAAGCGGTCTCGATCTCCATGCCCATCATCGTCGTGGCCTTCAGCTCCTGCTTGTTGGGCTGACGGATGAGCTCCGAGCGGCCGGGATAGATGCGGTCGATGAAGCGGTCCATCAGCTTCAGCTTGTGGTCGACGTCGTCGATGATGTGCGCCTTTCCGAAGGCCATGACGGCGCGATAGTTCACCGAGTGATGGAAGCCTGAACGCGCCATCACCAGCGCATCGAGATGCGTGACGGTGAGGCAGACATCAATGCCTTCCTTCTGCGTGCGGATCATCCGGCTGGCCGAAGAGCCATGCCAGTAGAGATGGTCGCCTTCGCGCCAGAAGCTGGTGGGCGTGCAGTAGGGGCGGCCGTCGATGACGTAGGCGATGTGGCAGACCAGGGCCGCATCCAGGATTTCATAGATGGTCTTCCTGTCGTAGCGCCCGCGTTCGTGAAGACGCTTGACCTTGTTGACCTGCGAGACCGGAAAGCTCGACACGGCGCCGTCCGCCTCTGTCGCCACCTTCGCTTCCGTCATCGTCGCGCTCGTCATCGCCCGCTCTCCTGCCTGGATCATTGTGGGGCGGACCATGCTGCCGGAATGGTCTATAAGAAAGATCCAGTTTGGTGAAAGTAGGCTGTACCAGTTATGAGGCCGCGAGCCCGTAAAGCACCCCCGCTCGGCATTGCGCTCGACCCGACCGGGCTTGAACCGTTGCATCGGCAGATCGGCGAGCAGCTTCGGCGCGGCATCCTCGAACGGCGGCTGGCGCCGGGGACGAAGCTGCCGTCGTCGCGACTGATGGCAACGGAGCTGGATTGCGCCCGAGGCACGGTGCTGCTGGCAATCGATCAGCTCATTGCCGAAGGGTACCTCGTCACCCAGGCCGGGTCAGGGATCTCCGTCGCGGCCAATCTGCCGGACGAGATGCTCGTTTCGCCCAGTGTCGACGGCCAGCCGTCGGGTGCGGTGGCCGAAGCGCCGATCCTGTCGCGGCGCACGGTCGATCTGCTGGCGACCGGCCTGTCGCCGCAGGCGCCGTTCGGAGATCCGGCGATCGCCTTTCCGCTCGGGCAGCCGGACCGGGACGCCTTTCCCTACCGGCTCTGGGCCAAGCTGCTGGAGCAGGAATGGCGCAAGCCGGACTGGCAAGTGGCCGGCGCCCCGCATCCCTTCGGGCATCCTCGCCTGCGCGAGGCGATTGCAAGTTACCTGGGGGCGGCGCGAGGGTTCACGTGCGACGCGCGCGCGATCGTCGTCACGTCGGGCCTTCGTCAGAGCATCGCGACGCTGGCGCGCATGGTCCTGGACGCCGGCGACGAGGCCTGGGTCGAGGATCCCGGCTTTCGAGGCACGCGCGAGGGATTGGCGGCGGCCGATGTACGTGCCGTGCCTGTGCCAATCGATGCCTCGGGTTTCTCGGTCGAGACAGCATTGGACCTGGCACCGGACGTCCGCTTGGCCATCGTGGCGCCCTCGCATCAGTTTCCCCTCGGCACCGTACTCGGATTGCAACGGCGGCTTGCTTTGTTGAGCTGGGCCGAACGGACGCGCAGTTGGATCGTCGAGGACGATTTCGATGGCGAGTATCGCTATTCCGGCCGCCCCCTTGCGCCGCTGCGTGCCTTGGACCGTAGCGGCCGCGTGGCCTATCTCGGCAGCTTCTCGAAGCTCCTGTTTCCCACGTTACGGTTGAGCTTCCTGGCCCTGCCGGCCTCGCTCGTCGAGGCGGCCGAGAAGATCATGGTGGGTGTTTCGCCGCGCGCCTCGCTGCTGGGGCAGGGCGCGCTGGCCCGTTTCATCACTGAAGGGCATTTCGTGGCTCACCTGCGGCGCACGCGCCTCCTTTACGCCAGCCGTCAGCAGGCGCTGATTGCCTCCGCCGAGCGCCACCTTTCCGGCCTGCTGGAGATCGTGCCGGATCCCGCCGGCATGCATGTGATCGCCAGACCTCATGCCGCCATCGCCGCGACATTCGACGACGTTGCGGTTGTTGACGCCGCCGCCGCCGCTTCGGTCAGCGTCGCGGCACTCTCGGCCTGTTACGCCGGCGTTCAGAAGGAAAAGGGGCTCATCCTGGGCTATGCGGGAACGCCCGAAGTTGAGATCGAGCGTGCAATCGTGCGATTGCAGACTGCCCTTCGCGGCCTCTACTAATTGTTGACGAAAACGAGGGGCAGGGCGGATGGTAAGTAAAGGCGCAATATACTTTACGGTGGCCGCTATGGCGTTGTCCCTGGGGCTGTCGGGCGGCTCCTCTCTCGCACAATCAAGCACCGCGACCCTAACCGACAGCGCGCGCGGCAAGCCGGCGCTGGAAGTGCGCGGCAAGTACATCGATCAGCGCATTGCCGAATTCATGGAGAAGCACGATGTGCCGGGGTTGGCGATGGCCATCGTCCAGGCACCCTACATTCCGCGCTCCGCCGGCTACGGCCGCGCGAGCCTCACGCACGACGAGCTGGCCTCGACGCGGACATCGTGGAACATCGGCCCGCTGACGCAGGGCTTCACCGCCGTCGCCATCTTCCAGCTCCACGAGGCGCGGAAGCTCGATGTTCATGACGCCATCGAAAAGCACCTGCCGGGCCTGCCTGCTGCATGGACCAAGACGACCGTCCTGGAGCTTCTGCAGCACGCTTCCGGTATTGCCGACTACCGGACAGCTCCCGGCTTTGATGCGGACCGCAGCTACAGGCCCGCCGAGCTGGCTGCGATGGTATCGGCTACTCCGCTCCTGTTCGAGCGTGGGAGCCAGGTACGTTTGAGCGCGACCAATTTCCTTTTGCTCGGCATGGTCGTCGAACGCGCGGGCGGCATGGCGTTCCACGACCATGTCACGCGGCATCAGATCGAGCCGCTGGGGCTGCGCAGCACCATGTTCGCCGAAGATTTCGCCGCGAAGTCCTTTACCGACCGGCCGCAGAACGCAGCCGGCCAGAAGCAGCACAGCAAGTTCAAGTCCGAGATCGCCTTCATCAATCCGGTCGAGCCTGCCACCGGCTACAGGAGTGTCGACGGCAAGCTCGTGGCGATCGATCCCAAGGCATCGGCAAATCTCTTCGCTTTCGGCAGCCTCTGGTCATCGGCAGAGGACATCAGCGCTTGGGACATCGCTCTCGCGGGAGGCATCCTCGTCAAGAACGAGGCGAACAGGGCGCTGATCTACAAGCCGACCAAGCTCGCCAACGGAACCGTCGTGCCGGCCATGGCCGGCTGGGAATTCACACGCCATCCCGGGTTCATGGAAATCAAAGGATCTGTACCGGGCTTCAGCGCCTACCTCAGCCGCTTTACGGCCGCCGAAGATCTCGTTTGCGTGACGCTCCTCGCGAACAAGGAGGGCCTGGATCTGACCCTCCTCGCGCGGGATATCGCCGACTCCTACAAGGCGGGGCTCGGTGCCGGAGTAGCGTCCGAAGGAATCGTGGCACAGGAAAGCAAGTTTCCAGTCGGCGAGACCATTTCCCGACTAGAGGCTCGGCTCAGGGCGCAGAACGTGCCGGTCTTCGCGATATTCGATCACGAGGCCAATGCACAGCAGGTCGGGATGCAGCTCCGACCAACGAAGGTCCTCGTTTTCGGCAATCCCAAGGTCGGCACCAAGCTCATGCAGGATAACCAGGCGATAGCGCTCGACCTGCCGCTGCGCCTGTCCGTGTGGGAAGACGCGCGCAGCCGTGTCTGGGTGGGCTATCACGCCCTGGATCGTCTCGCTGCCGAGTACGGCGTCAGGGACGAGTCAACGGTGAAAGCAATGGCGCAGGCCCTCGACGCGTTGGTGGCGAAGGCCGTCAACGTCTACGACTACTGAGATCGAGACACCGACGCGAACTAACGCGACGCCGGCCCGGCCGCGAGATTGGTGACGGCGCCGCCGGTCGCGGTTCGCCCGCCATCGACCACGTATTGGGCGCCCGTGGTGTTGGCCGCGAGGTCGGAGCAGAGAAACAGGACCATGTTGGCGATCTCCTCGGGGGTCGTATAGCGCCCCGTCGGCTGCGCCGCCTGATAGCGCTCGCTCATCGCGGCGGCATCGCCGGGCGCGATCTGCTCTTCCAGCGCATGGATCATCCGTGTGTCGACGGGGCCGGGGCATACGGCGTTCACCCTCACGCCCTGCCGCGCAACTTCGCCTGCTGCCGTCTTGGTCAGTCCGATCACGGCATGCTTCGACGCGACGTAGGCCGGCATGCCGGGCGTTCCGACCAGGCCGGCGACCGAGGCGGTATTCACGACCGAGCCGCCGCCCTGGCGGATCATCTCCGGCAGGACGTGGCGCAATCCAAGAAACACGCCTTTCACATTGACGCCGATCACGGCATCGAAGATCGCTTCGTCATACTCGGCTGTCGGCGTGACCTTGCCTTCGATGCCGGCGTTGTTGAAGAAGCAATCGATCCGTCCGAACGTCTCGATGGCGGCTTTCACGTAGGCTTTAACGTCGGAAGACTTCGTGACGTCCGCCGTCACGGCGATGGCTTCTCCGCCATTCTGGCGAATGATGCCGGTCGTCGCATCGGCGGCCGACCCGTCTCGATCTACTACCACCACTTTTGCGCCATGCTTGGCAAAACCCAAGGAGGCTGCGCGGCCGATCCCGTTGCCGCCGCCAGTAACGAGAGCGACCTTCCCGGTGAAATCCATGCTTCTTGTCCCTGTTCCTGGCACATTCAACGGCGCAACCGCCGCCCGGAAGGAAGTCTATCACCGCAGCACGGCGGAGCTATCTGCAGCGAAGCACCGTGCCGGGAGAGCCGAGGACACAACCTACCTGCAGATCACCGGGACCATGGAGTTGGCGAAGGCCCGCAGCTCGGCGGCTTTCATGCCGATTCGGGCGCGAATGGCGATGGCGTACAGGATGGCGCCGGCCATGCGAGCGCGAGCGGCCGGAGTTGGCTCGGGCGGAAGTTCACTGGCAGCAAAGGCCCGCTCCAGACTCTTCTCGATACTGGCCAGCAGCTCGGTCGCAGCGGCGGCGATCTTCGGGTGAGTCGGCGACTCCACGGCGGCCGTGCCCACGATCATGCAGCCGAGCCTGGCCGGCGGCGCGGTGTAGAGGTCGATGGCCGCCATGTAGGCCTTGGCCAGGCGCTGTTCGATCGAGCCGGCGCCGGCCAGGATCTTGTCGAGTGTTTCCACGCTCCTGTCGCCGTAGAAGCGCAGGGCCTGGATGTAGAGCTGCTCCTTGTCGCCGAAGGCGGCGTAGAGGCTCGGTCGGTTGAGGCCGGCCGCCTCGGACAGCTCGTCGAGCGAGGCCGCCGCAAACCCCTTCTCCATGAACACGCCGCGCACACGCTCCAGGACCTCGGCCGTATCGAAGGAGCGGGGGCGGCCGCGGGGTTTTTTCGTTGATTCTGTACTGGTTCGCATAATTATCCTTGACGGCGCTGCGGCGGCATATTTATGTACTATATCGCACAAAATTAAGGAGGATGCGATGGAACTCTTCGCTTCACCACTTGCGTGTTCATTGGCCTCGCATATCACGGCTGTGGAGGCCGGTCTGCCGGTCAAGGTCCGGTTCGTCGAGAACAAGAAAACCGACGACGGCGGCGATTACTATGCGATCTCGGCCAAGGGCTATGTCCCGGCGTTGCGCCTGGAGGATGGTCGCGTCCTGAACGAGGGGCCGTCGGTCCTGCAGTACCTCGCCGATCGCAAGCCCGACGCCGGTCTGGCGCCGGCCTGGGGAACGATCGAGCGCTACGAGCTGATCGACACGCTGAACTATCTGTCGACCGAGGTGCACAAGCGCATCTTTGCCAACGTCTTCTCCCAGACCGCGGCCGAGCCGACCAAGGCGGCCGCCCGTGCCCTGATGGAGCCGACGCTGGACTATCTCGCGAAGAAGCTGGGGGATCGTGACGCGCTCGTCGGCACGAGTTTCACCGTGGCCGATGCCTATCTGGTCACGCTCCTGAACTGGTTCGGCTTCGTCGGCGTCGATCTCAAGAAGTGGCCAACGATCAACGCCTACTACCAGAAGCACCTGCAGCGGCCGTCGGTTGCCCATGCGGTGGGGATCGAAATGGCCGAGCGCAAGCGCCGCGCGGCTTGATCGGGGAGAGGGGCAGGCGGCCTCAAGGTCGCCTGTCTTCGTTTCTCTTATTTTAGATTGCGTCTAGTAATCGATATCGGCCGTAGGTATTTCTCGTCCTTCGGAGGACATCGTCATGCGTCTTGTCATCGCCGCCCTTCTTTGGCTGTCGTTCACCGCCGCTGCCTCGGCACATGCGCTCTGGATCGAGCCGGAGGGTGAGGGCTTTCAGCTCTATTTCGGCAAGTTTGGCGAGAATCTGCGGGAGGGTTCGCCCGGCCTGCTCGATCGCTTCGAGCCGCTGCCGGCTGCCAAGGCGTTCGGGGCGTCCGGCGAGACCACGCTGAAGATCGAGAAGGGATCGGCGGCGTTCCAGCTTGGCGGCGCTCCAGCCGGTACCGGTAGCGTCGTGGCCGAGCAGGCGCGCGTCACGGAGCGCAAGCAGGGCGACAAGGTCACGCGAACGCTGGGCCGCCTGTCGGCGCGCTATGTCAGCGACTTCTCCGAGCGCAAGCCGTTGATCACCCTCGACATCGTGCCGACGGGTAAGCCAGGGGCCTTCAGGGTCTTCTACGACGGCCAGCCGCTGCCCAAGGCAAAGGTCGAGGTTGCCACCGAGTTCGGCTGGCAGCGTGAACTCAAGATCGACGATAGCGGCGCGTTCGATGTCGATCTGCCATGGAAAGGCACCTATATGGTCGAGGTGATGGCGATCGATTCTACGCCCGGCACACACGGTACCGAGGCCTACGACACGATGCGCTTCGTGACCACACTCACCTTCAAGATGTCGACCGGCCTCGAAGCGCCGCCGAGGCCGCCGGTCGTCACGCCGAAGCGCTAGCCTACCTTCTTGTTGAGAACGGCGAAGCGATCCTTCGGGGCCTTCTCGCGGGCGGCCGGGCCATAGGTGCCCATCTCCATGCGGTGCGGGATGGTCAGCATGTAGTTCTTGAAAGCGCCCTCCATGGCCTGTCGCCAGCCTTGTGCGTCCTGCGTCTCGTTGACCGACGCCTTGGCGAGCTTCAGCGCATAGGGGTCGCGTTCGGCGATCTTCTGGGCCAGCACCATGGTCTCGTCTTCGAGTTTTTCCCGCGGCACCACGCGGTTCACCAGGCCGGCCTTCTCGGCCTCGGCCGCGGAGATGAACTCGCCGGTGAACAGGTATTCCTTGGTCTTGCGGGGGCCGAAGTCCCACGGCATCGAGAAGTACTGAACGTGCGAGCCGCCCCATTTGACGGCGCGGTCCGCGAACTGGGCATCCTCGCTGGCGATGATGATGTCGCAAGCCGACGCGATCATCATGCCGCCCATGATGCAGTAGCCCTGGACCTGGGCGATGGTGGGCTTGGGCAGGTCGCGCCAGCGCATGGTGTTCTCGAAGAACCGCTCCCACAGGCGCCGGTACTCGCCCTTGAAGCCGGGCTCCAGCGCGGTCTTCTTCTGGTCCTCCATCTCCTGCGGGCTGCCGAGATCGTGACCCGCGGAGAAATGCTTGCCGGCGCCCGCCAGGATGATGACGCGTACCTCGGGATCGTCGGCGGCGCGCAGGAAGGCGTCGTCCAGTTCCTCGAGCAGAAGCCGGCTCTGCGCGTTCAGCACGTCCGGTCGATTCGTGGTGATGGTGCGGACCGCGCCGGTCTGACTCTGGAGAAGCGTCGAGTAGGTCTTCATGCTGCTGCCTGTGCCGGATGGCGCAGATCGGCGGCGAGGCCGTTGCCCATCAGGTCGATGAAGTTGTCGCAATAGAACTTCTGCTTTTGGCGTTCGCTGGTGCCGGCCTTTTCCATGGACGCCTCGAAGCGCTTGATGGGATGACGGCCGCCCTCGATGTGCGGATAGTCCGAGGAGAAGAGGCAGACCTCGTCGGCCGTATTGGCGATGATCCAGCCGGCATCTTCGTGCGGGTAGGGCGTCACGCGGACCTGGCGCGCCACGAACTCCGAGGGCTTCAGCGACATCTTCTGCAGCCGCTCCTCGTTCTTGTAGAAGGCGTTGTGGGCGCTATCCATGTTGCGCATCCAGCCCGGCACCCACGAGGCGCCCTGCTCGATGACGCCGAACTTCAGCCGCGGGAAGCGGTCGAGTACACGGTCGACGACCAGCGCCGTCAGCGTCTTCATCACCGGATAGGCGATGGCCATGTAGTCGATCGACTTGAAATTGTCGTCGCCGCCATGGAAGTCGGGGACCGGCGGCAGGCCGTTGTTGAAATAGGCCTCTTCGAGAAGTTTCCCGCCGCCGCCGACATGGAACACGATCGGCAGGCCGGCATCCTGGGCGACGGCCCACAACGGATCGAAGCCGATATGGCTCGGCGAATGGGCGTCGGGGCAGCGCGAGGGGATCATCAACGCCTTGGCGCCGAGGTCGATCGCCTCGCGTGCGGCCCTGGCGGTGCGCTCGAAGTCGATCAGCGGCACGTAGCCTGTCGGCAGCAGCCGGCGGTCGACCGAGCAGAAGTCGACCATGTGGCGCGTATGGGCGCGGGCCACGGCATAGGCGAGGTCGGGATCGCGTCCCCCTTCCAGCACCGAGGAGTAGTTCAGCAGCGCCGTCGTAAACATGAGCTGGCTGGCGAAGCCCAGCAGCTCGACCGACCGCGTGCGATCCTGCTTGCGGTAGGCGCCGAGCGCGTCCCAGTTCTTGGCGAGCATGATCTGCGCTTCGTCGAAACCGCTGCCATCGGCGATGCCCTGCCGGTGATCGTCCTTGAGGTGGCTATGAAATCCCTCGTGCCGAGGGAACAGCACCTTGTCGGTTACTGTCGCCCGATGTCCGGCTTCGAGATAATTTTCGAGGAAGCCCGGCACTTCCATGATGTGGGCGTCGGCGTCGTGAATGACGCGCCCGCTCGCGTAGGGCATTGTTCCTCCGGTCTTTCGTTGCTTTGCGCGAGCTTAACATGACCATCGATGTTTCCCATGCCGTGCACGCCCTGCTGGATGCCCGGCGTTCCGGCACGCAAATGGCGCCGCCGTTCGATCTGCCGGACCGCTCTGCGGTCTATGCCATTCAGGACGGAGTTGCCGCCGCGACGGGACCAGTCGCCGGTTGGAAAGTCGGCGCGCGGACGCCGACGGCGGAGCCGAATCCGGCGCCCCTTCTGGCGGGTGCACTCGTTCCTTCGCCGGCGCGCTTCGACGGCAAGGCGATGCACATGATCGGGGTCGAGATCGAGATCTCCTTCCACATCGCGCGCGACATCGCAGCACGCGACACGCCGGTGAGCTACGACGAAGCCCTCTCCGTCGTCGGCGATGCCTTCGTCGGCATGGAAGTGGTCGATACACGGCTCGCCAATTTCCAGAAGCTCGATCCCGAATGGCTGCTCGCCGACAACCAGATGAACCATGCGCTGGTGGTGGGCGGGGCGATCCAGAACTGGAAGGCCCTGGACTGGGCGAATCTTCGAGTGACGCTCGACATCGACGGCAAGACGGTCGTCGATCAGAAGGGCGGGCTCGGCGCCGTCGATCCGGTGCGGCCGCTCGCCTGGATGATCGACCATGCGGTGCGCTACCGTGGCGGCCTCCGCGGTGGCCAGGCGATCACGACGGGCTCATGGACCGGCCTGCGCTATTTCCCGCCGGGCACGCACGCCCGTGGCACCTTCGTGGGGCTGGGCTCCGTCGAGGCGCAGTTCTGACGCGTCGCCAGCTCACGATGCTCGATGCCAGAGCGCTGGCTGACCTCGGCCTGAGCCCCGCGCAGCAAAGCGCGGAGGCCGGGAAGTGGTTCTGGCAGCCGTAGGCTTGTGGCTAGTAGTACCAGCCGGGATAGGGATAGCCACCCCAGGGACCCCAATCCCAATCGTTCATGGCGTTCTCGTCGGCCGTCATCTGCTGCTCGTCCGCCAGGTTCTTCTGGAAGACGTTGTTGCGGTACGTGCCATAGGCGGCCGAGTTGCCGACATAGATGCACACGCAGACGGTCGGGTCCGGATAGACGTAGAAGACCTGGCCGTTCTTGATCTCGCGCGAGAACTTGTGCGGCGGCAGCGAGCGGAACGCCGCCTGACGCTGCGGTGTGTTCGCCGGCACGAACTTGAAGCCGGCCGCGATCATCATGTCTTCTTTGTTCGCAATTACCTGCTTCGGATTCTGGCAGGCGGCGGCGGCTACGCACAGGCCCAGAACCGTGGCAATCTTGGCAATCCGTATCATTACGTCCCCCTCGGTGGTCGTTCCTTAAGTCAGGCGCCTGACCATTTGGGCGCCCGCTTCTCCAGGAAGGCCGCCATGCCCTCGCGGAAGTCGGCGCTACCGTAAGCCAGTCTGACGAGATCGTCGATATTCTCGTCACCCAAGCGGGCCTGAAGCCGCCGCAGCGCCTCCTTGGTCACCTGCATGGTGATCGGCGCGTGGCCGGCCAGTGTCCGGGCCAGTTCTTCGGCCCGCGTATAGAGGGCTGCCGGATCCGGCAACAGCTCGCTCACAAGCCCGCAGGCCAGCGCCGCCTGGGCATCGATGAGTTTGGCCAGCATCAGCATTTCCTTGACCCGCTGGGGCCCGAGCAGAGCGACCAGCCGTGCGTAGTTGGCCATCGACAGGCAATTGCCCAGGGTGCGGGCGATGGGGAAGCCGAACTGGGCGTTCGTTGCGGCGATCCTGAAATCGCAGACAGCGGCGATGGCCGCGCCGCCGCCGGTGCAAAAGCCCGACACGGCCGCAATCGTCGGCACGGGGCAGGCCTCGATGGTCCCGACGATGCGGTCGATCTTGCGCTCGTAGGCGATGCCGTCGTCGCCGCTCTCGAAGCTCTTGAACTGGGCGATGTCGGTGCCGGCGGCAAAGGCCTTTTCGCCGGCGCCGGTGATCACCAGGGCGCGGATCTCCTTGGTCTGGCCGACCCGGCCGCAGATCTCGGCCAGGCCTTCGTACATGGCGAAAGTCAGCGCATTGCGTGCTTTGGGCCGGTTGAATGTCACCCAGCCGATGTCGCCGCGCCTCTCGTAGAGAAGTTCTTCAGTCATACCGCACAAACTTGTTGGATTTGCCGAAGGCAGCATCATCGTCTATGTCGCCGCACCCCGTAAACAGGCACGAGGCAGCCCATGGCGCTGGAACGGCTTCTCAGAGGTTTCGCGGATTTCCGCCTGGGCTACTATCGTGAGCATCTCGACCTGTTCGAGAAGCTGGCGACCGAGGGCCAGTCGCCCAAGATACTGATCGTGGGGTGCTCCGATGCCCGGGTCGATCCGGGCATCCTGACCCAGACCCAGCCGGGCGACATCTTCACGATCCGCAACGTGGCGGCCATGGTGCCGCCGGCGCAGATTCCGCCCGACGAACGGCAGCACGGCACGTCGGCGGCCATCGAGTTTGCGGTGCGCGGGCTCGAAGTCGAGCACGTCGTCATCCTGGGGCACGCGTTGTGTGGCGGCATTGCCGCGCTGGTCGACGGGCAGGACAGCGTCTTTGCCAGCTTCGACTATCTCTCGACCTGGACAAGTGTCGCGCGCGAGACGCGCGACGTCGTGGTCCGCGAGATGGCTGGCCGGCCGCGCGCGGAGATCATGCGCGCCGTCGAGCAGGCGGCCGTCGTCAACAGCATGAAGAACCTGATGGGCTTCCCCTGGCTCGCCGAGCGTGTCGCCGCCGGCAAGCTGGTGCTGCATGCATGGTGGTTCAATCTGACGGAAGGCCAGCTCTATGCCTTTCATCCCGATACGGCGACTTTCGAGCCGGTGCACGGCATCCAGCTCGAGCCCGCCGTCACTCGCGACACTCGCCTTTCGGCACTGAGGCCGGAGCGCTTCGTCGCCGCCCTGACCGGCAAGACGCCGGACTTCTGACGGGCTCGCCTGTGTCCTCTCTCGCGTAGCGGGAGAGGAGAAAAAAGACTACGCCGCCAGCGACTTGATCGCAGCGTCCACGCCGCCGGGCACGAACGGCACGCCCGACGTCTGCATTGCCAGTTCGGTCGTGGCGAGGCAGCCCAGCAGCATCGGCTCGTTGAGATCGCCCATGTGGCCGATGCGGAACATCTTGCCCATCATCTTGCCGAGGCCACCGCCCAGCGACAGGTTGAAACGGTCGACGGCCGTCTTGCGTAGCGGGTCGGAGCTTACCCCTTCGGGCATGACGACGGCAGTGACCGAGTTGGAGAGACGATCGGGCGTCTGGCAGAAGAGCTGCGGGCCCTTGCCGTCCGAGCCCCAGACGCGCACGGCGGCGCGGGTCGCTTCGGCGAGGCGGGCATGGCGCGCGAACACGGCATCGAGGCCTTCCTCCTCCAGCATCTTCAGCGACTCCTGAAGTCCGAAGAACATATGTACGGGCGCCGTGCCGACGAACTTCTGCGGCGCGCGGCCGGTCATCATGTCCCAGCTCCAGTAGTGACGCGGCGTCTTGGACTTGCGCGACACTTCCAGCGCCTTGTTGCTGACGCCGGTCAACGACATGCCGGTCGGTAGCATCAGGCCCTTCTGGCTGCCGCCCACGGTCAGGTCGATGCCCCAGGCATCCATCTTGTATTCCATGCTGGCGAGCGAGGAGATCGTGTCGCTGAGCAGCAGGGCAGGGTGCTTGGCTTCGTCGATGGCGCGGCGGACCTCGGCCAGCGGCAGCACCATGCCGGTTGCCGTCTCGTTGTGGACCGTGAGCACCGCCTTGATTTCGTGCTGCTTGTCCTTGGCGAGGCGCTCCGCGATCTTCGAGACGTCGGCGCCCTTGCGAATGTCGGCGTGGATCGTCTCGACCTTGATGTTGAGATGCTGCGCCATCTCGGTCCAGCTGTCCGAGAAGTAGCCGGTCTCGACCATCAGCACGGTTTCGCCGGGAGAGAAGAGGTTGGCGAGGGCGGCCTCCCAGGCGCCATGGCCGGTCGAGGAATAGAGGAACAGGTTCTGGTCGGTCTTCAGCACGCGCTTCACGCCGTTGTGGCAGGCATGATGGAGGGCGACGAACTCGTCGGACATGAAATCGATTACCGGCCGGTCCATCGCCCGCAGGATGCGGTCGGGAATATTTGTCGGGCCCGGATTGTTGAAGAATTGGCGGCCACGAGGCTTGGCGTTCACTGCGTTCCTCCGCTCTGGAAGGCGGAACTCTGGCGTGTGCCTCTTGGCGAGACAAGCGAGACAAGCGATGCTCTGCCATTAGCTGGGTTGAGGGCAAGTATGACCACGCAAAAGAACGATTCATCACAGACGAATTCGGCCATCGTGGCCGATTATCGTGCGCGCACCGGCGGCTCCGCCGTGCTGTACGAGCGTGCAGCCAAGGTGCTGCCGAGCGGCATCACGCACGACGCGCGCTACCTCGACCCCTATTCGATTCACGTCTCCCGTGCCGTTGGCCCGCGCAAGTGGGACGTCGATGGCAACGAGTATGTCGACTATTTCGGCGGCCACGGCGCGATGCTGCTGGGCCATTCGCATCCCGCCGTGATCGAGGCGGTGAAGCGGCAGATCGAGCTGGGCACGCACTATGGATCGAGCCATGAGCTGGAGGTGCGCTGGGCCGAACTGGTCTGCGAGCTGATCCCGTCGGCCGAAAAGGTGCGTTTCACTGCCTCGGGTACAGAAGCCTCGCACATGGCAATCCGGCTCGCGCGCGCCTACACGGGCAAGGACAAGATCGTGCGCTTCATCGGCCATTTCCACGGCTGGCACGACACTGTCGCAGCGGGCGCGACTTCGCACTACGACGGCACGACGACGCCGGGCGTGCCCCAGAGCGTTGCTGATCTCACCATCCTGATGCCGTCAGACGACGTTGGCGCCGTCGTGAAGCTGCTCGAAAGCCGTGACGACATCGCGGCCGTGATGTTCGAGCCGTCGGGCGCGTCGTGGGGGCAGGTGCCGCTGCCGCCGGGCTTCATCCAGACGGTGCGCGACGTGACGACCAAGCGCGGCGTCGTGATGCTGATGGACGAGGTCATCACGGGTTTCCGCTGGTCCTCCGGCGGTGCCCAGAAAGCCTTCGGCGTGACGCCGGACCTCTGCATCCTCGCCAAGATCGTGGCCGGCGGCCTGCCGGGCGGCGCGGTGGCGGGCAAGCGCGAGATCCTCGATCTGATCGACCATGCCTCGACCGCCGCGAAGAAGCAGGAGCGCATTGGCCATCCGGGCACCTACAACGCCAACCCGCTGTCGGCCGCCGCGGCGGTGACGGCACTCTCGCTGCTGCGCGACGAGGACCTTGCCGAGAAGGCCAACCGGACGGCGGCCGTGTTGCGCAAGGCGCTGACACAGGTGCTGATCGACGAGGGGATTCCCTGGGGCATCTACGGCCAGTCCTCGACCTTCCTGATCTATCCCAACCCGACCGGCGACGACATCGATCCGGCGACCTTCGATCCACTGAAGCAGGGCTTCGCCAAGTTGAAGGGCGGTCGTTCGGGCCCGCTCAGCGGCAAGATCCGCATGGGCCTGATGACCCACGGCGTCGACGTCATGGGTGCCCCCGGCGGCTTCGTGTCGGCGACCCACGGCGCGGCGGAGATCGAGAAGACCGTTCATGCGCTCCGCCAGACGGTGCGCGCACTCAAGGCCGAGCGCGAAGTGAAGGCGGCCTAGATGTATGGCCTCACCAAGCCGGTAGCCGCGACCGAGTTCACGCGGCTGCCGGAGAGGTTCCGCAAGCCCGGCCGCACGTCATGGGGCGATGCCAATGCCGTCGGCCAGGTGCTCGATTCCTTTCTCGAAGGGCCGAGCTTCGATCGCGACGGCAATCTCTATGTCACCGACATTCCGTTCGGCCGCGTCTTTCGTATCGACCCGAAGGGCGAGTGGACGCTGGTGACGGAGTACGATGGCTGGCCGAACGGCCTCAAGATTCACAAGGACGGCCGCATCTTCATCACCGACTACAAGCGCGGCATCGTTCTGTTGGATCCGGCGACCGGCAAGGTGACGCCGCTGATCGAGACGCGCGGCTCGGAGAGCTTCAAGGGCGTCAACGATCTGTTCTTTGCCGCCAATGGCGATCTCTACTTCACCGATCAGGGGCAGACCGGCCTGCACGATCCGACGGGTCGAGTCTATCGCTACGACACGACGGGCAAGCTCACGATGCTGGTCGGAACGGTGCCGAGCCCCAACGGCCTCGTCATGAACAAGGCGGAGACCGTGCTCTATGTCGGGGTGACGCGCGGCAATGCCGTGTGGCGCCTGCCGTTGATGGCCGATGGCTCGGCCAGCAAGGTCGGTTTGTTCATCCAGATGAGCGGCGGTCATGCTGGGCCCGACGGCATGGCACTGGACGAGGAGGGCGGTCTGGTGATCGCCCATCCCAGCACGACCGCCTGGCGCTTCGACCATCTCGGCCGGCCGACGCACCATGTCGAGTGCGGCGACGACATCTACTGCACCAACGTCGCCTTTTCCGGTCGCGATCTCTATCTCGTCGTCTCTCGCCAGAGTGCCAAGGTCGCGAGCGGCACCATCCTGAAGGCCACGATGCCGGTCGCCGGCAAGCCTATGTTCAGTCACGCGTGATGTTAACCATCGGCAAACTGACGGAGGGCGATCGCGCGGATTGGGAGGTCCTGTTCCGCGCCTATATCGACTTCTACAAGCGGACGCTTTCGCAGGAGATGTACGACCGCGCCTGGAACGAGTTCCAGAAGGATACACGCATGCACGCGCTGGGCGCCAAGCTCGATGGTCGCCTGGTCGGCATCACGCATTTCCTGATCCACGCCAACACCTCGTCGGCGGACGTCTGCTATCTGCAAGACCTGTTCACGGCATCGGACGTCCGCGGCAAGGGCGTGGCGCGCGCGCTGATCGAGGCCGTCGCCGACTGGGCGCGCGAACGGGGCTGCCCGCGCGTCTACTGGCAGACCCAGGACAGCAACGCGACGGCGCGCTTGCTCTACGACAAGGTCGCCGTCAACCGCGGCTTCATCCGTTACGACATCGATCTCGCTTGAGGGTTGGCCTCAGCGCTTGCCCTTGCCGAGATGCGCCACCGCCTCGATCTCGACCAGGATTTCGGGGGCGGCGAGCGCACTCACCTCGACCAGGGTCGAGGCCGGGAAGTCGCCGGTGAAGAACTCGCGCCGCGCCGCCCAGACCTTGGTGTTGTTGGAGATCTCGGTGACGAACACCGTGATCTTGACCACGTCGGACATGGCGCCGCCGGCGGCTTCGAGCAGGGACTTGATCTTGCCGAAGATGATCTTCGCCTGTTCGTACTCGTCCTTGCCGCGCAATTCCTTGGCCTCGCCGCTGCGCGCCGTCATGCCGGAGACGTAGGCCACGCCATCGACCACGAGGCAGTTCGACCAGCGCTCGGGCGGCGGTTCGGCGACGGCGGGCGAGACTACGCGACGAATGGTCATGATGGGCTCCTCCTTACTCGGGCTTGGCGCCGGACGACTTCACCACCGGCGTCCATTTGTCGATCTCCGCCTGCACGAAGCGCGTGACCTCGGCGGGCGTCATCGTGCTGGGTTCGGCGCCGATCTCCTCCCAGCGTTTGACGACGGCCGGCTCCTTCAGCACGGCCTGCATTTCCGTCGCGATGCGATCGACGATCGGCGCCGGGGTCTTGGCGGGCACCGAGATGCCGAACCACGAGTAGGAGATGAGGTCGGGGTAGCCCGCTTCCTTCATGGTCGGCACGTCGGGGAAGGCGGGGCTGCGCTGCTCGCTGCTGACGGCCAGGGCGCGGACCTTGCCGGCCTTGATGTGCGGCGCGGCCGAGGGCAGCGAGTCGAACATCGAGGGCACATTGCCGTTGATCGTGTCGACCATGGCAGGACCTGCGCCGCGATAGGGCACATGAACCATCTCGGCGACGGCTACCTGCGAGAGACGCACGCCCAGCAGATGGTTGCTCGAACCGGCGCCCGAGGTGGCATAGGCGAGCTTGCCGGGATTGGCCTTGGCATAGCCGACGTAGTCCTTGAACGTCTTGACCTCGAACGCTGGATTGACGACCAGCACGCTGGGGTTGGTCGAGGCGATCGACACATGGATGAAGTCGGCCATCGGGTCGAAATCGCCGCCGCCGTAGAGCGTGGGCGAAATGGTGAGGCCGGAGATCACCGACATCAGGAGCGTGTAGCCATCCGGCGGTGCTTTCGCGACCAGCGCCGTACCGACCATCGCACCCTTGCCGGGTTTGTTGTCGACGATGATGTTCTGCCCCAGACGCTTGCCGAGATACTCGGCGACGACGCGGGCGACGACATCGGTCGT
>JAIUOY010000169.1:0-14879 GCA_020160995.1 Pseudomonadota bacterium | reverse complement strand
TCCGGTGACCGAGCTGATCACCGGCCTCGACCTCGTGGAGCTGATGATCCGCGTCGCCGCCGGCGAAAAGCTGCCGTTCGAGCAGAAGGACGTGAAGCTGAACGGCTGGGCAATGGAAGCCCGCCTCTATGCCGAGGACCCGTTCCGCAACTTCCTGCCCTCGACCGGCCGCCTCGTGAAGTATCGCGAGCCCACGGCCGGCCCCGACGTGCGCGTCGACACCGGCGTCTACGAGGGCGGCGAGATTTCGATGTTCTACGATCCGATGATCGCCAAGCTCTGCACCTATGGAGAGACGCGCAACGACGCGATCGACCGCATGCGCCGCGCCCTGGACGAATTCTA
This sequence comes from Pseudomonadota bacterium, assembly GCA_020160995.1. Taxonomy (GTDB): domain Bacteria; phylum Pseudomonadota; class Alphaproteobacteria; order Reyranellales; family Reyranellaceae; genus Reyranella. The sequence goes on along the minus strand of JAIUOY010000169.1, from coordinate 14,534 downwards.
CGTCCGCGGCGTCTCGCACAACATTCCGTTCCTGGCGGCGCTCATGGCCCATCCGCGATTCGTCGCGGGCAAGCTCACGACCAACTTCATCGCCGAGGAATTCAAGGGCGGCTTCACGACCAAGGACCTGCCGCCGCGCGATCCGGCGGTGCTGGCCGGCATCGCCGCCGTGATCGACCGTATTCAGGGCCATCGCGCGGGTGCGGTCGAGGACGGCCGCACCGTGATGCTGAACCGCGAACCGATGGCCGTCCGCGTGACCGGCCAGGGAGCGGCATTCGCGGTCGAGGTCGGCGAACGCGCAATCGCTATCGAAACCAACTGGCTGCCGGGCGAGCCGCTGCTTCACGCCACGGTCGATGGCCAGCATATCGTGGTCCAGGTCGATGCCGTGGGCTCGGGCTGGCGCCTGGTCCATGAAGGCGGCCAGGCCGACGTGCTGGTCCTGACGCCGCGTCAGGCCGAACTCTATGCGCTCATGCCGGTGAAAGCCGCGCCCGATACGTCGAAGTTCCTGCTGTCGCCGATGCCGGGCCTGCTGGCGTCCGTTGCCGTTGCCGAAGGCCAGGAGATCAAGGCCGGCGAAGCACTGGCCGTCGTCGAGGCGATGAAGATGGAGAACGTGCTGCGCGCAGTGCGCGACGGCACGGTGAAGACCCTCCATGCCAAGGCCGGCGACAGCCTGCGCGTCGACCAGAAGATCATCGAGTTCGCCTAGGGTCGGTACGACGTCGATGGCATTGCAGGCACGCCTGACGATTACCGGCAGGGTGCAGGGTGTGGGCTACCGCGACTGGGCGGTGGCCACCGGACAGCGGCTCGGTCTCAGCGGCTGGGTGCGCAACCGCCGCGACGGCGCCGTCGAAGCCTTGATCGTCGGCGACGAGGCCGCCGTCGGCCGCATGATCGAGGCCTGCCGGCATGGCCCGTCGCTGGCGCGCGTCGACGAGATCGACGTCGAGCCGGTCGACCTCGACGTCTTGCCGGAAGGCTTTACGCGGCTGCCGACGGCCTGACGGCCGCTGCAGCCTGGCCGAACACCTCGTCGAAGGTCTCGGCCAGCGCGGCATCGAGATCGGCCAGCGTCACCGGCAGGCCGAGATCGACCAGAGACGTCACGCCATGCTCGGCAATGCCGCAGGGAACGATTCCCGCATAGTGCGACAGGTCGGGCTAGACGTTGATCGAGATCCCGTGAAACGACACCCAGTGACGAATGCGCACACCGATGGCCGCGATCTTGTCTTCACGCGGGCTGCCATCGGGCAGGGCGGGCTTGTCGGGACGGACGACCCAGACGCCGACCCGGCCCTGCCGGCGTTCGGCCTTCACGTTGAAGCGTCCGAGCGTGCGGATGGTCCAGTCTTCGAGGTCGGCCACGTAGCGGCGCACATCCTGGCGGCGGGCCCGCAGGTCGAGCATGACATAGGCCACGCGCTGGCCGGGCCCGTGATAGGTGTATTGCCCGCCGCGGCCTGCCACATGGACGGGAAAACGCGCCGGCTGCAGCAGATCCTGTGCCTTGGAACTGGTGCCGGCGGTATAGAGCGGCGGATGCTCCAGCAGCCATACCATTTCGCCGGCACGGCCGGCGCGAATGTCGGCAACGCGTGCTTCCATGGCGGCCAGCGCCTCGTCGTAGGGGACTGCGCCATCGGAAATGCGCCATTCGGGGCTGTTCATTGTGGCAAAATCGGCACTTCTCGCCTCTTGTGCAAGGCCGCCTTGCCACTGGTGAGGCGATTTGGTATCCCCCGCGCCATCGAACCGGCGCGGCCATGGCGGAATTGGTAGACGCGCTAGCTTGAGGTGCTAGTGCCGCGAGGCGTGGAAGTTCGAGTCTTCTTGGCCGCACCAAACGCCGGTTCGATCGAAAAGGTAGCCTAAGGCCGCCGCCTGTTGGAAACTCCAACTGGCGGCCCTTTTTGTTTTGGCCGGGGCGCTCGAGAGGGGGAGACGAGCTTGGCGGACGAACTTACCGACGGCGCGCTCCGTTACCATCGCATCCCTCGACCCGGCAAAATCGAAGTCGTTCCAACCAAGCCGCTGGCCACCCAGCGCGACCTGTCGCTGGCCTATTCGCCGGGCGTGGCTGCCGCCTGCAACGAGATCGTGCGCGATCCCGCGACGGCCGCCGAACTGACGGCACGCGCCAACCTGGTCGCGGTCGTTACCAATGGCACTGCGGTGCTGGGCCTCGGCGCCATCGGCCCGCTGGCTGCCAAGCCGGTGATGGAGGGCAAGGGTGTCCTCTTCAAGAAGTTCGCCGGCATCGACGTGTTCGACCTGGAGCTGGCGGAACTCGACCAGGAACGGCTGGTCGAGATCGTCGCCGCCCTCGAACCCACCTTCGGCGGCATCAATCTCGAAGACATCAAGGCGCCGGAATGCTTCTACGTCGAGCAGAAGCTGCGCGAACGCATGTCGATCCCGGTGTTCCACGACGACCAGCATGGCACGGCCATCATTGTCGGCGCGGCGTTGCTGAACGCCCTGTCGCTGGTCGGCAAGGACATCGCCAAGGTGAAGCTGGTCGTGTCGGGGGCGGGCGCAGCGGCGCTGTCCTGCCTCGGCGTGCTGGAGAAGCTCGGCCTGCCGCGCGAGAACATCTGGGTCACCGACATTGCCGGCGTGGTCTGGAAGGGCCGCAACGAGCAGATGGACCCCTGGAAGGAGCGTTATGCCCGCGACACGCAGGCCCGCACCCTGGGCGAGGTGATCGGCGACGCCGACGTTTTCCTGGGCCTCTCTGCTGCCGGCGTGCTGAAGCAGGACATGGTAAAGAAGATGGCGAGCCGGCCGCTGATCTTCGCGCTTGCCAACCCCAATCCCGAGATCACGCCGGAAGACGTCACGGCGGTACGCGACGACGCCATCATGGCGACGGGGCGCAGCGACTATCCCAACCAGGTCAATAACGTTCTCTGCTTCCCCTATATCTTCCGCGGCGCGCTCGATGTCGGCGCCACCACCGTCAACGACGAGATGAAGATTGCCTGCGTGCGGGCGCTGGCGGCGCTGGCGCGCAAGGAGCCGTCCGAGGTCGTGGCCCGCGCCTTCGGCGAACAGGCCGGCGGCTTCGGCCCCAACCAGATCATTCCCAAGCCCTTCGATCCGCGCCTGATCGTCGAACTGGCGCCGGCCGTCGCCAAGGCGGCCATGGACAGCGGCGTGGCGACCCGGCCGATCGCCGATTTCGAGGCCTATCGCGACCAGCTCAGCCAGTTCGTGTTCAAGTCGGGTCTGGTCATGCGGCCGGTCTTCGAACAGGCCCGCAGTGCGCCCAAGCGCGTGATCTTCAGCGCCGGCGAGGATGACCGCGTGCTGCGCGCCGTGCAGATCGTCCTCGACGAAGGCATCGCCCGGCCGATCCTGATCGGTCGCCCGGAAATCGTACGTCGCCGTGCCGAGCGTCTCGGGCTCCGGTTCCAGCCGGGTACCGACGTCGAGCTGATCGATCCGTCGGACGATCCGCGGTACGATAGGTACTGGGGAGCCTATCACGAGCTGATGGAGCGGCGCGGTGTCACGGAGCCGACCGCGCGCAACCTGGTCCGGTCCAGCCCGACCCTGATCGCGGCCCTCGCGGTTCGCCTGGGCGATGCCGATGCGATGATCGCCGGCGCCTACGGCCGTTTCCGCACGCACTTCAATCATGTGCGCGACGTCATTGGCCTCAAGGAAGGCGTGAAGAACATGGCGGCGCTCAGCCTGCTGGTGATGCCGACGCGCGCCCTGTTCATCGCCGACACCTACGTGAACTACGATCCCGATCCCGAGACCTTGGCCGAGATCACGCTGCTGGCAGCCGACGAAGTGCTGCGTTTCGGCATCCAGCCCAAAGTCGGCTTGATCTCGCATTCGAGTTTCGGCAGTTCCGATCATCCGTCGGCGCGCAAGATGGCTGCGGCGGTGAAAATCCTGCACGAGCGGGCGCCGTCCCTCGAAGTCGACGGCGAGATGCACGGCGACGCCGCGCTCGACGTCGACGTCCGCAACAATGTCTTCCCGCGCTCCAAGCTCAAGGAGCCGGCGAACCTCGTCATCTGTCCTTCACTCGACGCCGCCAACATTTCCTTTAATCTCCTGAAGAATGGCGCTGACGGCTTGCATATCGGCCCCATGTTGTTGGGGACCGATTTGCCGGCTCATGTGTTGACTCCGTCAGTGACAGCCCGCGGCATCCTGAACATGACGGCCTTGGCCGTCGTCGAGGCGCAGCGCCTCGCTGAGGCGCGTGGATGAGCGGCGAAGGCGATCTCCTCGATGAAGTGACGCCGGAACTCGTCCGGCGAGTCGAGGCGGCGCTTGCAGAAGAAAGGGCGGAGGAAGTCAGGGCGCTCCTGGCCGACCTCAGTGCCACCGGCCAGGCATCGATCCTCGAGCAGGTAAGAGAGGACGAGCGCGACAAGCTGGTCGGCATCCTCAAGCGCGACCTCGATCCCAAAGCACTGACCGAGCTCGACGAAGAAGTCCTCGAGGACGTTCTGGAGCAGCTCGACAGCAAGGAAATCGCAGCTGCCGCGCGCGAGCTGGAAGCCGACGATGCCGCGACCATCCTCGAAGATCTGCCGGAGGCGGAGCGGCAGGAGGTCCTGGCCGAACTGCCGGCCGAGGATCGTGCCGAAATCGAGCAGGCACTGGCCTATCGGGAAGATACAGCCGGGCGCCTCATGCAGCGCTCGCTGGTCAAGGTGCCGAATGGTTGGACGGTCGGCCAGGTGATCGACTATTGCCGCGAAGCCACCGATCTGCCCGACGACGTCTACGATATCTTTGTCGTCGATCCCGACGGCCGGCTGCAGGGCTCGGTGCCGCTCGGCCGCATGCTGCGCACCAAGCGGCCAATCGGCATCCTCGATATCGCCGACCCCGACATTCCCTCCGTGCCCGTGACGGCCGATCAGGCCGAGGTGGCGCATCTCTTCCGCGACCAGAACCTGGTTTCCTGTCCCGTCGTCGACGACGGGAACCGGCTGCTGGGCGTGATCATGGTCGACGACGTGGTCGACGTGATTGACGAGGAAGCCGAGGAGGACATGCTGAAGATGGGCGGCGTCGGCACCGACGACATGCACGCGCCGCCCGTGCGCACCGTCCGGCTGCGGGCGCCGTGGCTGCTGGTCAACGTCGCGACAGCGCTCGTGGCCTCGTTCGTGATCGCCCAGTTCGAGGGCACGATCGAGAAGATCGTCGTTCTGGCCGCCCTCATGCCGATCGTCGCCTCGATGGGCGGCAATGCCGGCATCCAGACGGTGACGGTCACCGTCCGGGCGCTGGCCATGGGCGAGCTGACGGCCGCCAACGCCCTGCGTTTCATCGCCAAGGAAGCGGCGGTGGGCAGCATGAACGGGCTGATGTTCGCCTTCCTCCTGGCGGCCGGTGTCGTCGTGTTGTTCGGCGACTGGCGGTTGGGCGGCGTCATCGCGGCGGCCATGATCTGCAATCTGTTTGCGGCGGCGCTCGCCGGATCGTTGATCCCGCTGGGCTTGCAGAAGTTCGGCGTCGATCCTGCCGTTTCCTCGACCGTCTTCCTGACGATGGTGACCGACGTGATCGGCTTCCTCACCTTCCTCGGACTGGCGACGATCTTCCTGCTATAGGTGCGCGTCTGTTCGCTCCGAGGCTCGCTTGTCGTCCATCGATCCTGCATTTCCCATCCTGACGACGGCCAGGCTCACTCTGCGAGCCGTCCGACCGGACGATGCGGCGCCTTTCCATGCGCTCATGTCGATTGCCGATACGACCCGATACAGCAATTGGCCCGACCTGCCGTCTCTCGATGACATAGCTAAGACGATCGAGAGGATGTCTGGAACATTCGCGGCGGACACCGGGTGCTGTTGGATCATCGAGGATCGGCGCACGTCTGACCTCGTGGGCTCGATCCGACTTAACTGGATCGACAGGGAATGGAAGCGGGGCGGTATCGGCTACGAACTGCATCCGACCTACTGGCGACAAGGGGTGGCGACGGAGGCCCTGCGCGCCGTCGTTGCCTGCAGCCATGGCGCCTTCGACCTCAATCGGCTGGAAGCTTGGACGCTGCCCGGCAATGGCGCATCCGATCGCGTGCTGGAAAAGGCCGGCTTTCAGTTTGAAGGCGTCAGGCGAGAGAACGCCTGGTTCAAAGGAGCCTTTCACGACTTCCGCGCGTTTGCTCGCCTGCGGGGCGACGCGTTGGAAGGGTGATCCCCGTCATCGAGCGAAGGCCAAGCGGGCATTGCCGCTGCGCTGGCCGGGCCAGGGATGGGCGAGCGCGGAGTCGCGCAGCATCTGCACGAGTTCGTTGTCTGCATCGGCGCGCCACGCCAGCACGACGCGGCGTTCGAGCGCCACTTCGCGGATCTCCGCCGTTACCAGACCCGGCCGCAGGAGTGAGCGTGGCATCAGGCTGACGCCGAGCCCGACAGCGACGGCGGCGCCACAGCGCTCCTCGTCGGCGGAACTGAGCACGGCTCGCGGCCGCACCCCTTCGGCGGTGAACAGGCGCTGGGCATCGTCATGGGCCTCGCAGGCCGCGCGCAGCACGAAAGGCGTGTCGGCCAATTCCTTGACCGACCAGCGGTCGCGTGTCGCCACGCGGTGGTCGGTGGCCGCGCCTAACACATAGGGTTCGCGCCACAGCGAGACGGCGTTGGTGGCCTCGATCGGCTTGCGCGCCGGGAAGAGGGCGACGTCGCAGCGGCCGCGCCGCCAGCGATCGGCAACGGCGTCGGCCGTACCCTCGGCGACCTCGACCTCGAAACCAGCGCGCTGCTGGGCCGACGCCAGCCAGGCAAGCGCTGCAGGGACAGGAAGGGTCGAGGCGATGGCGACACGCAGCAACCGGCTCCGGCGCGTCGACCGTGATTCGGCGCGTGCGAGCTGCCAGGCCTCGACCATGGCGCGGGCGTGCGGCGCCAAACGATGCCCTGCCTCCGTAAGAACAGCGCGCCGACCGCGGTCGAACAGGCGGGCACCGATCTCTTCTTCCAACCGGGCGATCCCGGCCGAGAGAGTGGGCTGGGTGACATGGCAACGCTCGGCCGCCGTGGTGAAGCTCCCCGTTTCGGCGACGGCCAGAAAGTAGCGGATGAAGGACAGATTCATCGGACATAGACGATATCGATGCAGTGAAGAGAGACAATCGATTTTATCAATGCAGTGGCCGAGCGTATGGTTGGGCCATGTCTCACCTCAAATCGACCGTCCACGACGGCGGCATTGCCGTCGTGACCTTCGCCCGCCCGCCCATGAACGCCATGGACTCGGAAATGCTCGAAGAGATCGCCGTGCTGTTCGACCGGCTGGCATCGGACCGCGCCGTTCGCGCGGCCGTGCTGACCGGCGAGGGCAGGGCCTTCTCGGCCGGTCTCGACCTCAAGCTGCTGCCGACGCTCGATACTGGCGCGCAGCACCGTCTGATCGCGGCGATGAACGATGGCTTTGGCACGCTCTACGCCTGGCCCAAGCCGCTGGTCACGGCGATCAACGGCCATGCCATCGCCGGCGGCATGGTGGTGGCGCTGTGCGGCGACTGGCGCATCGTCGCCGACGTTCCGCTGAAGGCCAGTTTTGCAGAAGTGAAGGTCGGCGTGCGCTATCCCGTGGCCGCCCTCGATGTAGCGCGCAGCGAGCTTGCGCCCACGGCCGCCCGCCGCATGGTCCTGCTCGGCGAGGAGCTCGATGCTGCCGGTGCGATGGCTCTGCAAGTGTTTGACGAATGCGTCACGCCCGAGGCCTTGCTCGCGCGCGCGATCGCACGGGCGCGCAAGGATGCAGCACTGCCGCCGGACGCTTTCGCCACCATCAAGCGCGAGTTGCGGTCGCCTGCGTTGACGCGCATTGCCGCGGCACGCCATGGCCAGGCCGAGCCGCGTTACTTCGCCTGGCTTACCGAAGAGACGCGTGCCGCCGCTGCAGCGGCTTTGCGTGGCGCGGGCTGACGGGTGAGGCCGTCCGTGCGGCTTCGCTTCGGAGCGTGGGCGGGCTATCGTCCAGCCTCGGAGGCCATCGATGCGGGCGTTCAGTCGTTTTCTGTGCGCGGTTGCGCTCTTGCTGTTCGCCCTTCCTGCGATGGCGCAGAACAAGGTGCCGCCCGACCGGGCGCTCGAAGCGCTCGTGAAGGCGACGCTGCTCACCTTCAACGACGCCAACGTCAGCGGCAATTACGACATCTTTCACGCCAAGGCCGCCAAGCCGTTCCGCGACCAGTTCACGCCGGAAAAGCTCAAGGCGACGTTCAGCGAATTCAACAAGAAGAACATCGACTTCGACATCATCGCCGCCATGGCCCCGGTCTATGTGCCCAAGGCGGCGGTGGATGGAGACGGCAAGCTGATCGTAAAGGGTTACTTCCCGACGGAGCCGTCACGCCTCACTTTCGAGCTGGAGTTCATTCCGTCGGACGCCCAATGGAAGATGATCCGCATCTACGTGAAGACCGAACCGAAAGCCGAAAAGAACTGAAACGACCAACAACAGCAGGCTCGTGACATCATGATTCCCAACGCAATGCCGCCGTTCGATTTCGGCCTGGGCGAGACCGCCGACGCGCTGCGCGAGCAGGTCCAGCGCTTCGCGGCCGCCGAAGTGGCGCCGATCGCCGCCGAGATTGACAAGACCGATCGCTTCCCGCGCGAGCTGTGGCCCAAGATGGGTGAACTCGGCCTGCATGGCATCACGGTCGAAGAGGAATATGGTGGAGCTGGGCTGGGCTATCTCGAACACGCCCTGGCGGTCGAGGAACTCAGCCGCGCCTCGGCGGCGGTGGGCCTGAGCTACGGCGCGCACTCCAACCTTTGCATCAACCAGATCCGCCGCAACGGCAGCGATGAGCAGAAGCGGCGGTTCCTGCCGAAGCTCGTTTCTGGCGAGCATGTCGGGAGCCTCGCCATGAGCGAGACGGGGGCGGGCTCCGACGTCGTCTCCATGAAGCTGCGCGCCGACAAGAAGGGCGACCGCTACGTGCTGAATGGCACCAAGATGTGGATCACCAACAGTCCCGACGCGCAGGTGATCGTGGTCTATGCCAAGACCGATCCCGCCGCCGGGCCGCGCGGCATCACCACCTTCATCGTCGAGACCGACCGCAAGGGCTTCAAGGTCGCCCAGAAGCTCGACAAGATGGGCATGCGCGGCTCCTCGACCGGCGAACTGGTCTTCGAGGATTGCGAGATCCCCGAGGAAAACGTGCTGGGCGCCGTCGGCAAGGGCGTCAATGTGCTGATGAGCGGCCTCGACTACGAGCGCGCCGTGCTCGCGGCCGGTCCACTCGGCATCATGCAGTCGGCGATGGATATCGTGCTGCCCTACGTCCATGAGCGTCAGCAGTTCGGCCAGCCGATCGGCACTTTCCAGCTCGTGCAGGGCAAGCTCGCGGACATGTACACGACCATGAACGCCTGCAAGGCCTATGTGTACTCCGTAGCGCGAGCCTGCGACCGTGGCCAGACGACCCGCAAGGACGCGGCGGGAGCCATTCTGTACGCCGCCGAGAAGGCGACCCTGGTGGCACTCGACGCCATTCAGCTCCTGGGCGGCAACGGTTACATCAACGACTATCCGACGGGACGCCTGTTGCGCGACGCCAAGCTTTACGAGATCGGCGCCGGCACCAGCGAGATCCGCCGCATGCTGATCGGCCGCGAGCTCTTTGCCGAGACCGCCTGACGAAGCAGGGTTTGTTTGACGATGGGCGCGCTTTTTCGTACACGGTGTGTATGGAAAGTGCCCCGTGCCGCGTTATCTGACCGAAAAGGACATCGCGGACTTCCGTGCTGAGCTGTGTCGTGTCGCCACCGAGCGGTTTGCCCGCTTCGGCTACGAAGGCGTCACGATGCGCCAACTCGCCGAGGCGCTGGGCTGCAGCCCCAAGACTCCATATCGCTATTTCAAGGACAAGGCCGACATCCTGGCGACGGTGCGGGCGCAGGCATTTGCAGCCTTTGCCGATGCGCTGGAGGAGGCCGCCGCGTCGACCGACGACGCGGCCTTGCGGGCGCGTCGCGTCGGTGCAGCCTACATGCGCTTCGCCGAAGCGAACCCACACGGCTATCGCATCATGTTCGAGATCGAGCAGCCGATCGACGACGACCATCCGGAACTGGGGCCAGCAACGAAGCGGGCGATGCTGCTGATTACCCGCCAGTCGGAAGAGATGGCGAAGGCGGGATTGCTCGCGGTCGACCCGCGCCTGTTCGGCTGGGCGATGTGGGCCGCGACCCATGGCGTGGTGATGCTGCAGCAGTCAGGCATGCTGAGATCGGGCCCGGGCTACAAGGAAATCAGCGAGTTTATCGGCGCAGTGATGCTGAAGGGCGCGTCAGCCGCCCGCAACGCTGCTGTGCCGGCCAACAAGGCGAAGGGAAGGAAAGAGAAATGATGCGTAGAGTGGCGGTGCGTAACGCTATTGCTTTGGCCGCGGTGGCGCAGTTCATGACGGTGCCGGCATTTGCCGAGAAGAAGTACGACCCCGGCGTGTCCGACACCGAGATCAAGCTCGGCCAGACCATGCCCTACAGCGGCCCCGCATCGGTGCTGTCCGGCATCGGCAAAGCGCAGACCGCATACTTCAAGTACCTCAACGAGACGCAAGGCGGCGTGAACGGCCGCAAGATCACCCTGCTGTCGCTCGACGACGGCTACAGTCCGCCCAAGACCGTGGAGCTGACACGGCAGCTCGTCGAGCGCGACAAGGTGTTCGCGATCGTGAACACGATCGGCACGGCGACCAACCGCACGACCCATCGCTATCTCAATCAGAGGAAGGTGCCGCAGTTCTTCATCCTGTCCGGCGCGGCGCAGTGGAACGATCCGAAGAACTACCCTTGGACGATGATGGGCATGATCGCCTACCAGACCGAAGGGACGGTCTATGCCCGCCACATCCTCGAGACCACACCCAACGCCCGCATCGCGCTGCTGCGGCAGAACGACGATTTCGGCAAGGACTATGTCGAAGGCTTCAAACACGGGCTGGGCGACAAGGCCGATATGGTGGTGTCGGAGGTCTCCTTCGAAACCACCGATCCGACGGTCGACTCCCAGGTCATCCAACTGCGTTCCAGCAACGCCGATGTTTTCTTCGTCGTGGCGACCGGCAAGCATGCCACCCAGGCGATCCGCAAGGCGCATGAACTCGGATGGAAGCCGCAGATCTATCTGCCGGTCGGTTCGGCCTCCATTCCCGGCGTGCTGAGGCCAGCCGGTGCGGAGGCGGCGACCGGGATCATCACCGCGGCGAATTCCAAGAGCGCGGGCGATCCCACCTGGGAAAACGATCCGGGGATGAAGGAATACTACGCATGGGCGAAGAAGTGGGCGCCCGAGCTCAATCCCGACGATTCCTTCGTGTCCGCGGGCTATTCCTACGCTTACATCCTGGCGCACCTGCTGCGTCAGTCCGGCGACCTCCTGACGCGCGAGAACTTCATGCGTCAGGCAACGAGCCTCAAAGGCTACACCACGCCGCTCACTCTGCCCGGTATCGTGATCGAAACCGGACCCAACGACTATCTGCCCTATCAGACGCTTCGGCTGCAGCGTTTCGATGGCACGAGCTACAAGCTGATCGGCGACGTGATCCGGGAGTAACGCGATGACTGCGGGTAAGACGCCAGGAGTAACGGCAGGCGATCGCTTCAGGTCGTGGGCCGACATTCAAGCCAATGCGGCGCGCGCTGCAAGCGGCCTCGCGGCGCTGGGCGTCGGCGAGGACAGCAGCGTGGCGCTGATGCTGCGCAACGACTTCCCGACCTTCGAGGCCAACATGGCCGCGAGCCAGCTCGGCGCCTATCCAGTGCCGATCAACTGGCACTACACGCCGGAGGAGGCGGGCTACATCCTGCAGGACTGCGGCGCCGAGGTGCTGGTGGTGCATGCCGACCTGCTGGCCCAGATCGCGGCCGGTGTTCCTGCGAATGTAAAGGTGCTGGTCGTGCCGACGCCGCCCGAGATCGCGGCGGCCTACAATGTGCCGCCGGAGAAGGCCAAGGCGCCGGCCGGGGCCGAGCTGTGGCAGGACTTCGTCGCGGCAGCGCCGCCGCGCACCGACCCGCCGAAGCTGGCGCGCGGCAGCATGATCTACACCTCCGGCACGACGGGTCGTCCCAAGGGTGTGCGTCGGCGTCCGAGCACGCCCGAACAGCAGGCCGCATCGGCAGCGGAAGCCGCGACCTTCTGGGGGCTCAAGCCCGATCCCGATGCGGTCGCGCTGATGAACGGGCCGATGTACCACTCGGCACCCGCCGCCTACGCCATGGCGAGCGCGCGGCTTGGTCTGCACATCGTCCTGCAGGCGCGCTTCGAGGCCGAGGACATGCTGCGCCTGATCGACAAGCATCGGGTCAGCCACATGCACATCGTGCCGACCATGTTCGTCCGCTTGCTGCGCCTGCCGCAGGACGTGCGCCAGCGTTACGACGTCTCCTCGCTGCGCTTCATCACTCACGGCGCCGCGCCCTGCGCGCCGGCCGTGAAGCGCCAGATGATCGAATGGTGGGGGCCGGTGATCAACGAATACTACGGCGCCACCGAGACCGGCGTCGTGGTGTGGCACGGCTCGGCGGATGCGTTGCGCAAGCCCGGTACGGTCGGTCGTCTGGTGCCCGGCGGCACTTTGCGCATCGTCGACGAAGAGGGACAGGACGTGAAGCAGGGCGAGGTCGGCGAGATCTATGTCCGCGGGCCGAACCTGTCGGAGTTCACCTACAACAACGACGACGCCAAACGGAAAGAAGTCGGCCTGGGCGATCTCGTGACCGTGGGCGATGTCGGCTACCAGGATGCCGACGGCTTCCTGTTCCTGTGCGATCGCAAGCGCGACATGATCATCTCGGGCGGCGTGAATATCTATCCTGCCGAGATCGAGGGCGCGCTGATCCAGATGCCGGGCGTGCGCGACTGCGCAGTATTCGGCATCCCCGACGAGGAGTTCGGCGAGCAGATCTGCGCCTATGTCGAGGCTCAGCCCGAGGCCGGCCTAGATGCCGGCCAGGTCCGCGCCTGGCTTGGCCAGCACCTGGCGCGCTACAAGGTGCCCAAGGTGGTAGAGTTCAGTGCGGCCCTGCCGCGCGAAGATTCCGGCAAGATCTTCAAGCGCAAGCTTCGCGCCCCATATTGGGAGAAGGCAGGCCGCAGCATCTAGGGAGTTCCATGGCGGACGACGACGTCACCCTGTTCGGTAAGCTCAAGAACAAGCTGATCGACAGCAAGCAGAAATGGGCCGAGGACGGCCGTCTGCTGACGGGCAAGACCGCGGCTCACTCCCAGCGCCTGCCGCCGGGCCAGCGCAAGGTCGACAACTGGCCGGTGCTCGATCTCGGCATTCAGCCCGAGATTCCCACGCACGCCTGGCGATTGTTCGTCGATGGCGAAGTCGAGAACCCACTGACCTGGAAGTGGGGCGAGTTCACCGACCTGCCGAAGACGCAACTGACCACGGACATCCACTGCGTCACGGCCTGGTCGCGCTACGACAATCGATGGGAAGGCGTCAGCGCCCGCGACCTGCTGGCGATGGTGAAGCCGAAGGCGTCGGCGGAGCATGTCATTTTCCATTCCTACGACACCTACAAGACCAACGTCCCGCTCGCCGACTTCTCGGCCGACGACGTGATGCTGGCTTGGAGCTGGAACGGCGAACCGATCAGCCGCGAACATGGCGGCCCGCTCAGGGTCGTGATTCCCAAGCTCTATTTCTGGAAGAGCACCAAGTGGATCAAGCGCATCGAGTTCTCGGTGTTCGACAAGCCGGGCTTCTGGGAAGTCCGCGGCTATCACAACTACGGCGATCCCTGGCTGGAGCAACGCTACGACGAGGAGCCCTGACATGCCCGCCCATGATTTCAACTTCACCACGATTGACGGCAAGCCTCTCGAGATGAGGAGCCTGGCAGGGCATCCGGTCCTGCTGGTGAACGTCGCTTCTTATTGCGGGTTTACGCCGCAATACACCGATCTGCAGAAGCTGCACGACACCTATGGTCCGCGGGGGCTCGTCGTGCTGGGCGTACCGTCGAACGACTTCGGCGCGCAGGAGCCGCGTACGGAGCCGGAGATCGCCAAGTTCTGCGAATCGATGTACGGCGTCACCTTTCCGCTCACGGCCAAGCAGAAGGTGATCGGTTCCGATGCCCACGCCCTCTATCAGTGGATCGCGACGGAAGCAGGCGAGGGGGCGGCGCCCAAGTGGAACTTCCATAAGTACCTGATCGGCAAGGATGGCAGCCTGCTCGGCGCCTGGCCGAGCCGCGTGCGGCCAGGGGCGAGCGAGATCACTTCGGCGATCGAGTCGGCCCTCGGCTGAGAATCGTTCGAGGCTCAAGCCTCCAGCGAACGGCGCACGCCCTCGAAGACCTGATGGAACATCTCGGTCGTCAGGCGGCCGGTGTTCGTGTTGTAACGCGAGCAATGATAGCTGTCGGCCAGCAGGAGGCCGGTGGGCAGCTTGTGCAGGCGGTTATGGACAAAGGGGTAGGCGCCGGCCGGCCGCACCGTCAGCGCGCGCAGGATCTGGTCGTGCGCGCCCTTGCCCAACGCCACCAGCACCC
>JAIUOY010000168.1:0-7389 GCA_020160995.1 Pseudomonadota bacterium | reverse complement strand
TTCCAGAAAGCCGGCGGCCTGGATTCGTTGGCCCGCCCCGTACTGATCACGGCCTCACAGGAGCGCCTGGAGCAGCGTCTGGCCGTCCGGGGCCGCGAGACTGCAACTGAGGCAGCAACCCGGCTCGACCGCGCGGACGCCTACAGGATCGACGATCCGCGGCTGACGACGATCGTCAACGATGGCCCTCTGGACGAAGCGGCCACCCGCTTCGTCACGCTGCTTGCCACACTTGCGTACTCAGGCGACGCCCTCCGCCAAGCCTGAAGCGCGCCAGCATCGAGAAGGGCCGGCTGGCGCCAGACTGGCGGAAGATGCAGAGATCACGGACCGCCAGCGGCCGGCCGATCTCACCGCCAAAGCGATGGCGCAGCTCCGCGAGAACCATCTGGCGCTCTCGCTCGTCGGGCAGGCGGCCACTCAGCGTCAGATGAAAACGCCAGTGCTCCAGCACATAGGGATAACCCCAGCGCACCAGTAGATCGTCCTGGCGCTGCGACAGGCCCGAGCGGCGGCGGCGCGCCAGTTCGGCCTCGCCGGCCGGGCGGCGGAATTCGTCGAACTCGACGACGCATTGGTCGGCAAGATCGTGAAGCTCGGTACAGCGCGCGCCCGGAACCAGAGCAAGGAAACCCGATAGCTCGGCCAGCTCCATCGTCGGCACGGTGATTGGCCGCTGGCCTACGGCAAAGCGCCCAACGGCGTCGAGCAGGTCGCGCTCCGTGGTGCCGTCAGCGAGTGCGATCGGGGCCTTCAGGGTGCCGTGAAATCCGTAGAGCCGGGGATCGGCGACGATGGCGGCCAGCCGCTCGTAGGCGATGCCGGCCACCGGAACGAGAGCGCGGCTCTGGCCCGTTTCGGCATTGCGGCCCAGCCATTGAGTTGCAGCGCGGGCCAGCAGTTCGTCGGCTCGCGGCGCGTAATAGAGGGCGTATCGGGGCGTATCGGCCGAATCGGAAGACAGATCGGTCAAACGGTTACTCCTCCACGCCGGCCGATCATGGCAAAGCGCAGCTTGCTCGAAAGGAAATCGATGGCAGCGACAGCCACCAGGATCATCAGGACGATAAAGGAGGTTTGTTGCAGCTCGAGGGTGCGAATCGCCTCGGCGAGATGCAGGCCGATGCCGCCCGCTCCGACGATGCCGATGATCGAAGCCGACCGCGTGTTGGATTCGAAGTAGTAGAGGATCTGGCTCATCAGCACCGGAAAGACTTCGGGCAGGATGCCGAAGCGAATGCCGAGGATATGACTGCCGCCGGTCGAGGTGATGCCTTCGACAGGCTTGCGGTCCGCAGCCTCGATCGCCTCGGAGAAGAGCTTGCCGAAGCTGCCGATGTCGGCGGTCATGATGGCGAGCGCTCCGGCGAAGGGTCCGAGGCCGACGACGTTGATCCAGATCAGCGCCCACACAAGGATATCGACGCTGCGGATCGTATCGAGAGAGCGGCGCGACAGGAAACGCACGACACGTTGGGCCGTCACGTTGCGCGCCGCCAGCAGGGCGACCGGCAGAGCCACCACGGCCGCCGACAAGGTGCCGAGCAGGGCAATGGCCACCGTCTCCAACAGCGAGATCGAGTAGGTTTTGACGTGAGCCCACGAACCTGGGTCAGGCGGCAGCATGAGGCTCACGATCTCGAACAGCCGCCCCAGGCCGGAAAGCAGCGTGCCATCGAAGAAGCCGAGACGCCCCATGGCATAGATCAGCAGAGCGAACAGGCCCAGGCCAATCGCTGCCATGGTGAAACGGTTGCGGTCGAAGCGCTGGAAATGTTGGGGATAGCGCTGGCGCATGGGCGACGTCGGGGACGACATCAGGACTTCCCTTCGAGACCGATCAGGCGATGCCGGGCCTTGGACGTAAGCATGTCGATCACCGCTACCGTCAGCAGGATCAGCACCAGAATGGCAGAGACGTCCGAGTAGTAGAACTTGCGGATGGCCTCCACGAGGTCCTGGCCGATGCCGCCGGCGCCGACGAACCCCATGACGGCCGCCTCGCGCACGTTGATCTCGAACCGCAGCAGCGTGTAGCTGGTGAAGTTCGACATGACCTGCGGCAGCGCGCCGAAACGCATGGCGACATGCCAGGACGAGCCGGTCGACGACACACCCTCGACCGGCTTCATGTCGATATTCTCGATGACCTCGGCAAAGAGTTTGGTGAGCACGCCGAATGTGTGGACGATGACGGCCAGCACGCCCGCCATCGGGCCGAGCCCGAAGGAAATGACGAAGATCAGCGCCAGCACCAGGGTCGGCACGGTACGGCAAACCTCACCGAAGCGGCGCACGACGACGCGCAGCCAGCGCGACGGCGCGACGTTGGCCGCAGCCAGAAAGGCCAGGACAAAGGCCACGCCCGCCCCCAGCACGGTGCCGACATAGGCCATGAGCAGGGTTTCGCCGAGCAGCCTCAGCCAGCGCGGCAGCCCCCAGAACCACTCGCCGAGGTCGGTCCAGACCGGCTGTCCACTCTCGAGAAAGAACAGCCGTACGATGTAGCTCGGGAAGCGATGAATGTTCGCCGCGAGCTTGGAGAGCGAAACCTCGGCCGAGACCGAGGACAGCAGAATTGCCACCACGACACACGCCAGGATCAGCAACGTGTGCCGGCGACGGCTGCGAACCGAAGCATTGTAGGCTGCCAGCAAGGGCTGGAGCTGCGCCTCGGGCAGCCGGACGACGTGCGTACTCACTCGAGCGATGCGCCCCGGACGACGAACGCTTGGTTCAGCTCTTCTGCTTGCGCAGCTGGTCGACGAACTTGATCAGCTCGACCACCGGCTCATAGGTCTTGGCGTCGACCTTGGCGAAGCCGCGGTCCTTGCCGTCGGACAGCTTGTCGAAGGCGGCCTTGGCCTTGGTCGGCGCCTCGTCGAACGCCTTGACGATGGCGGCCTTGAGATCGGGCGGCAGGCTCGCGAGGTAGGCGAAGGGCGAGTTGGGGATCAGGTCCGACTTCGAGATGATCCGGTAGTCGTCCAGCTTGGCCAGGCCCTTGGAGACCATGCGCGTCAGGTTCGAGTCGTTCTCCGCATTCCACCAATTGGCGGCGGCATCGACCGTCTTCTGCTGGAGCGCAATGATCGCGTTCTCGTGGCTGCCGGTGTAGGTGACGCGGGCGAAGAACGTGTCCGGGTTGATCTTGAGCTTGTTCAAGGTGAAGCGCGGCACGTTGTTGCCCGAGGTCGAGTTGGGGTCGACGAGGCCCAGGTTCTTGCCCTTGAGGTCTTCGATCGTCCTGTAGGGGCTGTCGGCGCGCACATAGAAGACCGAGTGATAGCCCATCGTGCCGTCGTTGTTCACGGTCGTGACGAAGGGCTCGACCTTCACGCCGGTGACGACGGCGCGAGCGTAGGAGGCGGGGCCATAGCCGGCGAGATGGATGCTGCCGTTGCGCTGGCCTTCGATCACCGCGGCATAGTCGTTGGCGATACGAAGAGTCACCTTCGTGCCGAGTTCCTTCGACAGATACTCGATGAACGGGCCATAGCGCTCGGTGACGCCCGAGGCGTTCTCAGCCGGAATGACGGCGAACACCAGTTCGGGATAGGCGCTGCGCCAGCTTTGCGCGTGGGCAGCACCGGCAAAGGAAGCAGCGGCGAGGGCAGCGCCCAGCGCGAGACGACGGGTGAGCATGAGTGTTCTCCTTGGAAAGACGCAGAAACGCGAGAGAGATCAGGAGCCCGCGAGGGCAAAGCCCGGCTGGACGCCGGCCGGCAGCATCGGGGGAGGAGCGGCATGGCCGACCACGTCGCCCGCCTCGAGTCCGTAGAGATCGCGAGCCGTGGCATCGGTGAGAGCAGCCGGAGCACCGTCGAACACCACGCGCCCCCCCGACATGCCGACCAGCCGGTCGCAATAGCTGCGCGCCAGATCGAGGCTGTGGAGGTTGCAGATCACGGTGATGCCGAGATGGCGGTTGATGTGCTGCAGCGCATCCATCACCACCTGCGTGTTGCGCGGATCGAGCGAGGCGATCGGCTCGTCGGCCAGCACGATGTCGGGTTCCTGGACCAGCGCGCGGGCGATGGCGACCCGCTGCTGCTGGCCACCGGACAGGGTCTCGGCGCGCTGGCCGGCCAGCCGCGCCATGTCGAGGCTCTCGAGTGCCGACAGCGCCTGCGCCTTCTCGTCGTCGGTCCACATCTTCAGAAGCGCGCGCGAAGGCGGCATATGAAAGGCGCGACCCATCAACACGTTGGTCAGCACATCGAGCCGGCCGGCAAGATTGAACTGCTGGAAGATCATGGCGCATCGCGCCCGCCAGGCCCGCAGCGGGCGACCACGCAGGGCTGTGATATCGGTGTCGCCGAACAGGATGCGGCCGGACGTCGGCTCGCCCAGGCGATTGATCATGCGCAGCAAGGTCGACTTGCCGGCGCCGGACCGGCCGATCACGCCGACAAGCTGACCAACGGGCACGGTGAGAGACACGCCGTCGACGGCATGCTTGCCGCCAAAGCTCTTGGTAATCCCTTCCAGTCGCAGCACCGTACCCCCAACCTGCCCAAGGCGTTGCCCAGTCGGTGGGTAGCGGCCGCAGGCTGCGATGGCGCTACGGTCCGGTTACAAAGAAAAGACGATCGGTGGAGAAGAGCTATCGCACGGCGGGCAAAGTCACCGTAAACGTCGAGCCTTTGCCGGGAC
The DNA here is from genome assembly GCA_020160995.1 of Pseudomonadota bacterium. Taxonomy (GTDB): domain Bacteria; phylum Pseudomonadota; class Alphaproteobacteria; order Reyranellales; family Reyranellaceae; genus Reyranella. Next base: position 2,733 of record JAIUOY010000168.1, on the reverse strand, counting down.
TGCTCTGGATGTCGAGCCGGCCGCGATGGCGGTTGACCACATGCTTCACGATGGCCAGACCGAGACCCGTTCCGCCGAGCTGGCGCGAGCGCGCGGTATCGACCCGATAGAAGCGCTCGGTGAGACGCGGCAAGTGAGTGGCGGGAATGCCGTCCCCCTCGTCGCTCACGGCGACAGCTACCCGATCCGGGCCGACCGGCCGCGCCACAATCCGTACGGCCGTGGCCGGCCGTGCATACTTCACGGCGTTGTCGATCAGGTTCTGAAACACGATCGTGAGTTCATCGAAATCGCCGACGGCCGGCGGCAGTGCTGGATCGAGGTCGAGTTCGATCTTCACGTTGCGCGAGGAAGCCTTGAGCTGAAGCAGGTCTATCACCGAACGCAGGACACGGCCGAGATCGACGGCGGCATCGGGCCGCGCATGTTCGTGCTGCTCGATGCGCGACAGCATCAGGAGATCGTCGACCAGCCGGCGCATCCGGTCGGCCTGCTCGGCCATGATGCCGAGGAAGCGCTCGCGCGCCGTGGCATCGTCGCGCGCCGGACCGCGCAGGGTTTCGATGAAGCCTGCGAGGCCCGCGATCGGCGTCTTGAGCTCGTGACTGGCATTGGCCACGAAATCGGCGCGCATGCGCTCGGCGCGGCGCAACGCCGTCGTATCGTGCAGCACGATCAGCGCCAGCGAGCCGTCAGCCGCGGCGCGCGGCAAGCGGCGCAGATGGGCGATGAGGTCGAGTTCGGGCGGCCCGGCCAGCGCCAGCTCCACCGCGCTCTGGTCGGCCCTGGAGAAGTTGCCGTCGGCGCCCGTTTCGAGCACGGCATCGACGGCCGCAAGAAGTTGCGGCTGGCGCAACACCGTCGATAGATCGCGTTCGGGGCCGACAGCGCCGAGCAGCGAAGCAGCCGCGAGATTGGTGCGCACGATTCGGCGCTGGCGATCGACCGAAATCAGCGGGTCGGGCAGGCCGTCGACGATCGCCTGGGCGGAAGCCGCCAGATTGTCGATCGAAGCGCGTTGGCGGCGCCAGCCGACCGCCAGGGTCGCCGCCGCCGTTGCCAGTTCCTCGGTGGCCGGCGCGAACGAGAGCCGCGGCATGACCGGCTCGCGCTCGTCGGAGAGTTCGCCGACGAAGCGGGCAAAGCGCGCCAGCGTGCCGAGATAGCGCTGCACCAGCAGCCCGGTGAGGAGGGCGATGCCCGCCATGGCAATCAGCGTGGCGCGACCATTGAGCTCGCCCACGCCGTAGAGAATGACGAGCGCGCCCCAGGATGGGGCCAGCACCACCGCGTTGGCGAGGAGCGTGCGGCGCAAGGGAATCGCCTGTTCGGCCATGCCCCGACTATAGCCCGGTTTGTTAACCGGCTAAGTCGGTCCGTTCGTTAGGCGAGGTGCAAAGAAGCGGATGGCCAGGAGGCCAAAGACGAAACCAGCGATATGCGCAACCCAGGCAATCGACTCGCCCCCCGCTCCGGGCGCACCGCCGAACAGGCCGAAGAAGACGTTGAGACCAATCCAGATGGCGGCAACCGGCAACAGCGACGTCAGGCTGCCGACGTAGCGCATCAACATGAGCACGGCGCCGAAGACACCGCTGATCGATCCCGAAGCGCCGACCACGGGATCGGGCGAGCCCGGATAGACCAGGATGTGCACGAAGCCCGACACCACACCGCACACCAAGTAGAACAGGACAAACCGCTTCACGCCCAGCAGCCGCTCGACCGGCGCACCGAAGGCCGCCAAGGTCAGCATGTTGATGCCGAGATGCATCCAGCCGCCATGCAGGAACTGATAGGTGATGGGCGCCGCGATGAGCGAAAGGAGATCGTGGTTCGGGTCCGACGTATAGACAGCGGGAACCAGCCCGAACCGCAGGATGATCTCCTGGTCGGCCTGTTCACCCAGCAGTTGGCGCAACAGCTGGACGGCGACGTTGATGCCGATCAGCCAGAGTACGGCCGGCGGCAGGTTGATCGCCCGCTCGCTCGTGCCGCGCCCCCGTCCCGGACGGTCGCCGTCATCGAAAGGCATCAGAGACTCCGTAAGAAACAACGTCGTGCAACGGCTTGCTTAGCGGTTTAGCCGGCGCGAGCCCAGCCCAAGAAAAGGACCGCCTGGTGTCAAAGCTGGCGAGCCGCACAGGGTTGCCGCCCCCCTCATTTCACAGAATGGATTACTCGCCGCCGCCGCGGTCCGACCGAAAAACAGCAAGATTTCGTCCGGAACGGCGGAAAACCGGGCATGCCCGGTGTTTTTCGGCAGCCGGAGGAGAGGGCGGATAGTCAGCCAGAACGCTGCCATCGATGTCACCCAGGCGGCGACATCGCAGGACGAATGGACGTATGGAAGTCCGAAGATCAGGTCTTCGGTCCGCCCTGGCCCAGGGCCCGCAGCCTGAGGCGCAGTGCGTTCAGCTTGATGAACCCTTCGGCATCGCGCTGATCGTAGGCACCCTGGTCTTCCTCGAAGGTCACGTGCTGCATCGAGTAGAGCGACTTGGGCGACTTGCGGCCGACGACCGTGGTGTTGCCCTTGTAGAGCTTGACCCGCACCGTGCCGGTGACGTTTTCCTGGCTCTTGTCGATCAGGGCCTGCAGCATCTCGCGCTCGGGCGAATACCAGAAGCCGAAATAGACCAGCTCGGCATACTTCGGCATCAGCTCGTCCTTGAGGTGCCCCGCACCGCGGTCGAGCGTGATCGATTCGATGCCGCGATGGGCCGCGTAGAG
>JAIUOY010000016.1:0-12401 GCA_020160995.1 Pseudomonadota bacterium | reverse complement strand
GAGGCGGAGATGTTGGGCAGCTTGATGATGTTGGCCTCGGGGCGCATCGCAAGCTTGCCGAGTTCCGCCAGCTCGTCGTTGATCTTCTGCTCGGGCTTCAGCTTGTCGGGAAAGTTGGCGATGATGCGGCCGGTCAGCGAAATGTCCTTCAGCTTCATCTTCACGCCGGCCGTCGCGACGAACGCCTCGACGATCGGCAGCAGGGAAAACGTCGCAAGCCCGGGGGCTTCATCGACCTTTGTCCAGACGATTTCGAGATCTGACATACCTGCACTCCGTGCGCCGCTTTGGGATGGGCTGAGTTGATATATTGCTGATTTTCGCCCGTCCTTTTTGCACCGCCGCGAAGCAAAGGCAATCTCCGCCATGGCGGCGTTATCAGGGCGCTCGGCCTATCCTTTTCGTGCGTTGTCGCCGTGTTGTCGCACGAGACGACCAAGTCATCCGGCTAATCCGCAACTACGACGAAGGTGGCGATCAAGAGCCGCGACAATGTGGCGGCCCACCGACGCAGGGCAAGTGTCAGACCCGATCCAGGCGCTTCGCCAGGCCGACGGATCGCGGCATGGCTGCAATTGCCGGCAGCACTTCGTCGATGCCGTTCACGAAGGCGACGTGGTCCAGGTGGGTTCGTTCGGCGAAACCGCCTTCCACGACGTTCTGCAGCAGCGCAGCGAGCGGCTTCCAGTAGCCTCCCTGATCGATGATCACGATCGGCTTGCTGTGCAGGCCGAGGGTGCGCCAGGACAGGACCTCGAACAGCTCCTCAAGGGTGCCGAGCCCGCCGGGCAGCACCACGAATCCGTCCGACCGCTCGAACATCTGGAGCTTGCGCTCGTGCATCGTTTCGACAACCGCCGTCTCGGTCAGGGCCGGGTGGCCCGCCTCGCGCTCCAGCAGGAAACGGGGGATAATGCCGATGACCTTGCCGCCGCTATCGAGAGCGGCGTTGGCTACCAAGCCCATCAGGCCGACGCCGCCACCGCCGTAAACCAGCGTAACGCCTTGATTGGCCAGCATTTGTCCCAGGGCCACGGCGGTTGTCCGGCTGGCGGGATCGGTTCCGAAACGGGCGCCACAGAAGACGCACAGGGACTTGGGATTGGGGACGGGGGGGCTGGACTCGGGCACGAAAGCTGCTTCTTTTGAGACGAACGGGTGCCTTCACGGCTCAGGATGACATGGTATCATTTCACGAAGGATGGTCGCGACACCAATGGGGATGGTCGTCGCACCGTTGGGAGGGCGATGTCACGCACTGTTTTCGGGCTGGTTGCGATCGGCGCGATCGTCATTGCGATTGCGTTGGGTGTCGCATGGCGCGGTAAGCTCCGGGAGCAAGCCGCCATAGATCAGTCAGCCAAGCCCGCATCGGCGCCGCAGGCGGCGGCTCCGGCCACGCCGCCGGCTTCGAGCACGCCGCCCGCGGATACTGCGGCCACGACGGCACCGAGCTTCGACATCGCCCGCATCGGGCCGGACGGTCGGGCGGTCGTTGCCGGCCGTGCGGCGCCCGGCGCCAAGATCGTGCTTTTGGATGGCGGCAAGGAAATCGCCAAAGCGGAGGCCGACGCGCGGGGAGAGTGGGTCGTTATCGTGCAGGATCCGCCGCTGGCGGTGGGACAGCATGAGCTGCGCGTCGTTCAGCACATCGAAGGGCGTGCCCCCCTCACGTCCGATCAGGCCGTGGTTGCCGTCGTACCGGAGCAGCCGGGCGCGTCCGACAAGCCGCGCGAAGACACGCTGGTGATGATCTCGCCGCGTGCGGGCGCCGCGACCCTGGTCCAGCCACCGTCGCCGGCCGGCGTTCCGAGATCGGCGGATCTCGCGCTTTCGACGCTCGACTACGACGACCGCGGACACGTCACCATCACCGGCCAGGCCAACCCGGGGACGGTCGTTCGCGCCTACATCAACGACCGCATGGTGGCGGAGGGGACGACGGGAACGGATGGTCGCTGGCGCCTGAAGCCGATCGATCCGCTGGAGCAGGGCAAGTACAAGCTGCGCCTCGATCGCATCGCCAAGGACGGCAAGCCGGTAGCGCGGCTGGAGCTGCCCTTCGAGAAACTGACGATCACGCCGGCATCCGATACCGATTCGCGGCGCCTGCACGTGGTGCGGGGCGACAATCTCTGGAACATCGCCCGGGCCCACTACGGCGCCGGATGGCAGCACACGATCATCTTCGGCGCGAACAAAGAGCAGATTCGCGATCCCGATCTGATATATCCGGGACAGGTCCTCACCCTGCCCAAGGTCAACTAACGAGCCTGGGCCCAAAGCGAGCTCTTTATATCATGCTGGCTAATTTTCTGGTGCCGATCATCGACGACGGTTGGCGCTTCATTGCCCTCTTTGCCGGCGCTACCTTCCTCGCGGCCCTGACAGGCGCAGCGTGGCTGTTCTGGCCGCTGTTCGTGCTGACCCTGTGGTCGATCTACTTCTTCCGCGATCCGCCGCGTGGCGTGCCGCAGGAAGACGGGCTGTTGATCGCGCCAGCCGACGGTCTAGTGCAGATGGTGGTGCAAGCCGTCCCGCCGGCGGAATTGGGTCTCGGCGATCAGCCGCTGACCCGCGTCTCCATTTTCCTGTCGGTGTTCGACGTGCACATCAATCGTGCGCCCTGTGCGGCCACGGTCGACGTCGTGGCCTATCGGCCGGGCAAGTTCCTCAACGCCAATGCCGACAAGGCGAGCGAGGAGAACGAGCGCATGGCGCTGGCGTTGCGCCGAGCCGACGGCCGCATCATCGGCTGCGTGCAGATCGCGGGCTGGGTTGCCCGCCGCATCGTCTGCTACGTCAAGCCGGGACAGGCGGTCGCAGCCGGGGAACGTTTCGGCCATATCCGCTTTGGTAGTCGTACAGACCTTTATCTGCCGCCAGGTGCGCGTTTGCTGGTCTCGGCGGGCCAGCGCATGATCGGCGGAGAGACCGTCATGGCTGAACTCGACCCCGGCAGGACGGAACCGCGTACCGCCATCGAGTTCTAGGGAGTCCTCATGGACGACGATCTGCGCTCGCGCCGAGGCCGGTTGCGCGGCTTTTCGATCAATCGCCTGATCCCGAACGTGCTGACATTGGCAGCGCTGTGTTCGGGGCTGACGGCCATTCGCTTCGGGCTGCAGGGCGAGATGCGGCTCGCCGTGATTGCGATCATCGTCGCCGCGATATTCGACGCGCTGGATGGGCGCGTGGCGCGGCGGCTGGGCGTTACCAGCCGCTTCGGTGCCGAGCTTGATTCGCTTTCCGATTTCCTGTGCTTCGGCGTGGCGCCGGCCCTCGTTCTCTACCTCGGCTCGCTGCGGGAAGCAGGGTCGCTGGGCTGGATCGTGGTCCTGATGTTCCCGATCTGCTCGGCGCTGCGGCTCGCCCGGTTCAACACCGCGCTCGTCTCCGATACGCCGCCACCGGCGTGGACGGGGTCGTTCTTCACCGGCGTACCCGCCCCGGCGGGGGCTCTGCTGGCCCTGATGCCGCTGATGGTGAGCTTCGAGATCGAGGCCGCCTGGCCACGCCATGCGCTGGTCGTCGGCATCGTGCTCGTTGCGGTCGGCGGCTTGATGGTGAGCCGGCTGCCGACCTTCTCGTTCAAGAAGGGCAGGGTGCCGCGTCACCTCGTGTTGCCGGCCCTGCTGAGCGCGGCGCTGGTGATGACCGTGATTGCGAGTTCGCCCTGGATCGGCCTGTCGTTGCTGGGGCTAGGCTACATGGCCCTCATACCCTTCAGCTGGATGGCCTATCGCCGGCAAGCGATGGCCGACCGTCAGGCCGCTGCGGCGCCCGGCGAGGTGGTCCCGTTGCGGGCGGTGGACCCCCAGGACTGACGCCGTCGTCGGGCGGCATGCTCGACCCTGCTTTGCGGCGTTGGATTGGCCTACGGGCTCTACGGGGCCGCTCTCGCTGCGATCCTGGCCAATCGGCTGCTGGATGGCCTCGACGGCGCCGTGGCCCGGCACGGGACGCCGACGGCCTTTGGCGGCTATCTCGCTATCGTCTGCGACATGGCTTTCTATGCCGCGGTGCCGGTGGGGTTTGCGCTGGCAGAGGCCGGCAATGCGATCTGGGCAGCGCTGCTGCTGGCGTCCTTCGTCTGTACCTGCGCGCCTTTCCTGGGGCGGGCGGTGATGGCAGCGCGGCGGGGCGAGCATTCTGCCTCTTTCCTGCGTCCTTCCTCCGGCTGGCTGGTGGCCTTGCGGCCTTGTGCATCTGGACAGCCGCCGGGCGGCTGGTGGCAACCTGGAAGTCAGAATCAGAATCCGGTTTGTAGCCATTGTGTCGGCCACAAAGCGTACCCACTATCTCTAGAGAAGTCTCTCAGTATAGTTGTTTAATATCAAAAGGTTGTAAATAACGGCGATTTTACGGCTTATTTGAATTGACCTGATGAATTACTTTAAGTACGGTAGCTAAGTTGATTCACAATTCATATAGAGAGGCGAGGCTGGCCCGCCTCGCTGAATTGCGTGGGGGCAGATATGCTGTCGATCTTCCGTCGCTTGATGAAGAGCACCCAGGGCGCAACGGCGGTCGAGCTCACGCTGATCACCTCGATCATCGCTGTCGCAGCCATTGCCTCCATGCGTTCCGTCACCGGCAAGGTGACCAACGTGCTCAACGCAGTGGGTCCGCTGAATTAGCCTTCCCCGGCGCAGGTGGCGGATGCCATTCCTCGCGCTTTTCCAGACCGGATGCCTGATCGTCCTCGCCGTTCTGCTCGTTGTGGCAGCGTGGCAGGATCTGCGCACCCTGAACATCTCCAATAGCCTGCCGCTGGCCATCGTCGTCATCTTCGGGGGCTGGTCGATTCTCGGTCTGGCTGCAGGGACATTGACGGTGGAAAGGATCGCGCTGTCCATCGGGTGCGCAGCAATGCTCTTCCTCGTTGCCGCTGCGGGCTTTGCCGTCGGAATGATCGGCGGGGGCGACGTCAAGCTGGCCGCCGCCGTGGCCCTGTTCGCCGGCCCAGCCCTGATGCTGGATTTCCTGCTCGTCGTTGGCGTCGTTGGCGGTGTTCTGGGAATCGTCGTGCTGGCCGGCGTGCAGATCGGGCCGGTTGCCAATGTCGACGGGTCGACGGCGCGCGGCCGACTTCAGAGCAGATTGCCCTACGGTCCTGCCATCGCGGCCGGCGGCCTGTGGGTCGCCGCTGCGCTGGCTTGTGCGCTCAAGTAATCCAAACTTCTTTCCTCGATCGGGGGGAGGCGTCTAGGCTAAGGGCAGCGGAGGGGAGAGATTGACCATGCCTATGGCCTCGATTGCAGCGAAGCGCGTTCTGTTGGGTCTGCTTGGCGCGATGACGGCGACAGCGACGATTGCCCAGACACCGGCGCAGGCGCCAACCCGGGTACCGCGCAGCGTCGTCGAAACGTCGGTGACGCAAGCCGTCCCGCAATTCCGCGATCCCAAGACCGGCCAGGTTTGGAACCAGAACAATGTCGGCACGAATCCGATCGGCAAGCCGACCGCGGCCGATCTCGCCTTCGATCCTCTGGCGCAGGCGACGCGAATCGACGGCGTCGTGATCCAGCGGCCGACGGCCGTGCGGCTCGGCTGGTCTCAACCCTCGGCGGGACCCAATGTACCGCTCGTGTCGCTCGACAATGCCAGCCTGAGTGCTGTTGCCGGCAAACGTTGGCAGGTCGTGCTTTACGTAGATAACAACGCCAATGGCACGATGGTGCCGATGATCGACTGCCGGTTCAGCAACGCGGGCAAGACGGTCGAAGAAACCCGCGTGCTCGTTCCGGCGCTCGGAGCCGGCGTTCGCGCCGGTCTCCTGATCTACGGGCCCAAGACCGACCTGTTCGTCGATCGTGCCCAGTGCCGGATCGTTTCGCCCTAGGACGGTCTATCCCTGTACCGAGTATCCGCCATCAACGGTGATGGCGGCGCCGGTGACATAGTCCGACGCCTGGCTTGCAAGAAAAACGGCAATGCCTGCGAAGTCGTCGGGCGTCCCCCAACGACCGGCCGGCGTGCGCTTCAGCACAGAATCGTGCAGCGCCGGCACGTCGTGTCGCGCACGCTGGGTCAGCGCCGTATCAATCCATCCCGGCAGGATGGCGTTGACCTGGATATTGTCCCTGGCCCACGCGGTCGCCATCGCCTTCGTCATCTGAACGATGCCGCCCTTGCTCGCCGCATAGGCCGTCGTGAAGGAGGCGCCGAAGATCGACATCATGGAGCCGATGTTGATCATCTTGCCGGCGCCAACCTTCTTCATTTCCGGATAGGCGGCATGGCTGCACAGAAACGCGCTGGTCAGGTTGCTGTCCATCACCTGGTGCCATTCCGCCAAAGTGTATTCCTGCGGCTGCTTGCGGATGTTGATGCCGGCATTGTTGACCAGGATGTCGAGCCGCCCCTGTTGCTTGACGGTGTCGGCGATCAAGGCGCGGCATGATTCTTCCTTCAGCACGTCGACCGCAATGGCGCTCGCCTTGCCGCTTAAAGCCTGAAGTTCTTTGACGGCGGCGGCGTTCTTGGCGGCGTCGCGTCCGGCCACCACCACGGCGGCACCGGCTGCTGCCATGCCCTTCGCCATGCCGAGGCCAATGCCGCCATTGCCGCCGGTGACGATCGCCACTCGGCCCGAAAGATCGAACAGTTTCATGGCTCTCCCCGGTTCGTATCGGTCTGTATAGCGAACCTCTCGGACCGGAAACAGCGCAACCGAAGGCGGTTCAAGCCGTTGACTTCGACCAACGAGACGAGTTCGTGGCTCGACGGCCGGGCTGACCGACGGGCAGCGGACAAGGGTGGCGGCGGTCGCAAGACCGCCGCCATTTTTCTCGTCGAACGTTCCGATGATGTCAGGGCCCGACCTTGGTCGGCGCGCCATCTTCTTCGAGCGGCGGCGCATGAAGGCGTTGCTGCGCCTTCTTCACGTCGGCGAACAAGCTGTGCTCGCCTTCGTTCATGCCTTCCTCGCTGGCCACCTGGAGAAGGCGGGCATCGAGTTCCCATTGTTTCAGAATCTTTGTCTTCTCGACCACGTCGAGATCGCGGCTGTCCACGACATCGGCAGGATGCCGGAATACGCTGCTGGGATTAGACAGGGCTTTCTTCTTGTCTTCGGCGCTGATCATCCTTGCCTCCGTTTTCTGTTCACACAGCAACGGAGTTTTGACGAGCCAAGTTCCCGTAGATTACTTCTTCCCGGCAGACGGGTTGTCGGACGCGCCGTTCTGCTTCTCTCGGGCAGCATCCTTGTCGATCAGATTGAGCAGATCGTCGGGCAAAGGCTCGTTCGTGATCTCGTCGTACATCGCATGCAGCTGCTTCTGCAGCCACATGTCGAAGGGACGCTCGCCTGTCTTGGGGGCGGGACGATCCGAAGGCGGGCGCCCGCCGCCCGCCTTGCTGGTGTCATCGGCCATTACATGCTCCCCGGAGGCAGAAGACTCCGCGGGACCCTGCTCGACCCATGCCACTCTCCCCCTGAAATCGCCCATGGCCATTTCACACTCAACTGAGGTGTTTGAAAAGGGGCGCCGTTAACGCGTCGTTACCCGCGGCCCTTCGCCGTTCTGCACGGCGCCACCACGGACTTCCTCTGCCGGCTGGCGCGTGTCGCCTTCCAGAAGGAGCCGCTCGAGAGTATCGCGTGCGCGGGAAATACGGCTCTTCACGGTGCCGACCGAGACACCCGTATGTTCGGCGATCGTCTCGTAAGGCAGACCCTCCAGCACGGCGAGCAGCAATGCCTCGCGCTGCGCCGAAGCAAGCTTGCCGAACGCGTTCATGAATTCACGCATGATCAACCCGCTGTCCTGATGAGCTGGATGGGAAAGCGATTCGGCAATCGCAGTGTCCACTGGCACCGTCGGGCGGCGACGGCGCAGGCCGGAAATGAATTCGTTGCGCTGGATGCGGAACAGCCAAGCGGCCAGGTTGGTGCCGGGCTGGAAACTGTGACGGCCGGTCAGCGCCTTGACGACTGTATCGTGCACGAGATCGTCGGCCGCATCGCGATCGCGCGTCAGCGAGAGAGCATAGATCCGCAGGCGTGGCAGGACGGTCTTCAGTTGCTCGTGAAAGTCGAGAACGGTCTGGTCCTGCTGAATCTGCGCCGTCATTGTTCTCTCTCCTCGGTAATTGCGTCCTACCTCGAACAAATGACTGAGCTTGCTTTTGGTTACAGGCACGGGGGATTTTATTTTCTAAGTATTTGATATTGCTGGATAAATTTGTGAATATTTATTGTAGTTTTTCCGAGAGATACTTGCGCGCCCGCGATACTCGCGCCTTGAGCGTGCCGACTGAACAACCACACAGGCTGGCTGCTTCCTCATAAGAAAAACCACCTGCGCCCACGAGCACCAAGGCTTCACGCGACTGGGGACTGAGCTTCCACAATTCTATCGAAAGCTCCTTTAGAGCGAGCGTCGCTTCCGGATTGTCGACGGCGGGAAGCGGCGCGGCCACCTCGTCGTCGATTGTCTGCGGCCGCCGCCGCTGCGTGCGCAGGTCCGAATAGAAGCGATTGCGCATGATGGTGAACAACCAGCCCTTGAGATTGGTGCCTGGCGTGAACTGCTCGTGCTTGTCGAGGGCTGCGAGGATGGTGTTCTGCACAAGATCGTCTGCCGCCTCGCGCTCTCGGCACATGAACCGTGCGAAAGCACGAAGATCGGGAAGAAGGGCGACGATGTCTTCTTTCATCATTGTCAATGTGGGGAGCCCAAGGCTGAACGAAAGAGAAAATCGAAGGTGGCAACCGCGTCCCGATGGCAGGCGTTGCCAGATGCAGATCGAGACATTGTCCAACCAAAGAGGGAGTTAGCCATGAACTGGGATCGCATTGAAGGCAATTGGAAGCAGGTCACCGGCAAGGTCAAGGAACAGTGGGGCAAACTGACCGACGACGATATCAAGGTGATCGACGGCAAGCAGGAGCAGCTGGTCGGCCGCATCCAGGAGCGCTATGGCGTCGCCAAGGATGAAGCCGAGAAACAGGTGCAGAGCTGGATCGGGCGCATGTGACCGGAAAGGTTCGGAACCTGTCATTGCATTTGACGTTGTTTGAATAGAAGGTTTGACGCCTCCCAGGGAAACAAGGGCCTTGGGAGGCGCAGCCATGTCCGGCTTCATCAACCCTGATGGTTCATAGGCCTGATGGTTGGTAGGATGGAGCGCCGGGCGCGCTGTGAGCGTCCGATCTCGGGTGCTTCTCAGGGATTAAGGCTATTGAGTGAGAGGGAGAGCGCTGTGGCGGAAGGGCAGGTAGCGACCAAGAAAATGTCCGAGGCGATCACCAGGACGTTGCCGTTTCTGCGTCGCTATGCGCGGGCAGTTACCGGATCGCAGCAGCAAGGAGATGAATGGGTCCGTCTTTGCGCCGAGGTTGCCGTGCAGCAGCCCGAGCTCATTGCCGAGGCTGAGGATACGAAAGTGGGCGTGTTCGCCCTGTTCCATCGATTGCGCCAGCCGTTCGGCGACATCGAAGTGGCGGCCAGCGGCGGTGAGAGCGTCAGCGGTCGTCTGAAGGAATCGTTGACCGACATGGCGCCGATGCAGCGCCAGGTCCTGCTGCTCACCGTTCTCGAAGGATTCACCGTAAGCGACGCAGCCCACATTCTGGGCGTAACCGTCGACGTGGCCGAACGCAGCCTAGAGGAGGCGCGGCGGGAACTGCAGCGCGTGGCCTCGGTGCGCGTGCTGGTGATCGAGGACGAGGCCGTCATCGCACTCGATGTGGCGGACATCGTACGCAACGCCGGACACGAGGTCGTGGGTATTGCGGCCACCGAGAAGGCAGCGATCGACCTTGCCTCGAAGCACTCGCCGCATCTGGTGCTGGCCGATATTCAGCTTCGCGGTTCCGACAGCGGAATCTCCGCCGTCAATCAAATCATGAAATCGATGTCGGTGCCGGTGATTTTCGTCACTGGCTTCCCGGAGCGGCTGCTGACCGGCAAGCAGGTTGAGCCGGCGTTCGTGATCTCCAAGCCGTTCGATCCCGATCTCCTTCGCGCGGCTATCGCGCAGGCGCTCGATACCGTATCGATCTGACCGCGAGATCGGAGAAGATGCCGGCGCGATGGTCACTCCGGTCGACGCTGGTCGCGATTGCAGCATTGACGCTCCTGCCGATTCTCGGACTTGCCGCCTGGCAGGCCGAGCGGGAGCAGGCAGCGAAAGCTGACCTGCGGGAGGCATCGCTCACCGCTGCAGCCGACCTCGTTGGAGCGCGCTATGGCGAATTGATCGAAGCCTCGCGGCGCTTGCTTTCCGCGGCCTGCACGGCCGATGTCGTGCGCCAGAGCGCAAACATCCAGCCCGAACCTGTCGACGTCAGCCGTTGTGAATCCTACTTCACGCGCGTGCTTAGCACGGCGCCGTCGCAGTATTCCGTCATGCTGGTGACGGACGACCAGGGTGTCGCGCGTTGTGCCAGTCAGCCCACGGCAGTGGGCATGAGCTTCGCCGACCGCGATATCTTCCAGCAGGTGCGTTCTTCTGGCCAATTCGCGATGGGCGAACAAGTCGCAAGCCGCCTTGGACCGAATACGATCATTCCGGTGGCATTGCCGATCGCGAGCGATGGTGCCTTTCGCGGCATGTGCGCGGTCGGCATCACGCTCAAGGCCCTCGGCGACATTGCGGCCGCACCATCGTCAGGCTCGATCGGGGCAGCGGTCGTTGCCCGTGATGGGGCAACGATAGGCGGCGATCCGGTGGCAATGCGCCGGCTGCCGATGTCGTCTCGTCTTGCGGCATCGATTACCGGCGGCCAGTTGGACTTTTCCGAGTACGGACGGGATAGCTCTCTCTATCAGTTTCGCGTCCAGCCGATCACCGGCAGCACGCTCTTTGCGGTGACATCCGTGCCGATCCCGGACGGCATTACGGGATTGACCGAGGGCTGGGCGGCTTTCGGGCTGTTTGTACTGGCCGTGATCATCGTATTGCTGGTGGTCTGGTTGAGCGCCAATCGCTGGTGTGTGCAGCCGCTGCGGTATATCCAGACCTTCGCCGAGAAGGTGGCGCGGGGCGAAGAGGCCAAGTTTGCACCGCCTCATGCCTGGTCGCCGGAAATGGCCTCGATTGGCGCGGGTGTTTCGGCCATGGCAGAGGCAATCGCCAGCCGTGAAGCCGAATTGCGGGCCGGCCTCGAACAGCGCGACCATATGCTGCGCGAGATTCACCATCGCGTGAAAAACAACCTCCAGATGATTTCGAGTCTGCTCAACCTTCAGGCCGGCGAGATCAGGTCGCCGCGAATCCGGCGCTTCTTCGGCGACGCACAAAATCGCGTGCTCACGCTTTCGATCCTGCACCGGCATCTCTACGAGCGTTCGAGCTGGTCACTGGTCGATTTTCAGCAGTTCATCAGCGATCTGGTGCGTCAGATCTCGGTGGGTCGCCGGGGTGCCGAACGGCAGGCGCCGCGCTACCATATCCGCGCGCCCATCATGGCGGTGGGACCCGACACGGCAATTCCCGTCGGCCTCATCGTGACTGAGGCCGTGAGCATCGCGCTCACTCACGATTTCGAGGGCGTGGCGTCGCCGGAAGTGCGAATCGAGACGATCGAGAAAGACGGACAGGTGGAGCTGGTGATCGAGGACAATGGCCTGAGACGCGATGCCGGTACCCTCGGCCCCGACGGCCGTGGCGGCTTCGGTCTCACGTTGATCCGAGGGCTGGCCATGCAGCTTGGCGGCGAAGCCACGATCTCGGTCAAGGAGGGTGGGGGCAGCCGTATTGCCGTCGTCTTCCCGGCGCCTGGCGCCGACGAGGGAGAGGATGTCTAATCTTCTCAGATCCGCACGCTCGATCGGCATCGTCGTCGGATTGACGATCGCCGTGTTGATCGCGAGCGGGATCATGCTCGCCGTCACCCATTCCAAGTCGGCCGCGCGACAGCAGCGGCTCGTGGTCAGTAATTACGAGACGATGGCGTTGATGCGCGACATGGTGATCGCGCTGCAGGATGCCGAGATCGGCCAGCGCGGCTATCTGCTGTCCGGCGATGCGACCCGGCTGGAGCCATATGAGCGGGCGCGCGTGCGCATCGAGTCGGGCCTGCGGCAACTCGAGGCGTCCGTGGTCGGCAATCTCGATGCCACACGGCAGTTCCGCGAGTTCGCTACACTCGCGGGGGAGAAGCTCGAACAGCTCAACGCCACGGTCGGTGCTTACCAGCTCTACGGCCGCGAGGCCGCACTGGCGCTCGATCGGACCGGCGCAGGCCGCGCGATGATGGGGCAGGTGCGCCTGCTGGGCGATTCCTTCATCGAGGGCCAGCGTCTTCTCCTGGCGAGCCAGCTTGCGGCGCTGCGTTCGGAGCAGGAACAGGCCGACATTGCAGGCCTCCTGGTGATGGCGGGCGCCTTCATGTGTCTCGTCGCCGGCATTTATATCGTCGTCCGGGGTGCCGGCCGACTGGAGCG
>JAIUOY010000167.1:0-23038 GCA_020160995.1 Pseudomonadota bacterium | reverse complement strand
GGTCACAGCAAGCACCTGCGAGGGCCGGGTCTGGCCGGTAATCAGCAGGTGGGCAATCCGGGTCGTCAGCACGCGGGTTTTGCCGGTGCCGGCGCCGGCCAGGACCAACAGGGGGCCGCCAGTGTGGGTGACGGCCTGGCGCTGCTCCTCGTTCAGCCCGTCGAGGTGGGCCGTGGACGCAAGGGCGCGCCGTGCCGGAACGGGATCAGCCGCTACGGGGTCGTCGGTGATTTCAAACGGATCGGCGGGGGGCGCCATGAAGCGTCATATAGCAATCGGGACGGCAGACGCCTATCTTTAGACTGTGGACGCGCTTGTCGAGTGCGGGAGGTACGCGGATGGCCCGAGGACTGAACGGTTCCGCTAACGGCGCTGGTCATTGGCCACCTTCCGGGCAGGAGGGCGTCGTTGCCCAGACCCCGGGCAGCAGCGGCTCGAATCTGCCGCCTCCGGTTCTGGCGGCATTGCCGGCGGTTGTGGGCGTCAGGGCGACCGTTCCAGCCAGTCGCCGGACCGCCCAGACATTGGGCACGGAGCGTGAAGGTCATGGCATCCTGCTGGATGGCGAAGGCCTCGTGGTCACCATCAGCTACCTCGTCATGGAGGCCGATACGGTGACGATCACCGATATCGACGGACGGGAGCTGCCGGCCCACATCGTGGGGTACGACTATGAAAGCGGCTTTGCCCTGGTGCGGACGGAGGCCCCGATGCAGCACAGGCCGCTGCGTTTCGGTGACTCGGACACCCTGACGCTGCGCAGCGAGGCCTATGTCGCGGGCTTGGGTGGCGCCAAGTCGACGCTCAAAATCAAGGTTGCCGGCCGTCGAGAGTTCGCGGGCTATTGGGAATACCTCCTCGACAACGCGATCTTCACGGTGCCGGCGTTTCCGATGTGGGGCGGCTCGGCGCTGATCGGCGCGGAAGGCGAACTGCTGGGCGTCGGCTCGCTCCTGGTGCAGGAGGCACTAGGGCCGGGCGCGCCGGCATTTCCCGGCAACATGTATGTGCCGATCAACCGGCTGAAGCCGATCTTTCAGGAGCTGGTATCGACCGGCCGTCTGTCGACGCCGCCCCGTCCGTGGCTCGGCCTCTATACGCTCGAGCATGTGGGCCATCTCGTGGTCGGTGGCATTTTCGACGGCGGCCCGGCCGATCGCGCCGGCCTGCAGCGCGGCGATATCCTGCATGCCCTCAACGACGATGTGCTGGATGACATCGCCGATTTCTACCGCAAACTCTGGGGCAGCGGCCCGGCGGGTACCGCCGTCAAGTTGCGGATGGAGCGGGACGGCGACGCCTTCGAAGTGACCGTGCGCACCGGCGATCGCGCCGCCTATCACAAGTTCGGCTCGGACTGACCGGATATCGAGCCGCTGCCTGTGCATAGCCGTGCTTTGACTTCGAGCACGGCGGCTGCATAGGTTCATATGAACGACCAAGCATACGGGAGATGACGATGGCCAGAGCCTTCGCCTCGCAGGCGGATATGGCGGAGAAGAAGATCACCTTCAGCCGGCTGTCCGACCATGCGTATGCCTTCACCGCCGAGGGCGATCCCAACACCGGCATTGTTGTCGGCGACGACGCGGTGATGGTGATCGACACGCAGGCGACGCCGAAAATGGCCGAACAGGTCATCCAGCGCATCCGCACCGTTACCGACAAGCCCATCAAGTATGTGGTGCTCTCGCATTACCACGCGGTGCGTGTTCTGGGGGCGGCCGGCTACAATCCCGAGCACATCATTTGCAGCGAGGCGACACGCGACATGATCGTCGAGCGTGGTGCCCAGGACTACAAGTCCGAACTGCAACGCTTCCCGCGGCTGTTCCAGGCGGCCGAAACCATTCCCGGCCTTACTTGGCCCACGATCACCTTCAACGACCGGATGACGCTGTGGCTGGGCAAGCTCCAGGTCGACATCATCCATGCCGGCCGCGGCCACACCAAGGGCGACACGATCGTCTGGCTGCCCGAGGAGCGCACGCTGTTCAGCGGCGACCTCGTCGAATATGGCGCCACGCCCTATGCCGGCGACGCCCATTACAAGGACTGGCCCGAGACGCTGCAGAAGCTGCGTGACCTCAGGCCCCAGGCGCTGGTGCCGGGCCGTGGCGATGCGCTGATCGGCGAAACTGCCGTCGAGGAAGGCATTGCCGGTACCCAGGCTTTTCTCAATGATCTCTACAAGGCGGTCTCGGCCAGCGCCGTGGCGGGCGAGTCGCTGAAGCAGGCTTACGACAAGGCGATGTCGGCGCTGCATCCACGCTACGGCAACTGGGTGATCTTCGAGCACTGCATGCCGTTCGACGTGTCGCGTGCCTACGATGAAGCCAAGGGCCTCGATCATCCGCGCATCTGGACCGCTGAACGCGACGTCGAGATGTGGGCTGCGCTGGAGAAGGACGGCTGAGCTCCTACACCTACCGCCAGTATCCCTATCGTCGGCCGCCCGAGCTTGACGGTCAGACGGCGCGCCGGCCGGTCGTGATCGTGGGCGCCGGCATGGCCGGGCCTACGCTTGCCCTGTTGCTGGCGCAACGCGGCATACCTACGGTCGTGCTCGACGAGGACGATACGGTGAGTGTCGGCAGCCGCTCGATCTGCCAGGCCAAGCACAGCCTCGAGGTCTGGGACCGTTTCGGCATCGCCCAGCGGATGGTCGATAAGGGCATTACCTGGGGGCAGGGCGAGGTCTATCTCCGCGACAAGCCGATCTACCGCTTCAGCCTGCAGCCCGAGCCGGAACAGAAGTTCCCTGCTTTCGTGAACCTGCAGCAATACTATGTGGAGGAGTATCTCTTCGAGCGCTGCCTGGCGGAGCCGCTCGTCGATCTGCGCTTTCGCAACAAGGTGGTCGGCGTGGCGCCGCGCGGCGATGGCGTCACCGTCGAGGTCGAGACGCCCGAGGGCCGTTACAAGCTGGAGGCGGACTGGCTGGTCGCCTGCGACGGCGTGCGCAGCCCGGTGCGGCACATGCTGGGCTTGCCGTATCCCGGCGAGGTTTTCCACGACCAGTTCCTGATCGCCGATATCCGCTTGTTGAGCGAGTTGCCCAAGGAGCGGCGCTTCTGGTTCTATCCGCCGTTCCATCCGACCAATTCGGTGCTGCTTCACCGCCAGGCCGACGACGTCCTGCGCGTGGATTTCCAGCTCGGCCGCGACGCCGATGCCGAGGAAGAAAAGAAGCCCGAGAATGTCGATCGGCGGCTGCGCCAGATGTTCGGGCCCGACGCGCGCTGGGAGCACGAATGGACCAGTGTCTACACCTTCACCTGCCGGATGATGGAGCGCTTCGTCCACGGTCGGGTGATCTTCGCGGGCGATGCCGCGCATGTCGTGTCGCCGTTCGGGGCGCGCGGCGGCAATAGCGCCATCGCCGACGTCGACAATCTCGCCTGGAAGCTCGCTCTCGTCCTCGCAGACGCCGCGCCTGCCTGTCTGATCGACAGCTATTGCAGCGAACGGCGCGCGGCGTCGCGCGAGAACATTCTGAACTCGACGCGCAGCACCGACTTCATCACGCCCAAGTTCGCGGCCTCGCGCGCCTTCCGCGACGCAGCCCTGGCGCTGGCACGCGACTTTCCCTTTGCCCGTGCCCTGATCAACAGCGGACGGCTGTCGGTGCCGACCGGCCATGCCGGCTCTGCCCTCGATACGCCGGATGTCGATCAGGACTGGCGCCGCGGTCCGGCGCCCGGCCATGCCATCGTCGATGCTCCGATGGGGGGCGATGGCGACGGCTGGCTGGTCGACCGGGTCGGCCCGGACTTCACGCTGCTCACCTTTACCGACCGCGGCTTTGCGTTCGAGCGTCTGCCGCCAGGGGTAAGGGGGCTGAACGTTTCAGGCGATGGGCTGGCCCGCCAGCGTTACGACGCCCGGCCGGGCACCAGCTATCTCATCCGTCCCGACCGTTATGTCGCCGCCCGCTGGCGCCTCTATGATCCCGTGGCCGTCGATGCAGCCGTCCGGCGTGCGACGGGCGATGGTTGAAGGAGCCGGAATGTCCGATGATGCTCCCTCTGCGGTGGTAACGGGCGCCCTGCGGCGCTCGCTCAATCTCTCGCGGCCCGACGATGTCTACAACGCCATCGTCGATGCCCATAAGGACCTCAGCGACGAACAGTGCCGCGCCTTCGATGCCCGGTTGATCCTGTTGCTTGCCAATCACGTCGGTGACGAGGCGGCCATCCGCGAAGCGCTGGCGGCCGCCCGCCAATCGCTGGAGGAAGAAGGCGCATGAAGGACGTGCTCACGGGGCGACTTGCCCTGGTCACCGGCGCGGGGCGCGGCAACGGCGCCGCCATCGCGCGAGGCCTCGCCGCCGTAGGGGCGAGGGTGATCGTCACCGACATCGATCTCGAGGCTGCTCGCGCGATTGCGGACAGTATCGTGAAGGCGGGCGGCGATGCACGCGGCCATGCGCTCGACGTTACCGATGCCGAAGGGTGCCGCAAGCTCGCCCAGGACATTTCGCTGCTGGTCGGCCCGATCGGCATCCTGGTCAACAATGCCGGTATCTTCCTGCGCGGCAACCTCGTGGCTCCCGATGGGCATGACCGCTGGGAGCGGACCATGGAGGTGAACGTCCAGGGGCCGTTCAACGTCACCATGGCCTTCATCGAACAGCTCAAGCACACCAGGGGCTGCATCGTGAACATCGCCTCGACCAATTCGTTCGTGGCGCCTGCCGGCAATGGTGCCTATCCGGTATCCAAGGGCGCGCTTGCCCAGTTCACGCGCGCCCTCGCGACCGAGCTGGCGGCCGACGGCGTGCGGGTGAACGCCCTTGCGCCGGGCATCATCGCGACAGCCATGACCGAGGTCACCCGCGCCGATCCCGCGCGCCTGGCCTCTTTCCTCGCCCACGTGCCGATGCGCCGGGTCGGGGAGCCGGAGGAACTGGCGGGGCCTGTCGTCTTCCTTTGTTCCGATGCGGCGAGCTACATCACCGGCGCGATCCTGCCCGTCGACGGAGGCTATCTTGCCGGATGAGATAAAGGACATCGTCGTACGGCCGGCCACCGTCGACGATGTGGGTACGTTGCACCGTTTTTCGGTCGATCTCGCGACCTACGAGGACGAGCCCGATGCCGTCGCCTCGACGCCGCAGACTCTGGCGCGCGATGGCTTCGGGGAGAATCCCCAGTTCGCGGCCTTGATCGCGGAGCGCAGCGGCAAGCCCGTGGGCTTCGCACTCTATACCTTCAACTATTCCGTCTGGACGGCAGCCCGCGGCATCTTCATCGAGGACATCTGGGTCGTGCCGGAGGAGCGTCGCGGCGGCGTGGCGCGTGCTTTGATGCAAGGGCTGGCGCAGGAATGCACGGCCCGCGGCTACAAGCGCATCGACCTCAACGTGCTCGACTGGAACCCGGCGCGCGGCTTCTACGAGCGCCTGGGCTATCGCTGGATCCGCAACTGGCTGCCCTACCGGCTGAGCGGCGAGGCGCTGGAGAAACTGGCTAAGTCTTCTTAGCCAGACTCATGACGCGGCCGGACTTGGCCGGCTTGGGCAGCGCCTTGTGCGTCTCCCAGATGACGTCGAGCCGTTCGGCCACCGGCGCCGGCCACGGCGCCGAACGCCGCGTGGCATAGTCGATGTTCATTATGATCGTCTCGTTGGTCGCCGCCAGATAGTCCTGTTCGGCATGATACATCTCGTGGAAGAGATGGACCTTCTTGGCGTCGCGCGCCAGGAGCTGAGTCGCAAAGTGCAAGGGCGCCCCCTCGCGCAGTTCGCGATCGTAGGTGACGTGGGTCTCAAGCACGAAGGTCATGCCGAGCTTGCCGTCGACGTAGCGTCGGCCCAGCCCCATGTTGCGCATGAAGGCGCCGGAGGCCTGATCGAAGGCGGCGACGTAGAACGCCACGTTCATATGGCCGTTCCAGTCGACCCATTCGGGGATCACAGTCGAGCGGTGGGTGTCGAGCGGGGCGCGCGTGACGAGTTCGGGCAGTTCGTAAGGCAGGGATTGCAACATGAAGGCGACTACTACTTCTTCTTGATACCGATGAGGCGGCCGGCCTGCTTCGGACGGGGGAGGCCGGCATGCGCCGCGGCGAGTTTCTCGATGCGCTCCATGGCGAAATCCGGCCAGGGTGCGGAGCGCCGCGTTTCGTAGTCGATGTTCATCAACATCAACTCGTTGGTGGCGGCGAGGTACCCCTCGGTCGCGTGATGCATTTCGTGGAAGTAGTGGATGCGCTTGGCGTCGTGGTCGAGGATCTGCGTCGTGATCCGCAGCGGATCGCCTTCCTTGACCTCCCGGTCGTAGGTGACGTGCGCTTCGAGGACGAAGGTCATGCCAAGCTTGTCGCGCGTATATTCCCAGCCGCAGCCGAATTGCTGGCACAGAGTATCCGTCGCCTTGTCGAAGGCTACGACATAGAAGCCCACGTTCATGTGGCCGTTCCAGTCGATCCATTCCGGCAGGACGGTCGCGCGGTGCACGTCGAGCGGCGTACCCAGGTTGGGTTCGATCATGGGGTATGGAGGTAATTTCATGCGGGCGGACCGTAGCGAAGCCGCCGGGTCGGCCGCAAGTTCCATCGAACATCATTCGCTACGAGGAACTTCGATGGCAAGGAAACCTAAAGCCCTCATTCTGGGCGTCGGCGCCGAACGCGGCATCGGCGGCGCAGCCAGCCTGCGTTTTGCAAAGGAGGGCTATCACGTCCTGGTCGCCGGCCGGACGACCGCCAAGATCGACAAGGTTGTCGAGGCGGTTCGCCAGGCGGGCGGGACGGCGACGGCCGTCACGGTCGACGGCACCAAGGAGGACGAGGTCGTCAAGCTGTTCGACAAGGCCATGGCGGACGATGCCGACGGTGCGCCCGCCGATCTCTTCGTGTTCAATATGGGCAACAACGCCGCCGTCGATTTTCGCGAGATGACAGCGCAGCATTTCGAGGATTCCTGGCGGGTCGGCTGTTTCGCAGGGTTCCTGTTCGGCAGAGAGGCAATGCGTCGGTTGGCGCCGCTCGGCCGCGGCACGGTGATCTTCACCGGCGCTTCGGGCTCGATGCGCGGGCGGCCGCGTTTTGCTGCGTTCAACGCCACGAAGGGCGGCTTGCGTCTGTTGGTTCAATCGATGGCGCGCGAGTTCGGGCCGCAGGGCATCCATGTCGCCCACGTGATCATCGACGGCGGCATCGAGGGCGACCGGCTCCTGTCGCGCATGCCCGATCGCGCCGAAAAAGCCGGCCCGGATGGCCTGCTCAAGGTCGACGCCATTGTCGACAACTACTGGCATCTGCATCGACAGCAACGCAGCGCCTGGAGCCACGAGATCGACCTGCGACCCTACAAGGAAACGTTCTAGGGAACGGCCAGCAACTCGTTCGCTACCAGATCGGGCGCCGAGATGATGCAGTTGTGTCCGGCCTCGATGGGGCGATAGCGGATGTGCGGCATCGCCTGCACCTTTTCGTGCGTGCCGGCCGATACCGGATAACGCGGCTTGGTACAGGCGATGTAGGTCATCGGCCGGCCGTTACCGGCAGGATGGGCGAGCCGGATCGGCTTAGTATAGCAGGCCAACGGATGCGGCGTGAGCTGGCGGTGCGTCCACGCCGCCAGGTCGGGATCGTCGATGATCAGGCTGCCGACCGGCGCGAAGGGCAGCACGTCGGTGCCATTCACCTGCTTCACCAGCTTCTGCCGCTTGGCCACGATCTCCTTGGGGATGCGACCGAAGATCGACTGGCCGTCCTGCGGGATGCCGCCGTCCACGATGACGAGATGGGCAATGCGCTCGGGGATGCGATCGGTGACGAGGCCTGCGATCAGGCTGCCGAAACTGTGGCCGACCAGCACGATGTCGCGCAAATCCTCGCGCTCCAGCGTGGCAATCGTGTCGGCAAGGAAGACATCGTTGTCGAGTTCAGGCGCCAGTTCGGCGGCGCGCTCGCCGACGCCGCGAAAGGGCAGGGCGCGTGCATCATGGCCGGCTGTCGTGAGCCGTTCGAGGACGAATTGCCAGGACCAGGCACCCATCCAGGCGCCGGGCAGACAGACATAGGTACGCTTGTGAGTCATTCAGCGGGCGCCAGCGGCCTCCAGAATTGCAGCGATCTCGCGCTGTCCGCGCTGGCGGGCATGACCGAGCGGCGTCACGCCTTGATTGTCGGCCAGATTGACGTCGGCCTTGTGAGCGACGAGCAGCCGCGCGATCTCGATGTACTTCGCACTGCCATCGCCCAGGATCACCGTCTCGAGCAGAGCGGTCCAGCCCAGCCGGTTCACGTGATTGACGTCGATGGCGGTTTTCAACAGCTCGCGTACGGTCTCGACATGGCCGTGATGACAGGCCGGGATCAGCGCCGTGCCGCCATAGCGGTTGGTGCTCTTGAGGTCGGCGCCGGCCTGCAAAGTGAGCTTCAGGATTTCGAGCCGCCCCTCGGCGCCGGCCAACAGGAAGGCGCTGTCGCGCTTCTCGTCCTGGGCGTTGACGCTGGTGCCGGCAGCGATCAGGCGGCGCGCCGCCTCGACATCGTTACGCTGCGTGGCGTCGATCAGTGCGCGCTCGTTGGCCGTAAGCGCAGGGCCGGAGGGGGACTGGGCAGTCACGACGCCACTCCATAGCAGAATGAGCAGGGTGAGGAAGGCGCGCATCGTTCTCCCGTTTCGATCAGCGTGCTAGCCTGCCGCAAAGATGAGGAGGATTCCATGGCCGGCAATCGCCGCGTGCTCTTGAACTCGCGCCCGCAGGGCGAACCGACCGACGCCAATTTCGCCATCGACGAGGCGCCGATCCCCGAACCCAAGGACGGCGAATATCTCTCGCGCACGATCTGGCTGTCGCTCGACCCCTACATGCGCGGCCGCATGGCCGAAGCGAAAGGCTATGCCGCCAACGTCAACCTGGGCGATCCGATGGTCGGCGGCACGGTGGGCCAGGTCGTGAAGTCGAAGAACCCGAAGTTCAAGGAAGGCGACTATGTCGTCGAGTACTCGGGCTGGCAGAGCTACGCCGTTTCCAACGGCGCAGGCGTCATGAAGCTCGATCCTGCCATGGCGCCGCTTTCGACGGCGCTCTCCGTGCTCGGCATGCCGGGCATGACGGCGTGGTGGGGGCTGATGGAAATCGGCAAGCCCAAAGCGGGCGAGACCGTCGTCGTCTCCGCCGCCTCGGGTGCCGTTGGGTCGGTGGTCGGCCAGCTCGCCAAGCTGCGGGGCTGCCGCGCGGTCGGCATCGCCGGCGGCAAGGACAAGTGCGACTACGTCGTGAACGAACTGGGCTTCGATGCCTGCGTCGATTATCGCGCGGCAGGGGCCAACCTCTACAAGGAGCTGCGCGCCGCCGCCCCCAAGGGGATCGACGTCTATTTCGAGAATGTCGGCGGCGCGGTGCAGGCAGCCGTCGTGCCGCAGCTCAACGACTTCGCGCGCGTCCCTCTCTGCGGTCTGATCTCGCAATACAACGAGATGCAGATGAATCCAGGTCCCGACTGGCGCCTGCTGCTGATCAAGCGCGCCACGGTGACGGGTTTCATCGTCTCGGATCACTTCGACAAGATGGAGGGCTTCTGGAAGGAAGTGCCGGCGGCGGTGAAGGCTGGGAAGATCAAGTATCGCGAGGACATCGTGAAAGGCATCGAGAATGCCCCGCAAGCCTTCATGGGCCTGCTCAAGGGCAAGAACTTCGGCAAGCTGCTGGTGCAGGTTTCGGAGGATCCGACTCGCTCGCGGTAAATTGCTTCGCTGCGACAGCATTCTTTCGCAATCGATGGGCATGCGTGATAAATAGGAAGGCGACTTCGTTCGGTGGGAATGTTGCCTGAATGATATCTCGTAGATTGATGCTGGGCGGTCTGGCCGGCTTGTCGGCGCCCGCCCTTGTTGGTTGTGGCCAACGTCCAGCGCCGGCGTCCGCGTACATGCCGGCCCCCGGTTCCGGTGAGGGTTATCGTCCCGCTGTCGAGGGACTCGATGCCGTAATCGACATCAGCAACAACGTTACGGTCAGCGATTTCCGCGCCGTGCGTCGTAGTGGCATGCTCGGCGTCATCCACAAATGCACCGAGGGCGGCGACTGGATCGATCCCTCCTATTCGTCGCGGCGAAACCAGGCCGAGCAGTCCGGGTTGATGTGGGGTGCCTATCACTTCGGAACCAGACAATATTCCGGATCCGATCAGGCGATGGCTTTTCTCGCCATCGCGCGGCCGGGCCCTCATACCCTGCTGGCGCTCGATCTCGAACCGAACGAGCGCAACCCCCGCAATACGATGCAGATCGCCCAGGCCGAGGCCTTCGTGCAGGTGGTCTACCAGAAGACGGGGCGGCTTCCGCTGCTCTATACCCACCCGAAGTGGGCCAACGGCGAACGGTTCGGTAAGCACCGCCTCAGCCTGGGCCAGCCCGTATCGCCCAACTCTGTGCTGGCGCGTTGCGACCTGTGGGTGGCCGATTATCGTGAGCAGCCGGAAGTACCTTACGCCTGGGCCAACAAGGGCTGGCGCCTCTGGCAGTATGTCGCCGACGAGACCGCGGCCGACGCAGCCTATGGCACGGTGCCGCGCGCCATTCCCGGCATCTCCCATTGCGACCGCAACCTGTTCAAGGGCGACGAGGCCGCCCTCTATCGTTATTGGCGCAGCGGCGGCCGCGTAGCCTGATGGCTATCCCTTTGTCTCGAGGCTGCGCACCACGAAGGCGTTCAGCCGTCGGGTGAAGGCAGCCGGGTCCGACGGGATCTCGCCATCGAGGATGTGGGCCTGATCGAGCAGCAGGCTCGCCAGGTCGCCCACATCCTGCTCCTGTCCGGCGGTCCTGGCGGCCCCCAGCAGGCGCACCAGCGCGTGCTTCATATTGAGTTCGAGGATCGGCTTGGCGTTGCCGCCGCGGTTCTGGCGTGCCAGCAGGCGCTCCAGTTCGCGATCGCGACCCTGCTCGCCGGCCACGAGGCAGGACGCGCTTTCGGTCAGGCGCTGCGAGGGCCGCACGTCGGCGACCTTATCGCCCAGCGCTTCCTTCACCGCGTTCAGGATGGCTTCATCGCCGGCGGAATCCACCTTCTCGTCGGTCTTGTCGTCCGTCTTGTCCGCGAGCGGCACGAGGCCGAAATCGACATCCCCCTGGCTCAGCGACTTCAAGGGTTTGCCATCGAACTCCTGAGGCAAGGTCGTCCAGAAAGCGTCGATCGGATCGGTCAGGAGCAGAACCTCAATGCCGCGGGCGCGGGCTGCCTCCAGCTTCGGGTTCGACTTCAGACGGTCCATGCTCTCGCCGACCAGATAGTAGATTTCCGTCTGATTGGGCTTCAGGTCTGCGACATAGTCCTTCAGCGAGCGCAGCTTCTCGACCCCGGTCGTGGTCGCGAACCGAGTCAGGGCGAGGAGCTGGTTGCGGCGCTCCTGGTCCTCGTAGAGGCCTTCCTTGAGGACGGGACCGAAGGCCTGCCAGACCTTCTCGTAGGTCTCCGCATCCTTGGTCGCCGTGCTTTCGAGTTCGCCCAGCACGCGGCCGACCAGGCCGCTGCGGATCTGCCGGACCTGCGGATTGTTCTGCAGCATCTCGCGCGAGAGGTTGAGCGGCAGGTCCTCGCTGTCCACCACGCCGCGCACGAAGCGCAGGTAGGCGGGCAGCAGCTCGGCATCGTCGGTGATGTAGACGCGGCGGACATAGAGCTTCACGCGACCCTTGCGGGAAGGGTCGCTCAGGTCGAAGGGCGGGGTCGTCGGCACGAACAACAGCACGGCATAGGACTGCCGGCCCTCGACCTTGTAATGCAGCGTGAGCGCCGGCTCGTCGAAGGCCATCGCGATCGAGCGATAGGCCTGCGTGTAGTCCTCGGGCTTCACGTCGGACTTCGAGCGCTGCCACAAGGCGCTGGCGGCATTGACCTGCCGGGTCTCGCCCTTCTCGTCGATCAGTTCGATGGGGAAGAGAATGTGGTCGGAGTAGGTGCGAACGACCCGCTCCAGCTCGTAGGCCTGCAGGTAGCGCGCGGCATCTTCCTTCAGATGCAGCACGATCTCGGTGCCACGCGCCACACGGCCGGCCTGCTCGGCGCTGGCCGGCGCGACGTCGAAGCCCGCGCCGCCGGTGGAGGACCATACCCAGGCGTCCGGGGCGCCCGCACGCCGGCTGGTCACCTCGATGCGGTCGGCCACCATGAAGGCGGCATAGAAACCGACACCGAACTGGCCGATCAGGCCGAGCCCGTCCTTGGCATCCTTCAGGCCCCTCAGGAAGGCTTTGGTACCGGACCGCGCCACCGTGCCGAGATTGTCGATCAGCTCCTGGCGGTCCATGCCGATGCCGTTGTCGGCGATGGTGAGGGTCTTGGCGGCGGCATCCGGCTTGAGCCGGATGGCGAGCCGCTCGTCACCGGCCAGCAGCTCAGGGTTGGCGATCGCCTCGTAGCGGACCTTGTCGCAGGCGTCGGAGGCGTTGGAGATCAGCTCCCGCAGGAAAACGTCGGTCTCCGAATAGACCGAATGCACCATCAGGTTCAGCAGTTCGGCCACTTCGGCCTGGAACTGGTGCGACTGCGCGGTTCCGGTGTCTCCGTTCATTCCCTGCCATCCGACGTAAGTGAATTGTCGGCGGTGGATATAGGACAGGGGGCGGGGCGGACAAGGGCCGACTTCGCCGCTGTCCCGGCTATATGAACATGTCGAGCTGATTGTAGTTCTTGAGCAGCGTCTCGCGGGCGGCCTCGGTCCAGCGATTCCGGTCTTCCTGGCCCTCCAGGGGGCGATAGACATAAGGAGGCTCGTGCGGAAAGCGTTGCCGACGGGCGTCGATGGCGAGCTGGATGATCCTGGAGCGCTCGGCGATGCGCTCCTCGGTATAGGTCTCGACCGCGCCGGTGAGCCGGCGCGTCGTCACGCCCAGCACGCGCCGCCGCGGGAAGAAACCCGCATTGAGCGTGATGCGCCGGTCGGGGGAGGCGTTCGCGAAGGACCCATGCAGGAGTTGGCGGTTGGTGACGATCGTGTCGCCGGCGCCGCTCAGCAAGGGCACGGCGCCGTCCAGCCGGTCCGAGCCGCTTTCGGCGGCCAGCTTCTTGATGTCCGCCTTGCCGAGCTTGTGGCTGCCCGGCAGCACCCAGACGCAGTTGCCGGCCGTGCTGGGATAGAGCTGGGTCATGAAGTTGAAGCCGTGCGCGCCGGGGTCCCAGTCGGCAGCGTCCCAGTGGGTCGTGCCGTCCTGATGCCAGGCGACCGACGGGCCGAGGCCTGCTTCCTTGACGAAGGTCACCTCGTTGTAGGGCACGAAATCGTCGCCGTTGACGGCAGCGGCGACGGCCAGCAGGCCGGGATGGCCGTAGAGCCTCAGGCAGGCATCCATCAGGTGCAGGTTGCCGTTGAGCAGTTCCACGGTCCAGGCGGGACCGTCCTCGCCCAGCGTCGGCTGGTGCATGGCGATGGGGTGCCGGCCGTTGTTCTTCGTCGTTCCGCCGAGCGGGTCGCTCAGGGGCTTGGCCAGGCGATAGGGCGGGGTGATGAGACCGTCGCCCAGCGCCGGCCGGCCGCTGCGGTCCAAGGTCGAGCCGGGCTCCGCCGGGGCGCGCGCCAGCACGGCTTCGACATCGGCGCGCAGCTCCGCCAGCTCCTCGGGGCCGACTGCGCCTTCGAGCACGTAGAAGCCGTGCGTCCAGTAGGCGTCGAGAATCGCCGGGTCGATCTTGCCGTCGGCGCCGAAGCGGATCGGCCCGCGATTGCCGAGCGCCCGGGCGCGGGCTTCGCCGGCGCGGCTGTACTCGGCCATCAAGCGCGCATGATCGGCGGCGCTGAGTGTCGTCGTCGCAATCGTGTCCATCTCGTCCTCCCTCAGACCACACAGCCGTAATGCGCCGACGAGACCAGCCGGACGTACTTGTCGTGCACCGAGCCCGGCCGCAGCCGGCCCGCCGGATCGGGCGCGCGCCACTCGGCCATGCGCCTGGCGATCTCGGCATCCGACAGCTCGACGTTCAGGGTCCGCTTGCCGGGATCGATCACGATCGTGTCGCCGTCGCGCACCGCCGCAATCGGCCCGCCGCGCGCCGCCTCGGGCGAGATGTGGCCGATCAGGATGCCGTGGCTCACGCCGGAGAAGCGGCCGTCGGTGATCAGCGCCACGTCCTCGCCCAGCCCGCGTCCCTGGAGCTGGATGGTGAGCATCACCATCTCGGGCATGCCCGGCCCGCCGACGGGGCCGACATTGCGCACCACGATCACGGTGCCGGGCTTGATCTCGCCGGCGCGGATCGCCTTCATCGTGTCGGCTTCGGAGTCGAACACGCGCGCGGTGCCGCGGAACTCGCCTTTCTCCAAAGTCTTGCCCGAGAGCTTCAGCACGCAGCTTTCCGGCGCGATGTTGCCGCGCAGGACGCTGATATGGTTGTTCGCTGGCGCCACGGGGCGGCTCACCGGACGGACGATGTCCTGCGTGCCGATCTCTTCCAGCGTTGGCGTCGCGGCCAGGTTCTCCGCCAGAGTCTTGCCGGTGACGGTCATCACGTCGCCATGCAGCAGGCCCGCGCGCAGCAGTTCCTTCATCACCACTGGCACGCCGCCGATGGCGTGCAGGCTGGTCATGGCATAGGGGCCGTGCGGCTGCAGGTTGCTGATCAGCGGCACCCGCTCGCCGATTTCCTGGATGCGCTCGATGGTGAGCGGCACCTCGGCGGCCCGCGCGATGGCGAGCAGATGGAGATACATGTTGGTCGAGCCGCCCATCGCATAGACCGTCGTGATGGCGTTCTCGAAGGCGCGCTCCGTCATGATGTCGCGCGGCCGGATGCCGGCCTCCATCAGCCGGTAGAGCGCCTCGACCGAGGCGCGCGCCTGCGCCCGCACGTCGGCATGGATGTCGCTGGCCGCGTCGTAGTCGGCGGGATGCGAGGCGCCGCGCGGCAGCATCATGCCGATGGCCTCGGCGGTCGTGCTCATCGTGTTGGCGGTGAACATCGCGCCGCAGGTGCCGCTGCCCGGCATGACGTTGCGCTCCAGCTCGACCAGCTCGGCGGCCGAGATGCGGCCGGCCTCCTGGGCGGCGCGCCCTTCCGCATAGTCCATGATGGTGAGGTTGGTCCCCTTGGACGCCCATGGCTCGAAGCTCACCTTGCCCGGCGAGCTGGTGCCGGGATAAAGGACGAGCCCGAAGGCATTGGTGCGGGCGAGCGGCATCAGCGCAGCCGCGCCGGTCTTGTCGCAGCCGGAAATGACGATCATCGCGTCGCCGTGATGGGCGTAGTGGCCGATCTCGAAACAGTCCGCGACCACGTCGCGCGAGACCAGGCTGTAGCCTGCCGTCGGCGTCCCCTGGGTCAAGGCATCCGACACCGCCGGCGCGCCCACGACCAGCCCCTGTCCGCCACGCTCCGCCAGCAGTTCGACCAGCAGGTCGGCGATGCCGCGCACCCGGTTGTTGCAGCGATGCGCGTTCGTCCAGGCGCTGGCGATTGTGACCACTGCCGTGGTCTTGGCCGTGCGGTCCGGATCGAAGCCGGCGGCGCGCAACTCGACGCGCGATTTCTTCCAGTAGGTGCTGCTGTCTTTGTTGCTGTCTTGGGTCATGGCGAGCGGGCGTTTCCTGAGGGATCGAAGCCCGCCGACGATAGCCCGGCCACGGCGCGGCAACCAAACCCTGTCCTGGGCCGCTCCCGCTCTGCGGATGGGAACAGCCGCTCTACTTGACAGTCCGGATGGCGCGATTGCCGACGGCATTGCCGTAGGTCGCGATATGATTGCCGATCTCGTTGACGCCGTCGCCCCGCGACAGCAGGTACAGTTGCGGCTTGCCGACGCTCTTCCATTGGCCGTCGACCAGCTCGCGGGCATGGGTGGATCCGTCCGTGGAGCCTTCGCTGTAGAGGATGTTGGAGCCGTAGCCGTTGCTCGGCACGACATAGACGGCTTCGCCCGTGTTCTCTCCGTTGTTGGCAAAGCCGACCCGCAGCCCGTCCGGCGCGACGATGCCGCCCTCGGCATTGAGGATGAACGACCCGAACGCCGCATTGCAGGAATAGACCGATCGCACGCCCGCGCCCAGGTTGCGGCTCATGTTCGGATGGATCAGCTGGACGTTGGAAACGATGCCGCGATTGTCCCGACGCATGTTGGTGTGCTGCATGAGCATGCCGTCCTTGCGGTGGTTCTCGCCATGGACGTTCTCGCACATGCCCTCGAACACGGCGCCCTGCAGCACGATGCCGTAGGTGCCGTAGGAGGTGTAGATGTCGCGCAGGGTGAACTTGTAGAGCGCGCCCTCGTCGCCGTCCGGTGCATAGAGCTTGAGGCAGGCGCCGCACGGGGCGCCTTTGTAGCCGTTGCCGGAAAGAGAGAACTTCTCGAGGTACAGCCCGCGATTCTGTACGCCCTTGACGCCGCGATAGACGATCATGTCGGCATCGGCGGGACCGCCCCAGTCGATCCGGGCGAAGTTCCCGTTGGCGCCCCAGGGGCTTCCGTCGTTGTTCCTCTGGCGTACGGTGATGGTCCTGGTCAGGGTGACCTGGGTGCGCGGATCGAACATGGGAACGTACTTCTCGTCCGCGCCGCTCTGAAGCGCCTGGGCAAATTCGGCCTCGTTGCGCGCCCAGATGAGTCCGCCGCGGTCGCGGCCGCCCTCCGCCGGCGGGCGACTGCGATCCTGCTCCCGCGGGGCCTGGCTCTGGGCGCGGGCGCCGAGCAGGGGGGCCGCCGCCGCGGCGGCCGCCGCGACGACAGCCGCAATCGCGCGTCGTCCCATTTGCAGCTTGGCCATTCTGCCCTCCACGCACGGTTTCTTGCCGGGACACCGTATCCGAGGCGAACCGGATTGGCCCAGTGGCACCGCTGTGACCGGGGAAGGGCATTCTCCGCTGGTGCAACCGATTGCATTGCCTATTCTGGCGCGGGTTTTCGAAGGGGTGGGATTCGCAATAATGGCGACACTGCTGGCAAAGAATGCGTCCGTCCTCGTCACCATGGACGGCGGGCGCCGGGAGCTGAAGAACGCCGGGCTCTATGCCGTGGACGGCATCCTGAAGCAGGTCGGTCCGAACGAGGAGCTGCCGGCCACCGCCGACACCGTGATCGACCTCACCGGCCAGATCTGCCTGCCGGGCTTCGTCAACACCCACCACCACCTCAACCAGACGCTCACCCGCAACTTCCCCGGGGCGCAGGACAACAACCTCTTCCCCTGGCTGAAGGCGCTCTATCGCGTCTGGGCGCGGACGACGCCGGAGGCCTCGCGCGCCAGCACCCTGGTTGGCCTGGCCGAGCTGGCGCTCTCCGGCTGCACCACGGTCTTCGACCATTCCTACGTCTTCAAGAACGGCAACAACGTCGATTGCCAGATCGAGGCGGCGCGCGACATCGGCGTGCGCTTCCATGCCAGCCGCGGGTCGATGTCGCTCGGCGAATCCAAGGGCGGCCTGCCGCCGGACGATTGCGTGGAGGAGGAGCCCTTCATCCTGAAGGACAGCCAGAGGGTCATCGAAAAATATCACGATGCCAGCACCGGCTCGATGACCCAGATCGTGCTGGCGCCGTGCTCGCCGTTCTCCGTCACGACCTCGCTGCTCACCGAGACGGCCAAGCTGGCGCGGCACTATAAGGTGAAGCTCCACACCCATCTCTGCGAGACCCTCGACGAGGAGCGCTACACGCTGGAGCGTTTCCAGATGCGCCCCGTCGACTGGATGGAGTCGCTGGGCTGGCTTGGCGAGGATGTCTGGTTCGCGCACGCCATCCATGTCGACGACGACGAGATCAGAAAGTTCGCGGCGACCGGCTGCGGCGCGGCCCACTGTCCGTGCTCGAACATGCGCCTCGGCTCCGGCATCGCGCCCATCAAGAAGTACATGGCGGCTGGCGTGAAGGTCGGCCTCGGCGTCGACGGCTCGGCCAGCAACGACTCCTCCAACATCCTGATGGAGGCGCGCCAGGCGATGCTGCTGGCGCGGCTGCGGCTCGGCCTGCTGCCGCCCGAGGGCCCGCGCAAGTACATGCACCTCTCGCAGTCGCATCCCGTGCGCGCCAAGGAATGGATGACGGCGCGCGAGGCGCTGGAACTCGCGACCCTGGGCGGCGCGAGCGTGCTCGGCCGCTCCGACATCGGCTCGCTCGAACCCGGCAAGTGCGCCGACTTCTTCACGCTCGACCTGAACACGATCGGCTATGCTGGCGCGCTCCACGATCCCGTCGCCGCCGTCCTCTTCTGCGCCCCGCAGTCCGCCCGCACGACGGTGATCAACGGCCGCGTGGTGGTGAAGGACGGCGAGATCGTGACGATGGACATGGCGCCCGTCGTGGCGACGCACAATCGGTTGGCGGCGAAGCTGGCAGAGGGGTGACTGGCCGAGGACTTGCCTGATTCATCTCAAGGTAGTGCCCCAAAACCGAGTCTAACAACGCAAGCACAAGCTAGAGATTTCAATTTAGAAAAGGTCAGGGCTCTATAGGCCTTGCTCGAGTTTGCGCTTTCTCTCCCACTCAATTGCCCGAGCGCGATCTCTTTCCCACATTTTCGCTAAAGCGATCAGCATCATATGCGTTCGAGGCCATTGTGGCCTGACAATCTTCGCCCATTGCTTAGCTTCATCGCTAAAGGCTTGTTCCTCCTTTCCACCCTCCACAACACTATGTACTCCCCGCTGGTTGTATCGTTCGTTTACAAGACCATTCTGCAAGTCCTTCGAATGGTGCGTTTCAATAACTGCTCGAACAGCCTTTGCTGGCCATGCTCCATCTTCTGGATCGAGTGGTGAATATGCAAGAATTTGCCCGATCTCGTTGTCTGCAGGCGATTGCCTGTCGGCCTCTTTAGCCTTTGAGCGTGCAGCGGCGATCCAATCCATCAACTTTGCCGCATCAATTGATCCGTCTATGCGCTCTCCGGGAAATGGTCTTGGTGCCTGCTCAGCGCTAACCTGTCTCAACTCCCGCGGGTTCAGTTGATTGTGCCAACTCGACAAGAGTTGAAATGCCCTTCTCGCTAGGTTCCTCTCGGTCTCGTCAACTCTCGGTGGCTTGCCGCTGTCAGACTCTGGTCGATAGATTTGACAAACTAAGTCAATAAACAAGCCAGCTTCTTCAGCTAGGACTTTGAAGAGACGTAAATGGAGTCCGTGATGATAGCCAAGAGCCGGAACAAGAAGAATCTCCCGACGCGCTAAGTCGATGTCTGCAATATCCGATCGACTAGAGAGGTAGCCAAGAAATTCAGGCAGACGAGGAACGACGCGATCGCCTCGATTGGCTGACAAGTCCTCTATAACGGCGTCCAATATCGCCAGTGCATCTTGAGCATCTATGGCTAACTTCCCAAATGCAGCCATATGTGAGAGTTCGGTCGCACGGCCCGCATCGAGCATCTTACTTACCAGGAGTTTCACGGCTTCGAGGTCTGAGAGGCTCAGCGGAGGTGAGACTACCTGCCAAAAGGCGGCTTCAATTTCATCACCGAGTGATGTGACAAGACTCCAGCTTGAAGGTTCGGCAGGAAGCCACGCGATCATCGCCGCAATGCGAGCGGGAGGGACACCTGACTCTTTAGCCCAAATGGCAAGTTCGACGAGATTCCTGCTCGATCTGTTCGCGTTGCCTTGATTCTCCTGGTCTGCAGACCAAAGAAGGCTGCCGACGAATCGCTCGTCGATGTCCGGATTGAGCAATGCTGCCTTTGCAATGTCATCGAGTAAGTCGAACTCGCGGCCCACTACTGACCCTGTTGTTGACCCAACGACAACTGGAAATTTGGCTAGCCTGGCTAGGCGGAGGATGCCTGGTGACCCGGCTTCCGCAAGGACAGTCTGAACGGCTTCGCGCCGTCGGTGATCAATGCGCTCTTGCATCGCATGACCGTCGCCCCATTCTTCCTCGAGATCAGGCATCCAATCATCAAACAACCACTTCAGCCTTATTATGAGATCAGTGGGCGAGATTTTTGTGACGAGTTCGTCCCATAGCTTGAGTTCGCTATCTCGGAGTGCCCAATCAGTCCTTGCAAATGTTCGATGTCGAGCAATCTCATTTCGCAGAGTCTCCCAAAGAAATGTGCGGTCAGGTTCTGATAGATCGCGGTCAATAAGTTCATTAAGTCGACGTTGAGTTTCCTCTCGTTGCGCTGGAGGGAAGTTCGACATCATTTTCACTATCTGAATCCACCGCGAGATGTCGTGTGCGGCGGTGTCAAAGATTTGCCGAATTGTTTCCAAAAGCCCTTCAAAGACAACACGACGGGTCAAAACCTCCTGTTCTATCGGCGCCAGGTCGCGCATTCTCGGTTTAGCAGTTGGCGACTGAGTCATTGATCCCGTGGGCCGCATTTCTAAGAGTAGGGCCCAGCCTATGTCAGGGAACTCGCTAACAATCTTGCCAAGGACTTCGACGCGCTCCGAAAGCGGTGCGAAGGTCTGCGGTGACCACCACATCAGAATTTGCGAAAGTGCCTCCAGCGGACGATTTGCATCGCGGTCGTCGCTTGCCGGCTTTAGTCGCGCGAGCATCGCTAAGATCCGTGACACTCGGAACAAGTAGTCCGGCGACCATGCGATGGCTTCTAACCCCCAGAGCAACTCAGTTACGTCGGGCCAATCTTGAAACAACCCTCTTGTAGCGGAGAGCATACGCTGCACTTCGTCAGGTCTGCCCTCGAGCCAGCGCTCGAGGGCGTCCAGCAAAGGGTCAGGAGAAGCCTCTATTAAAACTACAAACTGTTGCTTGATGCTTTCGTAGAGTTGCAGGAACGTACCTAGCGACGGGAGCTCACCAAGTATCGCATCAACAAATTCGTTGGGCGTGCCAGGGTGCCAAGTATCGGACTGCCCACGGGAGGGAATTGGGCAGACGAGCGTCGGCTCGAAGTATGAGCTGCGAACTGCCAAGAGAAGAAGAGTTTGAGCGATCCCTTGCTTTAGCCAATCGGAAGGCCCCTTCGGTAACTCGAAGAGGTCGTCTGGATCTTTCCCGACTGATAAAGGGTTGACAGGCGCAAAGACCTTTCTAACCAGACTCGCAAAGCGCTTGAAGTCACTATCCCCGAGTCGAGGGCCAAGCATTACAAGAGCGTCGACATGGGAGCCAAGTGCCCATACCTGCCCAACACGGACAAGAGGCGCGCTGTCACGATCAATGTAGTTCACTAAGCTCTGTTGCAAACTATCCCAATTGCGCCCTGAGAACTCTTCGAGTAGCGAGCGATCATTCTCGTTTGCGGTATCCCATCGACCCAGCAAGGCAAACGGCCGAAGGAACGACGCTTCATTGCCTATTGCCCACCATGGGATCTTATAGACGCCAGAGCTACGCCTTCGGCACATAACCGTGACACTGGAGCCACATTCACGAGCTAGTCGCTCGGCTTCATCTGCTTCGAGACCAGATGCTTCTAGTCCTTTGGCAAAATCCCACCTACGAGGTCGTTCGAGCTCGATTGCTGCTGTCGGAGAATGTAATGGGTCACCGAAAGTGACAACGACATGGTGACGATGAGAGTCGCTTAAAGCACTAGTGGTGGCATGATTGTTCGCGTTTACAACAAAAATTGAAGGCGCGAGATTTCTCGCTATCAAAGCGGACTCATAGCTTTGAGCGACAAGTGCTCGGTCTCTCTCTCGTTGGCAGTCCGCGTCTTGAAGAGCAGAGAGGACAAAGGCTTGAGCCTCAAAGTCTGAATCACCCCTCACGAATATGTGCTTTGGCTCTCCCTTAATCTGCTGAATCAATGCCGATCGTGATTCATCCCGACCAGCGATGACAATTTCCTTGGTGAGTTTGGGGTTTGTAGTGCCGGCTATTTCATCCCACGCTACATCAAACACCTTGAGGCTGGAAATATTGACGCCATGAATCTCTGCCGCCCAGGCCAGCGCTATCGCAGGGCAAATCTCAAGCCAGTCGAAGAGACGTTGGCCGTCAATTATGCGGACCTCTTTCCACTTGGCCTTGGTTGCTATTTGTTTTGCCAGATCATCGGCATTTGCAACCCCTCGCGGGGTAACAAAGACGATCGTTGTGGTTTCTGGGGTCCAACCCACTTCTGTTTGTCGTAAGGAATTCGTCTTTTTCGACGGTGTCTTCTGTTGGGAGGGCCCGGCTGTTACTCCTTGGCCGGCAATTCGCTTCGCGGCATCTTTTCGTATTTTTGTCTTGGCAGCGGTCTGTACGCTGAACTCCCAAAAGGAGTCGCCGTCTGGAATGTACTGCTTAAACTCGTCTCGCACTTGGGCGCCGCGTATCCAACCGTCGATGCCTGGTAAGCCGTTGAATGCACCCTTGAGAAAGCGCCTATCCGGGGTATTCGTTAGACCGGCCAGGATTGCTCGCTCGGTCCAGCTGGGTAGTAGCATGGAAGCTCCATCGCTACTCGCCCAGCTATGCAGATCGCCTGTTCTTAAGTAGGCCATGCAAACCCTCTCGCAGGCCCCTGCTAAGGGCCAGCCCCACTAGTCTTGGCTGACAACTTAAGCGAGATTGCAACTTCAGGTAAGGATTTGCTTCACGGTGGAATCACCTCGGCAGCTCGAACCTCACGCCTGCCCGCGCGAGACCACCACCCAGCGCCGCGGCCACACCGTCGGCGCGCCAGCAGGCGGCGCCGGTCATGCTGCCGTCGTCGTGGAACTGGATCGCGTTCATGCCGCCGGCGACGGTCGGCATGATCGTGAGCTTGTGGCCGCGCGCTTCGAGGCCCTTGCGGACGGTGTCGGGGATGCCGTGCTCGATTTCCAGCACGGGGCCTTCGGTCCAGATGCGCGGCGCTTCGACGGCTTCCTGCAGGGTCATGCCGTGGTCGATCAGGTTGATCAGCGCCTGCAGCGCCGAGGGGAAGATCTTGCGGCCGCCGGGCAGGCCAAGTGCGTAGCGCACCTTGCCGTCCTTGGTGGCCATCATCGGCGACATCGAGGTCGTGACCCGCTTGCCCGGCGCGATCGACAGCGCGTTGCCGCGGCGCGGGTCGTAGTTGTTCATGTAGTTGTTGGGGATCATGCCGGTGCCGGGCATGATGAAGCGCGCGCCGAACAGGCTGTTGATGGTCTGCGTGGTGCAGACGACGTTGCCTTTGCCGTCCGCGACGGTGAGGTGCGTGGTGTCGGCGCCTTCC
>JAIUOY010000166.1:0-15964 GCA_020160995.1 Pseudomonadota bacterium | reverse complement strand
GGCTGGAAGATGCGCGTGGCGCTCGCCCGCATCCTGCTGATGCGGCCCGACGTCATGCTGCTCGACGAGCCCTCCAACCATCTCGATCTCGAAAGCCTGATCTGGCTGGAGGACTTCCTCAAGAAGTACGAGGGCGCGTTGCTGATGACCTCGCACGACCGCGAGTTCATGAACCGCATCGTCGGCAAGGTCGTGGAGATCGACGGCGGCTCGCTCACCACCTATTCGGGCAACTTCGATTTCTACGAGCAGCAGCGCGAGATCGGCGAGCGGCAGCGCCAGGCGCAGTTCGACCGCCAGCAGGCGATGCTCGCCAAGGAGATGAAGTTCATCGAGCGCTTCAAGGCGCGGGCGTCGCACGCTGCCCAGGTCCAGAGCCGGGTGAAGAAGCTCGACAAGATCGAGAAGGTGGAGCCGCCGCGGCGGCGCCAGTCCGTGCGGTTCGAGTTCCGCGCGCCGCCGCGCTCGGGCGACGACGTCGTGAGCTTCAAGAGCGTTCACAAGGGCTATGGCAGCCAGCCGATCTACGAGGGGCTCGATTTCCGGCTGCGCCGCCAGGAACGCTGGTGCGTGCTCGGCGCCAACGGTGCGGGGAAGTCCACCCTGCTGAAGCTGGTGGCGGGCGCGACCGAGCCCGATCAGGGCACCGTGAACGTCGGCAGCAGCGTCAAGATGGGCTACTTCGCCCAGCACTCCATGGACCTGCTGGACGGCGACGACACGATCTTCGAGTCGCTGGACGGGTCGTTCCCGCAGGCGGGGACGGGCGCGCTGAAGTCGCTGGCCGGCTGCTTCGGCTTCTCCGGCGACGATGTCGAGAAGCCGTGCCGCGTGCTGTCCGGCGGCGAGAAGGCGCGTCTGGTCATGGCCAAGATGCTGTTCGATCCGCCGAACTTCCTGGTGCTCGACGAGCCGACGAACCATCTCGACATGGCGACCAAGGAGATGCTGGTCGCGGCCCTGGCGGAGTTCGAGGGCACGATGCTGTTCGTCAGCCACGATCGCCACTTCCTCGCCGCCCTCTCGAACCGGGTGCTGGAGCTGACGCCCGAGGGCGTTCACCAGTATGGCGGCGGCTACACGGAATACGTGGCACGGACGGGCAAAGAGGCGCCGGGTCTTCATCCGGGTTCGTAGAAGGGCTCGGGTGCGCTCCATGCACCCCGGCTGTTGAGAGACCTTGGCTGTGGGCGCATACTTTGCCGATGATCTACAGAATGTTGCTCGGCCTCGCCGTGTCAGGCGCATTGGTCGGTTGCCAGTCGCCCGGCCAACTCGCCCAGAAGGGGCCCGCCTGGAACGCCGTCTATCAGGTGCCCTACGAGAGGATGGCGAACTGCATCGCCGATCTCGAGCGAGGCCCGATGGCCACCGTGACGCCCTCGACCTATGCGCAGGAGCGTCGGGCGAGGGTGGTCGTGACGGCGCCGACAGGCTCCGCGCTCGGCGAGTACGACATTCGTCAGATCTCTGCCCGGGACACCGAGGTTACTTATCGAAGCATCTACGGCGGGCCCGGCAGCGGCGCGGGAAGCGGCGCGCTGGAGAAGGCCAACCGTTGCGGCAATCCCGCCTAAGGCGTCGTCCGCCCTACAGTGAAAGCCCGGCGATGGCCGCGCTCGGCGTCAGGCCAAAGTAACGGCTGAAGACGCGGGACAGGTGCGCGGTGTCGGCAAAGCCCGCATCCAGGGCGGCCGTCCGGACCAGCGCGCCATCGGCCATTAGCTGTGCGGCAAACTGCAAAGCCGACCACGACTTGAACTGGCGAAAGCTCTGCCCGGTCGCGGCCTTGAAGCAACGCAAAGCCTGCGTGCGCTCCAGGTGCAGGCGGCGCGCCAGCTCACCCTGATGCATGCGCTGCATCGGATCGGCATAGATCGCCCGAACGACTGCCGCGATCGGATCCCGCGGGGCGGCCGGCGACATCGTCAATCTGGCCCGAAGCTCGTTCGTGGCGTCCTCGGCTCCGCGGAGCGCCTCCCAGGCCCGTTGCGCCAGCACGCCACTCAGCGTCTGCGCCAGAGGCACCTGGAAAGGAAACGGCAAGCCGTTGAGATAGAGAACGTCGGCGCCGCGCTCGGGCAGGGTAACCGCATGCACGATGCCCGGCCTGACGAGCAGGATGTCACCTTCCACGCGCAGTCCTTTGTGCTCCAGCCGTAGCGGCCCCGTCCGCCCGCCCAGCACGCAGGTGACGGCGTTCGCATGCGCCAGGAGCCGTCTGCTGCCGACCGGCAGGAGCGCATTGCGGAAAGGCGACAGCGGGTCGGGCATCGCCCCGACTATTTCCGGCCGATGCGTCCGGCGCAAGAGGGGCCGCCACGGCGGCGTTTGCCGAGGGCGGCCCCCTTGTGGCTACCTTGCGTGGCTACCTTGCGATGCCGGCCCTCGCAAAGGCTTCCTGATACTGCCGGCCATTCACGAACACATCCTTGCGCACGACCTGCCCGGCGGCATTGACGGTGACCACGTCGAGCATCTCCACTCGTGCGGTGAAGGGGGTGCCGCCGGGTTCCGTGAGCGCCGAAACCATTGTCCATTCCAGGACCCAGTGATCGGCGCCGTACAGCAGGCGGCTCATCTCCAGCGTAAAGTCGAACGCAGCGAACAGTCCGACGCAATGCTGGCGCAGCGCTTCCCGGCCCTTGACCGGCTCCGATCCGTTATGGATCCAGAAGATCGTGTCTTCCGAATGAAGGGACGCAATCAGGTCGGGATTTCGTGATTCCCAGCTCGCATGATAGCGCTGAAACAGCGCTTCGAGCGTCGGCGGCGATTCGATCTGTCTGACATCGGGCATCTGCTCTCTCCTTTGTGGGCAGCAAACCCTATCCACATGCCGCGGCACCGCGTTGAACAAACGTGCATTACGGCTCGCGGATCAACCCAAGGTAAGGTGGCGGAGAACACGCGACTGCAACGACACGGGGCCGGCCATGGATCAGCAGCAAGCTCATTCCTTCGCGCAGAGAAACAAGCAGAACTATCTCCGGGCCAAGGACGCCTACAACGCGCGCGATCTCGATGCCTGCATTGCCTATTACGCGCCCGACCATCAGATCATGTCGAAGCCGACACCACGCGGCAGAGAGCATATCCGCAGATTCTTCGAGGAATCCTTTGCGACGTGGCCGGACATTCGGATCGTGGTCGAGAATGCACTGGCCGAAGATGATTGGGTCATGGGGCGGAGCATCACGACCGCGACACACGCCAGTACGGTGATGGGCGTTCCCGCAACCCACAAGACCATCGAGACGACCTTTTGGGACCTTCATCGCTTCGATAGC
The DNA here is from genome assembly GCA_020160995.1 of Pseudomonadota bacterium. GTDB lineage: Bacteria > Pseudomonadota > Alphaproteobacteria > Reyranellales > Reyranellaceae > Reyranella. The sequence goes on along the minus strand of JAIUOY010000166.1, from coordinate 12,674 downwards.
GCGGGCCTGATCACCCAGACCTGGAACCTGATGGATGGCTTGTCGATGATGAGCCAGCTTGGCCTCATGCCATCGCGTTGAAGGCCGAAGAGGGGTCGCTCCCCCCGTACCGCTATTCCTATCGCCACAAATTGATCACAGCCACTCGTCGAGCGACGATTCGTCGAGTGATCTGCCCAAGCCTGTTGATTAAGAATCCGCAACGCACGACGGCAAAGCGCTACATTGCGCTCTCGACCACTACGCGCATAGGCAGAGCACGATGACGAGCACCGTCCCTGAGATGCGCTCCAACAAGCTGGTGAGCATGGATATCGATCAGCTGCGAGGATGGGCGGCGTTCATGGACAAGGCCATGATTGCAAGCCTCATTGCCACCATCCTGGCCGTTTCGGCGCTTGGCATCACGACATGGCAGTCGTTCAAGTACGGCGCGGCCGTACGTGCCCACGAGCAGGCTGCGGTCGATCGATACAAGGGCATCGAAAGCCAGTCCGGCCAGCTCGCGCAGGATGTTGCGGCGGCACGCGACCGGGCGACGGCACTCGAACAGGAGGTTTCCTCGGCGCGAGGGCGGACGGCGGCTCTCGAACAGGAGATGTCCGCAGCGCGGGAGCGGGCCGTGGCGCTGGAGCAGCAGGCGTCCGCGGCGCGCGAGCGCGCGGTGGCGTTCGAGCAGGCGGCGCGCGACGCCAACGAGCGGGCAGCCAAGGCGGCCCGCGAAAGCGCTGCGGCCAGCGAGAAGGCGGCAGCCGAGAAGGCCGCCCGCGAGAAGGCAGGAGCGCCGTCGCTCGATGCCGCCGCAATCCAGCAGCGGGTTGCCGATCTGGCGAAGCTCGTCAGGGAGGCGACCGCGCGCGCGACGGATCAGCCGCAGGGGAGCGCGGCCGAGACGCCGCGGCCGGCCCAGGGAGAGACTACTCCCGAAGGCACTGCAGCAAGTCGAGAAGAGCAGCCGTCGCCGATTGTCGCGAGCCTGCGGAAATTTGCCGGTACCAATGCAGCCGTATTCGTCCTCGATCAGGTATCCGATGCGCCGGCCGTCGGCTCGACGATCTCAGCCTATCTCGGCGATGCCGGATGGGCACCGCAGACCTGGACATGGACGGGCGTGGCGGGACTCTTCGGCGTGACCGTGCTCCTCAAGGAAGGCAGCGACGCTGCGACGAACGAGGCTGCGTCCGCGCTCGTGGAGGCGCTGCGTACGGCCGGCTTCAATGCCACGAAGGGCGACTGGCCAGCAGGCTGGCATCGCTTCCGGGGCACGCTCAATGGTCCGCAAACGCCTGCCGCGACGGACGCCCCCATCCGGATCGTCATCGGGGCAAAGCCGCGTTGATGCCTGGCTAGACCGTCTGTTGGCTGCCCACGGAAATCGCTCTATGCAAGTCGATCCCAGCAAAGTCCACGCGTTCAAGGATGCGGAGAGTTTCTACAGATGGCTCGGCCGGAACCACGACAAACAAGTCGAGGTCTGGATCAAGATTCACAAGGTAGGGTCGGGACTGAAGTCGATCACGCCCAAGGAAGCCATCGACGTCGTGCTGTGCTGGGGCTGGATCGACGGCCTGCGCAAGAGCTTCGACGACAGGAGTTTCCTGCAACGCTATTCGCCGCGCGGGAAGAAAGGCACCTGGAGTCAGATCAACGTCGACAATGTCGCTCGGCTGATCGAGGACGGCCGGATGACCGGCCATGGACTGCGCGAAGTCGAAGCGGCCAAGGCCGACGGGCGCTGGGCACGGGCCTACAAGAGCGGCAAGGACATGAAGATCCCGGACGATCTCCAGGCCGCGATTGATGCCGAGCCCAAGGCCAAGGCAATGCTGGCGACGCTCAGCGCGCAGAACCGCTTTGCGCTGGCCTTCCGCACCCACAACATGAAGACCGAAGCCGGACGGAAGAAAAAGATCGAGACTTTTGTCGCGATGCTCAAGCGCGGCGAGACGATCTACCCGCAGCGCCGCAAGCAGGCGTCGGAAGCATAGCCGGCGCCTGCGGGTTCATGGGCGGGACCTGCTTTGCCCAGCCTGCGGCGTGCAGGCAGCCTAGATCAGGGCAACCTTGCCGGTCGCGAGATCGTACATGCCACCCACGACTTTGACCTTACCCGCCGCTGCAGCCTCGGCGATGATTGGCTTGGCTTCCAGCAGACGTCGCACGTTGTAGCGCACGTTCTGCTTGATCGCCTCGTCGAGCGGATTCGCGGCGTTGGCCTTCTCGGCGAGATCGATTGCGGGCTTGATGGCTTTGACCAGATCGGGCAGATGGCCCGGAAGCTGGGTCTTCTCCTTCATCACATTGATGGTGGCGGCGATTGCGCCGCAGTTCGTGTGGCCGAGCACCATGATCAGTGGCATGCCGAGGACCTTGACGCCGAACTCCAGGCTGGCAAGCCCGTCGGTGTTCACGAAGTTGCCGGCGACGCGCACGACGAACAGCTCGCCGGGGCTCTGGTCGAAGGCGAGTTCGGGGGCAACGCGGGAGTCCGCGCAGCTCAGCAGGCCGGCGAAAGGATGCTGCGATTGCGCGCGCGCGGCACGACCGGCGGAGAAATCCTTGTTATCGGGAGCGTTGGCGACGTAGCGTGCATTGCCGTCCATCAGGCGCTTCAGCGCCTGGTCGGGTGTCATGGCGTTCGGCGCCGGCTTGGCCGTTTGCGCAAGTGCCGGTGCAGCGAGGCTTCCGGCGACAAGGCTGGCAGCGCTGACCGCGAGCAGGCCACGACGGGGGAGCTGAACCGAATGATCGTTACACATGACGCGGGCCTCTTCGCGATTGTCGACAGGGCTTCCAAGGTGGAAGAGCCGCGAAAAGCTATCCGATGCCCGCTCGTGGCCAGGAGTCCAAACTTTGCAGGGATCGATCAATCGTGAGCGATCGGTGTAAGTCCGTGGAAAGAATGGTCGCCGTCGATCGCGCGGCGCGGGACCTGTCGGGCGATTTCCTCGAAGCCGGAGCACGTTTGCGCCAACGCAACAACTTCCGTCTTGCCCTGGCGCGCTATTGTCACGACATGGCCGGCGAAGCGCCGGTGGCGTGGCCGATCTTCAAGATGTTCGATCAGCTCCACCGCTACGTCGCCTCCTACATGTTGATCCACAACTACTATGCCTGGCTGCATGAGAAGGGGCCGCCACCGACGTTGACGGCCTTGCAGAAGGTGACGGGCACGAGCGAGCGGCAGACCGCGGGTTTTGTTGCGGCCATGAAGGCAGGAAGTTTCGTCGTCGCTGAAACCGATCCCGCCGACCGGCGGGTGAAGTGGCTGAAGCCGGCGCCCGCCATGGTAGAGGAGATCGGCCGCTCCGTTCGGCTCTTCGTCCGGGCCGCGGACGAGATCGAGGGCCGGCGGCCAGCCCTCTCGGACCTGCTTGGAGAACCCGATCGGCTGGGCGAACTGCTGCAGCGGTCGGCGGCCTTCGTTCTCCAGAAGGGGACGTTGATTCACGACTTTCCGCGTGTGCTGCACTTTGCGGGGCGCGACTGTGGCTACCCGTTGCTGGCGGCCGTCATCGGAGCACATTATGCGGCTGCGGTTTCGGGGGCGCCGGACGCCCTGCCGCTCAGCCTGCGCAGTCTGGGGCAACGCTTCCAGGTCTCGCGCGCTCATGTCGGCAACCTCCTCGAAGAGGCTGCGCAACGCGGCTGGTTCAGCGTCGGCGACGGGGGCCGACTGATAGAGGTCAGCGATGACCTGGTCGCTGAATTCGAGCAATGGGCATGCTGGCAGATAGTCCACTTCGATAGTCTCATGGCATCGCTGGCCAGGAAGGCCAGCTAGGCGCGTGCGGAAAAGGCGATGAGGAAGCTGGCGAGCTTTCGAACGGCTTCGCCGGCGTCCGTCGTTGGCAGGAGCATGCCAATCGGTTCGAAGGCCAGTTCCTGCGCGAGCGAAACCTCGAAAACCTGCCCGGCATCGGCGAGCTGCTTCACGAAGCTCGCAGGAAGAACGCACAACAATTGCTCGCGCGTCAGCATCGACCAGAACAGCGCGGGCACGTTGGTGACGATGGAACTGGTGCGCGGCGCGATGGTCTCGCCCGCGAACAGCCGGTCGAAGGCCTGGCGTGCGGCCATCGGCACCGGAGCGATCAGCCACTTCGCCTTGCGCAGCTCCTCCATCCCGACCTTGCGGCGCTTCAGAAGCGGGTGACCCGGCCCCGCGACCACCGCGAAGCGATCCTCGACCAGGGGGACGAAATGCCAGCCTTCGGGCGTCACGCCGGGGGCCCGGCAGAGGGCGATGTCCACTTCGTCGCGTTCGATCAGGGCCGCCAACCGCACGGCGTCGGCTTCGCGCGCCTGCACGAGTACCTCGGGATGTCGGCGGCTGAACTGCGGGAGCGCCTTCACCAGAACGCCTGATATCCCGGCCGAGATTGCCGCGATGCGTACGGTGCCCGAGGCGCGCCCGGTCATCGCCACCACTTGTTCGGCGCCGGTTTCCACCGTTGCCAGGATGCGGCGGGCCGGCGCCAGCAGTGCCGCGCCGATCGGAGTCGGGCGCATGCCCCTGGAGTGGCGCAGGAACAGCTTGCATTCGAGCAGCGTCTCCAGGTCGGCCAGCACATGCGTCACGGCCGGCTGCGTCAGCCCGATCGCCTCTGCGGTACGCTTGATGCTGCCGAGTTCGGCGATCCGGACAAGCACCTGCAGATGGCGAATGCGCGCGCGGGCGATCAGACGGTTGCGAAGGGCGGAGGCGTTGGGGCTCAAGATATTCAGGATGCTTATCGATCGGCCATCTATTCGATTAGTTACTTATTCCTTTTCGCCGATGATTTGAACTGCTGAAGGGACACACAACCAACCGTCCCCGGCGAAGAGGAAATGCCATGCCGGATCGCTCTCCACGGCTTTCGCGCCGTACCTTGCTCGCTTCCTTGCCGGCGCTGGGAATGGCGCCGGGCGCGGCAACGGCGCAGGCATACCCGGACAAGCCGATAACGCTCGTCGTGCCGTTCCCGCCGGGGGCGGTGACCGACCGTGCGGGCCGCGCGCTGGGGGCGGAGCTCGGCAAGCGGTTGGGCCAGCAGGTGATCGTCGACAATGTCGGAGGAGCTTCCGGCACCCTGGCCGGACAGAAGGTCCTGCGTGCGCGGCCGGACGGCTACACGCTGCTGATCTGCACGGTCAACGATCTGGTCATGGCGCCCATCGTTCTCAAACAGGCGGGCTATTCGGCGAAGGACTTCACGCCGATTGCCAAGGTTTTCCAGGTTCCGACCATTCTGGTCGCCAACCCGGCATTGCCTGCCGATACGGCCGACGAGTTCATCGACTACGCGAAGAAGCAGGGGCGGCCGGTGCCGCTCGGCGCCACGGGCCTCGCAACCCTGCAGACCGTCGGTGGCGTGATGTTCGCCGAGGCGGCAGGCTTCAAGTTCGACATCGTGCCCTACAAGGGAGGCGGCCCTCTTCTGACCGACCTGGTGGGCGGACAGGTTCAGATCGCTACCATGGCGCTGGGCTCCGCCCTCAGTCTGATTCGCCAGGGCAAGCTTAAATCACTGGGCCTGATCTCCCTGCGGCGGGATCCCACGGCGCCCGACCTGCCGACGGTGAACGAAGGAAAACGGGTCAAAGGGATAGAAGCCGATCTCTGGGGTGGTCTCGCCGGACCGGCAAACCTGCCGCCGGCCGTGGTCACGCGCCTCTCCGCCGCGCTGCGCGACATTCTCGCAGATCCGTCGTTCAAGGAGTCCGAGGCGCGCGCGGGCAACGTCCTGGCCGAGTATGCCGATCCAGCGTCGTTCGGGATGTTTCTCGCACGGGAGGAAGAGCGCCTGCGTGCGGTGGCGGCAAGAGTTCAGCTGGAATAAGCGGGCGTCCCGCCACAGGTCGCGATATCCCGCTTGACGCCTGTGCGGCTGCATAATATTGCTAGTTAGCAATATAGCCAAAAGGCAATTAACGATGCTGCAATCCGGGCAACAGCTCGATCTGGTCTTTGCGGCGCTCGCTGACCCGACGCGGCGCGCGATCCTGGCGCGCCTCTCGGCCGGCGAGGCGACCGTCAACGAACTGGTCGAGCCATTCGATCTCAGCCAGCCGACCATCTCCAAGCACTTGAAGGTGCTCGAAGGGGCGGGGTTGGTGTCACGCGGCCGCGAGGCGCAATTCAGGCCGGTGCGCCTGAACGCGGCGCCTCTCGAAACGGCCGCGCATTGGATCGGCGACTACCGCCGTTTCTGGGAAGAGAGCTTCGACCGGCTCGACGCCTATGCAAGTGAACTCCATCGAAAGGAAAAGAATCATGGCCGCAAGCGCAAACGCAGCAGCAAGTGAGTCGATCGCCGATCGTACCGTCGTCATCACTCGCGAACTCAATGCTCCGGTACGCATCGTGTTCGAGGCGATGAGCAAGCCCGAGCATGTCATCAAATGGTTCGGGCCGGTCGGCTGGCCGCTGACCAAATGCGACATGGACTTCCGCGTCGGCGGCAAGTTCAGCTTTGCGATGACGGGTCCCAATGGCGTGCAGAACACGCCGTTCGGCGGCACCTATCGCGAGATCGTGCCCAACAAGCGCATCGTCTACGACAACGGCTTCGAGATCGAAGGTGCGGGCAGGATGGTGCACACGATCATCCTTGAAGAGAAGGGGGAGAAGACGTCGCTGACCTTCAGCACCCTTTTCGACACCGTGGCGATGCGCAACGAGCATGTCGGCATGGGCTTCGTTGTCGGTGTGAATTCCGGCTTCGATCAGCTCAACGATCTTGTCGATACGATGGCGCGCAGCGCTGGTCGCAAAGGTTGATTGTCGTCGATCGCCGCCTACATGGGAACGACCCGAGCGAGGTAATGGGGCCTCGCGGCCATGGCGGTAGTAATCAGCATGTTCGATCAGCTTCCCGGGGAACGCGGCTTCGATTTCGTTCCCACGACGACGAGTCTCCTTTTCACCGTGGCGCCGGGACTGGCGCTTGCCAGCATCGACGGTCTTCCTGCTCTGCCGTACGATACGGTCGATATGGCGATGAAGGCTGCGTCCACCGTGTCGATGCCGGTCGCGCAGGACATGGATGGGTTGCTGACGCTTCAGCGCACTCTCGGTGCGGCCTTGCAAGCTGCCGGGCTTGGCGTCCATCTGGCGCCGCCCGCGATGTTGCTCGGCGAAGGGCAGTATCCATGCACCTTGCCGATCCGCGAGTTCGCCCTGGTCCAGTGCTTGCCCGAACGTGATCGATATGTTCCGCTCGGCCAATGGTCGCTCGATGATCGCTAGGAGTTACAGGCAGTGAATATTTCGCGACGTCCTGTCGTCGGCATCCTGGCGGCAGGCCTTCTGATACCAGCAGGGCAGGCAGCGGCCGAAGCCCGGACGATCAGCGGCAAGGTCGTCTATCGCGAGCGCATGATGTTGCCTCCGGGGGCCGTTATCGAGGTCAAGCTGCTCGACGTCTCGTTGGCTGATGCGCCTGCGAAGACGATCTCCGAAACGCGGATCACCAACGCGAAGGCCAGTCCGATTCCCTACACGCTGCGGTACGATTCTGCGCAGATCGAACCGCGACACACCTATGCCCTGCATGCCCGCATCCAGGAAGGCGACCGGCTGCTGTTCATCAGCACGACACGCCACACCGTTTTCGCCGGCGGCAAGGACGATGGCGAAATCCAGGTCGAAAATGTCGTCAGGCAAGCGCCGCCACCGCCGTCGTCGTCGTTACCTGTGGGACGCTGGCTGGCGGAGGACATTCAAGGCGGCGGGGTGATCGACAATCTGCAGTCCGTGCTGGAAATCACCGCCGATGGAGTCGTGACCGGCAGCGGTGGCTGCAACCGCATACGCGGGCAGGCGACCATCTCGGGGGCAAGCCTCACGTTCGGTGCGATGGCCGGTACACGCATGGCCTGCCCACCGGCTGTCATGGATCAGGAAAGCAAATTCCTGTCTGCCCTCGGGGCGGTACGGAGCTTCAAGGTCGACCGGCAGCAGCACAAACTCTTCCTGCTCGACGCCGGCGGCCAGACGGTCATGCGGCTGTCGGCCCTATGAAAGTCGGCCGATGTCCGTTGTCATCTATGGGATCAAGAACTGCGATACGATGAAGAAGGCGCGCGCCTGGCTCGACAAGAAAGGGGTCGCCTACGATTTCCACGACTACAAGGCGGCTGGGATAGAGCGCGGCCGCCTCGAAGGGTGGATCGGGAAGGCCGGTTGGGAGACTTTGCTCAATCGGGCCGGCACGACCTTTCGCAAGTTGCCTGACGGGGACAAGGAAGGTCTGACCGAGGGGAAGGCGATCGCCCTGATGATGGCCAACCCGTCGATGATCAAACGCCCCGTGCTCGAAACCGGCGGAAAGCTGCTCGTGGGCTTCAAGCCCGAGCAGTACGAAGAGACTGTGGGCCGCGGTTAGGGCATTCTCGCTTCTTTTTAAAATATTAAGGAACTTCAGTGTCTTATCTGAAGTTATTGACACCAAAGGTGAAATACCTGATGGTTGTTCCATAAAGCCTTAAACGGCCAAGATAATTTTCGCTGACGACTGAGTCTGTCGGTTTCCCCTCCATTTCGAGGTCAAAGATGCGTTCCCGAATCCTTGCGCTGTGCGCTGTTCCTCTTTTCCTGTCGCTGGCGGCCTGCGGGGATACCTGGGGCGAGCGTGCCGTGACGGGTGGCGGCATCGGCGCCGGTACCGGCCTGGCGGTCGGCGCGGTGGCTGGCTGGCCGCTTCTTGCGCCTGTCCTGGTCGGCACCGCAGTCGGCGCCGGCATCGGCGCGGCAACCACGCCGAAGCACTGACAACAGGGTTCAGCCTAGCAGCAGTTTGAGCTTGCGGTCGAAGACGCGGAGCACGTCTTCGAGCGAATCGCCGTGCGCCAGCTTGCGCGGCCCGTTGTAGACCATGTAGCCGCCCCCCGAGCCGCCCCCGGGGACCTTGGCTATGGCAAAAAGCGGCTGCTCGGCGGTGTGGCGGAAGATCGAGAAAATGGCCATGCCCGGCCGGAAGTCGATGGCATAGTCGCGCCATTCGCCGGAGGCGACCCGCATGCTGTAAAGGTTCAGCAGTCGGGACAGTTCTCGCCGGTCGAATGAGACAATGCGGCGTCGGGCCCTTTGATCGGCCAAACGATACAGGTTGGTCATGCCGCGATGTTTTCGGTCATGTCGTTGCCATGAATTCTTGCAGAACGGTGAATGGGGGTAAAGCGCCCTCCCGACGGCTCCGGGTGGTTTGCCAAAGGCCGGGGGGGCGGCTATGAACCGCCGCTGAAGCTGTTGATATTTCGCGATAATCCGGGAGCCCTGCGTGTCCGACTCCGCCGCGTTTCAAGAAATCGACGATGCCGTCCGCAAGGACGAGATGAAGGAGTGGTGGGGACGATACGGTACCTGGGTGGTCGCCGCCGCCGTCGTCGTCGTTGTCGGGGCTGCGGGCCTCGTGGGCTGGCGCCAGTACGATCAGGCGCAGCGCGGTGCTGCGAGTGCGGCCTATTCGGCAGCCCTCGCGCTCGCAGCGACCGATCCGGCGGCTGCACGCGCGGAACTCGAGAAGCAGTCGACCAGCGCAGCCGAGCCCTATCGTTCGCTGGCTGCCATGGTGGCCGCGCAACTGCGCGCAACGCACGAGGAGCAGGTGACGGCACTGGTCGCCGTCGCGCCGAGCCTGCCGGCCCGCGAGCTCAGCGATCTTGCGATGGTGATTGCCGGCTTCAAGAGCGTCGGCACGCCGAAGGCGCAGGAGACGATGGCGCTGCTCGAGCCGCTCGGCGCGGTCGACCGGCCCTTTCAGCTGAGCGTGCACGAGTTGCAGGCGATGGCGGCAATGGGGAAGGGCGATGCCAAGCGCGCCCAGCAACTTTGGACGGAAATCACGAAGGACCGGGCAGCGCCGCAGGGCATGGCCCAGCGCGCATCAGCGATGCTCAGCGTCCACGGCGTGGCGGAGGCGAAGTAGTTCCATGCAAAGCGTATTCCGCACCGTTGTCGATCCTCGGCTTCTGCTCACGGCCGCGCTGCTGACCGTTTCCCTGTCGAGCTGTGACTGGTTCGAGAAGAGCAAGCAGCCGCTGCCGGGCGAGCGCATTTCCGTGCTGGGCGACCGGCGCGACCTCGAAGCCGACAAGGACGTCGCCAATGTCGACGTGGTCCTGCCGGCGCCGGTGGTCAACGAATCCTGGCCGCAATCCGGTGGCTTCGCCAACCATGCGATGCACAACCTCGCCATCAACGACTCGCCACAGATCATCTGGACGGCCGATGTCGGCGCTGGCTCGACGGCGTCGCGGACCCTCACCACGGCCCCGGTCGTGGCCGACGGCAAGGTCTTCGCCAAGGATGCCGGCAGCACCGTTACGGCTTTCGATGCCAACACGGGCGCGGTCCTGTGGCGGGTGACGCTCAAGCCGGAGAAGGCGCGCGACAGCGACGAGTTCGGCGGCGGCCTGGCCTATTATGGCGGCAAGCTGTTCGTGACGACGGGCTTTGCGACGGTCTATTCGCTCGATCCCAACTCGGGCAAGGAAGACTGGGTCTCGACCGTAAGCGCGCCCGTGCGCGGCGCGCCGCTGGTCTTTGCCGACCGCGTGTTCGTGGTCGCCATCGACAACAAGTTGCAGGCGCTGGCCGCGTCCGACGGTTCGGACCTCTGGCAGTTCAGCGGCCTCCAGGAAAGCGCCGGCTATGTCGGCGGCAACAGCCCGGCCGGTTCTGGCGACGTGGTCGTGGCTCCGTTCTCGTCGGGCGAGCTGGTCGCGTTGCGTATCGACAATGGCCGGCCGGTATGGAACGAAACGCTGATCGGCGCGCGTGGCGACATCCGTGCCTTCGGCAATCTCACAGACATTCGCGGCCGCCCGGTGATCGATCGCGGCCTCGTGCTGGCGATGGGCTCGGCCGGCCAGATTGCCGCCATCGACCTCAGGTCCGGCCAGCGCCAGTGGGATCGCAACATCGGCGGCAGCCAGACTCCCTGGGTGGCAGGACGCTTCGTCTTCGTGCTGACCAGCACGGCCGACGTCGCCGCCATCCTGCGCGACAGCGGCAAGGTCCGCTGGGTGACGCCCCTCACGCAGTACGAAGACGACAAGCGTCGCCGGCCCACGCTGTGGGGCGGGCCGGTGCTGGCGGGCGATCGCCTGCTGATCACGAGCTCGCTCGGCGACCTGCTGGCCGTGTCGCCCTATACCGGCGAGATCCTGGGCAAGATCGACGTGCGCGACCGCGTGCGTCTCGGTCCGGTGATCGCCAATCGCACGATCTACGTGCTGTCCGATTCGGGGCGGCTCATTGCCCTCCGCTGAAGATCGCGGGCTGCACCCCGGGTTGGCCAAGAGCCTGCCCCGGGTCGCCATCGTCGGCCGTCCCAATGTCGGCAAGTCCACGCTGTTCAACCGGCTTGTGGGGCGGCGGCGTGCCATCGTCGACGATACGCCGGGCGTCACGCGCGACATCCGCGAGCAGCCGGCGCAGCTCGGCGATCTCGCCTTCACCTTGCTCGACACTGCGGGCTGGGAAACGGCCGGCGGCGAGGCGCTCGAAGCGCGCATGCGTCGCTTCACCGAGCGGGCGATCGAGAGTTCCGACGTCGTCCTGTTCCTGATCGACGCGCGCGCCGGCATCGTGCCGCTCGACGAGAGCTTCGCCAGCTGGCTGCGCAAGCGTTCGGCCAAAGTGATCCTCGTCGCCAACAAGTGCGAGGGCCGGGCGGGCCAGCAGGGCCTCGCCGAGGCCCATGGGCTGGGGCTGGGCGAGCCGATCCCTGTCTCCGCGGAACATGGCGAGGGGCTGAGCGATCTGCACGAAGCACTCGGCCGCCATATCGAGCCCATGCCCGAAGAGGACGAGGAAGCAGAACAGGGCGAAGGCGACGACGAGGCCGGAGATCTGGCGCCCGGCCGCCCGCTGCTTCTGGCCATCGTCGGCCGTCCCAATGTCGGCAAGTCGACCCTGCTCAACCGGCTGGTAGGCGAGGAGCGCGTGCTCACCGGCCCCGAAGCCGGCATCACGCGCGATTCCATCCGCGTCGAATGGGAGTGGAAGGGGCGGCCGGTCCGCCTCGTCGACACGGCCGGCATGCGCCGCAGGAGCCGCATCGAGGCCAAGCTGGAAGCGGCTTCCGTCGCCGACACGCTCGACACGATACGCCTGGCCGACGTGGCCGTGGTCGTCCTCGATGCCGGCGACATGGCCGAGAAGCAGGACCTCAACATCGCCGGCTGGGTGATCGAGGAGGGCCGTGCTCTGGTGATCGCCGTCAACAAGACCGACCTGCTGGCCGACGATCAGTCGCAGTCCACGAAGGCATGGCGCAAGCTGCGCGACCGGCTCGAAGCATCGTTCGCCCAGGTCAAAGACGTCCCGATCGTCGGCTTCTCGGCAATGAGCGGCCGCGGCGTCGAGCGTCTGATGCCGAAGGTCTTCGAGACCTACGAGATCTGGAACAAGCGCGTGCCGACCCCCAAGCTCAATCGCTGGCTGCGCGAGATGGAGACGCTTCACCCGCCGCCGCTGGCCAGCAACGGCCGGCGCATCCGGCTGCGCTTCATGACCCAGATCAAGCGCCGGCCGCCGACCTTCGTGCTGTCGGTCAGCCAGCCCGAGGAATTGGGTGACGACTATCTGCGGTATCTCACCAACCGTCTGCGCGACGATTTCGGCATGCCCGGCGTGCCGATCCGGCTCGCCATGCGCAAGCCCAAGAATCCCTACGAAGGCC
>JAIUOY010000015.1:0-10427 GCA_020160995.1 Pseudomonadota bacterium | reverse complement strand
GTGCTCGCCCTGTCCGTTCTCCAGCTCACTCCAGACCCCGTGCAGATGCATGGGGTGGTCCATCATGGTGTCGTTGATGATCGTGAAGCGAACGCGCTCGTTGCGTTGCAGGACGATCGGTGCCGCCTGCGAGAACTTGACGCCGTCGATGCTCCACATGAACCGTTCCATGTTCCCGGTCAGGTGAACGATGATCTCCTTGGTAGGCGGCCTAGGGTCGTTTGCCGGGATGGGACGGCGCAGGTCCGTGTAGCGCAGCACGCGCCGGCCATTGCCCTCCAACCCGTCGCCAGCCTCCCCAAGCCGGTTCATCGGCGCCATCGCGATGTTGTCGACGGCAACGTTCCCGCTCAGGCGGGCGGCCGCCTGCTCCGGGGTCATGCCGACCACCGGGATAGAGCCAGTCATTGGCTGCGGGGTAGAACCGCCCATGGCGTGACCGGCGTGGGGATCCGGCGTCGATGGCGCCGCGGCGCCGTGACCGGCATGAGGGCTGGCCGCAGCCGGTGCGGGCGCTGCGCCGCCATGACCAGCGTGCGGGTCGCTGCCAGCGGCAGGCGCGGACGCGGCGCCATGACCGCCTGCGCCATGCTGCATGCCCATGTCCGCCATCGTGCGCAGCGGACGCGGATCCATCGGCGGGATCTCCGCGGTCATCCCGGCACGCGGCGCCAGCGTTCCGCGTGCAAAGCCGCTCCGGTCCTGCGACTGGACGAAGATCGTGTAGGCACGCGTGTCGCGCGGCTCGACTATCACGTCGTAGGTTTCGCCTGGGCCGATGCGGAACTCGTCGACCGTGACCGGGACGATGTCGTTACCGTCCGTCTGGATCACGGTCATCGGCAGACCCGGGATGCGGATGTCGAAGATGCTCATCGTACCGGCGTCGATGAAGCGTAGCCGTACCCGCTCGCCGGGCTTGAACAGGGCCGTCCAGTTGGCGGCAGGTGGCGCACCATTCATGAGATAGGTGTAGGTGGCGCCCGTGACGTCGAGGATGTCGGTGGGCGCCATGCGCATGTTGCCCCACATCAGGCGATCCGAGACCGTCGGTCCCAGACCATCCCGCTTCGTGTCAGTCACGAAGGTACCGACGGTGCGGCGCCCGTAATTGTAGTAGTCGCTCTGGAACTTGAGGTTGCTGATGATCCGCGTCGGGGTTTCGTCGCTCCAGTCGGAGAGTACGACCACGTAGTCGCGATCGAACCGCTGGGCGAACCCGCCCTTGGGATCGATCACGATGGACCCGTAGACCCCCGTTTGCTCCTCTGGACCGTGCGCGTGATACCAGTAGGTACCGGATTGGGGCACGCGGAAGCGATAGGTGAACGTCTCCCCCGTCGCGATGCCCTTGAAGCTGAAGCCGGGCACGCCGTCCATGCCGGTCGGCAGGCGGATGCCGTGCCAGTGGATCGAGCTCGTGAAGGGCAACCGGTTGGTGACCGCCAGGGTCACCGTGTCGCCCTCACGCCAGCGTAGGATCGGGCCCGGGATTGTGCCGTTGATGGCGGTGGCCATCCGAGGCTGCCCTGTGATGTTGACCGGCAGAGGAGCGAGATCGAGCTTGAACTCGGTGCCGGTGAGAACCTGCGGCGCACCCGCCGCATGCGCGGCGCCGAACGGCACCCCGCCGAGCGCGGCCGACGCCGCGAGCCCCTGGACGAACTGTCGGCGGCTGACCATCAGTGGCCTCCGTGGGAGGTGATGGTCTGGATGACATACATGCCGCCGGCACCCTGCCGCATCGTGAAGTCGATGTGCGTCTCGGGCTTGAGGGCACCGAGGTTCACCGACGGCGCCACGTCGAAGTCCATGGTCATCGGCGGCCACCCGATGGCCGGGATGGCATCGTGGCTGATGTTCACCTTCCGCCTCGCAGCGTCGATCGACTTCACCACGCCCCGACCCTGCACCGCAGCGGGGGCCGCCTGCGCCATTTGCTGGCCGCCGTGGGCCGAATGATCAATCTGGCCGTGGTCCATCGCGCCCGCGGCTGCCGGCATGGCTCCGCTCAGGGCCAGGACGGAGGCCTTCGCAGGCTGCGCGGCTGCAGCGTAACCCTCGCCTTCGCCGGCCATCCCACCGGCACCGGAAACTCTTGCAGAACTGCCGAGATCGACAGCCGCCGCCGCGTCGACAGGCATCGCCGATGTGACGGTGCGGGCATCCGAAGTGACACAGGCCGAAAGCACCAGCAACGCGGCGACAGCGGGCTGCAGGCGGAGGGCGACGCGGATGGGTCGCAGATTGAACGACATATTCTTCTCCTAACGAGCAAAAGTGATCGGACCGCGCATGCCGTCCTCGTAGTGGCCCGGAATGTCACAGGCGAATTCCAGGTCGGCGGTGCGCGAAAAGGTCCAGAAGAAAGTGGCGATCTTTCCGGGAGCGACCATTACGCCGCTGGCGTGGTCCATCATCGGTCCGGAATGAGAATGGACGCCTCCCGGTTTCTTTTGCGCCTCCATCATGGCGCGCATCATTTTCAGATGCTCGGCGTGTTCGGCCTTCGTGCCGATCAGGAACTCATGAGGGTCCATGCCGTCGTTGCGCAAGATGAAGCGGATGGTTTCGCCATCCCGCACCTCCAGCGACTTGATGGAGAATGCATTCTCGGTGGCGACGACCTCCACAGTGCGTGTCGCCTTGGCCGGATCGCCGAGTTTGCCACCGCTCATACCTTGTGGACCGTGCGCGCGCGCGGGCGCGGCAACCATCATCGCCAGGACGACGACGAGCGAACGTCTCGAAAACATTTACGACTCCTAATGTGAATGGACCCGGACGGGATCGCTTCACGGACGAGGAGGCGGCGGGTCCTTGGACGACAGATAGCCGATCAGAATACCGGTGCGGCTCGCGGGCGTTTCCGTTCGGAAGCCTTGCCGCGGCATGTCAGTGCCATCAGCGATGGTGCACGCCGTCAAGGAAGCGCAACACGGGCTCACAGCGTGCTTCTTAGTATGGCCATGATCCGCGCAATCACTGCTGGCATGCTGCGGCAGGGGCTGTGCCGCGGCCATGGCTGGCGACGCCGCAAGCGTAACGGCCGCCAGTAGCCAGAGAAGAGCACGAAAGGCCTTCATATTTTCAATATACCCCCGTGGAGTACCCGGACGCAACCGGCGGCCTCGCGGATCTTGCGTTCGCTTGTCAGCCCCAGGTCAGTCACAACGATTTTCGCCCAGTTCTAGCGCCGAGTATCGAGGACCTTGAGCAGTTCGTGGATTTTGGCCTGGCGGTCGCGCGGCGAACCCGCGCGGAAGGCATGCGCGACACAGTGCTGGAGGTGACCCGCAAGGATTTCCTGCTCGACCTTGTCCAACGCCGCGCGAACCGCGCGGATCTGGGTGAGAATGTCTATGCAGTACCGTTCCTCTTCCACCATCCGGGCAAGTCCTCGAACCTGACCTTCGATGCGATTTAGGCGCGATTTGCGCGATTTCTTCGTCTTTTCGTCCATGTCTTGAAGAATACCCCTACCCGGGTATATGCTTCAAGCCCACGCACAAGCCGCTGCTCCAGCGCTGAAAAGTGCGAGCCGGTCGCGGAAGCGTCGAGAAGTACGGACAGGAGCACGAGCCGTGCATCCGAGAAGCGATAAGGGGATAATGAGCGCTCATAGTGTCGCGCTCGCAGTCCAGGTGTGCTTCGTGCGTCTCGGGCTTTTCGTCGCTTTGACCTTGGGAAGCGGCGCGACGGCCCAGACGCCAGATCCGCACGCTGGACATCATCCAGACCCCACGCAGGCGCCTTCTGCCCCCCTTCAAGGCGAACCACAAGCACCACCCGCCGCCGTGTCCTCGGATTGCTCAAGCGGCAATTCGGGCATGTCGGGCTGCATGATGGGTGTACCTCGCAAGCAGTTGTATCCGCAGCTCATGGAGCTGCCCGCATTGACGCCCGCGACGCGCGCCAGGATCGGGGCCGATGCCCGGAGCCGCATCGACCACGCCAATACGGCGATGTCGAAGGCTCAGGAGGATTACCAGAGCGCAACCCGCAACGAAGACACAGCAGGCATGGCGGCCGCCGCAGCCCGAGAGCGCATCGCATTGGGCGAGCTGGAAAGCGGCACAGCCGCATTAAGAGCGCTCGCCGAGGCGAAGCCCCCTCGTCAAATCGCCATGACGTGGTTCCGCGAGCAGATGAACCTCGTTAGTCCGGGTGATGCGGAGAATGTCTCGAAGCCGTTCGGGCTTTCGTGGTTCCATGCGTTCTCCATGGTCGTCGTCGCGACGTTCGCCCTGACCATGCTGGTGCTGGGCGTCAGCCGTCACCGTAGGTCAGCTGCCCTGGTCAACCGTCTTTTGGAGGCGCGGCCTGAAGCTTCGCCCGCACTGGTTGGCCACGGCATTCCCGGCCCGGTCCTGGCACCGCCGAATGCGACCGAACCCGCTACCCCCTCCCCTGCGCCGGCATTGGCACGCACTGACACACGATGGGCCGGTTCGATGCGGGTCGCGTCGATCATGCGCGAGACTCCTCACGTCAAGACGTTCCGGTTGGTCGAGCCCAGTGGCGGCCCCCTCCCCTTCAACTTCCAGCCGGGTCAATTCCTGACGCTGTCCTGCATGGTCGGCGGCCACCTCGTGCGCCGGTCGTACACGATCGCATCGCCCCCCACCCGGATCGCTTACGTGGAAGTGACGGTCAAGCGCGAGGATGATGGGGAGATGTCGAGGTACCTCCACGACCAAGCCACCGTTGGCACCCTGCTAGACGTGCTCGGCCCCTCCGGCGTCTTCGTATTCGATGGCGGTGGCGCTGATAGTATCGTCCTCATAGCGGGCGGCGTCGGCATAACCCCTATGATGTGCGTGATCCGCTACCTCACGGACAGAGCGTGGCCAGGCGACATCTACCTGGTCTTCGCGGCTCGGAATACCGACGAACTGATCTTCCGTGAAGAGTTGGAATACCTGCAGCGGCGATACCCGCGACTGCATGTGGTGGCAGTTGTTGCAGTCCGCTCGGAAGGCAGCGCCTGGATGGGACTGGAAGGCCAGATCACCAAGGAGTCGATCGCCCACGCGGTGCCCGCCATCGAGAAGCGCCGCATCCACCTTTGCGGTCCGCCGGCGATGATGGACGCCATGCGCCGCGTACTTGCCGAACTGGATGTCCCGGCCGACCAGATAAAGGCGGAAGCCTTTGGACCGGCGGTCGGGCTCGCGCCTCCACCGAAACAGATGCCAGCATCGGAGCCGTCGGCGGCAGTGGCATCTCTCATCAGGTCCACTGATGAGGGCGATGCTGGCGCGGGAACCGCCTCTCTGCCGGGTGGTGTCGCAGGCCCAGCAACAGCGATCATTTCGTTTGCCAGGTCCGGTAGGTCTGCACCACTCCTGCCGGACAAATCGGTCCTAGAGATCGCAGAGTCGATCGGAGTGCCGATCGACTATTCCTGCCGGGTCGGCACCTGCGGCATTTGCAAGACCAAGCTACTGGCTGGAGAGGTGTCGATGGAGGTCCAGGACGCCCTGAACGACGAGGACAAGGCGGCGGGCCTCATCCTCGCCTGCCAGGCCCGCTCCCTTGGCAACATCACCATCGACGCCTGACGATGAGCGACAGGGAAAAGCTCGCCGTGCTGGCGCTCGGAACGGCGCTCATGCTCCTGGCACCGGGATACCTGCTGCACGTGTCGCCCCGCTTCGCTGGTAGTCTTTCCGGCGGCATCCTGGGTGTCTCCGCGGCCCTGCTCATGCTGCTCGTCCTGCTGTACCCGGCCGTCAAGTACATCGGCTGGCTGAAGGCGCGGATCACCCCAACGATTTCCCTCGGCCGCCTGCTCGCCCTGCACATCTATGCGGGCTTGGCGGCCGCAATCCTCGCCATCCTTCATTCCGGCCACAAGTATCAGAGCGTGCTCGGCATCGCCCTGGTGCTCGATGTTCTTGTCATCATCGCGACCGGCTTCATCGGTCGCTACTACCTAGGCTATCTGGGGGATAGCGTTCGCGGGCAGCAGGCATTGCTCGGCACGCTTCGTTCCGCTTACGACCGCATCGCTCATCGGCTGGGGGCGCAGCCGAGGATGTCCGAGCCGATCATCCACGTGCCCGTCCTGGACCTGGTCGATGCGATCGCCGACGTGGAATATTCGATCACGGCCCGCGACGCCGCAAAACGCATCGCCTCCCGCTGGACCGGCGTTCACATCGTGGCGTCGCTTATGCTCTACGCGCTTCTTCTCCTGCACATCGGCAGCGGCATCTATTACGGCCTCCGGTGGCTCCCATGAACTGGAAGGCCCTCGGATACCTGTTGCTGATCGCGGCTACGGCGGCCGGCTCGGCCTTGGCATTGGCGACCGTGTATCGGCACGGGTCTTCGGCCGTCCCCGGCTGGTCGGCTCTCATCAAGCCGGGCGAACTGTCGTCGAGGCACTCCTTCCTTTCGGAGAGGTGTGAAGCCTGCCACACCCCGACGCGCGGCGTCGAAGCAAGCGCTTGCATTGCCTGTCACGCTACCAACGCGACGATCCTGGCCCGCGAGTCGACGTCCTTTCACGCCGACATCCAGACCTGCTCCGCCTGTCACATCGAGCACCAGGGCGAGGTGCGGCCGACGCGCATGGACCATCAAGCTCTCGTCGACATCGCTCGGTCGAAGCGAGGGCTTTCCACTGTCCACTGGCTGGCGCACCCTGGCGCGGAGGCAAGCCGCAGAAACGAGCTCGATTGCTTCGCCTGCCACGGCAACCGCAGCCCGCACCGTGACCTGTTCGGGCGAGAGTGTGCGACCTGTCATTTCGATACCACATGGAAGGTGGCCGGCTTCAAGCACCCCTCGCCGGCCTCGACGGAATGCGCCCAATGTCACGAGGCGCCGCCGAGCCACTACATGGGCCATTTTCACATGGTCTCGAAGCTCGTTGCCCGACAGGAGCATGCACGGGTCGAGCAGTGCTACCTATGCCACCAGACAAACGCCTGGAACGATATTCGTGGCGTCGGTTGGTACAAGCACCACTAGGTCTTGCTGGTCGGCGGGTGCATGTCCCCGTGCGGACCGATCCGGCAGTTCGAGCCGGTGGCGTTGGCGTCATCGATGATGCCGTTAGCTGCGACGGTGAAATTGATAACGCACTTCTGGGCGCGGAACATGATCTGCGACTTCGGTCCGGTGACGGCCTGATTCACGATCACGTAAGCTAGGGTTCGTCCCCCATCGGGCATCGGGTCCGTATGGTTCGGAGCCCCCCATGACTGTTCCAGGTGCTGGGCGCTGTGGCCGATCCAATCCTTGACGTTCAGGTCCTGAACGCGTCCCGACGACATTGGACCGCACGATGATAGAATTCCAAGCGCTGAGGCAAAGATCGCGACACGAAACTTCATGCGCAGGTCTCCTGTTGCAGAACAACACCAAAGCATCAAGGAGCCCGCAGGGCCAGTTTTTACATACGGCCGCCTTTGTCATGCCAAAAACTTTGCGACGCTTCGATTGGGGCGCGTATCTCCGCCCACTCGAACCCTCAAAACCCGCAGAACTTCGCTCCGAATTTCCCTGCAAGATCAGCGGCTTACTAGAAGCGTACTAACCCCCGCAGTCATCAGCTTTGGAGAGAAACGGCAGGAGAGAGAGCGATTCGGCCCATTTGGTGCCGAGGCAAGTCACCAGGTGTTTTCGGAAAAGCCCGCCGTTATTGGGCTTTTCGTGGCCGTCTATGAGATGGAGAGACGGTCTGCGCTGGGATCGCTGGCGGAGAGGGTGGGATTCGAACCCACGGTACGCTTGCACGCACAACGGTTTTCGAGACCGTCCCGATCGACCACTCTGGCACCTCTCCGGGGCCCCGCTTATAGGGGGGTGATTTCCCGGGGGCAACCGTTCCCTTCGGCCGGCCGCCCGGCCGGCCCGGGGGAGTCCCGGGGCCCGAATTCCCGGGGTTTCCGGCGTTGACTCCTAGGGTTTCCTGCGTATATTCCGCGCTTCTTCGGCGGGTCGCTCAGGCCCGCCGTGCTGTTTCATGCCTTTCGGCATCTGGGGCCCCGGCCCGCCAGTTCCCCCTAGGGATGGTGGTCGGACCCGGGTTCCGGGGGCCTAGTCGGGTGTCATCATGATCGCCGTAATCCGCACGGGTGGAAAGCAGTACTCGGTCTCGGCCGACGACACGCTCACGATCGAGCGTCTCGAGGGCGAGGCCGGCTCGAAGGTCGAGTTCACCGACGTGCTGATGGTCGGCGACAAGGTCGGCGCGCCGACCGTGGCCGGCGCCAAGGTCGTCGGCTCGATCGTCAAGCAGGCCCGCGGCCCGCACCTGATCGTCTTCAAGAAGCGGCGCCGCCAGAACTCGCGGCGCAAGAACGGTCACCGCCAGGACCTGACGGTGGTCAAGATCGAACAGATCGTCGCCTGATCATCGCGCGACCGGAGTAAGCAGTCATGGCACACAAAAAGGCAGGCGGTTCGTCTCGTAACGGCCGCGATTCCGAGAGCAAGCGGCTGGGCGTGAAGCGCTTCGGCGGCCAGAAGGTCGTCTCGGGCAACATCCTGGTCCGCCA
This sequence comes from Pseudomonadota bacterium, assembly GCA_020160995.1. Lineage (GTDB taxonomy): Bacteria > Pseudomonadota > Alphaproteobacteria > Reyranellales > Reyranellaceae > Reyranella. The sequence continues at coordinate 1,914 of JAIUOY010000015.1, read as the reverse complement.
GCGCGGCACCAAGATGGAAGCCGGCGAGAACGTCGGCGTCGGCCGCGACCACACCCTGTTCGCCACCGCCGACGGCGTCGTCGCCTTCCGCACCCGCGCGGGCGGCAAGGTCGAGGTCAACGTGCGACCGGCGCCGGCGCTCGCCGCCGAATAGCCGTTCCCGACAATCGGATTGCACGAGGGGGATCGGCTCGCCGTTCCCCCTTTTCGTTTTGGACCCACGCCCATGAAGTTCCTCGACCAGGCCAAGATCTTCGTCCGCTCCGGCAACGGTGGCGCGGGCTGCGTCGGCTTCCGGCGGGAGAAGTTCATCGAGTTCGGCGGACCCGACGGCGGTGACGGCGGTCGCGGCGGCGACGTCGTGCTGGAATGCGTCGACGGGCTGAACACCCTGATCGACTACCGCTACGCCCAGCATTTCAAGGCCGAGACCGGCCACCACGGCATGGGCGGCCAGCGCACCGGCGGTCGCGGCAAGGACATCGTGCTGCGCCTGCCGCGCGGCACCCAGATCTTCGCCGAGGACAACGAGACGCTGCTGGCCGACCTGACCGAGATCGGCCAGCGCATCGTGCTGCTGCACGGCGGCGACGGCGGCTACGGCAACCTGCACTACAAGAGCTCGACCAACCGCGCCCCGCGCCGCGCCGACAAGGGCTGGCCGGGCGAGGAGCGCTGGATCTGGCTGCGCCTCAAGCTGATCGCCGATGTCGGCCTGGTCGGCCTGCCCAACGCCGGCAAGTCGACCTTCCTCGCCGCGACCTCGAACGCGCGGCCCAAGATCGCCGACTATCCCTTCACCACGCTGCACCCCGGGCTGGGCGTCGTGAAGGTCGGTGACCGCGAGTTCGTGATGGCCGACATCCCCGGCCTGATCGAGGGCGCCAGCGAGGGCGCCGGGCTGGGCACCCGCTTCCTCGGCCACGTCGAACGCTGCCGCGCGCTCCTGCACCTGGTCGACGGCACGCAGGACGACGTGGTCGATGCCTACAAGACGGTGCGCGCCGAGCTGAAGGCCTACGGCGGCGCGCTCGCCCGCAAGAAGGAGCTGGTGGCGCTCAACAAGACCGACGCCATGACGCCGGAGGACATCGAGGCCAAGCGCGCCAAGCTGGCCAAGGCCAGCCGCAAGACCGTGCACATCCTGTCGGGCGTGTCGGGCGCCGGCGTGCAGCCGCTGCTGCACGAGCTGATGAAGCTGGTCGACAGGCAGCGCGACCCGGACCTCGAGCGTGCGCCCCGGCGGGCGCCCAAGAGCGATTGGGACGCGGCGTGACCATCCTCGAGGAAGCCCGGCGGCTGGTCATCAAGATCGGCTCGTCGATCCTCGTCGACGAGGCGAAGGGCGAGATCCGGCGCGACTGGCTGGAGAGCCTGACAGACGACGTGGCGCGCCTGCACAGGGCGGGCTGCGAGGTCGTGCTGGTCTCGTCGGGCGCGATCCGGCTCGGCCGCACGCATTTCCGGCTGCCGCCGGGCCCGCTCAAGCTCGAGGAGAGCCAGGCCGCCGCCGCCACGGGACAGATCCAGCTGGCGCATGCCTACCAGGAGGCGCTGGCGCGCCATGGCATCACGGTGGCGCAGGTCCTGCTGACGCTCGACGATTCGGAGGAGCGCCGGCGCTACCTCAACGCGCGCCAGACCATGGGCACGCTGCTGGCGCTGAAGGCGGTGCCGGTGATCAACGAGAACGACACCGTGGCGACCGACGAGATTCGCTTCGGCGACAACGACCGGCTGGGCGCGCGCGTCGCCGAGATGATCTCGGCCGACACGCTGGTGCTCTTGTCCGACATCGACGGGCTCTACACCGGCGACCCGCGCAGCGACGCCAGCGCCACCTTCATCCCCGAGATCCGCGAGATCACGCCGGCGATCGAGGCGATGGCCGGCACGGCGGCGTCGGAGCTCTCG
>JAIUOY010000165.1:0-26221 GCA_020160995.1 Pseudomonadota bacterium | reverse complement strand
GGCCCCTCGCCTTCGGCATCGCTGTCGTCGCGCGGTTGAGGACGGCTCGGGATCTCCGCCAGCAGACCTCCCGACCCCATGCGCACGATTTCCGCGCGCCCGACCGGCAGACGTGCAGCAAGCCGTTCGAGCACCATGTCGAAGCCGTTGTACTTCGGCGACTTGGCGCAGCCCGGCAGGCCCAGCACCGGCTTGCCGTCCAGCTCGCCGGTCAACAGCAGGTTGCCGGGATCGACCGGCATGCCGAAATGGATGACCTTGCCGCCCGCGACCTCGATTCCCGATGGCACGACATCGTGCCGATCGACGATGGCCGATGCGCCGGCGATCAGGAACAGGTCGCATCCTTCGGCCTTCAGTTCGGCCAAAGCGCTGGCGATCTCCTTCGCGTCGTGCGCCACCCGGCGCTCGCCGTTCAGGGTGCTGCCGAGTGACGTCAGCCGCTTGGTGGTGGTGACGACCGCCTTGTCCAAGACCTTGTCGCGGGTGCCCGGCAACCTCGTCTGGACCAGACCGGCGCGCATCGACTGGAACGGCGCCACCGATACCAAGGGGCGGTTGGCCGACTTGGCGACGCCGATGGCACGGGCGACGGCGGCACGCGGCGCGGCATAAGGGATGATCTTGACCGTCGCCACCATCTGGCGCGGCTCGACTCGGGCGAACGGCGGCAAAGTCGCCACCGTCACCGACTCATCGAGTTCGTTCAGTCCGTCGATGCGCTCGCGATCGACCACGGCGAGACCGGCTTCGCGCGCGAAATGATTGCAGCGGCCGGTAAAGGGCGCCGTGACCTCGATGCCCTCGCCCGCCAGGACCTTGGCGACGCTGGCAGCCGCCTCGTCCTCGTGAATATCCTCGTCGTCGAGCTTCGCCGCGACGACGGTCGCGACGCCGACCGCCTTCAGCTTGGCGACGTCGTCGGCCGAGAGGACGCGGCCCTTGGCGAAGTTCACGCCGTTGGCGCGCCAGCTATGCGCCAGGATGGCGCCGGCCGCCTCGTCGATGGGGGTCTCGCCGAATCTCACGCTGCGGCGACCTTCGGTGCGGACAGGGCGTCGAGGCGGCGCGCCCGCACTTCGACGATCTGGCCCAGGATGGAAATGGCGATCTCCGCCGGCGACTTGGCGCCGATGTTGAGACCGACCGGCCCGTGCACGCGTGCGAACTGCTCCTCGGTGATCCCCGCCTCGGCCAGCCGCTCCTTGCGCTTGGCGTGGGTCTTCCGGCTGCCGAGCGCGCCGATATAGAAGACCTCCGACTTCAGCGCGTATTCGAGCGCGGGGTCATCGAGCTTGGGATCGTGCGTCAGGGTGACGACGGCGGTCGAGCGGTCGAGGCCCATCTTCTCGAACGCTTCGTCGGCCCACTCCTGCATCACCTTCACGCCGGGGAAGCGGCTGTCGGTGGCGAAGGCACGACGCGGATCGACGACCGTGACATCGAAATCGAGCAGCGACGCCATGGGCGCCAGCGACTGCGCGATATGGACGGCACCGACAATGATCAAACGCGGCGGCGGCACATAGACATTCAGGAAGATGCGCTGGCCGCCGACATCGACGGTTTCGCTGCGGCCGATCTCAAGTGCCCGCCGCGCCGCCAATAGCAACGCCTCGTCGCTCGCCTGTGCACCCGCTGCCTTGTCCCGATAGATCAGGGTTTCGGCGGCGTCGCTCAGCCGTGTGGCCAGGGCCAGAGCGTGTCGCTTGTGGCGCGCTTCCTGGAGCGCGGCCAGGGTCTCGGTCTTCATGGTTCAGTTCACCTTCTCGACGAAGACCTGCACCTTACCGCCGCACGCCAGCCCGACATCCCAGGCCTGCTCGTCGGTGACGCCGAAATCCAGTAGCCGCGGCTTGCCGTCGGCAATGGCCGCCAGCGCCTCCTTCACGACGGCGCCTTCGATGCAGCCACCGGACACGGAGCCAACCATGGCGCCCGTGTCATCGACGCCGAGCTGGCTGCCGACCGGACGAGGCGAAGAGCCCCAGGTGGTGATCACGGTGGCGATGGCGACACCTTTGCCGCCGGCCTTCCACTTGCCGACCTGATCCAGGACATCGAGTGCGTCGCTCATGATCTACTCCTTGCGAAGTTCGGTCTGCCATCCCGCGAGACGTCTGTCGGCCCCGACGACCTGCTTGCCCAGGGCGGCGATCAGCCCTGCGAGGCTGTCCAGATTGTGCACCGGCCGGAACTCGTCGACATGCGGCAGCATGGCCTTGTTGCCTTGAGATTTGGGCTCGTAGGCGCCGTACCGCAAGAGTGGGTTGAGCCAGATCAGACGTGAGCAGGATTTATGGAGACGTTCCATTTCCTCACCCAAACCTGCCGCACCCTCGCGATCCAGCCCGTCGGTGATCAGCAGGACCACGGCTCCCTGCCCCAGGACGCGCCGCGACCATTTGTTGTTGAACTCGTGCAGGGCCAGGCCGATGCGGGTACCGCCCGACCAGTCCTCGACCTGTGTCGACGCCTTCTGCAGGGCAATGTCGACGTCGCGATTGCGCAACGCCCGTGTCACGTTCGAGAGCCGCGTCCCGAAGGTGAAGCAATAAACGCGGTCGCGGTCGTTGGTGATGGCGTGCATGAAATGCAGGAACATGCGCGTGTAGCGGGCCATCGAACCGGAAATGTCGCACAGGATGACCAGCGGTGGCGGACGGCGGCGCGGCTCGCGCTTGCGCAGCTCCGTCAGCCCCTCCGGTCGCAACGCACGCCGCAGCGAGGCGCGGAAGTCGACCCGCGGCCCCCGCCGCGCCGGCTGATAGCGCCGCGTCTTGCGTTCGGGCACCGGCAAGCGCATTCGGGCAACGGCACGCAAGGCTTCGTCGATCTCGGCCTGCGACATCTGCTCGAAGTCGCGATGTTGCAGCACTTCGCGGTCGGAGACCGTGAAGGTCGCCTCGACTTCGACTTCCGGCGGTTCGTCCGTCTGCTCCGGCGCCTCGCCCTTGCCGGGCTGCAGGGCGTCCTGCAGGCGGCGGCTGAGCTGCTTGCGGTCCTCCTGCTGGGCCGGCACGCCGACCTGCGGCAGGAGCATCTCCATCATCTTCTCAAGCAGCCGCGGATTCCGCCAGTAGACGTGGAAGGCCTGATCGAAGATCTCGCGCTGGTCGCGGCGGTTCACGAAGACCGAATGGAGCGTCCAGTAGAAGTCGTCGCGCTTCTGCAGGCCCGCCGCTTCCACGGCCTCGATGGCGCGCAGTATCTGCCCCGGCCCGACGCGCAGCCCGGCCGTGCGCAAGGTCCGCGCGAAGTGCACGATGTTGGTCGCGAGCTTACCGCCGCGGGGTTGCGGCGACGCCGTCGGTTCGGGCAGCGCGTCCATCGCGCGGCGCTCAGCCCAGCGGCTGGGCGGCGATGTCCGACTTCACCTGACGCAGGATATCGGCCGCTTCCGAGCCCTGCAGGCGCTGGATGTCGTCCTGGTACTTCAACAGTACGCCCAGCGTGTCGTTGATCGTCTTGGGATCGAGATCGAGAGCGTTCAGCTCCGACAGCGCCGTGGCCCAGTCGATCGATTCGGCGACACCCGGCGCCTTGAACAGGTCGAGCTTGCGCAGTTCCTGGACGAAGCCCACGACCTGCCGCGACAGCCGCTCTGAGCTGCCGGGTGCCTTGACCCGCAGAATTTCGAGCTCGCGCTTGAGATCGGGATAGTCGACCCAGTGGTAGAAACAGCGGCGCTTCAGGGCGTCGTGGATTTCGCGCGTGCGGTTGGACGTGATGATCACGATTGGCGTTTCCGCCGCCTTCACGGTGCCCAGCTCGGGGATTGTCACCTGGAAGTCGGACAGGACTTCGAGCAGATAGGCCTCGAACGGCTCGTCCGTCCGGTCGAGTTCGTCGATCAAAAGGATCGGGGCGCCATCGACATGCGGCTGCAGCGCTTCGAGCAACGGACGGCGGATCAGGAACTTCTCGTTGAAGATATCGGCCGCGATCTCGCCGCGATCGTGAACGCCCTGCGCCTCGGCCAGGCGAATCTCGATCATCTGGCGCGCGTAGTTCCACTCGTACACCGCCGAGGCCACATCGAGGCCTTCATAGCATTGGAGCCGGATCAGCGGCCGGTTCAACGTCTTGGCCAGGACCTTGGCGATCTCCGTCTTGCCGACACCGGCCTCGCCTTCGCAGAACAGCGGTCGGCCGAGCTTGAGCGCGAGATAGAGAACAGTGGCCAGGCTGCGATCGGCGATATAGTCGCCGCCTTTCAGCAGCTCGACGGTGGCGTCGATGGACGCCGGAATGGGCGAAGGCATGAAACTCCCAAAACTCGTAGGGGCGCTAATGCGTCAGTGTAGCGGATGGAGCGGTGCGCCGATATGGTAGGAATAGCAAGATAATTCAAGCATTTGGAGGAAACGCATGGGGCCTGAATTATTTGAAGGACGCGCCGCGATCGTGACCGGCGGTGCGCGAGGAATCGGGCTGGCTTGCGCTGCGAAAATTACAGCCGGCGGTGGCCGGGTGGCCCTGTGGGATCGCGACCTCGAACGGGCCAGGCAATCGGCCGCCGCCCTCAAGGGAGCGATCGCCGTTTCCGTCGACGTCACGAGCGACGAGTCGATCGCCAAGGCGCTTGCCACGACCGAGAAGGACCTCGCCGCCCCCGACATTCTGGTCGCCAGCGCGGGCATCACCGGCCCCAACACGACGGTCGTGAACTACCCTGTCGATGCCTGGAGGCAGGTGATCGACATCAACCTCACCGGCGTCTTCCTGTGCAACCGGGCCGTCGCAAGCGGCATGTCCAAGCGCGGCTGGGGCCGCATCGTCAACATCGCCTCGGTCGCCGGCAAGGAGGGCAATCCAAACGCTTCCGCCTACTCCGCCTCGAAGGCCGGTGTCATCGGCCTCACCAAATCCCTGGGCAAGGAACTCGCGACGACGGGCGTGCTGGTGAACTGCGTGGCGCCGGCGGTCGTGAAAACGGAGTTGTTCAGCCAGATGACCGAGCAGCATATCCAGTACATGCTTTCCAAGATTCCGATGAACCGCTTTGGCGAAGCCGAGGAAGTGGCCGAGATGGTCGCCTGGCTCGCCTCCCCCCTCTGCACCTTTGCAACGGGTTCGACCTTCGATCTCTCCGGCGGCCGGGCGACTTACTGATGAGCAACCTTCACGATCTCACGCTCTCGGAACTTTCCGTGGGCCTTGCAGCAAAGCGTTTCTCCTCCCGCGAAGTCGTCGACGCTCTCCTGGCGCGTATCGCCAAGGCGGACAGCAAGCTGCATGCCTTCACCGAAGTTTATGCCAGAGAGGCGCGCGCGCTGGCGGACGCCGCCGATACTGCGCGCATGTCGGGCTTTCCGCTCCCGCCTCTGCACGGGCTGCCGATTGCCTACAAGGACCTCTGCGATATCGCCGGCCGCGTCGGCACCGGCGGTTCCAAGATGTTCGAAGGACGCATTGCCAATGTGACCTCCAACACCGTCGAACGATTGACCGCGGCCGGCATGGTGCCGCTCGGCAAGCTGCACATGGTCGAGTTCGCCTTCGGCGGCTGGGGCACCAATCCGCTGATGGGCGCGCCCTGGAATCCCTGGGATCTCGGGACCCACCGCGTGCCCGGCGGCTCGTCGAGTGGCACCGGCGTCGCGGTCTCGGCACGCCTGACGCCCGCCGGCATCGGCAGCGATACGGGCGGCTCGGTACGCATTCCCTCCGCCTTCAACGGTCTCGTCGGCCTCAAGGTCACCTTCGGTCGCATCGGCCTCTCGGGCACGATGCTGCTGAGCTGGTCGTTCGACTCGATCGGTCCGATGGCCCGCTCGGTCGAAGACTGCGCCCTCCTCCTGAACGCGCTGGCCGCGCCGGACTCGCGCGATCCGACGACCCTCGGTCAGCCGCTCGAAGATTTCACCGAAGCGGTACGCCCCGGCTCGATCGAAGGCATGCGCATCGCGATGCCCGACACCAGGCAGCTGCCGAACTTCATGGATGCCGACGTGACCAAGGCCTGGCAGGCCGCCGCCCGCACCTTCGAGAGCCTTGGCGCTACAGTCGAGGCCGTGCGTCTGCCCGACTGGTTTTTCGACCTGTCGCGGCCCGCCGGCACCCTGATCGCGTCGGAGGCCTATTCCCTGCATCGCGACTATATCGAGGATATGTCGAAGGCAATCGGGCCCGGCGTGCGGGCGCGAGCGCAGGCGGCGAAGACCCTATTGCCCGGCGCCTATGCCGAAGAGTTGCGCGCCGTGGCGGCCCGTCGGCACGCGTTCAAGGAGTGGTTCGCGGTGCACGATGCGCTCCTGCTGCCGACAATGGCGATCCCCGCGATCTCGGTTTCGGAGGTCGACGAGACATCGCCGATCCCGGGCTACCTGACCCGGCCGGCCAACTATCTCGGCCTGTGTAGCCTCGCCATGCCGTCCGGCCTCTCCGGCGGGCTGCCGGTCGGCATCCAGATCGTCGGCAAGCCCTTCGCGGAACGCGACGTGCTGCGCCTGGGCAAGGCGTTCCAGGACGCGACGGACTTCCACCGCCGCGCCCCCGACCTGTCCGCTCTGGGGCTCTAGCCGCCAGAGCCCGGACGTCTATTGCCCCTTGCTTACCTCGGCGACAATGCGCTCCCAGCGTTGCCGGTCGCGCACGAGGAGGGCCTCGAAGTCCTGCGTATGGAGGAAGGCCATCTCACCTCCCGCCTTCAGGGCCGTGGCCTGAACCTTGGCGTCGGCCGTCGCTATCCGGGCGGCCGCGGCAATGGCCTGCACGATTTCAGGCGGCGTCCCCGCAGGTGCATGCAGCCCATACCAGCTCGGCGCTACCACGTCGGGATAGCCGGCCTCCGCCGTCGTCGGAACGTCAGGAAGAATCTTGGCGCGTTCCTCGCCGGCGACAGCCAGGGCCTTCAACTTACCGCTTTCCAGCATCCCCAGGACCGCCGCCAGTGGCGCGACAGCCATGGCAAGCGTGCCGTTGGCGAGGTCCACCAGAAGCGGCGGCGTGCCGCGATAGGGGATCTCGGTGAACTGCAGGCCGGCACGGACGCGCAGCATCCGATGCGCCATCGACTGAGGCGATCCCGAGCCGCCGGGAGCGATATTCAGGCCCGGTTGAGCGCGGGCGGCGGCGACGAAGTCGCCAAGGCCTTTCCAGGGCGACGTGCCGTTCGCCATGAACAGGTTGTAGGTCCGCGACAGGCCCACTACCGGCGTGAAGTCCGATGCCTTCCAAGCAAGGCCCGTCTCGAGAAGCGGATTGACCGTGAGGAACGTGGCGCTGGCCAGGAGCGTATAGCCGTCCGGTTTCGCGGTACCGACGATTGCCGTGCCGATGTTGGCATTCGCGCCGGCACGATTGTCGATGACTACCGGCTGCCCCAGTTGTTCGCTCATGAGCGGCGCCAGCATGCGCATCATGACATCGACGCCACCGCCGGCCGGATAGGGCACGACAATGCGGATCGATTGCTCAGGCCATTTGGCAAGGGCCGGATTTCCAAGGGCGCCGAGCGCGACGCACAGGGCGGCGAGAAATAGAGAAGGAAGCTTCATTGCGTCCTTCAGCAGGGCTCGAGTGGAGCAGAGAGCGGTACGCCCGGGATCTCGATACCGCCCGGACGGCCGCTGCGGGTCGCACCGCGCACGCTGCTGGTGAAGCTGTCGGGCAGAGCCGGTCCGTCCTCACAGGCCAACCACAGTCGCAGCAGGTGACGCCGCCTCTCGGGCTCCGGCCAGTCCACATAGGAGGTTCGCGAATGCAGGATCCAGTGGTTGCACAGCATCTGGATGTCGCCGGGACGGAACTCCATCGAGAGATGGATCGTCGGGTCGTTGGTCAGGCTGTCGAAGAAGTCGAGCGCCTCCTCCTGCACGGGGGTGAGACGCGGCACTTCCGGCATGAGCTGCGCCTTGCGGATGGAGCTGCGCACATAGCGGGTGACCATGTGACCGGCGCAGGCCGAGAAGACCGGCACGCCATAATAAGGCTTCAGGCCGGCGCCGATCTCGCCCCAGCGCGTGTAGTAGACGGGCTCCAGGAGTGCCTGCGCGAGATCGGGGCGCCGCCGCAGCATCTCGTTCCACACGGTCGTCGAACTGGCGATGCTCGACAGGCCCCCGGACTGCGGAGTCTGCAGGCAGAGCAATCCCACCAGGTCCGAAGAATCCGTGTGAAAGTTCAACCTGGCGCTGGTCTGGTAGCCGCGCACCTCGGGGTCGGCATAGTCCAGGCCGAGATTGGCGACATGGCCCAGGACATGGCCCTTACCGTTCTGCGAGACCGCTTCGCCGAGATAGAGCCCGATGCCCCAGAAGGCGGCAGCGCTTTCCCAGGCCGAGTATTCGGCAACCGGCACGCCGCGCAGCAGAAAGAAGCCCCGCCCTTCGAGGGTTTCGCGGCGCAGGCGGGCGAGTCGGCCCGCCAATCCGGTGAGCGGGAACTGTTCCCGGCCCAGTTCCTGAAGCGGTAGCCCGCTCTTGTGCGCCACGTCGAGCGCCGCCCGCAGCTCCTGCCGGTCGGAGTCGGTCAGTTCATGGATCCAGTCGGTAAGCTTTGCCTGTTGCGGGCCATACCAGAATTGCGGCGTGTGAATCTCCGAGACAGCATCATGCATGACGGCAGCAGTCTGGGGCATTTCGGTCTCCATCCCTTGCAGCTGAGTTCTTTTCTATCCAGGCGAACCCGCCATGGTTGACCAGAACAACTAAAAGACCGCCGCTTCATCGGAACAGCAACGAGATGCAGAAGTCCGTATTACGGACAGCCCTCGCCTCTCCCAGCGGTACGCCGCCTAGTCCCGCTGGGGCATGCCCTGTGGCACGACCGTCTTCACGATCGAGGCGTCCAGCGCTTCGTACTCGTGGTAGCCGATCGTGTCGTAGAGTTCCTGGCGGGTCTGCATGTGGTCCACGACCTTCTGCGTGCCGCCGTCTTTCTGGAGCGCCGCGAATACCCGCTCCTGCGCCTTGTTGGCGGCCCGCAGCGCCGAGACCGGCCAGATCACCATGCGATATCCCATCGCCTCGAATTCGCCTGCGGTGAAGAATGGCGTGCGGCCGAACTCGGTCATGTTGGCCAGCAGCTTCACTCCGGGCATGGCCTTGGCGAAGGCGCGGAACATGTCGGCATTGGTCAGCGCCTCGGGAAATATCGCATCGGCGCCGGCCTGCAGGTAGAGCCGCGCCCGGGCGACGGCGCTGTCGATGCCTTCGCTGGCCGCGGCATCCGTGCGGGCGATGATCGCGAGGTTACGCCGCGCCTTTGCTGCTGCGGCAACCTTGGCGGCCATGTCGTGTGCGTCCGCGAGCTTCTTGTTATTCAGGTGGCCGCACTTCTTCGGAAGGATCTGATCCTCGATATGGACGGCGCCTGCCCCCGCTTCCTCGAAGGACCGCACCATGTGCATGACGTTCAGCGCCTCGCCATAGCCGGTATCGCCATCGACCAGTACCGGAAGCCCCGAGGCGCGCGCGACCTGGCGGATGAAGAAGCAAACCTCGTCGATCGTGATCACGCCGAGGTCGGGCAAGCCCATCGACGAGGACATGGCCGCGCCAGAGAGATAGAGCGCCTCGAACCCTGCCCGCTTCGCCTGAAGGGCCGCGATGCCATTGTGGGCGCCGGGCATGCGCAGGATCTGCGGTCGGTCGAGGAGTGCGCGGAAACGGCTGCCGGCTGGCTCGGCCGGAAGATCGGCGGCGACGAGATACGGCATGTTTCCTCCTCGGGTTTTTCAGGATTGCTTAGGGTTTCTGGGGCCTGCGGCTCTGCCAACCGACCATGAGGCCGGCGCCGATGATCACGGCCGTTCCCAGCCAGGTGTAGGAAACGGGCACTTCGGAAAACATCAGGTAGCCGACGATCACTGAACCGATCATCTGCGTATAGTTGAACGGCGCCACGAAATTCGCCGAAGCATAGGTCATCGCCTTGGCCACGCAGTAGTGTCCCAGCGCACCGAAGACACCCAGCGAGCACAGCAATGCCCAGTCGCTCCACGACAGCGGCATCTTCCAGACAAAGGGCAGCCAGACCGACATGATGATGGCGCCCAGCAACACGCTATAGAAGATCGACGTCGCCGGATGGTCGGTACCAGCCAGACGCCGGATCAGGATTTGATAGACCGCATAGCAGATGGCGCTGCACAGCAGCAGCAGCGACGCCCATTGGAAGACGGCGCTTCCCGGCCGGATGACGATCAGCACGCCGCTGAATCCGACGACGACGGCAGCCAGCCGGAACAGCGTGATGCGCTCGCCCAGCATCGGCCAGGCCAGCAGGACGACGGCCAGCGGCGCCACGAAGGTGACGGAGATCGCTTCGGCAACCGGGATCGACTTCACCGCCGAGAAGAAGAACAGGGTCGAGAGCAGCATCATGATCGAGCTCACGAACTGCGTGCCGATCCGCCGTGTGCGCAGAAGGTCTAGCCCCATGCGCGGCATAAAGACTGCCGCGACCAGGACGAGGTGCGAGACGATGCGGAACCACACGATCTGCTGCGGCTCGTAGCTAGCCGCAAGCAGCTTCACGAGCCCGTTCATGATCGGGAACAGAGCACAGGCCGTGCACATGAAGAGCACGCCCAGCAGCGGCCGCGACGATCGGCTGGGCGCCCCGCTCGTGGCCACCTTGGGCCTCAGCGCAGGAAGCGTTCGAGGGAGCCCAGAAGCAATGTGCCTGCTGTCGCGATCACGATCAGAGAGGCCGCGATTGCGGTGAAGCGACCAATCTCCTGGGAACGGCCTTCCGCGATGATCAGGCGGTGCGCAACCATCGATGCCATGCCGATACCCGCCAGGGTGATCGCCATACCGAGAGCAATGGCAATCACGCCAACGACGCCGGCCCAAAGCACGTCGAGCGCGATCGACAGCAGGATCACCACCAGCGCGCCCGCGCAGGGCGCGATGCCGGCCGCCGTCAGCAGCAGCCAGCCGGCAACCGTCCGCTGCGGGGCTTCATGGCCGTGATGGTGATGATCGTGCCCGTGGCCGCCATGATCGTGGTGATGGTGGTGTCCATGATCGTGGCCATGCCCGTGATCATGGTCTCCGTGCGCATGTTCATGCAGGCGGCCGGTGATGCCGGCCCATAGGCGCCAGATGCCGATCAGCAGGATCAGGGCGTAGGACACTGTTTCGACGTTGCGCACCTCGCGCAGGGCGCCGAGCAGGCCAACGGTCGAGGAGAGCTTGAGCGCGCCCGCGAGGAGCAGCGCCGCCAGCGTATGGGTGAAGGCGATCCAGCCGCCGGCAAAGATGCCCTCGATCCAGGCGCGCGGCCTGCTGCTGTCCAGGAAGTAGGCCACCACGACGGCCTTGCCGTGGCCCGGCCCCAGCGTGTGCACGACGCCGTAACCAAAGCAGACCGTGGCCAGCGTCCACAAGGCGAAGGAGCCCGTCCCCGACTTGATGTCGCGCAACGAGCCCGAGAGCACCTGTTGGATACGACGCTGATATTCCGCCGAGTAACGCGCGAGGTCCGCGACGCTGTCGCTGAACACCAGGGCGCCAATCAGGGCGGTGAGCAACAGCAGGCCGATCCACAGGAACGGCGAACGCAAAGCAGCAGTCTTCATGGGAGCTGGCATGTCACGAGATCGGCAAACACGGGATAACCTCGTATGAATTCGGCCTTGTAGGTCGGGTGTTTGGTCAGCGTGCAGCCGGCCGGGATCGAAGCCTTGTCGACCTCGATGCGAATGAAGTCCTCGGAATCGAAGGTCGCGATCGAAACGGTCTTGCTGGGTTCAGGCAAGGCAAGCCGCATGACGTAGACGAGGTTCCGGGCCCCCTGCTTGCGCGGCGGCTCGGGATTGTTGGTGCGCTTGTTGGGCGGCATTGCCATGCCGCCGCTGTCGCCTGCCGAGCGATCCCAGTCCGGCAGGTTGAAACTCGCCGGATCGTCGACGCGGGCTGAAAACTGCGACAGCTTGGAGGGACGGAAGTCCTTGCCGCCGGTATTGACCCAGCTCATGAACCCGGCCTTTTTCAGTTCCGGCATCATGTCGTCCGACAGAAGCTTGATTTCGCGGGCGGAGAACTTGCCGTCCTTGTCCTCGTCGATCAGCGGGATCTCGATTTCGCTCGAGAAAGGATCGAACCGCCATTCGATCTCGACGTGTGTATATTTGCCGTCCTTGACCACCACCCGCACGAGCTGCTGCACCCAGAGGTGTGGGTGCGCCATCGCGGCCGCCGGCAGCATTAGCGCAACAAACGCCGGGATCAGGGCGAGCAGTCGCCTCACGCCGCCACGTCCTGTGGCACCGGACGTGGCTTGCCGTCGTCGTCGATCGCCACGAATACGAAAGTGCCGTGGGTCACGCGCAAATCGGTTTCCTCGTGCCGGCGGTGCACGACGGTCTCCAGCGCAATGGTGATCGAGGTCCGGCCGACCTTCACGACATCCCCATAGATCGACACCATATCTCCCACTTTGATGGGCTGGACGAAGGTCATGGCGGTGATCGCCACCGTCGCCACCCGGCCCTTGGCCCTGCGAGCTGCCAGCGCGCCCCCTGCAATATCCATCTGCGACAGCACCCAGCCGCCGAAAATATCGCCGTTTCCGTTCATGTCGGCAGGCTGTGGCACGGTCCTTACAATCGGATCGCGGCGACTTTCGGACATTGAATCCCCACCGGATATGGTTGATTTCAGGGGATTTTGCTACCATACCCATGCCCTATCGGCCACCAAGCGATCCCCTCGCGCGGCCGCGAAACAAAGAAGCAGGCATGGCAAAGAGCGGCGATCTGTTCGATCGGTCGGGAGGCGGCAAGCGTGCCGCAGCGACCAAGGAAAACTCCTACACCGCCCACGATATCGAGGTGCTGGAGGGGCTCGAACCTGTCCGCAAGCGCCCCGGCATGTATATCGGCGGCACCGACGAACGGGCCATGCACCACCTCGTGGCCGAGGTGCTCGACAACTCGATGGACGAAGCTGTCGCAGGCCATGCCGATACGATCTGGCTGGAAGTGCTTGCCGGCAACCGCATCCTGGTTCGCGACAACGGCCGGGGCATTCCGACCGACCCTCACCCCAAGTTCAAGAACAAGTCGGCCCTCGAGGTGATCCTCACCACGCTGCATTCGGGCGGCAAGTTCAACAACAAGGTCTATGCCACCTCGGGCGGCCTGCACGGCGTCGGCGTCTCGGTCGTCAACGCCCTGTCGGACGAACTGATCGTCGAGGTCGCGCGCGACCGCCAGTCGTGGGTGCAGACATTCTCGCGCGGTCTCCCGACGGCCAAGCTCAAGTCGGCGGGCCCTGCTCCCAACCGACGCGGCACGACGGTCACCTTCCATCCCGACCCCGAGATATTCGGCAAGCAGGCGTTCGTGCCGGAACGGCTGTACCGCATGGTGCGCTCCAAGGCGTACCTGTTCCGCGGCGTCGAGATTCGCTGGAAATGTGACCAGTCCTTGCTGCCCAAGAGCGGCGAGATTCCTGGAGAAGAGACTTTCCACTTCCCCGGCGGCCTGAAGGACTATGTGACGTCCGAGATCGGGGCGCGCGCCACCGTCGTGCCGCAGCCCTTCGCCGGCGAAGCCAAGAGCGAGAATAACGGCACGGCCGGCGGCAAGGTCGAATGGGCCGTGTGGTGGCCGAGCGACGAAGAGGGCTTCGTCCGGTCCTACTGCAATACGGTGCCGACGGCCGAAGGCGGTACGCATGAATCCGGCTTCCGCAGTGCTCTGGTACGTGGCCTCAAGCGGTATGCCGAGCTGACCGGCAACCGCAAAGGCTCGGTCATCACGGCCGACGACGTGCTGGATGGCGCGGCCGGCCTCGTCTCTGTTTTCATCGAGCAGCCGCAGTTCCAGGGCCAGACCAAGGAAAAGCTGGTCAGCGTCGAGGCGACCAAGCTGGTCGAGACGATCATCGGCGACAATTTCGAGCACTGGCTGACCGGCGACAAGGAAGCCGGCAACGTGCTGCTTGAGCATGTGATTTCCAAGGCCGAGGAGCGTCTTCGCCGCAAGCAGGACCGCGAGCAGCAGCGTAAGACGGCGACGCGCAAGCTCCGCCTGCCGGGCAAGCTCGCAGACTGCAGCAGCTCGGCATCGGTCGGCACCGAAATCTTCCTCGTCGAAGGCGATTCGGCCGGCGGCTCGGCCAAGGCCGCGCGCAACCGCGAGACGCAGGCGATCCTGCCGCTCCGCGGCAAGATCCTGAACGTCGCCAGCGCCAGCGCCGACAAGCTGCGCGAAAACCAGGAAGTGCAGGACCTGATCCAGGCGCTGGGCTGCGGTACCGGCGCCCACTACAACGACGACCGCCTGCGCTACGAGCGGGTCATCATCATGACCGACGCCGACGTCGACGGCGCCCACATCGCTTCGCTGCTGATGACGTTCTTCTATCGCGAGATGCCGAAGCTGATCGAGAACGGCCACCTCTTCCTGGCCCAGCCGCCGCTCTACCGCATCAGCAAGGGTGGCAAGACCGAGTATGCCCAGGACGATGCACAGAAGGACGAGCTGGTCCGCACGCAGTTCGGCGGCAAGGCCGACATCACGCGCTTCAAGGGCCTGGGCGAGATGCAGTCCGTCCATCTGCGCGAGACGACCATGGATCCGACCAAGCGCGTCCTCCTGAAGGTCGACGTGCCGACGGCCGCCAGCTCCGACGACCGGCGCGAGGAGATGCGCACGCGCACCCTTGTCGAGGACCTGATGGGCCGCAAGCCGGAGAAGCGCTACGCCTTCATTCAGGAAAATGCCAAGTTTGCCAGAGACTTGGACGTCTAGCCTCCGCGCGCAATAATGTGACTGAGCAAGATCGTGCGGCAGGCGTAATATCTGGCCGTATTGCGCGATAAGGAGTCCGTCATGCGTCTCAGGAATAAGATCGCTGCCGCTTTGCTCGCGATCGCGGCCATTCCAAGCGCGGTCTACGCCGCCGCGATCAGCGATACCTGGTACGCGGTACAGTACGACTACAGCGATTTTTTCGCCGCGACAGACCACAAGAACTTCCAGGTCATCCTGGCTGGAGACCTGTTTCCCGGCGTCGATCCGGCGACAGTTGCGCGGGATCTTCTGCCTGTGATGCAGGCGGCGAAGCCCCGCCCCGCCCTCACCTTCACCTACGACAAGCCGGCCGAGCCGCCCCGGCCCGACTACAGGCTCTATCTGGTGGCAAACCCGGCGAACGATCTCGGCGGCGACAGCATTTGCCGGGGCACGACGCGGTTCAAGCCCGCCCAGACAGGCATCTTCAGTGTCTTTGCCGTCTACTGCCGCAACGACATGACCATGTCTCAGGCCTCCGTCCGGACACCGACGACCGGACCGACCGATCCGCGGATCGCCGAGGCGTTTCGCGAACTGTTCATGGTCGTGTTCTCCGATTCGCCGGCCTTGCGGCCCAACGGCGGCGGCATGGATCGGCGTTAAGGGCATCACGCTCTTTCAAGCGCTCCACAGGCCACCTCTGCTACCCAGACGGAAATGGCTGTCTGGTACTCGCTGATCGACCTCGTCCTTTCCCGCATCGACGCGGAAGCCGCGCATGGGCTTGCGGTGCGGGCGCTGAAGACTGGGCTGATGCCCGGCGATAGCCGCGACGATCCCTCCTCGCTTCGAGTCGGCATCTGGGGCCGCCACCTTCCCAACCCGATCGGTCTTGCCGCCGGCTTCGACAAGAACGCCGAAGTCGCCGATGCGATGCTGAACCTGGGCTTCGGCCTGGTCGAGATCGGCAGCGTGACTCCCCGGCCGCAGGCGGGAAATCCGCGGCCGCGCCTCTTCCGGCTGGCCGAGGATCGCGGTGTGATCAATCGTATGGGTTTCCCTGGCCAAGGCCTCGAAGCCGCGCGTTCGCGGCTGGCGACCCGGCCGCGCCGCGGCTTCGTCGGCGTCAATGTCGGAGCCAACAAGGACAGCACCGACCGTGCGGCCGACTATGTCACCGGCTGCGTGGCGTTGGCGCCCTATGCCGACTATCTCGTGTGCAACGTCTCCTCGCCCAACACGCCGGGGCTGCGCAACCTGCAGGGCCGTACCGAGTTGGCTGGGCTGCTGAAGCGCGTCCAGGATGCAATTGCCGCCAAGCCGGTGCCGCTGGTGGTGAAGATTGCGCCGGACGCGACGGAAGACGATCTCGACGACATCGTTGCCGTCTGCCGCGAACTCAAGCTCGACGGCATCATCGTCGGCAATACGACCTTGTCGCGGCCGGCGTCGCTGCAGTCGCCCCGACGCAACGAGACCGGCGGCCTGTCCGGCGCTCCGCTGACCAGCCTGTCGACGGAAGTCCTGCGCCGGACGGCGCAGCGGGTCGAAGGGCAGTTCCCCTTGATCGGCTGCGGCGGTATCGGCTCGGGCGCCGATGCCTACGCCAAGATTCGCGCCGGCGCGACCCTCGTTCAGCTCTACTCGGCGATGGTCTTCGAAGGGCCTCCGCTCATCCGGCGTATCAAGGACGAGCTTGCTGCCCTGTTGGCGCGCGATGGCTTCTCGTCGGTCGAGGCCGCCATCGGCGCCGACCTACGCTGACACCTCGTCGAGATACTGGCCTGCATCGAATTTGACGTAAGCCCCGGCTTCGTCGAACGCGACGCCCAGCGGATCGCCACCGCCGGCCACGATGTCGATCTGCTTCTGCAACAGGATGCGCAGCATCGACACGCCCTGATCGGACGACATCAGATGCTCCTCGGAATGGAAGGTGATGGCCCCCTGTCCGACCTGGGCTTCGACATCGCCGGGAAATTTCTGGTGCTCGGCGGCCGTCAGCTCGGCCCAGGCCTTGCCGTTGTAGCGTGATTTGAACTTGGCAAGCTCGCCGTTCTCGCGCACGCGGCCCGCCACATAGATGCGGTAGTGGGTATCGTCGATCGGCAGCGTCCAGCCGATCGACTCGACCATGCCGTACTGCGCTACCCGGGGGTTCGGCACCACGCGCAGGGTCGGCACGACCGCTTCGGTGACGCGACGGAAACTCTTCCCGTCCGGTCCTGGCCGGATCGACGTCGACTTAACGCCCTGGCGGCCATACTCGAACTTCACCTTGGGGAACGCCGCCATCTGTTCGACGAACTGCGGGCCGCTGAAGGTCCCGTGCAGGATCGGCACATGATAGGGATCGACGACGTTCTCGAAATGCTGCAACCAATTGCACGGCGCGATGACGATGCCGCCGCTGCCGATACTTGAATCGTCGGCTTCGACGAATTCGCCAGGTCCCATGACTTCGAGACATTCGTAGCGAGGCAGGACCGGCTTCTTGTCGGGTGGTCCGAGATAGGCGAAGAGCAGCCCATAGCGTTCCTCGCCGGGATACCAGGGCTGCCGTACCCGCTGGCACTGCGCGCCCGTTGGGTTAGGCTCGCATGGCATTTCGAGACAGTGGCCTTCGACGTCGAACAGCCAGCCGTGATAGCAGCAGCGGATGCCGCGCTCCTCGACCTTGCCATAGTAAAGCGTCGTGCCGCGGTGGCAGCAGCGTGGATAGACCAGCCCGGCGCGCCCCTGCCCATCGCGGAAGAGGATCAGTTCCTCTCCCAGGATCTTCACAGGCCGCGGGGTATCGGCGGCATCGCTGCTCAGGCCGACAGGATGCCAGTAGCGTCGCAGCAATTCGCCCATGGGCGTGCCGCGGCCGACTTCGGTCAGCCTCGCATTGTGGGTCGGAGGCTTGAGCGTATAGGCGGAGCGGATATCGGCAGTCGTGCTCATGCGGGTTGATCTCCTACTCGACCTTGGCGCCGGACTGCTGGATCAGCTCCGCCCAGATCGGCGTTTCCCGCTTCAGCACGGCCGCAAGTTCGGCCGGCGTCGATCCGATGGGTGTTTGCCCCTGCTCTACCAGCTTCTGGGCAATGGCGGGCTCGTCGATCACCGCTTTGATCGCCTGCTGCATCCGGTCGACGATGTCGATCGGCGTACCTGCCGGCGCATAGGCGGCGACGAACAGGCTGAGGTCGAAGCCTGCAATCAATTGCTCCGCAAAAGTACTGACCTCCGGCACCGACGCCGAGCGCTTGGCGCCGGCAACCGCGAGCGGCTTCACGCGGCCCGCCGCAATCTGTGGCTTGGCGCTGGTCGGGCTCGCCCAGGTGATATCGAGGCCACCATTGGCAACATCCTGGAGCGCCGGAACATCGCCGCGATACGGGACATGGCTATAGGTGCCACCCAGAGCGCGCTCGAACATCAGGCCGTAGAGATGGCCGCTCGAGCCGATGCCCCAGCTTCCATAGGTTGCCGGTCGACCGAGCGCCTTCACCCAGGCGCCCATGCCGCGAAGATCGTCGAACGGCGCATCCGCCTTCACCAGGACAAGGATGGTGCCGAGCGACACCAGCGACACCGGCACCAGATCCTTGGCCGGATCGAATGGCAGCTTGGCGTAAAGCGACGGATTGTTGGTGTGCGTCGAGTTGGTCGTGATCAGGAAGGTGTAGCCGTCGGGCGGTGCCTTCGCGGCGATCTCCGAACCGACGATGGTATTGGCGCCGGGCTTGGGATCGACCAGCACCTGCTGGCCGAGCTTCGTCGAAAGGCCGTCGGCGATGACCCGGACCAATGCGTCGATGGCGCCGCCGGGATTGAACGGAACGACGATGCGGACCGGCTTCGTGGGCCAGGTCGCCTGCGCCCAGCCCGCCGTTCCCAGGAAGGGAGCGGAAAGCGCCGCTCCGACGATGGCTCGCCGACCGACTGCTTTCCGCTGCATCTTCGCCTCCCTAGATGTCGACGAAGGTGTGGCTTTCCTTCTTCGCACCGGGATGGGTCACCGCGCCGTCGACCGCCGGGCCGACGAGCTGTGCGTACTTCCAGAGCGCGCCCGCCGTGTAGCCATTCTTCCTGGGCTTCCACGTCTTGGCGCGCTTCTTCAGTTCCTTCTCGGAGAGATCGACGGAAAGCCTGCCCTTCACGGCATCGATGGTGATCATATCGCCGTTCTTGAGCAAGCCGATTGGACCGCCGACCTGAGCCTCGGGGCCGACATGGCCGACGCAGAAGCCGCGCGTGGCGCCGGAGAAGCGGCCGTCCGTAATCAAGGCCACCTTCTCGCCGGCGCCCAGGCCGTAGAGCGCGGCCGTCGTCGACAGCATCTCGCGCATGCCGGGGCCGCCCTTGGGACCTTCGTAGCGGATGACGATGACGTCGCCGTCCTTGAACTTGCCCTTCACGACGGCATCGAAGGCTGCCTCTTCGCTGTCGAAGCAGCGCGCCGGGCCGGTGAAGACCAGGCGCTGCATGCCGGCGACCTTCACGATCGCCCCGTCCGGCGCCAGGTTGCCCTTGAGACCCACGACACCGCCGGTCGGCGTGATGCAATCCTTCACCCGATAGACGACGTCCTGGTTCTCCGGGAACTTGATGTCCTTGTGGTTCTCGGCCAGCGTCTTGCCGGTCGCCGTCAGCACGTCGCCATGCAGCAGGCCGGCATCGAGCAGTTCCTTGATCACGACCGGGATGCCGCCGATCCTGTAGAGATCGAAGGCGACGTACTTTCCGCCGGGCTTCAGGTCGGCGATGTACGGCGTCTTCTTGAAGATGCGCGCGACGTCGTGCAGGTCGAACTTGATGCCACACTCATGCGCCATCGCCGGCAGATGCAAGCCCGCATTGGTCGAGCCGCCGGTCGCGGCGACGACGACCGCCGCATTCTCGAAAGCCTCACGGCTGCAGATATCGCGCGGGCGGATGCCGAGGCGCAGCAGGTTCATCGCCGCCTCGCCCGAGGCTTCGGCATACTGGTCACGCGTCTCGTAGGGCGCCGGTGCGCCGGCCGAACCCGGCAGCGCCAGGCCGATTGCTTCGGAGACGCAGGCCATCGTGTTGGCGGTAAACTGGCCGCCGCACGAACCTGCCGACGGGCAGGCCGCGCATTCCAGCTCGTGCAGGTCGGCATCGGAGAACTTGCCAGCGGCATGCATGCCGACGCCTTCGAAGACGTCGACGACCGTAACGTCCTTGCCGCGGAACTTGCCCGGCAGGATCGAGCCGCCATACATGAACACCGACGGCACGTTGAGGCGCAGCATTGCCATCATCATGCCGGGCAGCGACTTGTCGCAACCCGCAAGAGTCACCATCGCGTCGTAGCAATGGCCGCGCATGGTGAGTTCGACGGAGTCGGCGATCAGGTCGCGGCTGGCCAGCGAGGACTTCATGCCCTGGTGACCCATGGCGATGCCGTCGGTCACGGTGATGGTGGTGAATTCGCGAGGCGTTCCGCCGCCGCGATCCACGCCGATCTTCACGGCCTGGGCCTGGCGATTGAGCGCAATGTTGCAGGGCGCCGCCTCGTTCCAGCAGGTCGCGACACCAACGATCGGCTGGGCGATCTGCTTCTCGGTGAGGCCCATGGCGTAGAGGTACGACCGATGCGGCGCCCGCTCGGGGCCGACCGTCGTATACCGGCTCGGCATCTTCGACTTGTCGAAGGTCGGATTGGGATGGAGCGTGGGTTTCTTCTTCTTGGCCATTTTCACCTTGTCTCCGCCTGGTCGGAACCGGCCGGAACTCTAGCGACGATGGCGGCTGATGCCTAGCTCAGCTCCGTGGCCCCGTGTTCCCCTTAAACGAACAGAACACCAAGGCCACCGCTCCCGAATCACGGACCTGCGCACCGTGCTGGGCATAGTCTCTGGGAGTGATGGTCGTCCCACCGGCCGCAACAAAGGAGACCTGAGCCGGCAGGAGCTCTTTCGCTCTCTGACTGGGCGTTGTCGTCACTCGTCCGGTCCGCTCTGATTCCAGGACGGTGATGCCCTGGACGGCCCCCGTTCGGTCGACCTGCGGCCCACCTGACATGCCACCCAGCGATCCGCTCGACGACGGGGACCGCGCTTGCTCGGCCCAAACCCAGCCGCGCACGATCGGCGTCCCAAGACGGCCGGGCCGGATCCGCGCCATGCCAATGAAGCGCGTGTAGAGCGACGACGGGATGCCGCGCGGAAAGCCATAGTGAAAGCCCTCCTGGTCCATCACCGGGAGGCGGTCGGTCAGGCTGATCTGCGGGGCGCTGTCAGGTTGAGAGGACATGATCACGGCCACGTCCGCCACGTCGTGCATTCTGACGCTCTGGATTTCCTGCCACCTACCCTGCACCCGGATAAACGACCGCTTGCACGTGTCGACGACGTGCCGCGCCGTTACCCAGGTCCGCGGCGCGACCTGGAAGGCGGTGCCGATCGAGTCACCTTGCACCGTCGCATCCTCCACGCGGATATCGAACGCGGGTCGCTCCGGCGTCCGCCCGGCCGGCGGCGGGGCCGGCGTCGGATTCGACCAGGGCGGCGGTCGCGCCGAGGGCGGCGGCAATGGTCGCCGCGGACCATCGAGATCTTCGACCTCGACGACCTTCGCAATCGCATAGAGTGCAGCGACGATTGCGATCCAGAGCAGGAACCGCTTCAGCGTATCGCTCATCGCAGCCGATCAGCCGGCAATGGCTGCTGCGTTGATGATGGCCACGGAAAGATGCGTCGCGCCCAGCGCTGCGGCCGAGGCCATTTCCCCCCTTTCGATGCGCGCCACCAGATCGTGGAAGAGCAGACGCGCCACGAAGAAGGTTCCGAGCTGGACGACCAGCGCGACGACACCCCAGACGATGATATCGGGAATGCTGACGCTGCGCGCCAGACACATGCCGAGCGGCAGGGCCAGCGACAGGATGGCTGCGCCGAAGGCGACGCCGGCCGCAGCGTTATTTTCGCGGATCAGCCGACCTTCCTTCTGGGGCGTCAGGGCCTGATAGACGAGCACTCCGGCGACCAGGATAAGCAAGGTCACGGCAAGGTGAGCCGCGAAGACCGGCAATGCACGGATCGCGCTGGTCAGGATCGTGTCGAACATTCTCTCGTCTCTCCCAAGCCCGGCAGCCAGTGTTTGCCGCATCGCGGAAAACTATGCCGCAGACGCGGCGCGAACGACACCATACACTTGCCCGGTAAGGGGGAACGCCGTGCCGCTCTGGATACCGATCACGATCGCTGCAGCCTTGTTTCAGAATATCCGGACGACGATGCAGCAGAAGATTCGTGGTGTGCTGAGCGTCGATGGCGCGAACTTCATTCGCTATCTCTATGGCGCCCCGCTGGCTCTCTCCATGCTCGCCTTTCTGGTCTGGGGCACGGGCCGGGAAATGCCACCGCTGTCGCTCGCCTTCCTGGGCCTGGTCACGATCGCGGGCCTCGCCCAGATCATCGCGACGTCGCTGATGATCCACGCTTTCTCGCTGCGCAACTATGCGGTCGGCACGGTTTATTCGAAGACCGAGACGGTGTTCGTGGCGCTGTTTGCGACCTTCATCGCCTCCGAGCCGCTGCATTTCTGGTCGTGGATCGGCATCCTGATCTGTCTCGCCGGCGTGGCCATCCTGAGCGTACGCGGCTCCTTCACGAACATCCGCAACGTGCTTGCCGACCTCACCCACAAGGGCGCGCTGTACGGCATCCTGTCCGGCCTGTTCTTCGCCATTGCTGCCGGCACCATCCGCGAAGCCTCGAAGTCCCTCCCCAGTGGCGACTTCATGACCCGCGGCATCACGGTGCTCGCCTGCATGAACACCATCCAGATCGTGCTGATGGTGGTCTATCTCAGCCGCAGCGATCCCGGCCAGTTCCGCAAGATCGGCGTCAACTGGAAGTCCTCGATCTGGGTCGGCATCTTCAGCGTACTGGGTTCGGCCGGCTGGGCACTTGCCATGACTTTGGAGAACGCAGCTCTCGTCCGGGCCGTCGGCCAGATCGAGCTCGTCTTCACGTTCATCGCCTCGCATCTCGTCCTGAAGGAGCGTCCGTCCATCGGTGAATGGCTCGGCAGCATCCTCGTGGTGGGAGGCGTCGTTCTCATCCTTGTAGCCAGGTGACATAAATGAAAGAGAGTTCACGGCCGCTCGAAGGCCTGCGTATCCTCGACTTCTCGACGACGATTGCCGGCCCGCATTGCAGTCGGTTGCTGGCCGACATGGGTGCCGACGTCATCAAGGTCGAATCGCCGGAGGGCGACCTGATGCGCAGCCGCCCCGTTCAGCGCGACGGCGCCAGCACGATGTTCGGCCAGCTCAACGCCGGCAAGAAGTCGATCGTGCTCGACCTCAAGCGGCCGGAGTCCATTGCGGCGATCAAGAAGCTGGTCGCCAAGGTCGACATCCTGGTGGAAAACTACCGGCCGGGCGTGATGAAGCGGTTGGGCCTCGACTATCCCGTGCTCGCCGCCGTCAATCCCAAGCTCATCTACTGCGCCATCTCGGGCTACGGCCAGACCGGGCCGGGTGCCGGCCGGCCGGCCTATGCGCCGGTGATCCACGCCGCCACAGGCTACGACATGGCCCATCTCTTCTATCAGCAGGGCCGCGAACGGCCGGACAATTGCGGCATCTTCGTTGCCGACTATGCCAGCGGCGCCTATGCGATGGGCGCGATCCTGGCGGCGCTGCATCAGCGTCACACGACCGGCAAGGGCCAGATGGTCGACATCTCGATGTTCGAGACCCTGGTCGGCATGCTGCTAGGCGAGGTCAATCGCGCGCAGTTCGATTTCGAGATGCCGTCGCGACCGATGTATGGACCGATCGAGGCCGGCGATGGTTATGTCATGCTGGCAACTGCGAGCGAGCGCACTTTCCAGGACATGGCGACGGCTGCCGGACGGCGCGACTGGCTGACCGATCCGCGCTTCGAAAAGTATGCCAACCGGCGCATGAACTGGGGCCTGCTGATCGACGAGCTGGAACAGTGGTCGAAGAAGATGACCGTCAAGGAGGTCGTCGCCGCGCTGGAAAAACACGGCGTGCCCTGCTCGCCCTACCTCACCGTCACCGAGGCGCTTCAGGATCCGCAGGTCGAGCATCGCGGCTCGCTCTGCACCATCGAGGACAGCGGTGGGTCCTATAAGTCTCCCGCCCCACCTTTCCGTTTCTCCGCTTCTGCCCTGCAGAGCGGCCCCAAGGTTGCGAGCCTGGGCGCGGACACCGAAAGCGTCCTGGCCGAAGCCGGTCTCAGCGCATCCGAAATCCAGGTTCTGCTGAAATGATCGATCCGCGTACCCCCATCCTGGTCGGCGCCGGCCAGCTCACCGACACGACCGGCAAGCCGTCGAGCGAGCGCTCCCGCGTCGCCTTCTCTGCCGAAGCGGCGCAGGCAGCCCTTGCCGATACCGGCGCGGCAATCGGCACCGATGCGCTCGGCCGCAAGGTCGACGCGCTGGCCGTGATGGAGTTCTTCTCCGACATCAGCCCGCGCTTTGCCTCGCCCTATGGCCGCTCGAGCAATCCCCCGAAGAGCGTGGCCAACCGGCTGGGGGCCACCCCTCGGCAGCTCCTCTACAGTCACTCCGGGGGCAACATGCCCCAGTACCTCGTGAATCGCTTCGCCGAGGAGATCGCGCGCGGGGAAACTGACCTGGCACTGGTCTGCGGCGCCGAGCTGCTGCGCAGCACCCAGAACGCGCGCCGTGCCGGCATGAAGATCGACTGGAACGAAGATCCGGGTGGCGGCGAGCCGACACGCATAGGCGACGCGCGCTTCGGCTTCAGCGAAGAGGAGGCGCGTCATGAGCTGCGGGCCGCGATCCACTTCTATCCGCTGCTGGAGAATGCCATCCGCGGTGGGTTGAAGCGCGACGTCGATAGCCACATGAAGGCGATGGGCCGCCTGTTCGAGCGGCTCGCGGCCGTGGCCAAGGCCAATCCTCTGGCGACGCGTCGCGAGGGATATAGCGCCGAAGCCCTGTCGACGATCTCCGACGACAATCGCTGGATCTGCTTCCCCTATCCGCGCCTGATGAACGCCAACGCCATTATCGACCAGGCGGCGGCCGTGCTAGTCACGTCGGTCGAGAAGGCGCGCGAATGGGGTATCCCGCAGGATCGCTGGGTGTTCCTGCATGGTTGCGCCGACGGCACGGACACCTGGGTCGTCTCGGAACGCGACCAGCTCGACGCCTCGCCCGCGATCCGCGGCTGCGCCCGCATCGCGCTCGACATGGCCGGCAAGAAGGTAGCCGATATCGACGCCTTCGATCTCTATAGCTGCTTCCCCTCGGCCGTCGAGGTGGCGATGAAGGAGATCGGCATTCCCGAGGACGACAAGCGGCCGATCAGCGTCACCGGCGGCCTCCCCTTCTTTGGCGGTCCCGGCAACAACTACGTCACGCACTCGATCGCCGAGATGCTGAACGTCGTGCGCCGCAAGCCCGGTTCCTTCGGCATGGTGACGGCCAACGGCAACTACCTGACCAAGCATTCGGCGGGCCTCTACTCGACCGAACCGACGAAGGGCTCATGGCAGCGCCAGGATCCGAAGAAGTTCCAGGCGGAACTCGATGCCGGCCCGAAGCGGAAGGTCGATACCAAGCCGACCGGCACCGGCACCATCGAGACCTATTGCGTCACCTACGGCAAGGAGGCGCCGGAGCGTGGCTACATTCTCGGGCGCCTCGATGCCTCGGGAGATCGCTTCGTCGCCATGACGCCGGACGAACCGGCCCTCGTTGTCGACATGCTGACGAAGGAGCAGCTTGGGCGTAAAGTCACGATCAGTGAATCGGGCGGTCGGAACGTCTTTCGCCCGTTGTGAGGAAACCATGCCGAACGTCCTGAACGCGGCGCAGGTCGCCGAATACAACGAGAAGGGCTTCACCTACGCACGCGGCCTGTTTGCGCCGGACGAGGTGAAGCTTCTGACGCGCGCGATGGAGGAAGATCCTGCCGTACGCGACAGCATCCTCGATCGTCGCGACAGCGAAGGACGTTCGACGCGCATTGCGTTATGGAACCGGGCCGGCGACAGCGTCTATGGCCTCGCCGCCCGCGTCCACCGCATGGTCGATACATCGGCCGCCCTGCTGGGCGGGCCGGTCTATCATTTCCAGTCGAAGCTCACGGCTAAGGAGCCCGAAGTCGGTGGCGCCTGGGAATGGCACCAGGATTACGGTTACTGGTACTACAACGGCTGCCTCAGGCCCGACATGCTCTCGATCATGATCGGCCTCGACCGCACCAACCGCGAGAACGGTTGCCTTCAGATTGCGGCCGGCTCGCACAAGCTCGGCCGCATCGATCATACGCCGCTGTCACCGACCCAGAACGAGGTCGATCCCAAGCGCATGCCGCACATCCTCGAAAAGTGTCCGATCGAGTATTGCGAGTTGGAAGCCGGCGATGCGCTGATCTTCCACTGCAACGCCATCCATCGCTCGGACGCCAACCGCTCGGCCAACCGGCGCTGGACCCTGCTGATCTGCTACAACAGGACCGACAACGATACGATCACCCGGACCGACGATCGCTACTTC
>JAIUOY010000164.1:0-3853 GCA_020160995.1 Pseudomonadota bacterium | reverse complement strand
TCCTCGCCCAGCACTTCCAGCATCGCCGAGCGGGTCATCCGGGCGATGACCGCGAGCGGCACGGTGCCGAGCACGATCGCCGGCAGGACGAGATGCGACAGCGCCGACCAGAAGGCGTCGATGTCCCCGGCCAGAAGGCTGTCGATGGTGAGGAAGCCGGTGACCGGCTCGATGAAATACTGCACCGCGATCCGGCCCGTGACTTGTGTTAAGCCGGGCTGCACCGAGAACAGCAGGATCAACAGCAGACCCCACCAGAAGATCGGCATGGAGTAGCCGGTGAGCGAGATGCCCATCACGCCATGGTCGAAGATCGAGTTTCGCTTCACCGCGGCGATGATGCCGGCCGGAAGGCCGACGAGCAGCGCGATCAGGATGGCGCAGAGCGCGAGCTCGATCGTCGCCGGGAAGAGCTGGCCGAACTCGGTCAGGACGTTCTCTCGTGTGACGATCGACTTGCCGAGATCGCCTTGCACGACGCGCTCGATATATTTGCCGTACTGGACGAGCAGCGGCCGGTCGAGGCCGTATTCGGTCAGGAGCTGGGCATGGCGGGCGGCGTCGATGCCGCGTTCGCCGGCCATAGTCTCGATCGGATCGCCGGGGACGAGGCGCACGAGGAAGAAGGCCAGCAGCGTGATGCCGATGAAGGTCGGGATGACCAGGCTCAGCCGGGTGAAGATGAAGCGCAGCATGGTTCTGCCGATGTTTTTGGCCGGCGTGAAAGCGTTCGTCGCACGCCGGCAGGTCGTTTGGATTTATTGCAATGTCGAGCTGTAGCCCAGCGCAAACACCAAAAAGCGCTGGAGATCAAGGATATCGTCCGCGACATAGCGGATCGTGAAGGCATCCACCCGCTCCACGAGTTTCAGCATCACGAGATATTCGACCGGCTGGCGGAACAGGAAACCGACCTCGAGCGTGATCGGCCCGGCGATCCGGTAGGGCTTGATCGAAGCCCGCCGCGCGATGGCGCGTTTCACGCCGTCCGCGATCAGTTCGTAGGAGGCTTCCGGCATCAACGTGCGCGCGGATTGGCGGCTATGCGCCCATTTCACCGTCACGCCCTCGATATCGGGCAGGAAGCCCTTGGTCTCGGCGATCGTGGCGTCGTCGCCGCTGACGAGCAGGACCGGCACGTCGAAATGCCCGGCGATGGCGGCATTGATGCCGGCCTCCGGTACGGCAACGCCGTTGACCCGCACTTCCCGTAGCGTGGCGCCGCGGAAGGTATGGGCCAGCACACCTTCGGGATTGGTCGAGCCCGTGTGGTAGCCGATGAAGAGCGCGCCGTCATAGGCGCCGTGCTCGACGCCCTGCATCATCGAGAGCGGCCGCGGATGGGCGCGCACGAGCTGGACGTCCCGTGGCAGCCGCTCCAGCAGCAGGTTCTGCGCCCGGCCATGGCTGTCGGCGATGACGACCTCGCTGGCGCCGCTGTCATAGGCGGCGCGAGCGGCGGCGGTGACGCTGTCGGTCATCCAGACGCGCGCTGCCTGGTATTCGAAGCCCTCCACCAGGGTCTGGTCGCGGGTGACCACGCCGGCGATGCCTTCGATATCGGCGGAAATATAGATGCGCATGGCGAGGGAACTCCGGGGAGGCCCTGTGCGGCCAGCATGACCGCGCAGGCAGTCGACCGCGGCAGCGAGAGGCTGCCGCGGTGAGAGCGTGGGACGATTACTTGGCGATGGAGACGCCGAAGAAGGGCTGTCCGCCGAAGAAGTGGATCTTGTAATCCTTCACGTCCTTGCGCACCGGCGTGAAGGCCTGCGCATTGGCGAAGAGCAGGCCCGCGACATCCTGGTGGAACAGCTCCTGGAAGCGCTTGTAGAGCTTGGCGCGCTCGCCCTGGTCGGTGATCGTGCTGGCCTTGGCGAGCGCGTCCGAGGCTTCCTGGTTGCACCAGCGGGCACGGTTGGCGCCGCTCTTCACACCCTCGCAGGTCCAGCCCGTCAGCAGGATCTGGCTCGGATCGGGATAGTCCCAGGTGTAGCCGAACATGCCGACCTCGTGGTCGCCGGCGCGGCCGCGCTTGAGATATTCGCCCCATTCGAAGGTCTGGATCGTCGCCTTGACACCGATCTTGGCCCAGTCGGCCTGGATCAGCTCGGCCGCGCGCCGGCCGTTCGGCATATAGGCGCGCACCACCGGGATGGCCCAGAGCGTCGTCTCGAAGCCGTCCGCGAGGCCGGCTTCCTTGAGCAGGGCCTTGGCCTTCTCGGGGTCGTAGGGCCGCGGCTTCAGGTCGGCATCATGCGACCAGAGCGAGGGCGGCACCGCCGCGGCGGTGGGCTTGCCGGTGCCCTGATAGACGGCATCGATGATGGCGGGGATGTTGGTCGCATAGGCCAGCGCCTCGCGCACCCGCTTGTCGCCGAAGGGCTTCTTCTGCTGGTTGAAGGCGAGGAAGCTCTCATCGGCGATGGTGCCTTGCAGCAGGTTGATCGAGGCTTCCGCCTTCATCGCCGGCAGGTCGCCGGGATTGGGGTAGCGCGCGATCTGGCATTCGCCCGAGCGCACCTTGGCGAAGCGTACCGCGGCATCGGGCGTGATCACGAAGATCAGGTCGTTGACCAGCGCCATGCGGTCGCGGTTCCCCACCGCCTTGGTCCAGTGGTCTGGCACCGCCTTGAAGCGGATCACGGCGTCCTTCTGGTAGGAGAGCAGCGAGAACGGCCCGGTGCCGATCGGCACAAAGTCGATCTGCTCGGGCGTGCCGGCCTTGAGCATGGCCGCGGCATATTCGGCCGAAAGGATCGACATCGGCTCGACCGAGAGCGCCGAGAGCAACGGCGCGTTCGGCTTGCTCAGGGTCAGCTTGACCGTGTAGTCGTCGACCTTCTCGAGTGCCTTGAAGCTCGGCTTCACGATCTCGGCGAAGAAGCTGAAATTGCCGCTGCCGACCTTGTAGAACGGGTTGCTCTCGTCGAACATGCGGCCGAACGAGAAGATCACGTCGTCGGCGTTGAAATCACGCGTCGGCGTGAAGTTCTTGCTGGCGTGCCATTTCACGCCCTTGCGCAGCTTGAACGTGTAGGTCAGCGCGTCCTCGGAGATCGTCCAGGACTCGGCGAGGCTCGGGATGATCTCCGAGCCGCCACGTTCCGTCGCCGTCAGCCGCTCATAGATTTGCGCGGCGACGTCATAGGCGGTGTTCTGGCCGCTGAACTGCGGATTCAGAAAGTCGGGACTGGCTTCGGAGCAGACGACGAGCGCCTGAGCACTGGCGATGGCGGGCAGCAATAGGGCGCTGAGCCCCAACGAAAGCGCAAGGGAGCGGGCACGAACGGACATGGGCGGGGTTCTTTCGGCAGAAGCAGGGAGGGCGGATCGGGCGCGGGGCGTCGTGCCCCATCGTCTCCGCTTCCCGGAACGCGGCCCCGCCGGGGGCCGCGTCGTCTGGCATGCATCAGCCGCGCCAGGGCGTGGCGCGGCCGGCAATTCGGCTCACTTGCCGATGTCGACGCCGTAGAAGGTGTGGCGGCCGAACGGCGAGAGCTTGAAGTCCTTCACCTCCTTGCGGACCGGCTTGAGCTGCACGGCATGCGCGATGGTGAACCACGGCGACTGCTCCTTGAAGATCACCTGCGCCTGCCGGTAGAGCTTCTCGCGCTCGGCCTGGTCGGTGACCGTCTTCGCCTTCGCCACCAGCTCCTCGAAGGGCTGGTAGCAGAACTTGGCGACGTTCGAGCCATTCGTCTTGGCCGAGTCGCAACCCAGCAGCGTGTGCAGGAAGTTGTCCGGGTCGCCGTTGTCGCCGGTCCAGCCGAGCATGCCCGTCTGGTGCTCGCCCGCCTGCATGCGCTTGCGGTACTCGCCCCATTCGAAGCTCTTGATCTCGGCCTTGACG
>JAIUOY010000163.1:0-69241 GCA_020160995.1 Pseudomonadota bacterium | reverse complement strand
GCGAGCGAAGTTGAGCAGGTCCGTGCGCGACTTGAAGGACCAGTCGCGCCACGGCGCGATCACCTTGATGTCGGGGTTCAGCGCGTAGGCGGAAAGCTCGAAACGGACCTGATCGTTACCCTTGCCGGTGGCGCCATGGCACACGGCATCGGCGCCGACCTCGCGCGCGATCTCGATCTGGCGCTTGGCGATCAGCGGCCGGGCGATCGAGGTGCCGAGCAGGTACTGGCCCTCGTAGAGGGCGTTGGCACGGAACATCGGAAAGACGAAGTCCTTCACGAACTCTTCGCGCACGTCGTCGATGAAGATGTTCTGCGGCTTGATGCCCAGCAGCTCCGCCTTCTGGCGCGCCGGACCCAGCTCCTCGCCTTGGCCCAGGTCGGCGGTGTAAGTCACCACCTCGCAAGCATAGGTGGTCTGCAGCCACTTCAGGATCACCGAAGTGTCGAGGCCGCCGGAATAGGCCAGGACGACCTTCTTGATGTCACCCTTCCTGTGGGGGCCGGTATAAGAAACGCTCATGGTGGCGGCTTTCGTGTCCGTTCGGTGAAGGCGCGCGAATATAGCGGCCGACCCCGTTGGGGCAAGGGTGCCGCAAAGTCGCTATAATGGGCAGAATAGTTCCATCGCACATGGTTTCCGCCCTCGACCGCCTGAGCTACGCCGCCCGCCAGACCGCGCGGGTCGCCTGGTATGCTGGCCACTATGCGGCCGGCCGCCGTCTGCTGAAGCCCCTGCCGAAGCCCGATTTTCCCATCGGGCCGACCCCGACCCGGGCCGAGCTGACGGCCGACCTGCGTGGTCTGTTCCAGCGGGAATGGCAGGATATCGCGGCCGGACTGTTTGCCGCCCCCACCCTGCCCAGCCCCGATCCGGCCGAGCTGTTGCGCCGCAGCGCGCTCTATTTCCGCGACCTGCCCAAGGTCGACGCCCGCCGCCACGGCCGCATCAACGACGAGCCGAACCACGACGAAGCCAATGCGCACCTGCCGCGCTACTACCGGCAGAATTTCCACTTCCAGAGCGGCGGCTGGCTCACTGAGGAGTCCGCGACGATCTACGACACGCAGGTCGAGGTGCTGTTCACCGGCGCCGCCGACGCCATGCGCCGACGCCTGCTGCGGCCGATCGCCGAATGGATGAAGGGACGCCGCCAGCGCGAGGTGCTGGGTCTCGATGTCGGCTGCGGCACCGGCCGGCTGCTCGCCTTCCTGCACGGCGCCTGGCCCGGCATGAGGCTCACCGGCATCGACCTCAGCGCGCCGTACCTGGAGGAAGCCCGCCGCCTGATCGGCCGCACGGCGCGCGTAAAGCTTGTCGAAGCTACGGCCGAAGTGTTGCCCTTCGACGATGCCAGCCTCGACCTCGTCGTCTCTTCGTTCCTGCTGCACGAGTTGCCGAAGAAGATTCGCGCCGAGGCCCTGGCCGAGATGGCGCGCGTCGTGAAACCCGGCGGGCTGGTCGTGATCGTCGAGTCGATCCAGAAAGGCGACATGCCGGAGTGGGACGGGCTGCTCGACCTCTTCCCCTACTACTTCCACGAGCCGTACTACGCAGAATACGCAAATGGCAGCATCGACGCCTGGTGCGATGCGGTTGGGCTGAAGCCGGTCGCCAGCGAGCGAGCCTTCCTCGCACGCGTCAGCGCTTTCACGAAGGACTGACGCGCGACTAGA
This sequence comes from Pseudomonadota bacterium, assembly GCA_020160995.1. Classification (GTDB taxonomy): domain Bacteria; phylum Pseudomonadota; class Alphaproteobacteria; order Reyranellales; family Reyranellaceae; genus Reyranella. The sequence goes on along the minus strand of JAIUOY010000163.1, from coordinate 67,565 downwards.
GAACGACCTTTTCGCGCCGGCCGCGCTGGCTCGCGCTCTTGAGCTGGCCGCAGGCGGCAAAGATGTCGCGGCCGCGCGGCGTACGCACGGGCGCACTGAGGCCGCCGTCGTTCACGATCTCGGCGAAGCGATGGATGCGGTTGTTGGAACTGCATTCGTAGGGAGCGCCCGGCCAGGGGTTGAACGGGATCAGGTTCACCTTGGCGTGGATCGGCTTCAGGATACGCACCAGTTCGCGCGCATCGGCGTCGCTGTCGTTGACGCCCTTCAGCATCGCGTATTCGAAGGTGATGCGGCGGCTGTTCCGGGCGCCGGGATAGGCGGCGCAGGCGGCCAGCAGCTCGGCAATCGGCCACTTCTTGTTGATCGGCACCAGCGTGTCGCGCACCTCGTCGCTCACCGCATGCAACGATACCGCGAGGTTGACGTCGAGCACGTCGCCCACCTTGGCGATCATCGGCACGACGCCGGAGGTCGAGAGCGTGATGCGACGACGGCTGAGGGCGATGCCCTGCTCGTCCATGACGATCTTCAGCGCGGTCGCCACGTTGTCGAAATTGTACAGCGGCTCGCCCATGCCCATCATGACGATGTTGGAGAGCATGCGCGTCGTCTCGGTCGGCGTCGGCCATTCGCCGTAGCTGTCGCGTGCCACCATGAACTGGCCGACGATCTCGTCCGGCGTCAGATTGCGTACCAGCGGCTGGGTCCCGGTGTGGCAGAAGGTACAGGTGAGCGTGCAACCGACCTGGCTGGAGACGCAGACCGATCCGCGATCCTGCTCCGGAATGTTGACCGTCTCGGCCTCATTGCCGTCGGGGAAACGCAGCAGCCATTTGCGCGTGCCATCGACCGAGCGTTGCTCGGTCACGATCTCCGGGCGTGCCACGACGAAGAGCTCGGCCAGCCGGTCGCGCGTCTTCTTGGCGATGTTGGTCATGCGCTCGAAATCGGTGACGCCGTGCCAGTAGATCCACTGCCAGACCTGACGCGCCCGGAAGGGCTCGAGGCCCGCTTCGACGAGCGTCGTCTTCAGATCGTCGCGCGACAGGCCGATCAGGTTGCGGCGCAGGTCGTTGCGGCCATGCGCGGGGCGCGGCTCGACGATTTGCAGCGGTTCGGAGGGCAGAATGGCCATGGAGCGCGTGAGATAGTCGCGCCGCCCCTCCGGCGCAACTACGGCCAGCTAATCTATTGTTTTGCCTCGGCTTTTTGCCGCAGGCGCTGGCGGCGCTTGTACATCGGCTCGCCGAACACCGGCAGCTCGACCGCTTCCGTGGGCGCCCCCTCGGCAACCGGGCGCGGCGCGTGGCGGCCAAGGCTCACCAGCCGGTCGTACATGACCAGGGCCCCGGCGACGCCGAGATTGACCGAAAAACGCATCGGAATCTTCACGATGTAATCGCAGAGAGACTGCACATCCTTTGACAGCCCCTCCCGCTCGGCGCCCAGGATATAGGCGGCCTGGCGGGGGTGCCGGAAGGTCGGCAGTTCGATGGCATCGTCGGTGATCTCGATGCCGACCAGCCGGCAGCCGACAGGCAGGCGGAAGCTTTCGAGGTCGCCGAAATGGTAGGTCGGCACCGAGCGTGGCGTGTCCGAGGTATCGCTATGGCCGCCCTCCCGCCGGTTGTACTGGGCGCGAAGCGTGAACACGAAGGCTGCATCGAAGGCATGGGCGGTCCGGAACAAGGTGCCGACGTTCACGGCCTTGCTGATGCCTTCCACCCCGATACCGAAATAGCCTTTCATGGCCCCCTGATTTGTTGCACTAATGATTCGCTGGCGCTGTCGCCCTCCCGGTAGCGCCCCGCCCGTCGTCAAACAAGGCCCGAATGACCGTACCGTCGCCGTTGGATGAAGTCCGCGCCCAATACGAAGCGTTGCCCTATCCGGCGCGCGACCCGCGCGACGAGGCAATCAGGCTGGTCACGGGCACACCGAGCCACATTCTCGAGATCAACCACTACCTGTTCTCGGGCCGGCTGAATTTCATACGGCCCTTTCGGGCGCTCGTGGCCGGCGGCGGCACCGGCGATGCCTGCATCATGCTGGCCCAGCAGCTCGTCGACAGGCGCTGTCCGGGCGAGGTCGTCTATCTCGACCTGTCCACGGCGTCGCGGCAGGTCTGCGAGGCCCGCGCCAAGGCCCGCGGCCTGCGCAACATCCAGTTCCTGACCGGCTCCCTGCTCGATCTGCCGTCGATGAAGATCGGGCAATTCGACTACATCGATTGCACCGGCGTGTTGCATCACCTGCCCGACCCGACGGCCGGCATGCAGGCGCTGGCGAGCGTCCTGCATCCCGAGGGCGGCATCGGCGTCATGCTCTATGGCGAATATGGCCGCAGCGGCGTCTATCCCCTGCAGCAGATGCTGCAAACCCTGGCGCCGCTGTCGATGGCGCTAGAAGACCGGCTGGCGATGGCCAAGCGGCTCATCCGCTTCCTGCCCACCACCAACCTGTTCCGCCGCAATCCTTACCTCAACGATCACGTGACCGGCGGCGACGCCGGCCTCTACGACCTGCTGCTGCACAGCTGCGACCGGGCGTTCACGGTGCCGCAGATCAGCGCGATGACCGCCGCATCCGGCCTGCGCGTCGTCGCCTTCCTGGAGCCGGTGCGCTACGAGCCGGCGACCTACATGAGCGATCCGGTGATCGCCCGGCAGACCAGCTCCCTACCGTTGATCGAGCGTGCCGCCTTCGCCGAGCGGCTGGCCGGCAACCTGCGCACCCACATCTTCTATGCCACACGCGCCGACTTCGACACGGTGGCACGGCCCGAAGACACGTCGGCGATCCCGGTCCTGCGCGAAATGGATGCGCAGAAGCTCGCCGCCGGCCTGCAACCCGGCACGCCCCTGATCGCCAACCTCGATGGCTTTCCGTGGCGGGCCCAGCTTCCGTCGCTGGCGCCTCGGATCGTCTCGCAGATCGACGGCCGCCGTACCGTTGCGGAGATCTACACGTCGCTCGGCGCCCAGGGCGGGCTGCCGCAGTGGGAGGACTTCTACACGCAGTTCGAAGACCTCTACGTCAAGCTGAACGGCGTCAACCACCTGCTGCTGCGCTTCCGCACCTAAGCCCCCATCATGACCGGCCCGATGAGCGGCAATGTCCTCGCCATCGCGCTGGGCAACTCATTCCTCTGGTCTACCTACCTCCTGTTCACACGCCATGTCGTGAGCGGCGCCCATCTCGACGCCTGGGCCTATACGCTGGTGCAGCTCCTGAGCGCCGGCCTTGCCATGCTCTGGGTCGGGCGGCGGACGCCGGGAAGCTGGCGCGACCTGCTGGCGCCGTGGACGATCAGCTACGCCTTCATGCGCGTCGTCATCAACGGCGCCACGTCGGCCGCCATTGTCTGGCTCGCCGTCACGCAGAGCACGCTGATATCGACCATGAGCGTGCTGATCGGCGCCGCCGCCGGCTGGCTCCTGACCCGCCAGGCCCCCGCGAAGCGCGACTGGCCGGGCCTGCTGCTGCTGGCCGCGGGCATCGTGTCGTTCGTCCTGGCGCTGGCTTCAGATACGGCCTGGCGCGGCGTCGCCTGGCTGATCCTTTCCGAGACCGTCGCCGTCGCGGCCTCGTGGATGATTGCCTACCACCCCCGCAATCGCGAGACCGACCCGGCCGCACGCAGCCGCTTCACCGGCGAGATCCTGGTTGCGGCCTCTCTGGCGCTGATCTTCGTCTGGTCGCTGGCCGGCTTGCTGGGCGTCATCGCTTCACCCTGGGCCGGTGGCGGCGATGCCTTCGGACGCATCGAACTCTGGATCTACGCCATCATTGCCGGCGTGGTGTTCCGCGCGCCCGGAACGTGGCTCGGTTTCTGGACCATCAACCGCTCGGGCGTTCAGACTTATCTGATTGCGCTGACCGCCATGCCCTTCTTCGCCATCGTGCTGGAAGCCGCCGCCGCTCAGGTCGGCTGGCTATCGCCCCCCAACCTGTCGAAGGGCGAATGGCTCGCCGCCGCCGTGATCCTGGGCGGCGCCGTGTGGCTGATCGCAGCCCGCCTCCGCGCGCCTACTTCTTGAGGGCATCCGGATTGAGGACGTTGATCGGCTTGCCGTCCAGCCAGGCTTCGATGTCCTCGATGGTCCCCTTGTAGAAGTAGCGATAGCTGTCCTCGACCACATAACCCAGGTGCGGCACCAGGGTCACGTTCTCCAGCTTGGTCAGCGGGTGCCCGGCCGGCAGCGGCTCCTTGTCGTAAACGTCGAGGCCGGCGTGGGCGATCGTGCCGTCCTTGAGGGCCGCGATCAGCGCTGCCTCGTCGACGATCGGGCCGCGCGATGTGTTGATCAGGATCGCCGTCTTTTTCATCTTCGCCAGCTCGGCCGCGCCGATCAGCCCGCGCGTGCGATCCGACAAAGCGAGGTGGATCGAAATGAAGTCCGAGGTCGAGAGCAGTTCGTCCTTGCTCACGTACTTGACCCCGATGGCCTCGGCCTTTTCCGCCGTAAGGTTCTGGCTCCAGGCCACGACCTCCATGCCGAAGGCCTTGGCATAGCCCGCGACGCGGCTGCCGAGCTTGCCGAGGCCCAGGATGCCGAGCCGCTTGCCCTCCAGCACGTTCATCTGCTGGATGCCGTCGTGCCAGCCGCCGCTGCGCATCAGGCGCTCGGCCTTGGCGAGATCGCGCGCACAGGACATCAGCAGCGCCCAACCCAGCTCCGCCGTTGGTGCGTTCGAGCCGCCGCCCGGCGTCGTGGAAATCGGAATGCCGCGCTCGGTCGCGGCCTTGTCGTCGAGGCTTGCCGCCCGGGCGCCGGTCAGCACCATGAACTTGAGGTTCGGCAGCTTCTCGATCAGCGCTCGCGGGAACGCCGTGCGCTCGCGCAGCAAACCAAGAATTTCGAAGGGTGCCAGCTTTTGTGCCGCGTCATCGACCGACGCGAAGGGTTCGTTGAAGACGGTGATCTCGATGCCGCGCTTGCGCAGGCGGTCCCAGTCGCCCAATCGCAGAGCGACCCTCTGATAGTCGTCGAGCAGGGCGAGCTTCATCGTTTGCGGCATGGCGTTTCCTGGGAGAGAATATCGTTGTCGGCACTATAGCCGCAGGAGGCGGTTGTGAGCATCACGGTTACGCCAACGCGCCCCGAGTTCGTTGCCGAGATCGAAGGCGTCGATCTCGGTGCCCCGCTCGATCCTGCCGATCGCGACGCCATCGAAGCCGCCATCAACCGCTACGCCATCGTCATCTTTCACGGCCAGAAACTGGACGACGAACGGCAAGTTGCCTTCGCGCGCCATTTCGGTCCCGTCGAAGCCTCTGCCGCGAAGCTCCGGCAACGCGACATCAAGCACCGCCTGTTAGCGGACGAGATCGCCGACATTTCCAACCTCGACAGCAACGGCAAGGTGCTTGAAGCCGATTCGCGCCGCCGGCTCGACGGGCTGGGCAACCGGCTCTGGCATACCGATGCCTCGTTCCGTCGCGTCCCGGGCGCGCTTTCCATGCTCTACGCCCATGTCATTCCGGATGAAGGCGGCGATACGGAGTTCGCCGACATGCGCGCCGCCTATGATGCGTTGCCCGACCGGACCAAGCAGGAGCTGGAAGGTCTCGTCGCGGAGCATTCGATCTGGCGTTCACGCGAACAGCTCGGCGTCGTGAAGTACAGCGCGGAAGAACTCGCCTCCCTGCCGCCGGTGCCACAGCGCGTCGTACGCACCCATCCCGGGTCGCATCGCAAGACGCTCTACATCGCGTCGCACGCCTCGCACATTCTCGGCCGGCCCGTCGCCGACGGCCGTCTGCTCCTGATGGACCTGATCGAGCACGCGACCCAATCCAGGTTCACGTACTCGCACGCCTGGAAGCAGGGTGACCTGGTGATCTGGGACAATCGCTGCACCATGCATCGCGCCCGGCCGTTCGACACGACCAAGGTGCGGGACCTGCGGCGGGTCACGACGCGCGACGTCGCTTCGACGCTCGAGCAAGCCGCCTAGGCTTTTCCGATGAAATGCCCGACCGGCGGCCGATTAGCGGCGAGCAGGATGCGGTAGGTCTGCTGGAAGCAGTCTAAGCCGCGATGTTGTCGATCAGGCGGGTGCGGCCGAGCCGCACCGCGGCGATGACACGAGCCGGCCCCGAGACCTTCTCCAGTGGCTCCAGGCTGTCGGCATCGACGACCATCAGATACTCGATCTTGTCGAAGCCGCCGGCCAGCAACGCCTTGGAAGCCTCAGCCGTAGCTGCCGCACAGGACGCCCCCGCACGAACTGCCTTCGCGACCGCATTGAGTTCGCGATAAAGGCCGGTGGCGACAGCGCGTTCCGTCGGATTCATGTAGCGATTGCGCGACGACATCGCAAGGCCGTCCGCCTCGCGCACGGTCGGCATGCCCACGATCTCGAACGGCATGGAGAGATCGCGCACCATGCGCTTGATCACCTGGAGCTGCTGGTAGTCCTTCTCACCGAAGAAGGCCCGATCGGGCATCGCCATCAGCAGCAGCTTGGAAACGACGGTCGCGACACCTTGGAAATGACCGGGACGCAACGGACCACAAAGCCCGTCCGTAATACCTGTCACCGCGACGGTGGTGAGCTGTTGTCCAGGATACATCTCGTCCTTGGACGGCGCGAAGACGATGCGGCAGCCGGCATCGCGCAACTTGTCGAAATCACCCTGCTCGTCGCGGGGATACGCCGCGAAATCCTCGTTGGGGCCGAACTGCGTCGGATTGACGAAGATGCTGGTCACGGGAATGTCGCCACGCTCGAGCGCGCCCTTCACCAGGCTGATATGGCCCTCGTGCAGGGCACCCATCGTCGGAACCAGACCAACCGTGCGGCCGGCCTTGCGGAAGGCGGCAACGGTGCGACGCAGATCCGCCACCGTACGGACGACGGCGAGGCCCTGCTCCTGAGTGGGATCGTTCGAGCTTTTCACGCTCGTGGTTAAGCACACCGCGCCGAGACCGCGCAACCTGCGCCGTCAGTCGAGTTTCGCCTTCAGGGTATTTCCGACCTGCTCGGCGATGCGATCCACGGCCAGACTCTGGCCATACTCGGTCCAATGCGCATCGGACTTGCGATAAGTATCAACCCGGCCGGCGAAGGCCGGCCGCAGGTCGACGAACGGCACGTCTGTGCCACGAAGCGCCTGCACGAGCCGCTCATGCATCGCGTCGCAATGCAGATACCAGCTGTAGTAATGCGGCCAGGGCGACCAGAAATCGACGAAGGCCGGATCGACTCCGCCCGTTGGGATGACGAAGAGTGAAAACGGGACACCGCGCTCGCGCGCCAGACGATGCATGGCCACCAGCCACGACAGCGTCCCGTCGATGACGCTCTGGTGGATGGCGTCATCGGCCTGCTGGAGCGTCGTGATGCTGTTGAACGGTGTCGGCGTGAGTTCGGTACGCAGGATGAGATTGGGCAGCCAGCCAGCGAGATATTCCTGATCGTCCGGTCTGTCCGCAAACAGGTCGAACAGCCGCCCATCGCCGCGCGCCAGAATCTCCCTTAGCTTCTGCTCCGGCACATTGGGGTAGTAGTAGCGCTTCATGTGCTGCGCGAGCTTCGTCAGGCCCTGCTCCTTTGGTTCCTTGACGATCTGCTGCAGCGTCGCGAACTCGCCCTCAATCGGCTCGTTGCTGTTCAGCACCTCGGACAAGCGCAACCGATTGACCAGCAGCCAGTTGGTATGCGGCATCACGCGGCCGACGATCGAGCGGCCAGGCGATTCGTCGAGCAACGGCGGCAGCCATTCCCGCCGGAAATTGCTGTCGAACAGGAAATCGTTGCCCGAGAAAAAGAACACCGACACGGCGTCCGGCGACAGCGGAAGCGCCACGTCGCGCAGGCGATAGTAGTAGCTTTGCGGGTTCGTCCCGCTGATCCCGAAATTGACCGCTTCGACGGTCTTCTTGCTTTGCCTCAGCAGACGCTCTTCCACCGCCTCCGGCAGGCTTTGCCGCAGCGACTGGAATTCCACGAAGCTGTCGCCGACGAAGACGGTCCGCACCGTCCCCGCCGGCGCCGGACCAAAGGCATGCTCGCGGTCCCGCATGCCCCAGGAGTTGAACGGCGCCACCATCCACGCCGGCAGATCGGAACCCGGCGGAAAGCTGTTGACCGGAGGGATCGACCGGAGCGCATAGGCCGGCCAGGACGGGCTAAAGAAAGTGGCGATAACCTCGATGCCCGCCAGGGTCACGGCGGCCAGGATTGCGAAGTAGATCGAGCCGAAGACCAGCGTCTTGGTTCTCATGCCCATCGCCATCTAGCGGCCGTTACCGAAGAACTTGCCCAGCCGGACCAGCACGCCACGGTTGTCGTCCTGGTTTTCCTCGCCGATCGTATCCTTGTCTTCGCTGCGGTTCATGTCGGCGATACCGGCCTCGAACAGGGCGAGTGAGTGATTGAAATGCCCTGTGCCTATGGCGGTACAGAGCTCGTCCTGCCGGGTCAGCATCTCCTTGCGAATGAGCTGCAGGATATCGCGGTTGATCGCCTTCCAGTCGTTACGCGACGTCGCGAAGGTGCCGCCGACGACCGATCCCGTGGAGTGATTGTTCTTGCCGTGCATCCGATACGCGTAGAGCGACTCGTGAATGGCAATGCCGCCGGCGACGAGCACGCCGAATGTCGAAAGATAGTGATCGAGGTAGAGCCGCAGGGCTTCGTCGGTTTCCGGGTAAATCAGGTCGATCAGGCCGCGCCGGAACATCATGGAGGCCATGCTGTTGCACGACCAAGTCGGCGACCATTCGGCATGGAGGGTCAGGCCGGACTTGACGGGAAAGTTGGCGACGCCTTTCGCTGCGTCGATCGCCGGCGCAGCCCCCAGCTCGATCGGACGATGGGGCGGATCGCCCACCGGCCGCTCGAACCACCAGGCCGTTCCGGCCAGCAGCTCGCCGTCGCCATTGATGACATGGGAATCGCAGTAGGTGAACCCGACAGGGAAGTCGGTGTTGAGGTGGGCGGCCAGATGTCGTTCGACGAATGTCTCGTGCCAAACATCGTCGCCGTCGAGAAAGCAAATGAAGGGCGTGCCGAGTTCGCCGAGGCCGCGTCGAGCGGCTCCGGTCTGCCCGAGATTCAGAGCCAGCGGCACGAAACGAAACCGCCGGTCCTTCAACCTCGCCAACGTTTCCTGGATCGCGTCGACAGTGCGGTCTTGCGACGCGTCGTCGACGATGACGACATCGAGATTATGGACCGTCTGCCGCGCCACCGATTCGATGGCTTGGGCGATATAGGCCGCACAATTGTAGCTCGTGACGACGACACCGACCGGCGGCAGTTTCACTTCGGACATGATGACGGGCGCAATCAGGCGGCCTTGGCGAGAACATCCGGCGTCCGCTCACGCGGGACGGCCACGATGTTGGGCGAGACGGCCGCTCCCTCTTTCATGATCTCGACACCACCCGTATGCGCCGAGAAAACGAGAATGTCGTAGCCGAATTCGGAACGGAGCAGAGAGAGAAGCTCCTGCACGCTGGTGCCCTGCGCCTGCAGCGCCGGTTCGTTGGCTTCGAGGAGAAGGAGCGGACGCGACGACATCAACACCTGCCGGGCGCCCTGCAGAACGCCCACTTCGGCACCTTCGACATCGACCTTGATGAAGTCGACACGCGGCAGGGCGCGGCGCTGCACGACGTCGTCCAAGGTTTCGACGGCGACCAGTTCGGAATCGACGGCCAGCACGTCGTCATAGGCGAAAGTGCCGAAGGTATTGTGACCGGCATGCAGTCCATGGGCGATCTTGAGGTTTGCCTGTCCTGCGACGGCACCGAGCGCCGACGGCCATACCGTGACATTCGACAGTTTGTTGCGCTCGACGTTGCGCGCGAGATTTGCGCGCTCGCGCGAGCTCGGCTCGACGGACAACACACGCCCCGACGGGCCGACGCGGCGAGCGGCGAAGACGGTGTAGAGACCATCATTCGCCCCGACATCGACGACCGTCATGCCCGGCGCGAGCACGCGGTCGATGAAGGCAAACTCGTTGGGCTCGAAAGATCCGCTGACATAGAGGCAAAGGCTCTGGTCATTGCCCAAGGTGACGTCAACAGTCGTGCCGGCGTACCACGGCACACGCAGCGGCACGCGGAGCTTTCGCTCCAGCGCGAAGTCCCACAGCGCCGCGCGGCGCAGCGCCGTCCAGCGGCGCTCGATGAAATATTCGGCGGCGAAGGTCCACCCCGGATACCGTTCGAGCCGCGGCCGGCCACGCGACCACAGGCCCGCATAGAGCTTCCCCACCGTGGGCGCATTGACGAGAAGCCAGCACCCCAGCCTGTCGAGGGAATTGCCGACTTTCCACCGATAGTCGGACCAGACTTTGGCAAAGCCCCGAGGGGGATCGGCGAGCATCATCACTTCAACAACCAACGGGCAGAGCGGCGCGAATGCGCAATGATATTGGTTCGGGCACGGCGGCAAAAGCGGTCTCGGCCCGACAATACGCAGCCCATCGAACAAACCCAGCAATTCTTTTGCAGCACACAGCTACTGCGGCCACGTCAGGGAACGCTTGAAACACGATTGTGGGAAAATTCGGATGATTCGCGCCCAATGCGCCAGCGGGGGCTTCGATCAAGCCCCCTGGTACCCTTCTAGATCAATGGAGCGGGCGAAGGGATTCGAACCCTCGACCCCGACCTTGGCAAGGTCGTGCTCTACCCCTGAGCTACGCCCGCGCTCCGATCCGGCTGGGTAGGTCGCCGGAAGGCGGCGTTGATAGGGCTTTTCCACCGTCTTGGCAAGAGCCCGACACGACCTCAGCCGCGTGCCAGCAGCCGCTGCAGATATTTGCCGTATTCGCTTTCGCGGATCGGCTGGATCAGCTTCTCGAAGGCGCCATCGTCGATATAGCCCCTGCGCCAGGCGATTTCCTCGGGGCTGCCGATCTGCAGGCCTTGCCGATCTTCAACCGTCTCGACGAACTGGGCGGCGCGCAACAGGCTCGACGGTGTTCCGGTATCGAGCCAGGCATAGCCGCGGCCCAGCTTCTCGACCGTGAGCCGCCCTTTCTTCAGGTAATGTGCGTTGATGTCGCTGATCTCGAGTTCGCCGCGCGCCGATCGCGGAATCTGGCCCGCGACGTCGCAGACGTCCGAATCATAGAAATAGAGGCCCGTGACCGCCCAGTTCGACTTGGGCTGCTTGGGCTTTTCGACGATGTTGAGGGGCCGGCCCTGCGCGTCGAACTCCACGACGCCATAGGCCGAAGGATCGGCCACCCAATAGGCATAGACCACTGCCCCCTTTCCTTGGGCGCCCCGTTCTGCGACCGCCGGAAGCGAATCGCCATAGAAGAGATTGTCGCCCAGGATCAGGCCAACGCGCGAGTTGCCGATGAATTGGCGGCCGATCAGGAACGCCTCGGCGATGCCGCCGGGCTTGGGCTGCGGCTCGTAGCTGATATCGATGCCCCATTGACGGCCGTCGCCGAACAGCCGGCGATAGGCCTCGACGTCGCCCGGATTGACGATCAGCAGAATATCGCGGCACCCCGCCAGCATCAGCGTGGTCAGCGGGTAGTAGACCATCGGCTTGTTGTAGACCGGCAGGAGCTGCTTGTTGGCCGCCCGCGTCATGGGGTAGAGCCGCGTGCCGCTGCCGCCCGAGAGAATGATTCCCTTCATTCGAGCCATGTAAGACGAGCCCATGCACACCCCGCAACAGTTATTCGACCGCCTCGAAGCGCTGGGCATCGCCCACCGTACCGTCGAACATCCCCCCGTCTTCACCGTGGAGGAGGCAAAGGCACTGCGCGGCAACCTGCCCGGCCATCACATCAAGAACCTCTTCTTGCGCAATAAAAAGGAGGAGATGTGGCTGGTCGTGGCCCTCGAAGACCGCGCCGTCGACCTCAAGCGGCTGGGCGAAGTGCTGGGCGCCGGCCGCCTCTCCTTCGGCAGCCCCGACCGGCTGCGCCGCCAGCTTGGCGTTGAACCGGGTTCGGTGACGCCGCTGGCCCTGATCAACGACGGTTCGCGGAGCGTGCGCCTGGCGCTGGACCGCGGCCTGACCGAAGGCGGGCCGGTGAACGCCCATCCGCTGGTTAACACCATGACCACGGCGATCGCGACCGAGGATCTGCAGCGGTTCTTCGCGGCCACCAGCCACGTGCCGCTATGGCTCGACTTTCCGCTGTAGTGTTATATCATAACACAATGCTGATCCGTGCTCTTTCCCTGGCTCTCTGCCTGGGCGCTCTCCTGTCCGGGGGACCACCGGCCTTCGCCCAAACCAAGATCAAGGCCGTCGCGACCTTCTCGATCCTGAACGACCTCATGGCCGAAGTGGCGGGAGACCTCGCCGAAATATCCACGCTCGTCGGCGCCGATGTCGACGCCCACACCTACCAGCCCCGTCCCGCCGATGCGCGCGCCCTCGCCGAAGCCCGCGTTCTGGTGAGCAACGGCCTGGGTTTCGAGGGCTGGATCGACCGGCTGGCCAAGGCAGCTCCCTTCAAGGGACGGGCCATCGTCGCAACAGTCGGCGTCCCGACGCTCGAAGCGGCGCCGACGCCGGGCCACAGCCACGCCCATGGTCCCGATCCGCACTGCTGGCAGGATGTGGGCCGTGTCCGCGTCTATGTCGCGAATATCGCCAAGGGCCTCTCCGAAGCCGATCCCGCGAATGCAGCCCGCTATCGCGAGCGCGCGGAACTCTACGACAAGCGGCTGGCCGAGCTCGATGCCTGGGTGAAGCAGGAGATCGCCAAAGTACCGGCCGAGAAACGCAAGGCGATCACCGGCCATGATTCATTTCGTTACTTTGCTGCGGCCTATGGCGTGCAGTTCAAGTCGCCGCGCGGCTACAACACCGGCAGCGAACCCTCTGCCAAGGATGTCGCCGTACTCATCCGCCAGGTGCGCGACCAGGGCATCAAGGCGCTGTTCGTCGAGAACATGACCAACCCCGGCCTGATCGATCAGATCGCGCGCGAATCAGGCGGCGTCGTCGGCCCGCGCCTCTACAGCGATGCGCTTTCGGGTCCCGATGGCCCGGCCCCGACCTACGAAAAGATGATCCGGCACAATGTGACGGCGCTGGTCGCCGGCATGCTGAAGAACTGAGAACAGCCGATCAGACCGCGCCGATCAGACCGCCACGTAAGGCAGGCCGGCGACGCGGCGCGCCGCCTGCAGCGTATTGTACATCAGACAGGCCACGGTCATCGGGCCGACGCCGCCCGGCACCGGCGTGAGATGCCCCGCCACCTTCTGCGCTTCGCCAAAGGCGACGTCGCCGACCAGGCGGCTCTTGCCCTCTGTGGTCGGGATACGGTTGATGCCGACGTCGATCACGGCGGCGCCGGGCTTGATCCAGTCGCCGCGTACGAACTCCGTCCTGCCGATGGCCACCACGAGAATGTCGGCCTGTCGGCAGAGCCCCGGCAGGTCGCGCGTGCGCGAATGGGTGATCGTGACCGTACAATCGAGGCGCAGCAGAAGCTGCGCCACCGGCCGGCCGACCAGATTCGAGCGGCCGACGACAACGGCGTTGTTGCCTGACAGGCTTCCCAGCGCATCCTGCAGCAGCATCGTGACGCCGAGCGGCGTGCAGGGAACGGGAAAGTCGAGTGGGGCGCCCGCCGCGATGGAGCCCAACCGCCCCACATTGATCGGATGGAAACCGTCGACATCCTTGGCGGGATCGATCGCCAGCAGCACCTTCGCCGTGTCGATATGCTTGGGCAGCGGAAGCTGGACCAGGATGCCATTGACCGCCGGATCGGCGTTGAGCTCGGCGATCACCGACAGCAGTTCCTGCTCCGTGGTCTCTGCCGGGAGTTTGCGATCGAAGCTCGCCATGCCCAGTTCGACGGCCAGCTTGCCCTTGCTGCGCACATAGACCTGGCTGGCCGGATCGGCACCGACCAGCACTGTCGCCAGGCCGGGCTTGGGACCGCCGTTGCCGACAAGATCCGCCACGCCAGCGCCTACCCGCTGCCGCAGGCCCATGGCGAATGCCTTGCCATCGATCAACTTTGCATCAGCCATGCTTGCGCACCCATTCGGCTATCCGGTCGGCGAGCAAGGCGACATCGCCCGCTACACTCACGGTCTTGTCTCGCGCCGTCGCCCCACGCATCACGTCGAAGCTGGACTTCGGCAGACGCCACGCTTCGGCGAGCAGCGCGATCACGGCGGCGTTGGCTTTGCCATCCTCGGGGGGAGCCGTCACTGCGGCCTTGAGCGCACCCTCGGCAGTCAGCTGAAGCGCAGCGCGGCGGGCGCCCGGCTGAGCGCGCAGCTGGATCGTGACGCCGTCCCTGGCACGCCGCAGGAAGGTCGGATCGCTCAGCGGATCAGGGCCGGCCAGACATACTCCCACAGCAGGCTGCGCAGGAAGAACAGGCCGAGCAGCAGGATCACCGGCGAAATGTCGACGCCGCCGAGATTGGGGAGCATCCGCCGAATCGGACGCAACACCGGCTCGGTCAGCCGGAACAGCATGTCGACGACCACCCGGATGAACTGATTGCGGACATTCACCACGCCGAAGGCCACCAGCCAGCTCATGATGGCGCTCGCGATCACGACCCAGGTGTAGATGTCGATTACGCTATCGATCAGCTTCGCCAGCGAGATCATCGGCTCCCCGTCTGTCAAAACCGGCGAGCCGCCGGCCGCGCGCACCCTACTCGGGCAATATTGTCGATCACAAGCCTATTTCAGGCTCGCGTCAGGGCGAGTTCGACGCTGCCGAGGCGGATGATGCGGGCTGCGCTGATGTCGCGCGGACCGTGCTCGGGCAGCAATCGGGCGCCGTCGATGAAGGTGCCGCCTGGGCTGCCGAGATCCTCCAGGCCGAGCCGCTGACCCGCCGTCATCAGGCGGGCATGCGGTTGCCCGACCGAGGGGTCGGGCACGCTGAGATCGGTCGGCGCCGCGGCAAGCGCGCCCGTCAAGGCGTAGGTCGCGGGGCCGCCGTAGACGGCCAGCGAGACCGTGCCGCCGTTGGCGAGCGCGCCGGTAAGTTTCCAGCCGCGGCCGTCGGGCAAGGCGGCCAGCTGCGGCGCCAGGGCAGCCGGCCCGGCCGGCGGCGGCGATCCGCGCGGCGGAGACGGTGCATAGCCCGGCGAGGCGGATGCAGGTTCGTCGCGCGGCCAGCGCATATAGGCGAACACCCAGAGAAGGATGAGGGGAATGATGGCCCCGACGGCGGTCAGGCTGAGCAGGATGGAGCCCAGCCCGGTC
This sequence comes from Pseudomonadota bacterium, assembly GCA_020160995.1. Lineage (GTDB taxonomy): Bacteria > Pseudomonadota > Alphaproteobacteria > Reyranellales > Reyranellaceae > Reyranella. The sequence continues at coordinate 52,374 of JAIUOY010000163.1, read as the reverse complement.
CACCCCGGCAGGCCGGCCTTCTCGACGATCCGCCACGCCATCCAGCCGGCCAGCACGGTACCGATCAGGGCAAAAGCGCCCGTGATTCCGAAAAAGCCCATCAGGGCCGCAATCTCGGCGCCCATTTATCGACCTAGCGGAAACACTTGCCGCCGTGCTTCGCCGTTCGGCCAGTCGCTGAAGGCCAGCACGCCCATGACGATGAACGAGCCGATCAACGGCACCAGATGGAACAGCGCCAGCGCGCCGGAGAAGCCCGCGCGCTGGCAGATGCGCCAGGTCGGGATGATCAACAGCAACGCCACCAGAATGTGGCCAATCACGACCGAGAACAGCAGTACCGCGCTCAATCCCAGCAGCCAGCTCACGGGATCACCCATGTTCGTCCATCAATCTTCTTGGTTCACAGGCAGCGGCCGATCAAGCCAGCGCCACGACTTCGATCTCGACCATGACGTCGCGCGGCAGGCGCGCCACTTCGACGGTCGAGCGTGCGGGCGCCGCGCCGCCGAAATATTCCGGCCGGCCGTAAACCTCGTTCATGGCGACGAAGCTGTCCATGCTCTTCAGGAACACGGTGGTCTTCACGGCGCGGTCGAGCCCGCTGCCCGCCTCCTTCAGCACCGCCTGCAGGTTCTTCAGCACCTGATGCGTCTGTTCCGCAATGCCGCCCTCGACGATGTCGCCGGTCTTGGGGTCGAGCGGGATCTGGCCGGCGCAGAACACCAGGCCGTTGGCGACGATGGCCTGCGAATAGGGGCCGAGCGCCTTGGGCGCCGCTGCCGTCTGTACTACTTTCTTGGCGTTGGCCACGGGTCTACCTTTCGATTGGATACGCGGGAAGATGTCCGGGCCGGACGCTAACACACGCCGGTTTGCTTGACAGGTGGCCCCGCAAGCCTTATCCGCGCGGTTCTCCGGGTCGGAGGGGGCTGTAGCTCAGCTGGGAGAGCGCCTCGTTCGCAATGAGGAGGTCAGGGGTTCGATCCCCCTCAGCTCCACCAACCGCCTTGACCCGCGTCCTTGGCTGCATCGCTGGCCACATTTTCTGGCCTGCCGCACCCCGCCGCGGCACTATTGCAGTACATGCGCAGACGCAAACGTCCCACTCCTGCCGATCTCGGCCTTACCGCTGATGAAGGCCGAATCCTCGGAGCCTTAAAGACGCCGCAGCGCATTCAGGAATTCGTCGTGGGTCTGCATGCCAATTTCGAGCACGACGGCGACACGCTGCGTTCCGTACGTGGGGCGCTGCGCCATCGCGAAGCCCATTGCCTCGAAGCGGCCTTCGTGGCGGCCTGCGCGCTCTGGCTGCAGGGCGAACCACCATTGGTCATGGATCTGACGGCGACCAAGGACGATTCCGACCACGTCGTCACCCTATTCCGTCGCAACGGCTGCTGGGGCGCCATCTCCAAGAGCAACCATGCCTGGCTGCGTTGGCGCGACCCGGTCTATCGCGACCTGCGCGAACTCGCGATGTCGTACTTTCACGAGTATTTCAACAATGGCCGCAAGACGCTGCGCACCTATTCGGTCGCGTTCGACCTGCGCCGTTTCGCGCCGGAGACCTGGATCACGGGCGAGGAAAATTGCTGGGACGTCGGCGCCGCCCTCGACGATGCGCGCCACTATCGCCTGATCAAGCCCGCCCAGATGCGCTGGCTGATGCCGCCCGACGCCACCGTGCTGCGGGCCGACGATCTTGTTCAATACGAAAGCCGCGATCGCAAGACGGCCCGCAAATACTAGGGAGCGCCACCATGAAACGAGTCATTTCGATCCTGCTTCTGGTCGTGCTGGGCTCTGCGCCGGCGGCCGCGCAGATTCCTGCCGAATGGCAGGCCGGGGCGCAGGCCGTAATCGGCGAACTGGAACGCGATCAGCCGCAGGCCGCCGCCAAACCGTGGGGATCGGAACTGACACAGGGCTGGCACCTGGCGCGCGCGTGGCGCAAGCACAACAACGGCAATGTCGAGATCATCCTGGCCGAGTATCTGACATTCGTCGCGCTGTGCCGCCGCGGCTGCGCCGGCAGCACGGTCGAAGGTCAGGGCTATGTCGGCGTCGCCGAGCAGGTGAAGGGACTGCGCAGCCAGAACGGCGGCCCCTATGCGCTGGCGAGCAATGCCCATGCCTGGCTCGCCGCCCTGCCCGATCCCACGGGCGCCGCGAAGAAGAATGCCGCGATGTGGGACAAAGACCCCGACGTGGCGGCGGCCGACTTCGCCACGGGGAACCTCTATGCGCTGACCTGGCTGCTGGCGCGCAACCGTCCAACCCCCGCGGAACAAGCCGATACCTTCGCGCGCTTTGCCCTCTTCGTGCAGGGCAAGGCCTGGATTGGCGGGCGCTGTCTGGACATATCCAAGGTCGCGACGGTGCTCGACGCGCCGCCACGCATCGATACGTGCAAGTGAACCAGGACAAACAAGAAAGGGGCGCCAATGGCGCCCCTTTCAAATTCCACGGACCGCGCCGCTACTCGGCGGCGATCGCATCCTTCACGAACTTCTTGGCGTCGAAGTCTTCGGCGACCTTCATGTCGTTGCCGATCAGCTTCTCGACGTCGATCTTGGCGTATTCCATCACGCCCATGTCGCCCAGCGCCTTCTGCACCTTCGGCCCGAACAGGCCGATTTCCTTCAGGATCGGCACGATACGGGTGAAGAGACGCGAGCGGAACGCCTGCATGGAGCCCGAGTTGTAGGCATATTCCATGAGCTTATCGACCGGCAGGCCGGAGCGCATCCAGACCTCGGCCTGGTTGAAGCGATCGCGCATGAAGTAGAGCGCCTCGACGGTGAACTCCTCGCGCTCCGCCCGTTCGTGGTCGGAGAGGTGCGGGTAGTATTCGCGCAGCGCCATGCGGCCGAAGGTGACGTGCCGCGCTTCGTCCTGCATGACATAGGCATTCACCGCACCGGCCAGATTGTTCTTGGCGGTGTCGCGAATGCGCTGGAAGGCGGCGAGCGCCAGACCTTCGATCAGCACCTGCATGCCGAGATAGGTCATGTCCCAGCGGCGATCGGTCAGCGTCTGCTCGAGCAGGTTCTTCAGCGATTCGGTGATCGGATAGGCCGCCTTGAACTTCTCATGGATCAGTCGCTTGTAGCTCTCGACGTGGCGCGCCTCGTCCATCACCTGCGTGGCCGCATAGAACTTGGCGTTCATGTCCGGCACGGTGTTCACGATCTTGGCAGTCGCGATCAGAGCACCCTGCTCGCCGTGCATGAACTGGCAGATCGAATGGCACTGCAGGTTGAAGCGCAGCCAGTTCTTTTCCTTCTCGGTCATCTTCTCCCAGAAGGGAGAGCCGTAGATCGGAATCGACTCGTCGGCCATGCCCATCGGGTTTTCTTCGAACAGCTCCTGGCTCCAGTCGATGCGCGTGCTGGTGTCCCACTGCTGCTGCTTGCCCTTTTCGTAGAGATTCAGGAGATCGGCCGAACCGTCCTCGTATTCCCAGTTGAAGGCGATCTCGGTGGCGCCGTCGAACTTCCAGTTCGTGATCTCGACAGGCAGCTGATAAATCTTTTGCGTCGTCATGGGCTCTTGACCTCCTGGCGCTGAACCTAGTCCCATCCCCTGACGGAGCGACAAACATGACGCTCCGTTCATTTTTCTGAGCGGAACCTATCACAGTCTGCTAGGAGAGTCCCGCACGGAAATCGGGTTTTTGAGAACGGATTTATCGATGTCCTACAACAGCCTGCGCATCGCCAAGATCATCCAGGAAACGCCCGATGCGCGCTCCTTCGTCTTCGAGATTCCGGCCGATCTGGCCGAAAAGTACCGCTACAAAGCCGGCCAGTTCCTGACGTTTCGGGTGCCCCACGCCGATGGGGCCTTCAATCGCTGCTACTCGCTGTCGAGTGCCCCGGAGATTGACGGCTTGCCCAAGGTAACGGTGAAACGCGTCGAGGGGGGCAAAGGCTCCAACTGGTTTCATGATTCGCTGAAAGAAGGCGGCACGCTCGACGTGCTGCCGCCGGCCGGCCGTTTCGTGCTGGGCCAGGGCGAGGCTCCCCTGCTGCTGTTCGGGGGCGGCAGCGGCATCACACCGATGATGTCGCTGATCAAAAGCGCCCTGAAGTCCGGCAAGCGGCGCATGCGCCTCTTCTATGCCAATCGCGACAAGCCGTCGGTGATCTTCGATGCCGAGTTCGAGGCGCTGGCCCAGGCTCACCCCGGGCGGCTCGAAGTCATCCATCACCTCGATGCGGTTCAGGGCCTGACCAAGCCCGAGGAAGTTGCCGCCGCCGTCAAGGGCTTCGAGGACGCCGAAGCCTATCTCTGCGGCCCCGGCCCCTTCATGAACATGGTCGAGGCGTCGCTTCTTGCTGCCGGCATGCCGCGCGAGCGCGTGTTGATCGAACGTTTCGAGGCGTCGGGCAACGATGCCGTTCCGGTCGAGCCGCCGGCAGAAGGCGACGTGATCCCGAGCGAGATCGTGATCCACTTCGAGGGCAAGGTGCACAAGGTGCCCTACCGCAAGGGGCTCACCATTCTCGAAGCGGCGCGCGGCGCAGGCCTCAATCCGCTCTCCTCCTGCGAGGAGGGGTTCTGCGCCTCGTGCGCGGCCAAGCGCATCAAGGGCAAGGTCGTGCTGGCCAAGAACGACATCTACACGCCCGATGATCTCGCCAACGACTGGATCCTGACCTGCCAGGGCCATTGCTTCGGGCCCGAGGTCGAGATCACCTACGACGTGGTGTAGCGATTCGCATCGAACCCGTCACCCAGGCGGCCCTGCTGACGGTCGTCGCCGGCATCGCCGACGCCGTAGGCTACATCACCATGGGTGGCGTGTTCGCCGCCAACATGACCGGCAATACGGTCCTGGCCGGCATCGACCTCGCCCGGACCGACTATGTCGGCGCCTGGCATCACCTGACGCCGTTGGTCGCTTTCCTTGTCGGCGCGATGATGGCGCGGGCGCTGCTGCGCCTGCGGCGATCGCCGATGGCAGGCCTGCTGATCGAGGCCGCCATCCTCGCAGGTGTCGGCTTCGTCGATATCGGCGAGGAATCTGCCGTGATGGTTGTCGCGCTTGCCATGGGTATTCAGGCCTCGACGATCACCAGCTTTGCCGGCAGCGCCATCAGCACCGTCGTGGTGACCAGCACGCTTGCCCGAACCGCCGATGCCATTGTCGACTGGATGTGGCCGGGCGCCGACGTCAAGCCGCCCTCGGCGATCAACGCCGTACTGATGACACTCACCTGGAGCGGTTATCTCGTGGGCGCCGTGATCGGCGCGATGCTGGTCGCGCACGCGGCCTATCCGCTGCTGGTGTCGGCTGGATTGCTGCTGATCGTCCTGCTGTTCGACCTGACGAAGCCGCGCCCGACACCGGCAGCATGAGGCCGTTCTGGCCATAGGGAATACGCGGCGCCGACACAGAATTGTCGGCGCGCACAGCGCCCCGACTACATTGCCTGCGTCGCGGGAGATCGACAGGCAGTGAGCCGCCGTTACTCCGCCGCGATTGTCCGCTCGACAAACATCTTCTTGTCGAACTCCTCGGCGACCTTGCCGTCGTTGGCGAGCTGCTCGACGACGTCGACCTTGGCGTATTCCATCACGCCCATCTCGGCGAAGGCCTTCTGCACCCGCGGCCCCCACAGGCCGATATCCTTGACCGTGGGCACGACGCGGCTGAACAGCCGGCCGCGGAAGGAATTCATCTGCTTGGAATTGTAGTGGATTTCGTCCAGCACCTTGGCCGGCAGGCCAAGCCGCTCCCACACTTCGGACTGATTGAAGCGATCGCGCATGAAATAGAGCGCTTCGACCACGAACTCCTCGCGCTCGTCGCGCTCGGCGTCGGAGAGATGCGGATAGTATTCGCGCAGCGCCAAGCGGCCGAACGAGACGTGGCGCGCCTCGTCCTGCATCACATAGGCGTTCACCGCGCCGGCCAGCGTATTGCCCGACTTGTCGCGGATCGACTGGAACGCTGCGAGCGCAAGACCTTCGATCAGCACCTGCATGCCGAGATAGGTCATGTCCCAGCGACGATCGGTCAGCGTCTGCTCCAGGAGCTTCTGCAGCGCCTTGTTGATCGGATAGGCGAGCTGGAACTTCTCGTGCAGCAGGCGCTTGTAGGCCTCGACGTGGCGAGCCTCGTCCATCACCTGCGTGGCGGCATAGAACTTGGCGTTCATGTCCGGCACGGTGCCGACGATCTTGGCGGTCGCGATCAGCGCGCCCTGCTCGCCATGCATGAACTGCGAGATCGAATTGGCCTGGAGATGCTGGCGCAGCCAGCCCTTCTCCTTGTCGTTCATCTTGTTCCAGTAGTCGGTGCCGTAGATCGAGATCGCCTCGTCCTTGAGCTCCATCGGATTGTCCGGATTGAGTTCCAGCGACCAGTCGAGCCGCGTGCTGGCATCCCACTGCTGCTGCTTGCCCTTCTCGTAAAGCTCGAGCAGCGGCGCGGACCCGTCGTCGTATTCCCAATTGAACAGGAGATCCGTCGCGCCATCGAACGTCCACTGGGTCACGTCGACGGGCAAGGCGTAGATACGTTGCGTGGTCATGGCGCTGTCCCTCCCGGGCTTATTCTTGGGTTCCTGCCTCCTAGAAAGATGACGCCTCGTTCATCTTCTGGCAAGTCCCCTCTCGCAATAGGCAAATAGCGGCCGATCAGGGCTGCAGCCGATACCCCCCGCGATCGGTGATCAGAATCGCAGCACTTGCCGGATCCTTCTCGATCTTCTGGCGCAGGCGATAGATATGGGTTTCCAGCGTGTGGGTCGTGACGCCGGCGTTGTAGCCCCAGACCTCGTTCAACAGGATGTCGCGCGCCACCGGCCGGTCGCCGGCGCGGAAGAGGTATTTCAGGATCGAGGCTTCCTTGTCAGTCAGCCGGACCTTCTTCTTGCCGCCCTTCTCCATCAGCATCTTGGCCGCTGGGTGGAATTCGTAGGGACCGATGGTCATCACGGCATCCTCGCTGCGCTCGTGCTGGCGGAGATGGGCGCGCAGCCGGGCAAGCAGGACGTTGATGCGAAACGGCTTGGTCACATAGTCGTTGGCGCCCGATTCGAGGCCAAGAATGGTGTCGGCATCGCTGTCGGCGGCCGTGAGCATGATGACCGGCGCCCGCACACCCTGCCGGCGCATCAGCTTGCAGAGTTCCCGCCCGTCCATGTCGGGCAGGCCGATGTCGAGCAGGATCGCGTCGAAATGCGCGAGCTTGGCCTTTTCCAGCCCTTCCGCCGCCGTGCTGACCTGGATGGTCGTGAAACCATCATAGAGATCGAGTTGCTCCGCCAGCACCGTGCGCAGCGACTGGTCGTCGTCGACCAGGAGAATCTTCTTGCCGCGATTGTTTACGGACATGCTTATGCCACCTGCCAGCCATCCCAAAGTCACTGTATCCGGTACGATTTGGACACAAAAGCGGCCCGCTTCAGTAAAATCCCGCCGGCATGGTAGATAGAAGCATGAGTCCCGGTTCCGTTCACTCTCGCACCGCATCTGCAGTCGCCGCTGTCGAGCGCGCCATGGCCGAGCTGCGCCGCGGCGGCATCGTCGTGCTGCGCGGCGAGGACGGCAGCGGCGGCCTTGTCATTGCCGCCGAATCCTGCGGCCCGCGCGCCTTGCAGCGCCTGCAGGGCCTGGCCCAGAACGCGCCCGTACTGGTCACCACGCGCCGCCGCGCCGAAGCGATCGGCATGGATATCCCGCCGCATATCGCGGGCGGCATGGGCGAGACCAACAAGCCGATCACGCTCGACCTGCCCGAAGGCGTGCCGGTCGACATCATCCTGCGCCCGCACGAGACCGAGAATGCCGGCCGCCATGTCGCGCTGCGCCACCTGTCGCGGCCGGTCGCCAGCCACGCGCCGCAGATTGCCGAGACGGCGATCGAACTCGCCAAGCTCTCGCGCCTGCTGCCTGCCGTCGTGCTGGGGCCGCTCAGCCGCGACCCCGGCAACAAGCGGCGCGAGTGGGCGCGCGAACAGGACATCATCTACGTCGATGCCACCGATGTCGCCGACTACGAAGAGACGGCGTCGCGCAACCTGCAGCAGGTGGCGCAGGCGCATGTGCCGCTGGAAGGCGCGGAGAATGCCCGCATTCTGGCATGGCGGCCGAGCGACGGCGGCAAGGAACATCTCGCCATCGTGGTCGGCGAGATCGATCCCACCGAGCCGGTGCTGATCCGCCTGCATTCCGAATGTTTCACCGGCGATCTTCTGGGATCGCTGCGCTGCGACTGCGGCGTGCAACTGCGCGGGGCCATCGCCCAGATCGCCCAGCATGGTTCGGGCGTCCTGCTCTATCTCGCGCAGGAGGGGCGCGGCATCGGCCTCGTCAACAAGCTGCGCGCCTACGAACTGCAGGACGACGGCTTCGACACGATCGACGCCAACGAGCAGCTCGGCTTCGATGCCGACGAACGCATCTACGCGCCGGCCGCCACCATGCTCACCCGCATGGGCATCAAGCGCGTGCGGCTGATGACCAACAATCCCGAGAAGATCGCACAGCTCGAACGTTACGGCATCGAGGTCGCCGCGCGCGTGCAGCACTCATTCCCATCGAATGGCCACAACGAGAATTACCTTCGCACCAAGGCTGAGCGAGCAGGCCACCTGCTCTAAAACTGAGAAGCGACTGGAGGAAACGGTAATGGTCAAAATGCGTCGCCGCGATTTCGCGGCCGTCAGTGCTGCCCTCGTTTTCGCGCCGTCGATCGTACGGGCGCAGAAGAAATACGATCCGGGCGTCAGCGACACCGAGATCAAGCTCGGCCACACCAACCCCTACAGCGGCCCGCTTTCCGCCTACGGCGTCATCGGCAAGGCCGAAGCGGCCTACTGGAAGATGGTGAACGACACCGGCGGCATCAACGGCCGCAAGGTCAACTTCATCACCTACGACGACGGCTACTCGCCGCCCAAGACCGTCGAGATGGTGCGCAAGCTCGTCGAGGACGACAAGGTCTTCGCGATCTTCCAGCTCCTGGGCACGCCGACCAACACGGTGGTGCACAAGTACCTGAACCAGAAGAAGGTGCCGCAGCTCTTCGTCGCCACCGGCGCGTCCAAGTGGGGCGACCCCAAGAACTACCCGTGGACCATGGGCTGGCAACCCGACTATCACACCGAGGCGGCAATCTACGCCAAGCACGTACTGGCCAAGCACAAGGACAATCTCAAGGATCTGCGCATCGGCATGCTCTACCAGAACGACGATTCGGGTAAGGATTACACGGGCGGCTTCCTGGCGGGCCTCGGCAAGGAGAACGAAAAGTACGTCACGGCCAAGGTGAGCTACGAGGTCACCGATCCCACCGTCGACAGCCAGATCATCCAGATCAAGAACTCCGGCGCCAACGTCTTTTTCAACGACGCCGCACCGAAGGCGGCGGCGCAGGCCATCCGCAAGGTGGCCGACCTCGGCTGGAAACCCGACCACTATCTCGCCAACGTCTCGGCCTCCGTCGCCGCGGTGCTGAAGCCCGCCGGCTTCGAGAACAGCCAGGGCATCATCACCGCCGCCTACCTCAAGGACGCGACCGACACGCAGTGGGTCAACGACGCGGACTACAAGGAATGGGACGCGTGGATGAAGAAGTACCTGCCCGAGGCCAACCCCGCCGACTCGGGCAATACCTACGCCTATGCCGTCTCCGCCACGATGCGGCACTGCCTCAAGGAGTGCGGCGACAACCTGACGCGCGAGAACCTGATGAAGCAGGCCGCCAGCATGAAGAGCCTGGTGGTGCCGATGCTGCTGCCCGGTATCTCGATCAACACCAGCCCGACGGATTTCTATCCCATCCAGTCGGTGCGTCTGCAGCGCTTCAAGGGCGAGACCTGGGAGCTGTTCGGCGACGTGCTGAGCAACGAGAGCGCCTGACCGGCGGCGGGAGCCATCCCGCGACCGGACTGAAATGCACGGGCCGTGCGTCGGACTGACGCGCGCACGATTATTTTATGATGCGAATGGCATGGCGGATGCTTAGTTCGGTCCATGACTGAACGAGACGTCCGGGCTCAATGCCATTCCGCCTGACTCGCCGAGCCTGGATGACGGGCGCCGCCGCCGCCGCCCTTGCAGCAACGGCGTATGGAACGGCGCACACGACGGTCCGGACATCGCCGCCCACTCGCCGAGCCGCAACGGGTTTCCCGGATGGCTTTCGCTGGGGAACGGCGACGTCGTCCTACCAGGTCGAGGGCGCCACCCAGGTCGACGGCCGCGGCCCTTCGATCTGGGACACGTTCGCTCGGGAACCCGGCCGCATTCGCGACGGCTCGAGCGGCGAGACCAGCGTCGATCACTATCACCGCTACAAGGAAGACGTCGCGCTGATGAAGTGGATGGGGGCGCAAACCTATCGCTTCTCGATCGCCTGGCCGCGCGTGTTCCCCGACGGCCGGGGCAAGGCCAATCCCAAGGGGTTCGACTTCTACGACCGCCTGGTCGACGAGCTGCTCGCCGCGGGCATCGAACCCTTTGCGACGCTCTATCACTGGGACCTGCCGCAGGCCCTGCAGGAGCGCGGCGGTTGGGAGTCGCGCGACACCGCCGAGGCCTTCGGCGACTACGCGTGCCATGTCGCCAGCAAGTTGACGGATCGCGTGCGTCAGGTCTTCACGATCAACGAGATGCAGACCTTCGTAGAGCAAGGTCATCGCAGCGGTGTGTTCGCCCCGGGCCTCAAGCTCGACGGCGCCCGGCTCAACCAGGTCCGCCATCACGCCGTGCTGGCGCATGGCCTCGCCGTACAGGCGGTGCGCGCCAGCGGCCGGCGCGGCACCAGGGTCGGGCCGGCGGAGAACATCGCCACGGCGGTCCCCGCGATCGAAACGGTCGAGAACATCCGCGCGGCCGAGCTGGCAACACGCGAACTGAATGCGCCCTACCTCACGGTGATGATGGAGGGCCGCTACACCGATGCCTATCTCTCCGCAGCCGGCGCCGACGCGCCCCGCTTCACGCCGCAGGACCTGAAGACGATCTCCGGCAAGGTCGATTTCGTCGGCCTCAATGTCTACGCCCCTAGCAAGTACGTTTTGGCCAGCGAAGCGGCGCCCGGCTTCGTTGAGGTGCCGCTCCAGCCCTCGCATCCGCATATGGCGTCGCCCTGGCTGACCCTGGGGCCGGAGGTGCTCTACTGGGCGCCGCGGCATGCCGCCAACCTTTGGAAGGTGAAGGACATCTTCATCACCGAGAATGGCGCGTCGGCCTCCGACGAGCCGGCGGCAGACGGCACGGTCTACGACGTCGATCGCGTGATGTACCTGCGCAACTGCCTGATGCACCTGCAGCGCGCCACCGCCGCAGGCGTCCCGGTCCGGGGCTATTTTCTATGGAGCCTGCTCGACAACTTCGAGTGGGCCGACGGTTACGCAACGCGCTTCGGCATCGTCCATGTCGACTATGCGACCCAGAAGCGGACGCCGAAGCTCAGCGCTTCGCTCTATCGCGAGGTCATCGCCCGCAACGCACCGGCGTAGGAAGCGGGAAAGTCAGCTCCGCCGCGAGACCGCGGTGGCGCCGCTCAGCAGGGCATCCATCATGAGCCGCCGCGAATTCTCCAGATGCCGGCGCGCGACACGCTCGGCCGCCGCCCCATCGCCGCGGCTTAGCGCCTCGATCAGGTCGCGATGATCGCCGCCGATCGACTTGACGCGTTCGATGACGAAGGTGAGCAAGTGCATCGTTCGCTGGCTCTCCTCGAGCAACGCCGCCACGATCTGGGTGAGCCGTTCGTTGCCGGCCGCCCGTGTGATCTCGATATGAAAGGCATTGTTCACCTCGATCCAGCGGCGTTCACTGCGGCGGTCGCCCGCCCGGATCCCGGCGGTGATGCGATCCTGCAGCTGGTTCAGCAGGGCGATGTCGGCACGACCGGCCGCCAGCCGCGCCGCCACCGGCTCCAGGATCAGGCGAACGCCGAAGACCTCGTTCAGCGACTCGATGGAGAGCGGCGCCACCGTATGGCCCTGACGCGGCCGGGCGATCACCAGTCGCTCGCGCGACAAGGCCGCCAGCGCCCAGCGAACCGGCGCCTTGCCCACACCGTACAAGTCGGCGAGCTGGCTTTCGCTGCAGGACTCGCCCGGTACGAAGACGCAACCGATGATGTCCTGACGGATCCGCCGGTAGATTTCCTCGCCGAGCGAACTGGCTGCGGCGGTCATCTTGCGCTTGCCGCGCAGCTTCGACGCCATAGACACCATCCTTGCCCAGAAATCTCGCCTTGAGGAACGACCGGCCCGTGACATGTCACAGGTCGGGCGTTCCATCAACTACAATACCGAACAAACAACCGTATTGGGCCAGTGAAACGAGTGCTACCAACCTTTCCTTGACTCGTGACATGTCACGATGCTTTCGTTCGCAGCAGGCAACTTCTGGTGCGAAACGACGATGCCGTCATGCAAGGATCCTGCCGACGGATAGCTCTCTCACCAGGAGACGGGAATTTGGGCATTAATTCTACGAACAAGATGAAGGTTGGAAAACGTTTCCTCTCATGAGCCAAACGACCGGGAATATAAAAAAATCTGACGTGAGCGGCGTGCCAAGATACGCCACATCAGTCGGCGAAAGGGGTTCTGCATGACATTGCCAGCGGCGACGCTCGATCACGTGGTCATCAATGCGCGCGACGACATGGATCGCGCGGCCGACATCTATCGCCGGCTGGGCTTCACGCTTACCGAGCGGGGCTACCATTCGCTGGGTTCGATGAACCATCTCGCGATGTTCGGCACGGATTATCTCGAGCTGATCGCAATCCCCAAGGGCGCCACTGGCGGCCGCCTGGACCTGCTCGACTTCTCCTATGGTTTGAATGGCCTGGTTTTCGGCTCCGAAGATTCCGCCATCACCTACGGCGCCCTGGCCAAGGCCGGCGTGCCGGTCGAGCCGCCGGTCGAGTTCACGCGCCCGGTCAAGGTCGACGGCGCCATGCGCGACGCACGCTTTCGCACGGTGCGCATGAAGGCGGGTGTCGTACCCTATGGCCGTGTCTATTACTGCCATCACTTCACGCGCGATCTCGTCTGGCGCGATGAGTGGCGCCACCACGCCAACGGCACGGTGGCGATCGCTCGTGCGCTGATCGTCGAGGCCGACCCGGCAGCAGGCGCCAAGCTCTATGCCGATATGTTCGGAACGGAGACGGTGCGCGACATCGAGGGCGGCAAGACGGTCGTCGTCGGCAATTCGCGCTTCGACATCGTCACAGAGGCCCGCCTCAAGGCGGAATTCGGCGATGCGGTTCCCGAATCCGACGGCCGCAAGGCCTACATGGCCGGCCTCACCTTCCGCACGACATCGGTCGCCAAGGCGGCACGCGCCTTGCAGGAAGGAAAGATCGGCGGCGTGACCGAGAGCGCCGGCCGGCTCGTCGTACCGGCGAAGCAGGCGCTGAATGCCGTGCTGGAATTCATCGAATAGCCGGAAAGCGCGATCAACAAAGCCGCGCCGGGCCGTTGCACGAGCCGGGCGGCGGCCGAGAAAGGGCACATGGAGTACTACGATTGCTTCGCGGCGAGCTATGCCAATGCGCGCGCGAAATTCCTGAAGGCGGCGACGGCGGCAACGGCCGACGTCCGCTCCTACATTCACCCCGCGAAGAAAGCTCCCGACGGCGGGCCGCTGGCGATCGACGTTGCCTGCCTCGGCGATCGCAAAGCGCCGCGCCAGGCCCTGTTCGTGAGCGGCACGCACGGCCAGGAAGGCTTCTCCGGCTCGGCGGTGCAGATCGGCTGGCTGATGAACGGCGGCGCCGAGCGCCTGCCCGACGGCGTCGGCGTCGTACTGGTGCACGGCCTCAACCCCTACGGCTTCGCCCACTTCACGCGCACGACCGAGAACAACGTCGATCTCAACCGCAACTTCGTCGATCGCGATGCGGGGGCCACGCCCGACAACCCCCACTACGAGACGCTGCATGACGGCCTGCTGATCCGCGACTGGACCGATGCCGAGAATGCCAGGGTCAACGGCGTCCTCGAAGCATTCGCGAAAGCCAACGGTCAGGACACGCTGTTCGACACTCTGGCGCGCGGCCAGTACCGGCACCAGGACGGGCTGATGTTCGGCGGCAAGGACCGTGAATGGTCCAACCGCACGCTGGAAACGATCGTTCAGGAGACCTTGTCGGCTGCCGAGCGCGTGGCCTTCATCGACTGGCACACCGGCATCGGCGATTACGGCAAGCCGTTCTTCCTCTGCTTCAACGAGGCCGGCGGTCCGTTGTTCGCCCGCGCCTGCGACTGGTGGGGCAAGGAGAATGTCGACGGTGTGCGGCCGCACGGCATGGCGCGACCGAACTATACCGGCCTCGTCTTCCACGGCGTGCAACGCTTCCTCGGCAATCGTCCGATGTGCGGCGCCGTGATCGAATTCGGCACGCGCGGCGTCAACATGCGCCGCGTGCTGCGGCTCGACCAGTGGCTGCGTCGCCAGCACGGCCTGGATCCCGATACGCGCGCGACCCTGCAGGCCGACATGATGGACGCCTTCTGCCCGTTCGACGGTCAGTGGCGCCAGGACACGCTCGATACCGGCCTCAAACTCACTGACCAAGCGATTGCGGGACTTGCCACATGGTAACGATCAAGTGGGACAATCAGGGTGACGCGATATCGCGCGATGTGTCGCCGGGCAGCCTTGCGCTGATCGATGTCGGCGGTAGCAACGCCGAGCGCACCTATACCTATGCCGATCTGCTGCGGCTGAGCGGCGCCGTCGCCCGCGGGCTCCTGAAGCGCGGACTGAAGCGCGGCGACCGCGTGGCCATCCTGTCCGCCAACCGTGCCGAGTTCCTGTTTACCTTCCTGGGCACCATGCAGGCCGGCCTGGTCTCGGTGCCGGTGAACTACAAGCTGCCGGCCGAGACCGTGGCCTACATCGTAGGCGACTGCGACGCCAAGCTGGTGATCGGCGACGACCAGCGCCTGGCCTTCGCACCAGATAGCGTACCCAAGATTTCGTTCGACCGGGATTTCGCCGACCTTCTGGACGAAGGCCCTTTCACGCCGCTGGCGATGAAGGGCGAGGAACCGGCGATGTTCCTCTATACCTCGGGCTCGACGGGCCGCCCCAAGGGGGTGGTGCTGTCGCACTACTCGCACCTCTGGGCGATCAGCCAGCGCCAGCGGCGCGGCGGCGCGTTCGGCCAGCGCTCCATCGTGGCGGCCCCGCTCTATCACATGAACGGTCTCGCCATGTGCCAGACCACCTTCTCCCACGGCGACACCGTGGTCCTGCTGCCGCAGTTCACCACCAAGGGCTATATCGAGGCGGCCGCGGCGCATCGCGTGGCCTTCCTCACCTCGGTCCCGACCATGATCGCCATGATGCTGCGCGAACGCGAGCTGCTGGCGAAGAACGACCTGTCGGCCGTCGAGGCTGTCCGCATGGGCTCCGCGCCGATCACGCAATCGCTGATCGACCAGGTCCGCAAGGTTTTCCCGACGGCGCAGATCAGCAATGGCTACGGCACCACCGAGGCTGGTCCCGTGGTCTTCGGCCCGCATCCCGACGGCATCCCGCAGCCCGAACTCTCGACCGGCTATCCGCATCCCACCGTCCAGCTCCGTCTGGTGCGCGACGGCAAGGAAGTGAACGACGAAGGCGTGCTCGAGATGAAGTGCGGCGCCCTGATGACGCACTATCACAAGCTGCCCGAAGTCACGGCCAAGGCGATGACGCCGGACGGCTACTACCGGACCGGCGACGTCTTCCGCCGCGACGAGAACGGCTTCTTCTTCTTCGTGGGCCGCGCCGACGACATGTTCGTCTGCGGCGGCGAAAACATCTATCCGGGCGAGGTCGAGAAGATGCTGGAGCGCCACCCCGGCATCCATCAGGCCGCGGTGATCCCGATTCCCGACGAACTCAAGGGCCACAAGCCGATCGCCTTCGTCGTCAGGACGCCCGACGCCACACTCGACGAACAGGCCGTGAAAACCTACGCGCTCGCAAATGCGCCGGCCTACCAGCATCCGCGGCGCGTGATCTTCGTCGAGGAGATGCCGCTTGCCGGCACCAACAAGATCGACAAGCGCGCGCTTGCCCAACGAATCCCAACTGGAGAGATATGAAATGAAAGCAGCAGTTGTCCGTGAGCATGGCGGGCCGGACCGTCTGGTCTACGAGACCGGCTTCCCCGACCCGACGCCGGGCGAAGGCGACGTGATCGTCGCGGTCAAGGCGTCGTCCCTCAACTACCACGATGTCTTCACCCGCCGCGGCATGCCCGGCATCAAGGTGCCGATGCCGGCGATCATGGGCCTCGACGTGGCCGGCGAGATCGCCGAAGTGGGCCCCGGCGTCACCGGCTGGAAGAAGGGCGACCGTGTGCTGGTCGATCCGATCAACCGGGTCGAAGGCGGCCTGATGGGCGAGACGGTACATGGCGGCCTGGCCGAGCTCTGCAAGGCGCGCGCCCATCAGCTCATCCGGATCCCCGACGGCGTCAGCTTCACCGATGCGGCAGCCCTGCCCGTGGCCTACGGCACGGCGCTGCGCATGATGGTGACCAACGGCCACGTGGCCAAGGGCGAGAAGGTACTGATCCTGGGCGCCTCGGGCGGCGTCGGCGTCTGCTGCCTGCAGCTCGCCAAGCTCGCAGGCGCCGAGGTCATCGCCTGCGCCGGCACCGATGCCAAGGCCAAGCGGCTCGCCGAACTCGGCGCCGACAAGACGATCAACTACATCGAAAAAGATTTCATGAAGGAAGTCTTCACGATGTACGGCAAGCCCACGCGCCGCGGCTCGGGCACCGACCAGGGCGTCGACGTCGTGGTGAACTATACCGGCGGCGATACCTGGGTGAACTCGCTCAAGTGCCTGAAGGTCGGTGGCCGCTTGCTGACCTGCGGCGCCACGGCCGGCTACGACCCGAAGGAAGATATCCGCTTCATCTGGACCTTCGAACTGAAGGTTCTGGGGTCCAACGGCTGGGTCCGCTCGGACATCGAGAAGCTTCTCGAGCTGGTTCAGAGCGGCAAGCTCAAGGTGCTGGTCGACAAGGTCTTCCCGCTCGCCGAGGCCCGCGAGGCGCTGCGCGTCATCGAGGACCGCGAGGTGTTCGGCAAGATCGTGGTGACGCCATGAGCAAGGACAACGGCGAAAAGCTGCAGCCGCTCACCGCCCAGGAAATGCAGGCGCAGCTCGACCGCTCGCCCTTCATCGCCTTTCTCGGCCTCAAGGTGACGGCAACGGATCCGGCGCGCGAGGAGGTCACCATGACCTGCACGATGAAGCCGGAGTTCGAGCGCGGTGCCGGCTCCGGCCAATGGCATGGCGGCCCGATCGCGGCGATCATCGACACGGTCGGCGACTATGCGCTGGTGATGGCACTGCGCCGCGGCCTGCCGACGATCAATTTCCGCGTCGACTATCTGCGACCGGCGATCAAGACCGCGCTCACCACGACAGCGCGGGTGCGCCGCGCCGGCAAGAGCGTCGGCGTCGTCGATGTCGACGTCTACAATGACCAGAAAGCATTGGTGGCGGTCGGCCGCGCAACCTACTCGACGCTACCGGCCTAGCATCGTCCTTCGGCCACCTCCCCCGCCCGCCGGGGGAGGTGGCCGAAGGCGGCGGACGGCCGGCAGGTATGAAGATTGCTTCGTCATCGGACAACGAAACATGAAAGACAACGCGGAAGGCGCCGCGGACGACAACGGGGAAGGCCAAGGGAAACGGAGGGGTTCATGAGCAACAACGATTACATTACACGGCGCATTTTCAGTGTCGGCGCCATGGCAACCGGAATTGCGGCGGTAACGCCGGCCTTTGCGCAAGGGACGCCGGCGCAAGCCACCCCCAAAAGGGGCGGCACGCTGGTGGCGACCTGGGGCGGCGGCGAACCGCAGGCCTGCTACGTGCCGGCAGGCGGCGGGTCCAGCCCGACCTTCTCTTCGTCGAAACTCTTCGAACGTCTGGCCAATCGCAACATGGACGGCGTCTTCGAAGGCGCTCTGGCGGAGAGCTGGAAGCCGTCGGCCGACTTCAAGTCCTACACTATCAAGATCCGCAAGGGCGTGAAGTTCCACGACGGCAAGGAGATGACCGTCGACGACGTCGTCTATTCGATCGGCGAGATCTGGAAGAAGTACGCTGCGGCGTCCGCGATGACCGACTTCGTGAGTGTCGAGGCGCCGGACGCCGACACCGTGGTCATGACCTATTCCAAGCCGACGCCGGAATTCTTCTTTGCGTCGACCTTGTCGGCCAACGTCAACTACATCCTGCCCAAGCACATCTACGCCGGCAGTGACCCAATCACCAATCCGGCGAACAACGCACCGATCGGCACGGGTCCGTGGAAGTTCAAGGAATGGGTGCGCGGCAGCCATTTCGAGTACGTCAAGAACGAGAATTACTGGCAGAAGGACCTGCCCTATCTCGACCGCCTGATCATCCGCTACGTGCGCGATCCGGCCGGCCGGGCCGCGGCCATGGAAGCGGGCGACATCCATATCGGCGTCTTCAACCCGATCGCTCCGCCGGACATCAAGCGTCTAACCGCCACGGGCAAGTTTGTCGCCACGTCCAAAGGCTACGAAGAGGCGGTCTGGTCGACCACGCTGGAGTGCAACATGCGCAACCCGGTCTTCGCCAAGCGCGAGGTCCGGCAGGCGATCTTCCACGCCATCAACCGCGAATTCATCGCCAAGACCGTCTACTACGGTTACGCCCGGCCGGGTACGAGCCCGATCTACTCGCCGAACAAGGAGTTCTTCACGGCCGACACCTACAAGACCGGCTTTGACCCGAAGAAAGCGGCGGCGCTCCTCGACGCGGCGGGCTTTCCGAAGAAGGCCGGCGGCAAGCGCTTCACCGTGAACCTTCTGGCGGCGGGCTGGTTTTCCGACAACGGCAAGGTCGGCGCCTACGTCAAGCAGGCGCTCGAGGATGTCGGGGTCGGCGTCACGCTTTCGGTGCCCGACCGCCCGACCTCGATCAAGCGCATCTACACCGACTACGACTACGACCTGGCGATCTCCAACCAGGCCAATCCGTCGGAGCCGATTCCGACCACGACGCAGTATTTCACCACCGACGGCATCAAGAAGGGCGTGCCCTTCCGCAATGCCAACGGATACTCCAATCCCGATCTCGACGCCCTGGTCGAC
Organism: Pseudomonadota bacterium; assembly: GCA_020160995.1. Taxonomy (GTDB): domain Bacteria; phylum Pseudomonadota; class Alphaproteobacteria; order Reyranellales; family Reyranellaceae; genus Reyranella. Next base: position 33,244 of record JAIUOY010000163.1, on the reverse strand, counting down.
AAGATCAAGGTCGAGACCGATCCGGTGAAGCGCAAGGCTCTGGTGGTCGAGTTCCAGAAGATCACCACCCAGGAGGCGTCGCTGCTGCCGCTGACCGAGCTGGAATCGATCACGGTCGCCAGCACCAAGGTGCAGAACCACTCCAACGATCCCAACTACCTCGCAGCCGGCTGGGCGGACATATGGCTGGCGAGCTAAAGGAGGCAGGCTCGGCGGCCGCTCCCGCCGTTCCTCCCGCTCCCGCCGCTGTCCTCCACCCGCCGGGCGCCCTCCCTCGCTCGGCGGCAGCTCGGACGAAGGGCGGGTCCTCTCGCCGGATGGCGGCGCTCAAGCTCCTGCGGCGACGGCTGATCCAGGCCGTGCCGCTGATGCTGGGTGTCGTGGTCATCAACTTCGGCCTGATCCAGCTCGCGCCCGGCAGCTTTCTCGAGCTGATGACGGCCGAGAACCAGGTGAGCGACCCTGCCACCATCGAGCTCCTGCGCAAGACGTACGGGCTCGAGGATCCGGTCTGGATGCAGCTGCTGAAATACATCTGGGCGCTGCTGCAGTTCGATTTCGGCTTCTCCTACCGGCAGAACATGCCGGTGATCGAGGCGATCTGGATGCACCTGCCGGCAACCCTTCTGCTGATGGTGTCGAGCATCACCCTCGCCGTCTCGGTCGGCGTCGCCGCCGGCGTCGTCGCCTCGATGAAGGTCCGCACTTTCTGGGACAGCCTGGTTTCGGTCGCGGCCATGTTCTTCTACGCCGCACCGAGCTTCTGGCTCGGCATCATGCTGATCGTGCTGTTCTCCGTGAAGCTCGGCTGGTTGCCGGTCGGCGGTATGATGAAGATCGGCGGCGGCGGCGGGATACTCGACATCCTGCATCACCTCATCCTGCCGACTCTGGCCCTCGGCCTGTTCTATGCCGCGACCTACACCCGCGTCATGCGATCCTCGATGCTGGAGGTGGCACAGGCCGACTTCGTGCGCACCGCGCGCGCCAAGGGGCTCAGCCGCAACAAGGTGACGATCAACCACGTCCTGCGCAACGCACTGCTGCCCGTCGTCACCATTCTCGGCGTCCAGATGGGCACCGTGCTGGCCGGCAGCGTGGTAATCGAGAGCGTGTTCAGCTGGCCCGGCATCGGCTCGCTGCTGTTCGACAGCGTGAGTTCGCGCAACTACCCCGTGGTGCTCGGCATCATGGTTCTGGGTTCGCTGGTCGTCATCGCCGCCAATATCACCGTCGACCTCATCTACATGTGGCTCGACCCACGCATCGAGATCCGCTGATGGCCAGCCTTGCCTCCCCGCGCTTCGAGTTCTTCGGTCGCTTCGCGCGCAATCGCGGCGCGCTGGCCGGCGCCTGCCTGATCCTGGTGGTCGCCCTCATGGCCATCTTTGCTTCGGTCCTCTTTCCCGGCGATCCGCTGCGCATCGTGGGCATGCCGGAACTATGGCCGGGCGAGGATCCCGAGTTTCCACTCGGCACCGACTCGCTCGGGCGCGACATCCTCGCCATGATCGTACATGGCGCCCGGGCGACCCTGCTGATCGGCCTGTTCGCCTCGGCCGTCGCCACCTTCATCGGCGTCGGCGTCGGCGCCACCGCCGGTTACTTCGGCGGCTGGGTCGACGAAATCGTCATGCGCCTCGCCGAGCTGTTCCAGACCATTCCCAACCTGATCTTCGTGCTCACCATCGTGGTGATCCTGGGCTCGACGCTCGACAACATCGTCGTCGCCATCGGCGTGGTGACCTGGACGCCGATCGCGCGCATGACGCGGGCGGAATTCCTGGCGCTGCGCGACCGCGAATTCGTACAAGCCTGCCGGTCGATGGGCATGGGCGACTTCAAGATCATCGCCACCGAGATCCTGCCCAACGCCCTGCCGCCGGTCATCGTACTGTCTTCGCTGGTCGTGGCTGGCGCCATCCTGTTCGAATCGGCGGTGTCCTTCCTCGGCCTCGGCGACCCCAACATCGCGAGCTGGGGGCGGCTGGTCGGCGACGGCCGGCTGCTCATCCGCAGCTCCTGGTACATCTGCGCCATTCCCGGCGTGGCCATCATGCTCACCGTGCTCTGCCTCAACCTGGTCGGCGACGGGCTGAACGATGCGCTGAACCCCAAGCTCAGGGATCGCTGAGATGGCATCGCCTCTCGAAGTGCGCGATCTGCGCACCACGCTGTTCACGCGCCGCGGCGAGATGAAGGCCGTCGACGGGCTGAGCCTCACCGTCGGCGCCGGCGAAACCGTGGCCCTGGTCGGCGAATCCGGCTGCGGCAAGTCGCTGTCGGCGCTGTCGATCATGCGTCTGCTGCCCGATCCGCCCGCGCGCATCATCGGTGGCGAAGTGCGGCTGAACGGACGCGATATCGTCGCCTTGTCCGAAGACGACATGCTCGATGTCAGGGGCAAGGAGATCGGCATGATCTTCCAGGACCCGATGAGTTCGCTGAACCCGGTCGCCACGATCGAAAAGCAGATCACCGAGGTGCTGACGGCCCATGCCGACCTCGGCCGCAGGGCGGCGCGGGCGCGGGCTCTCGAATTGCTCGAACTGGTCGGCATGCCCGACGCCGCCCGCCGGCTCGACGCCTATCCACACCAACTCTCCGGCGGCATGTGCCAGCGGGTCGTGATCGCCATGGCGATCGCCTGCAGCCCGTCGGTGTTGATTGCCGACGAACCGACGACGGCGCTCGACGTCACGGTGCAGGCGCAGGTGCTGGCGCTGCTGAAGAAACTGCAGACCGACGCCGGGATGGCGATGATCTTCATCACCCACGATCTCGGCGTGGTGGCGGAGACTGCCGACAGGGTCGTGGTCATGTATGCCGGCCGCAAGGTCGAGGAGGCGAGCGTCGACGATCTCTTCGAGGCCCCGCTGCATCCCTATACGGTCGGACTGATCGGCGCGACGCCGACGCCGGGGGCGGAACGTGCCGAACGCCTGGCCGACATCCCGGGCATGGTGCCCCCGCTCAATGCCCTGCCGCAGGGCTGTGCCTTCGCCCCGCGCTGCAAGCGCGTGATGGAGCGATGCCTCGGCGAACGGCCGACGCTGCGCGAAGCCGCGCCCGGCCGGCTGGTCGCCTGCTTCGCCGTCGAAGGAGGCTGAAAGTCATGTCACCTTCAACGTCAACGTCCCCCTCACCCTCGGCGTCGCTTCTGTCCTTGCGCGACGTCCATGTCCGCTTCAACACCGCCGCCGGCGTCGTACGCGCCGTAAGCGGCGTCAGCCTCGATCTCGCGGTCGGGGAGACCCTGGGGCTGGTGGGCGAGTCGGGTTGCGGCAAGTCCACCCTGGGCAAGGCGATCATGAAGCTCGTTCCCGCAGCGGCCGGAGAAATCCGCGTCGAGGGGATCGACATCGCGCCACTGGCACGCGCCGAGCTCACCGACATGCGCCGCAAGGTGCAGATGATCTTCCAGGACCCCTATGGCTCGCTCAATCCACGGTCGACCGTGGGACGCTCCGTCGCCCAGCCCATGGTGCTGGCCGGCTGGAAGCCGGACGCCATCGCCACACGGCTGGAGACGTTGCTCGGCTGGGTCGGCCTGCCGTCGGAAGCCAAGCAGCGCTTCCCGCATGAATTCTCCGGCGGCCAGCGGCAGCGGATCGGAATCGCCCGGGCGCTGGCACTCGGCCCCAAACTGATCATCTGCGACGAGCCGGTCTCCGCCCTCGACGTCTCGGTACGCGCCCAGGTGATCAACCTGCTCGAAGATCTGAAGACCGAGTTCGGTGTCTCCTATCTGTTCATCAGCCATGATCTCAGCGTGGTCGAGCATATCGCCGACCGCGTGGCCGTGATGTATCTCGGCACCCTGGTCGAAATCGGCGGCCGCGATCAAATCTGGCGCACCCCGCAACATCCCTACACCAAGGCCCTGCTGGCAGCCGCGCCCATCGCCAATCCCAAGATCGCGCGGACGCGCCAGCGCACGGTCCTGCAAGGCGAGCTGCCGAGCCCGCTCAACCCGCCGGCCGGCTGCCCGTTTCATTCGCGCTGTCCGATCGCCCAGGATCGCTGCCGGACCGAGCGGCCGGCCCTCAGACCTGTGAGCAACGGTGCGCAGGCGGCGTGCCATTTCGTGTGACAGCTCTGTATGATCGGCGCATGAAACGATGCGCTTTGTCGGCTGGCCTTGCCGCGCTCCTGCTCTCCCCCCTCGTGGCGACGGCACAGACCATGGAGTTCGCTTGTCCTGAACCGGGCACGACGTTCGTCTACGACAGCGGCGTCAAGGTCGTGGCGCGGGGCCGCGAAGGAATGACCTGCTCCATGGAGCGGGTCGGCGGTGCGCCCTTCAAGCTCAGCGCGCTCTTGTTCGACAATCCCTCGCCGGACGGCGCCGACATGTCGGCCTATATCGCGGCACTCCGCCCGGAGCGGCTCTGGCCGCTGGAAGTCGGCAAGAAGATCGAGGCGCATTACGCCGCAGGCGCCGCCGCCTGGGACTACCAGTTTACGGTGGTGCGCTACGAGCGCCGCACCGGCCCGGCCGGCAAGATGATCGATACCTTCCTGATCGAAATGACCGAGCAGGGCAGCAAGGGCCAGCGCTCGATCTCGCGCTGGTGGATCTCGCCCGCCGACAAGTTCGCGATCCGCTATGACTTCAGCGACGGTACCGGCAAAGCCAACCGTGCGGTGGTGACCGAAGTCACACGGTAACGGCGTCGAGCATCTCTGCGAGGTTCTCCGGCCAGACCGTCGCCTTCGTCTCCAGAAGTGCCTGCCGCGACCACCAGCGATGGTCGACCATGACCTCGCGCTCGAAGTCGGTCCAGCTCTCCCATGACAGAGCGGCGGCGGCGACCCGAACCACGAAGTATCGCTCGTCCGATATCGCGTGCTCGCCGTCGGGCAATTGCAGGACGACTTCGCGGCGAGCGATCTCCTTTCGCAGCCTCCTGACAGAAGGCTAGCCGACCGACCCCGGATCGGTGTTGGCGCCACAGATCAGGGTCGCCACGCGCTCGCCCGCTGCCGGTCGATAGGCGCCGGACATCAGCGCCGCGAGGCCCGTGGCACCGGCAGGCTCCGCCACGAGGCGCAGCGCTTCCCACAAGGCTCGCTGTGTCGTGCGCACGGCATCGTCGCTCACCAGGACGGACTCGCGCACGAGCTTCCGGGCGATCTCGAAATTGGGCGTGCCGATGCAGCTCGCGCCCAGCGCATCGGCCGCGATGCCGGAGATGGCGACATCGACCGGCCGGTCGGCCTTCAGCGCCTCATGCAGCGTGGGCGTGCCTTCCGTTTCGACGGCCACGATCTTGATCCGATCACCGATCGCGGCCGCGCAACCTGCGATCAGGCCACCACCGCCAACCGCCACCAGCAAGGTATCGAACGTCGCCTGTTCGGCAAACTCCAGTGCCACGCTGCCGGCGCCGGCAAACACCACGGGATCTTCATAGGCCGGCGCAATCAGCGCGCCCGTTTCCGCCGCTCGCTTCTCCGACGCGGCCCGAGCCTCGGCATAGACGGCCCCGATCTGGTGGACGACCGCGCCATAGCTTTGCAGGCGCGCCACCTTGGCGGGGGCGGCGATGGTGGGCACGAAGATCTCGGCCTTGTGACCCAGCGCCCGCGCCGCATAGGCCGCCGCCGCACCGTGATTGCCGCCCGACGCCGCGACGATGCCGGCCGCCGGCACCGTCGAGGCGAGCAGCTTGTGGAATGCGCCTCGGCCCTTGAAGGATCCACTGACCTGCAGGGCCTCGAGCTTCAACGCCAGCGGCGCGGCGATGCCGAACGAACCGGGACCAAGCTCCAACACGGGCGTGCGGCGGACATGCGGCCGGATGAGGCCCCAGGCAGCCTCGACCTCTTTGCGGGAAATCATGGGAACCTCAGGCGCGGCGGCAGGCTGGCACGTGGCGCAGATAATGGTCGAAGTCCGGCGTACGGGCGTGCGGATCCTTCGCCTCTTCGTCGTAGCGGCGCAGTCGCACCGCCTCGGCGTGATGCGGATTGGCGCGGAACGCCTCGACCTCGTCCGGCGACATCAGGCCGCCCTGCAGCTTGAGACTGCGCACCGAGTCGGGCGCAAGCTTGCCGAAGTAATCGGACTCGACCGTGCAGAGGTAGCGCTTGGCCGTGACGTGAAGACGAACCGGCTCGCTGACGTCGGGGCCGAATCGCTTCGCCAGCCATTGGGCGCCCAGCTCTTCGTGCACATCGTCGACGCCGCGCGACGCCGGGTCTTCGCCCAGATCGTGGATCATGTGGCCGACATCGTGCAGCAGGGCGGCCAGCACGGTGGCCGGCGGTGCATTGTCGGCTTCGGCAAGTGCCGCGGACTGCAGCGCATGCTGGAGCTGGTTGATCTCGCTCAGGCCGTACCGGCGGGTCGCCCGACCGACGAAGATATCGAGGAGTTCCTGGCGCAGAGGATCGCTCATAAGCTTCTCTTATCACGAACCGGGCCGTAGCCGGGAATCAGGGAGAGGGCCTGTTTCAAGGGATCGGCCTGCCAGGCGCGCGTAACAAAATCGCCATGCATGTCGAGGCCGCCCGTGGCCACGAACGCCACGGTTCCCGCCGACAGGCTCCGGGGCATGCCGCGCGAGGCCCGAATGCGGCGCTTGGCCAGCAATCCCTCAAGGGCGGCATTCTCGGCCCGGGTGGATTCCGTATAGGCGCTGAGCAGGAAGGCCTGGCGGCGGCGGGCGGCGAACCAGGCGGCGAACTTGGCCTCGTCGCCATAGAGTGCGTCCATCAGCAGCACGCCATGCACACGATGATTGGCGCCGCCGCGCTCCAGCGCATAGGCGGCCGGCAGGTAGCCGCCGCTATAGGCCACGATCGTCACCGGCGCCGTGTTGAACGCCCGACCGGCCAGGCGCTTGCCGTATAGCCGCATCAACCGTTCCGCCGCTTCGTCGAGATAGGTCGCGAAGTGCCCGCCGCGCCAGAAATTGCCGGCGCTCGAATCGGCCGCATCGACGGCGAGCTGCGGCGCTACCAGCGCGATGTTCTGGCCCGACTCGGCGACCTGTCGCGGCACCCCTTGACGGGCAATGACATCGCGCTCGAGGGTGGCTCCGTTGCCGTGAAGATAGAGGACGATCATCACCGGCCGCGCCGGATCGAAACCTTGCGGCAGGTAGAGCAACGAGCGCCGGTCGCTGTAGACCGTTTCCTCCCAATAGACGTCGCCGCGGCCGGTCGTGTGGCCGCGCCGCTTGCCGTCGCGCGCATCGAGGAAGGGCTTGGTCGATCCCGGCATGAAACCGCGATAGGGAAAGGCCGAGGCGTTGAAGGCGACGAGCTCGATCTTCGCGTCCTTGAGCGGCGGCGTGGGCGATGGCGGCGGTGCTTTGGCCGCAGCCTTGGGCGCGGCCGCCTTGGTGGCGGCCGGCTTCGCCGCCTGCTTCTTGGCGGGCTTCTTCTTCTGGGCGTGCGCGGCGGTTGGCATCAGCAGTGCCCCCAGTACCAGCAGCGCCCGCCGCTTCACGCCGCGGCAGGCCGCCCGCCTGGGAGCGGCATCAGCACGGAGAAGAACGTCGGCAGCGCAATCAGATAGGCGACCGCCCCCACCAGCACGACAGCCGGCAGGCCGAAACTTGTCGCCACGATCGGCACCAGGGCGGCACCGATCACCGAGAAGCAGCCGTTGATGCCCCAGGCCCACAGGAACATGTGGTCCTTGCCCAGGCGGCCGAGCATCGTCATCGCCGTCGGCATGGGGAAGCCCATGAGGAACGCCGGCGGGAAGATGATCGCGAGGCACAGCACGATGCGCAGCGCGTAGGGCAGCGTGCCGATCCAGTCGAGCGCGTAGTCGATCGTGAAGGCATAGACCGCCAGGATCACGAAGATCGCCAGAAAGACCTTCGGCATGAAGGTGCGTGTCCGGTCGAGGAAACGCTCGGCGTAGAAGCTGCCGATGCCGGAGAAGACCAGCATGCCGGTGATCAGCACCGACGCCGACACGGTCGCGTTGGAGAGCGCCAGAATGAAGTGGGAGATCATGCCCACCTCGACGATGATGTAGCCCAGCCCCAGGCAGAGGAAGTAGATCATCGTGCCGAACTTGCCGGGATAGCGGCTGAAGATGGTGCGCCAGCCGAAGATCACCGGGAACAGGACCAGGGTGAGCGCAAAGACGGTCGCGATGCCGAGCGTCGCCCAGACCAGCAGGTAGCCCCATTCGTCCTGCACCAGCTCGAGCCGGTCGGAGAACTTCAGCAGGTCCGGCACCTTGATATAGGCGGCGAAGTAAGGCTGGTGGTTGGTGAGGATGCGGGAATCGAAGACGTATTCGTCGGCGACTTTCTGCCAGCCGCCATCGATCAGGTAGTGCCAGGCCAGCCGGCCGAGCACTGTGGCGGGCGTCTTGATCACCGGCGGTGCGCCATCGGCCTGTGTTTCCGTGGTGCCCGGAGCAGCCCCGGTCACCCCGGGCGGCGGCTTGTCGTTCGGCTCGCTCTCGGACGGCGCGGTCGGATCGGGCGGCTGCCCGGCGAAGAAGAACTGGTTGCGATAGTCGGCGAGAATCTGCGGCAGCGCGGCCGTATCGACCTTGATGCCGGGATAGTAGATCTCGTCGAAGGACATCGCCTTGGTGTGGGCGTTGAGCTTGGCGATCTCCTCGGGCGTGAAACCGTTGCGCTTGTAGAGCACGGTCGTGGTCGAGAGATAGGCCGAGACGACGTAGAATTCGTTGGCGATGTCCTTGCCGCCGTCGACATCGCGTGCCGCCGCCACCATCGTGGCGTAGAGCTTCAGCACCGATTTCGGCGGCTCTTCCTTGTTCCACAAAGTGACCGACAGGATGCCGTCGGGCTTCAGCGCGCGCATGTAGGCGCTCATCGCCTCGCGCGTGTAGGAGTATTTCTCGACGATCGAGAAACCGCCGGGGCTCGACAGGCCGGCCGAGTCGGCGAGCGACAGATCGACCACGTCGTAGCGATTCTTCGTGTGCGCGACATAGAGCCGGCCGTCATAGTCGATGACGTTGATCTTGGGATTGTTCAGGATGTCGCCGGTGAAGTCGCGCAGGCCCTTGTCCTCGCGGAACGCTGTCAGCACCGCGGGATTGCCCTCGGCGACCGTCACCTTCTCCGATCCCGACTTCAGCGCCACCGCCGTCGAGATGCCGCCGCCGAACTGGACCACGAACGTCGTGGGGTCCTTCTTCAGCAGGTACGGGTAGTACATCGGCAGATACTTGAAGTAGGCGGTCTCGTCCGCCGGCAGATCCTTGATGATGCCGGACGGGCCTTCCGAATCGATGTAGAGGCCAAGATACGCGTTCGACGGCATCTTGGGCAGGTTGAACGCGGCGTTGTCCGACAGGCCCGGCGCGAAATGCAGGTAGGAGCTCGAATAGACCTCGAGGTAGCCGAACGGCGAGGTCCGCTCGTAGGTACGCTGGTTGTCGGGGAACTTGCGGACGTAGGAGACGCCCTTGTAGTCCGACACGGTGAGCTTCGGGATGCCGAGCACCTGCGGCGCGACGTAGTGTGCGGCGGCCGCCAGGATCGCCACGCCGACGATGGCGGCGATGCCGCGACGATCGCCCATGGCCACGAACCACAGAATGCCGCCGGCCAGCCAGAGCAGCAGCGGCGCCATGATGAGATCGCTGGGCCGCCACCAATACATCGCGAGCAGGACGGCGAGGCCGCACAGGCCCGAACCGACAAGATCGGCGAAGTAGACGCGGTTGAAGGTCTTCTGTGCCTTCAGGAAGACCACGCCGAGATAGAGCGCGCCTGCCAGGAACGGCAGGAAGTAGAGCACGAAGTTGGCGAACAGCCGCCACTTCTGCATCGGGTCGGAGATCAGGAAGATGGCGTTGAACGGCACCTGCTGGGCAGCGAGGTTGCACACCACCATCAGCGGACCGAAGGCCAGCAGCGCGCCCTTGATCGCGCCGACCCAGTGGCGCTCGAACCAGCTCTTGCCCACGCACATGACCGCGCTTGTAAGGCCGAAGCCGAACATGGCGAGGCTCACCACCAGTGAACCGAAATGCGCCCAGCTTCCCACCGAGAAGACGCGCATGATGCCGATCTGCAGCGCGATGATGCTGCCGGCGACCAGGCCTACAGACAGATAGAAGGCAAGCGAGGGGCGATGGTCGAGATCGACCGCGACGGTCAAGGGGGCTCTCCGTTGTTGTTGGATCGCTTGGTGCGATCTTCAGAGGGGGCTCGCTGGGGGCCCGAAGTCCATGTCACCCGGTGTAGACCGAAGCGAGGAACCTGTGTCGGTCCCTCGCTCCGTCCGGATGACGATATTGCCTGCTAGCGGTTGTGCGTGCCGACGATCTTGTCGCCTTCGAGCTTGGTGAAGGGCACGAAGGGCACGATCTTGCCGCCGTAGATGTCTTCGCGGCTCGTGGTGATCGAACCGTCGGCACCCTGGGTCTTGGTCACCTTGAGCACGCGCTGCGCGCCCGGCGGGCCGACCGGGATGACCATCAGGCCGCCCGACTTGAGCTGCTTCAACAGCGGCGGCGGCACGTGGTCGATGCCGGTGGTCACGATGATCTTGTCGAACGGCGCGACCTCTTCCCAGCCGTAGTAGCCGTCCGCCTGCTTGGTCTTGATGTGCTTGAACTCGGTGTAGCCCTTGTCGATCAGCTTGTCGTAGAGGCCACGGGTGCGCTGGGCGAGCGGCGCGATGATCTCGATCGTGTAGGTGTTCTCGGTCAGGTTGGCGAGATAGGCCGACTGCACGCCCGAGCCGGTACCGATCTCCAGCACCTTCTCGCCGCGATTCACGTCGATGACGTTGGTCATGCGGCCCTGGATGTGCGGGCCGGACATGGTGACGCCATAGCCGATGTCGAGGAAGTTATGCTCGTAGGCCCGCTTGTGGATCGCCGGATTGATCGAGGCGAACTCTTCGCGCGGCGTGAGCAGGAAGGCGCGGCTGGTCTTGGCGTCCCAGATGTCCTTGTTGCGCAGGAGAGCCTGGAAGCGGTCCCAGCGCTGACCGAGAAACACCGGATCTTCTCCGCGGGCCTTGCCCCAGGCGATGAAGTTGTCGCGGGTGTCGGTCGGCGGGTTGAGATCCCAGCTATACGGCTTGATCGTTGCGGCAATGGCCGGGGCGGCCAGCACACTGGCGGCGGCGACGGCCACCGAACCGGAGACAAAAGTGCGCCTCTTCAAGATATCCTCCTTGGCACGGACCCCAGGCGTGAGGGGGACGAACCGCCGGAAGAGCCCGGCGAATCGGGGGCAGCCGCACAGCCGACTAGATACGGGAATTGTGGCAGATTTGCCAGCGCGGCCGCACCGGCGAACGGCCAACTCCCTGAAATCACAAGGAAGAATTCGGGAAGGTCAGGCGAGACGCTTCAGTTAACGACGCCGTCATCCACCGTGCCGCGGCCGTCAATCACCACACCGACTCCTTCGGCCACCGACTCACGCGCAATGGCAAAGCCGATGCGGCGACGTCATGTGTACTTTCTGACGTCGTCGATCACCTTGCCGTCGTTCGGCAGGCTGCCCGGCTTGGCGAACTCGACCTTGCCGCCGACCTTGCAGACGGTGCGAATGGTACCTTCCAGCGCCTTCTCGAGATCGGCCGACGACTGGGCGGTTTCAACCTTGAGCGTCATCACGTCGGCCTGGTTGACCCAGTCGATCACCAGCCGCAGGCGGCCGAGACCGGGATGCTTCTTGGCGATCTCGGCGATCTGCTCGGGGTCGACGAACATGCCGCGCACTTTGGTCCGCTGGTCGGCGCGGCCCATCCAGCCCTTGATACGCATATTGGTGCGCCCACAGGGGCTCGTCCCCGCCAGCACGGCCGACATGTCGCCGGTGCCGAAGCGGATCAGCGGATAGGCGCGGTTGAACGAGGTCACCACGACCTCGCCGACATCGCCGTCGGGCACGGGGTCGCCGGTGCCGGGCCGCACGATCTCCACGATCACACCCTCGTCGACGACCATCCCTTCGACCGCGCCGCCGGGGCCTTCGGACTCGTAGGCGATGGTGCCGAGATCGGCGGTGCCGTAGCTCTGCAGGCAGGTCATGCCCTTGTCGCGGAACATCTGGCGCAGGGACGGCGGCAGCGCCTCGGCACCAACGAAGGCATGTTTCAGGGAGGAGATGTCCTTGCCCAGCTCTGCCGCCTTCTCGATCAGGATCTTGAGGAACGACGGCGTGCCGACATAGCCGGTGGGCCGGATCGCCGCGATGGCGTCGAGTTGCAGCTCGGTATTGCCGACGCCACCCGGCACGACGGCGCAGCCCAATGCCCGCGCCGCCGACTCCATCATCATGCCGGCCGGCGTCAGGTGATAGGCGAAGGTGTTGTAGACGATGTCGCCCGGCCGGAAGCCGCAGGCATACATGGCGCGCGCGCCGCGGAAGTAGTCGGGCTCGTCGGTGTCGATCTCGAAGATCGGGCCGGGCGACATGAAGACATGGCGCACCTTGCTCATCGGCACGGTGATCAACCCGCCCATCGGCGGGTTCTTCTTCTGCACTTCGCCCAGCATCGACTTGCGCAGCACGGGCAGCCGCGCGAGCGCGGCGCGGGAGGTCACCGATTCGGGATCGACGTCCTTCAGCCACTCCGCGAAGAACGGGGCGTTGGCCTTGGCATGGGCGATCTGCTGCGGCAGGGCCTGCATCAACGCCTTCTCGCGCGCTTCGGGGGTTCTGGTCTCCAACGTGTCGTAGTGCGGCGACATGCGTTTCTCCCGTTGCCATCCTGTCTTTGAAGGGACGGTAGAGCCCCCCTGCCGGCCTTGCAACGCCACCGCTGCTCCATAATATCAGAGCTCGAATATTATGGAGCTGCTGCCATGTCGTCCGCCCCCACTACACACACCCGCATTGCCTACGAGACCTTCCAGAAGACTGCGCCATCGGCACAGGCCGCCCTGCTGGCCATGGGCAAGGCCGCCGACGAAACGGGCCTCGACAAGACGATCATCGAACTCGTGAAGCTCCGCGTCTCGCAGATCAACAACTGCGCCTTCTGCCTGCAGATCCACCTCAACGTCTCGCGCCGGCTGGGCCTGCCGCAGGAGAAGCTCGATCTGGTCGCGACCTGGCACGAGGCCGGCATCTTCTCGGAGCGCGAGTGCGCGGCGCTGGCCTGGGCGGAAACCCTGACGCGGCTCTCCGACAAGACAGTATCCGACGAGGCCTACGATGCCGTGCGCCGTCACTTCAGCGAAAGCGAGACCATCTTCCTCAGCACGGCGGTCGCCACCATCAATGCCTGGAACCGGCTGGGTGCCGCTTTCCGCTTCGCCCCGCCGATCCTGAAGGCCTCGGCAGCGACCAAGGCAGCTTAAGTCTTCATCGCCCGCCGCCGAAGCGCGACAACGCCATTTCCCTTGGCATCGGCTATAATGGACTAGGCGCACGTGTCGTCACGCCAGAACGCAAGAGGGGGAGAATCCATTGTCTACCGATACCGCTGCCGCTATCGCGCACCTCCGTCAGGCCTTCACGGAAAAGCCGGCAGCGGCCCGCAAGCCCAACGCCTTCGCCACGGCGACCTGGACAGGGGGCCTGCGCTGCGAGATTGCCGGCCCGGCAAGCGAGCGTACTGTTACGGACATGCCCCCGGCGCTCGGCGGCCAGGGCGAAGGCGCCAATCCAGGCTGGCTGATGCGTGCGTCGCTGGCGTCGTGCGCGGCAACGGTCATCGCCATGAAGTCGGCGATGCGCGGCATCACCTTGGACACGCTGCAAGTCCGCGTCGACAGCGAGAGCGATTCGCGTGGACTGGTCGGCATCGACGGCGTGTCGATGGCGATGGATAATCTGCGCATAAACGTGCGCATTGCCGCAAAAGGCGTCGACCCGGCGATCCTGCGAGAGCTGGCGACAGCGGCAGCGACCACCTCGCCGGTCAGCGCAACCCTCTGCGCTTCTCCCGCGATCGCGCTGGATGTGACGGTCGAATAACGGTCTCGGCCCTTACCGGCCAAGTAATTGCCGGCAGTAGCCGGAACCGGCGATGGTCGAAACATGTGGACCACCATCGCCGTTCCCCTGGCCTTTGCCGTCGTCGCCATCATTCACCTGCTGCCGATCGCGCCCGTCTTCGCGCCCGAGATGCTGTCGCGCCTCTATGGCATCGCGCCGACCGACACCACGCTGCTGGTGCTGATGCGCCATCGCGCGCTTCTGCTGGCGCTGGTCGGCATCCTCTGCCTCTGGGCGAGCTGGTCGCCGTCAGTGCGGCCCGCCGCGCTCGTGGCAGCCGCGATCAATGTCGCGGGGTTCCTGGGCTTCTACGCCCTCTACGGCACCCCGGCCGGTGCCTTGCGCACCATCGCCCTCGCCGATCTCGTGGCGATCCCGCCGCTCCTCTACGCCGCGTGGAAGACCCTTTCGCGCGCCTAAAGCCAGCGCTTGCGGCGACGGTAGTGTTTGACGTCGCGGAAGGAGCGGCGGCCCTCGCCGCCGATACCAAGGTAGAATTCCTTCACGTCCTCGTTCTCGCGCAAGGATGCAGCGTCGCCATCGAGGACGACCCGGCCGTTTTCCAGGATGTAGCCATAATGGGCAAAGCGCAGCGCCACGTTCGTGTTCTGCTCGGCCAGCAGGATCGAGACCTTTTCCTTCTCGTTGAGGTTCTTCACGATCTCGAAGATCTCCTCCACGAGCTGCGGCGCCAGCCCCATCGACGGTTCGTCGAGCAGGATGGTGTTGGGCCGGCTCATCAGGGCACGGCCAATGGCCGTCATCTGTTGCTCGCCGCCCGACGTGTAGCCGGCAAGGCTCGAGCGACGGACCTTCAATCGCGGGAAATAGTGGTAGACCTTTTCGAGGTCGTCGGCGATCTGGCGCCGCTTGCTGCCGTGAATGAACGCGCCGGTCAGCAGGTTCTCCTCGACGGTGAGGTGGCCGAAGCAATGACGGCCCTCCATCACCTGAATGACGCCACGATGCACCAGATCGTTGGGCGAGAGCCCGTCCACCCGTTCGCCGCGACAGCGGACCTGCCCCTTCGTGACCTCGCCACGCTCGGTCAGCAGCAGGTTCGAGATCGCCTTGAGGGTCGTCGACTTGCCAGCGCCATTGCCGCCGAGCAGCGCCACGATGCCGCCTTCCGGCACCGACAGCGACACACCTTTCAGCACCAGGATCACGTGATTGTAGATGACCTCGATGTTGGCCACGTCGATGACATTGGCCGACGCAGCCATGACGCCTTCCTCCCCCGCGCCGCGGGGGAGGGTATTCGGCGAGCCGGAAGAGGCCGACGTCGACAGCTCAGTTCTCCTTCGAGCAGTCGCGGATCGGCAGCTTCTTCTCTTCCGCGTACTTCTTCGCAGCCGCCTCGACCATCGGCTTGATGACCTTGTCGTCGGATTCGTACCACTCGCTGACTACGTTCCACTTGGTGCCGTCCCATTGCTGGATACGGCCCGCGCGTGTGCCCTCGTGATCCGAGCAGCTCACCTTTATGGGCTTCATCACACCCTCGAAGCCCAGCTCCTTGACGCGATCGGCGGAGATTTCGAGATTCTCGATACCCCAGCGGACCTGCTCGCCGGTGAGCGGCTTGTTGCCGAACTTGGTCTGCGCCTTGCGGATCGACTCGACGCCCAGCATGCCGTTCACGAGGCCGCGGATGTAGAGCACCTCGCCGGTCTCGTCCCACTTCGCCGAGCCGAGGCCCTTGTCGTAGAGGTACTTCTTCAAGTCTTTGTGCACGGCGAACTGGCCGGCACCGTGCTGAAGCATGGCGGCATTGTAGCCCTTGGCGCCGCCTTCGGCCGGACGCACATCGGGTTCGGCGCCCGACCACCACACGCCGTACATCTTGTCGCGCGGGAAGCCGACGGCAGCCGCTTCCTTGATCGCCGTCGAGTTCATGACGCCCCACCCCCACAGCAGGACATAGTCCGGCCGGTTCTGGCGGATCTGCAGCCAGGTTGCCTTCTGTTCGACGCCGGGATGCGTGACCGGCATCGGCGTGAAGGAGAAGCCATGCATCTTGGCGCGCTCTTCGAGGAGTGCGATCGGCTCCTTGCCGTAGGGCGAGTCGTGATAGACCAGCACAATCTTCTTGCCCTTGAGCTTGTCGAAGCCGCCTTCCTTCTTGGCGATGTGCTGCATGATGATGTCGGCGGCCGACCAGTAGGTGCCGAGCAGCGGGAAGTTCCACTGGAACACGCTGCCGTCGCGGCTCTCCGAACGGCCGTACCCCATCGAGATGATCGGGATCTTGTCGATCGGCGCCTTCTCGGTGAGCGCGAAGGTGATGCCGGTGCTGAGCGGGGCGACGTAGGCCGTTCCGGTCGGGCCCTTGTTCTTCAGGCGCTCGTAGCATTCCACGCCGCGATCGGTGGCGTAGGCGGTATCGCATTCCTCGTAGTTCAGCTTGACGCCGTTGATGCCACCGTCACGCGCATTGATCAGCGCGTAGTAGTCGGCAATGCCGTTGGCGAACGGGATGCCGTTCGGGGCATAGGCGCCCGTGCGGTAGATCAATCCGGCGAGATACTGTTCGTTCTGCGCCCATGCGGCGTTGGGGATGGACGCTGTTGCGACGAAACCTGCCGCAACCGCGACCGCACCCAGAAGCGCTGCCTTTCCTAGCCTCATCGTTTCCTCCTTTGATTGTTGGGTCGATCCTTCCCCGGGCAACCCTTGGTTTAAAGCCTAGTTGATCAGTGCGGGAACGGCCAGAGCCGCAGCTTCTCCTTGGCCACCGCCCAGAGCCGGGCCAGGCCATGCGGTTCGACGATCAGAAAGAAGACGATCATCGCGCCGAACACCATGAACTCGAGGTGGCCGATCAGGGCGACCGACATCTTGATGCCGAGCCAGCCCGGGAGCTGATTGAGCACGATCGGGACCAGAATGATGAAAGCCGCCCCCAGGAAGCTGCCGAGCAGCGAGCCCAGCCCGCCAATAATGACCATGAACAGGAGCTGGAAGGAGCGGTTGATGTCGAACGCCAACGGCTCCCAGGCGCCGAGCCGCAGGAAGGCCCACATGGCGCCCGCGATGCCGATGAAGAACGAGCTGACCGCGAAGGCCGAGAGCTTGGTGCGCAGGGGCCGGAAGCCGATGATCTCGGCCGCGATATCCATGTCGCGGATCGCCATCCACGACCGGCCTATATGGCCGCGCACCAGGTTCTTGGCGACCAAGGTGGCCACGACCACGAAGGCCAGGACGAAGAGATAGCGCTCGGCCGGCGTGTCGATCTTCCAGCCGAAAACGCTGGTCTCGCCGACCGCCACCGAGCCGGACGGCGTATAGTTGGTCAGCCACTTCACCCGCGCGAACAGCCAGTCGAGGAAGAACTGGGAGGCAAGAGTAGCTACCGCGAGATAGAAGCCCTTGATGCGAAGCGACGGGATGCCGAACAGGATGCCGACGGCCGCCGCCATCAGGCCGCCGAACAGAAAGACGACGATAAGATTGTTGACCTCCGGCACGCGGAGCCAGAGGTTGTAGGCGGCATAGGCGCCGACGGCCATGAAGCCGCCCGTTCCCAGGGACACCTGGCCACAATAGCCGACCAGGATGTTCAGGCCGACCGCTGCCAGCGACAGGATCAGGAACGGGATCAGGATTTCGGTGTAGAGGTACTGGCTCGCAAACAGCGGCACGATCAGGAAAGCCGCCAGCACGACGGCAATCACGAAGACCCGGTCCTGCACGATCGGGAAGATCTGCTGGTCGGCGTCGTAGCTGGTCTTGAACTGGCCGGCCTCGCGGTAAAGCATGTCGGACCCGCCCTCCTAAACGCGCTCGATGATGCGCTCGCCGAACAGGCCCTGCGGCCGGAACAGCAGGAAGACCAAGGCGAGCACGTACGCAAACCAGTTCTCGATGCCACCGCCGGCAAGGTCGAAGGTCCTCACCAGGATCGGCGCCAGGAAGACTTCCGAGAGCTTCTCCCCGGCCCCGATGATCAGGCCGCCGACAATGGCGCCCGGCACCGAGGTGAAGCCACCCAGGATCAACACGGGCAACGCCTTGAGCGCGATCAGCGAGATCGAGAACTGCACGCCGAGCTTGGCCCCCCAGATCAGGCCGGCAGTAAGCGCCACCAGCCCCGACACCGTCCAGACGATCAGCCAGATCGTGTTGAGCGGGATGCCGACCGACTGGGCGGCGGCATGGTCGTCGGCGACGGCGCGCAGGGCACGGCCGACGCGGGTCTTCTGGAAGAAGATCGCCAGCACGATGACGAGAGCCGCGGCGATGCCCGCCGCGACGAGGTCGCCGGGGTCGATCAGCAGGCCGCCCTCGAAGATGCCCTCGAACAGGAAGATGGGATCCTTCGGCAGGCCGAGATGGATGGAATAGACGTCGCTGCCCCACAAGGTCTGGCCGAATCCATCCAGGAAGTAGGTAATGCCGAGCGTCGCCATGAACAGGATGATGCCTTCCTGGTTCACGAGGTGGCGCAGCACCAGCCGCTCGATGGCATAGGCCAGCAAGCCCATGATCGCCGCGGTCGCGGCAATGGCCAGCCACAGCGGCCACGCGCCCTGGCCATAGACATAGGCCGCGCCGCCGCCGACCAGCGCACCGAACAACGCCAGAAGCTGCAGCTTGCGCCGCTCGGTTGGCCCACTGCCTCGTGCGACGTATTCACGCCAGGCCCACCAGCCGATCAGAGCCAGCGCGACACCCAGTACGGCCGCGGCGGCCACGAACTGACCGAGGAAGACCTCCTTGTTGTCGATGGCGCCGGCCAGCCGCGCGATCGTGAGGGCTGCGAACAGCACCATGGCGCCCTGGGCGAAGTTGAAGACGCCGGAAGCCTTGAAGATCAGCACGAAGCCCAGCGCCACCAACGAATAGAGCACGCCGGTCAGGAGGCCGCCGATCAGGGTTTCGAGGAAGGGGCCCAGCATGGTCGCTCCGCTCAGTGGCTGACGCCGAGATAGGCATCGATCACGGCCTGGTCGCTCTTGACCGCGTCGGGCACGCCGTCGCCGATCTTCTTGCCGTAGTCGAGCACGACGACACGATCCGAAATGTCCATGACCACACCCATGTCGTGTTCGATCAGGCAGATCGTCGTGCCGAATTCGTCGTTCACGTCGAGGATGAAGCGGCACATGTCCTGCTTCTCCTCGATGTTCATGCCGGCCATCGGCTCGTCGAGCAGCAGCAGCTCGGGCTGGGCGGCAAGCGCGCGGCCGAGTTCGACCCGCTTCTGCAGGCCGTAGGGCAACCGGCCGACCGGCACCTTGCGGATATGCTGAATCTCGAGGAAGTCGATGATCTCCTCGACAGCCTTGCGATGCTCGATCTCTTCGCGCCGCGCCGGACCGAAGTGAAGCGCCTGCCAGAACAGGCCGGTCTTCATGCGCAGGTTGCGGCCGGTCATGATGTTGTCGAGCGTCGACATGCCCTTGAACAGAGCGATGTTCTGGAAGGTTCGCGCGATGCCCTGCTCTGCCGCCTCGTGTGGCCGCATCCGGCTGCGCCGCACGCCCTTGTAGGTGATGGCGCCCTGCTGCGGATGATAGAAGCCGTTGATGCAGTTCAGCATCGACGACTTGCCGGCACCGTTGGGGCCGATGATGGCGCGTATCTCGCCCTTCCTGATGTCGAAGCTGATGTCGGTCAGCGCCTTCACGCCACCGAACGACAGGCTGATATTCTCGACCGACAGCAGCACCTCGGTGAAGGAACGCATGCGCTCGGCCATCGTCGTCAGCCCGCCTTCCTGAGCGCCGGATGCGGGGCGAGGTCGCGGATCGCGACATCGCCTTCTATCCGACCCTTGCGGCCGTCCTCGAAGGTGACGTCGACCCCGATGTGCGCCGACTTGGCCGTGCCGTAGAGCGCATCGACCAGCGTCTTGTAGCGCTCGCCGATGAACCCTCGCCGCACCTTGTTGGTACGCGTCAGCTCGCCGTCGTCGGCCTCGAGCGCCTTGTGCAGGATCAGGAAGCGGCGGATCTGCGCGCCGGCCATGCGCGGATCGGCGGCGAGGTCGCGATTGACCTGTTCGATCTCGCTCTGGATCAGGTCGTAGACCTCGGGTCTGGCCGCCAGCTCCTGGTAGCTCGCATAGGCAATGTTGCGCCGTTCCGCCCAATCGCCGACGGCGATCATGTCGATATTGACGAAGGCGGCGACGAAGTCATGGCCGTCGCCGAACGCCACGGCCTCGTTGATGTGTGCGAAGAACTTGAGCTTGTTCTCGATGTATTTCGGCGCGAACAGGGTGCCGTCGTTGAGTTTCCCGACGTCCTTGGCGCGATCGATGATGCGCAGATGGCCGCGTTCGTCGAGGTAGCCAGCATCGCCGGTATGGACCCAGCCGTCTGCAGTCTTGGTGTCGTTGGTCGCTTCGGGATTCTTGAAGTATTCCTTGAACACGCCAGGACTACGGTAGAGCACCTCTCCCGACTCGGCGATCCTGAGCTCGACCTTGGAAACCGGCTTGCCGACCGTTTCGGGGAAGACCTCGCCGTTGGGATGGATGGTCACGAACACCGAGGCTTCGGTCTGACCGTAGAGCTGCTTCATGTTCACGCCCAGGGCGCGATAGAAGTTGAAGATCTCCGGCCCCACGGCTTCGCCCGCCGTGTAGGCCACGCGCACACGGCTCATGCCCAGCGTGTTCTTGAGCGGACCGTAGATCAGCAGACTACCCAGGCCATAAAGCAGCCTGTCGCCAATCGAAACCGATCGACCGTCGAGCAGCGCGGGGCCGACGCGGCGCGCCACGCCCATGAAGAACTGGAACAGGCGTCGCTTGATTAGCCCCGCATCTTCCATGCGGATCGTCACCTGGGTGATCAGGTTCTCCAGCACGCGGGGCGGGGCAAAGTAATAGGTCGGCCCGATCTCGCGCAGGTCGGTCATCACCGTCGAGGCCGATTCGGGGCAATTCACGACCAGGCCGACCACGTAGCCCTGCGCATAGGAGAAGATGTGATCGCCGACCCAGGCCATCGGCAGGTAGGAGAGCAGCTCGTCGCCGGCCTTGAGACCGTCGAAGGCAGCCCCCGCCTCGGCCGCCCAGACGAGATTGTCGTAGCTCAGCACCGCGCCCTTCGGCCGGCCCGTGGTGCCCGAGGTGTAGAGCATGATGGCATCGTCGCTGCCCTTGCCCTGGGCAACCTCAGCCGAAACCGTGTCGGGGGCAGCCGCCAGCCGCTTCTCGCCCCGCGCCTGCACGTCGGCATAGGACAGCAGCCCCTCGTAATGCCGCATGCCGCGCGGATCGTTGTAGAGAATGGTCTGCAGCGACGGCACTTTCTTCTGGATCTCCAGAAGCTTGTCGACCTGCTCCTGGTTCTCGGCCAGAGCATAACGGGCACCCGCATGCTCGACGACGTAGGCCAGTTCGTCGGCGACCGAGTCCTGGTAAACCGGCACCGGCACGCCGCCCAGCGACTGCGCCGCGCACATCGACCAGTAGAGGCTCGGCCGGTTGTCGCCGGCCACGATCAGCCGATCCCCCCGCCGGAAGCCCAGGTCGGCGAGGCCGGCGGCCAGCAGGCGCACCTGGGCTGCGACATGGGCCCAGTCATAGGTCTGCCAGATGCCGTATTCCTTTTCCCGGTAGGCGGGCCGGTTGCCGCGCGTCTTTGCAAGCTCCGCCAGCAGTTTGGGGAACGTGTCTCGAGGCTCGGTCCGGGCAATGGCCCTTTCGGCGGTCATTCCCTGCAGCACTCCCACACGGCCTGCCGTTCGTCTCGTTGTGCGGCAGTTCCGTCAGGCAGATAGCCACAGGCAATTCGTGCTGGTCAAGCCAGCCTGAGCTTCAAGGTAAAGATGGCGCCACCGCCGGGCCGGTCGTCCACCGAGATGCTGCCGTCGTGGGCAGCCGCCACGCGCGCGACGATGGCGAGGCCCAGCCCGCGGCTGTCGGCCTTGGCGCGATCGCGGCGCCAGAAACGAGCAAAGATCGACTGCCGCTCCGCCTCCGGCACGCCCGGACCAGTGTCCAGCACGCGCACGGTGCCGTCGGCCGCCACGTCGACCTCGATCGAGCCGCCGCGCGGCGTATGGCGGATGGCATTCTCGACAAGGTTGCGCACGGCCCGGAACAACGCCTCGGCGTGGCCGCGCACCCAGACCGGCTCTTCGACGCCGGTCAGCGCGATCGCCTTGTCGCTGCCGACCGCGAGAGGCGCCATGAAGCCCACGGCATCGGCGCAAACGGCGTGGATGTCCGCCGTGGAGTCGGCGCGTACGACGAAGCTTTCGAGTTCGGCGATGTCGAGAACCTGGTTCACGGTGCGCGTCATGTTGACGATATCGGTCTGCAGCGACTGCCGCAGCGGCCCTTCGTCCATCGAGTCGACCCGGGCGCGCATGATGGCAAGCGGCGTTCTGAGCTCGTGCGCCATATCGGCGGTGAACTCCCGCTGCGCGCGGAAGCCCGCTTCCAGCCGCTCCAGCGCCTGATTGACGGCATGGACCAGCGGTACGACCTCGGCCGGCATGGAAGCCTCCGGCAAGCGGACCTCCGTGCTCGTCGGTCCGATCGCCGCTGCTGTCGTCGAGGCTTGACGCACCGGCTCGAGCGCCCGCCGAAAGATCAAAATGTCGATCAGGAGAAGCAGCAGCAGGATTGGAAAGGTAATCCAGGCGACGCGCGGAATGAACGAAGTGACGATGTCGTCGATGATGACATCGCGATGCGTGAGGTCCTGGCCGACCTGAATCCAGTAGAGTCGCTCACCGACAGCACGTGGAACGCTGACGCCGAACAGCACGGCGCCGCTGCTGCGCCGCCGGCTGAACCATTCGCTCGACGAAGGATCGATCGAGGCGAAGAGCGGCCGGTCGTCGCCCCTGGAGGAGAAGAGCACCTTTCCGTCGGCATCGAGCACTGCGTAGGAATAGAGCGCATACTCGCCGGAATAGAGCGGCATCGCCTCGGCCGGGATTTCGAGCTGTGTGGCGCCGCTCGGCGTCGGCCGCAGGAAACTGCCGATGGTAAGTGCCTGGCTACGCAGCGCGTCGCGGTGAAGGTTGTTGGCGGCCTGGTTCAGAAGCCAATAGAGCGCCAGCGGCATCAGGATCGAAGTCAAGCCGACCGTGACGACATGCAGCGCGACGACACGGGAGATGATCGAGCGGAAGCGATTCACCCGGCCTTGTCCTCGGTGAGCAGGTAACCGACGCCTCTTACCGTATGGACCCGCACGTTGGCGCCGCAATCCGCCAGCATCTTGCGCAGCCGATGGACATAGACCTCGACGGCATTGGACCCGACATCGCCCGACAGGCCAAAGAGCTGATCCTCGAACAGGCGCTTGGGCGCCACGTTGCCGCCGCGCCGCAGCAGGATCTCCAGCACCGCGGTCTCTCGCGCCGGAAAGGATCGTGCGGTGCCGTCGACCAGGATCTGCCGCCCTTCGGTATCGAGGGAGACATTGCCGAAGGTGAGTCTGCGCCCCAGCATGTTGCCGGGACGGCGCAACAGCGCCTGCAGCCGGGCTACAAGCTCCTCCATGGCGAAGGGCTTTACGAGATAGTCGTCTGCGCCGGCTCTCAGCCCATTGACCCGGTCGGAAACGCCATCGCGTGCCGTCAGCACAAGGACTGGCGTCGAATCGCCGCGGCCACGCATGCCGCGCAACAAAGAAAGCCCGTCTTCGTCCGGCAGGCCGAGATCGAGCACGACCGCCGCGTAGCGCATGGCAGCGAGTGCATGCGCCGCATCGCCGGCGTTATCCACGGAATCGGCCGAGAAACCATTGCGCGCCAGCCCCTTGACCAGCAGCGCAACCAGTTCGGCATTGTCCTCGACAAGAAGGACTCTCACGGCAACGGCCTCCCGGAGCGAGGATTACATTAGGTTGACTTTAGCACGACGGCATGCCGGTGGCGCTCCAGTCCCGCCGGCAACCGTCAGGTGCACGTAATGCGAACTGGTTAGGCTGGCCGTCATGACCTCCCCGACCAACCCTTCGTTAATTGCCAAGCTGTACCGCCATCGCTTCTGGTTCGTAGGGGCGGGCGTCGCGGGCTTGGCGCTGGCCGCCGTCTGGACTTTGGACACGCAACCGGGCAACGCCCTGGTGCGCCCCGCCACCATGGTCGAGGCCGATGGCGCGTTCCGACCAAGCGACACGCAATGGGCCGGTCTCCGCTTTGAGACTGTGAAGCAGGTGGCCTTCCGGGAGGAGCGCGCGACCGACGGCAAGATCGGCATCAACGAGGACACCACGACGCCGGTCTTCTCACCCTATTCCGGCCGCGTCACGCGCCTGATCGCCAAGCCCGGCGACCACGTCGAGCGCGGCGCCCCGCTGTTCGCCATCGAGGCGAGCGAGTTCGTACAAGGGCAGAACGATCTCGTGACCGCCGTCGCCGGCGTCGAAAAGGCGCGCTCGAAGCTCGCTCTCGCCCAGATGGCCGAAAAGCGCCAGAAGGAGCTTCTGTCGATCCGTGGCGGCGCGCTGAAGGACCTCGAACAGGCCCAGTCCGACCTCG
Source organism: Pseudomonadota bacterium (assembly GCA_020160995.1). Lineage (GTDB taxonomy): Bacteria > Pseudomonadota > Alphaproteobacteria > Reyranellales > Reyranellaceae > Reyranella. The sequence goes on along the minus strand of JAIUOY010000163.1, from coordinate 8,864 downwards.
TCGCCGCACAAGGCGACCTCAGGTCGGCCGATATCGCCCTCGCCGCCGTGCGCAACCGTCTGCGCATCCTCGGCCGCTCCGACGCCGAGATCGAGCAGCTCGAAAAGGTCGACCGCATCGGTGCCGAGACCATCGTGTCCGCCCCGATCGAGGGCACCGTGATCCAGCGCAAGATCGGCCTCGGCCAGTACATCAATGCCGGTGCGACCGATCCTGTGTTCAACATCGGCGACCTCTCGAAAGTCTGGCTGATCGCCAATGTCCGCGAATCCGACGCGCCGCGGATGAAGGTCGGCGCGCCGGTCGAGGTATCCGTGCTGGCTTATCCAGGCCGGACCTTCAACGCGAAGCTGAGCTACGTCGCGCCGGCGCTCGACCCCAACACGCGCCGCCTTCCGGTGCGCGCCGAGATCGCCAATGCGGACCGCGAGCTGATGCCCGAGATGTTCGCGAGCTTCCGCATCGTCACCGGCGTGCCGCAGACCATGCCGGCAGTGCCGCAGGAAGCCATCGTCTACGAAGGGGCCAATGCCCGCGTCTGGGTCACTCGCCCCCAAGACAAATCCATCGTCTCCCGTCCCATCGAGGTCGGCACGACCGCCAACGGCTTCGTCGAAGTGCGCAAAGGAGTGCAGACCGGCGAAACCGTGGTAACCAGCGGCACGCTATTCATCGATCGCGCGGCCAAGCGCGACTAACGGCCTGCCGGGCGCCGCCAGCCCCGGCACTTTCTCCAGCACGGCGATCATTCCATGCAATCCCTCATCGCCGCCGCCCTCAGGCAACGCATCCTGGTTGTCATCCTGAGCGGAGTCCTCGTGGTCGCCGGCCTGTTCGCCTATGCGCGGCTGAACATCGAAGCCTATCCCGACCCGGTGCCGCCGCTGGTGGACATCATCACGCAGAACCCCGGCCAGTCGTCGGAGGAGATCGAGCGTTACATAACGATCCCGATCGAGATCCAGATGGCGGGCCTCCCCTATGTCCAGGCGATCCGCACCGTCTCTCTCTTCGGCCTCAGCGACGTCAAGGTGCAGTTCACCTACGACGTGACCTACCAGCAGGCCTCGCAGATGGTGATCAACCGTCTGTCGCAGCTCAGTCCATTGCCCAATGGCGCACAGCCCGTTCTCTCGCCGACCAGCCCGATCGGCGAAGTCTTCCGCTACCGCGTGGTCGGTCCGCCCGGCTATTCGTCGGCCGATCTCAAGACCGTGCAGGACTGGATCCTGCAGCGCCGCTTCAAGGCGATCCCCGGCGTCATCGACGTCACCGGCTGGGGCGGCAAGACCAAGACCTACGACATCACCGTCGATCTCGACCGGCTGATGGCCTACGGACTCACGCTGAAGCAGGTGCTCGACGGACTGAACAACGCCAACATCAATGTCGGCGCGAATACCGTGAATATCGGCTCGCAGTCGGCGATCGTGCGCAGCGTCGGCCAGATCCGCTCGATGGACGACATCCGCAACACCATGTTGACGGTGCGCGATGGTGCGCCCGTGCTGGTTTCCGATGTCGCCACCGTCACGGTGGGCAACCAGCCACGGCTCGGCATCGCCGGCCAGAACGACGACAACGACGTCGTCCAGGGCATCGTCCTGATGCGGCGCGGCGCGGAAACCATGCCGACACTGACCGGCGTGCTGGCCGAGGTCGACAAGATCAACAAAGGCAACATCTTGCCGCCGGGCGTCCAGATCGAACGCATCTACGACCGCAGCGCGCTGGTCGAAATCACCACCCACACCGTGCTGCACAACATGGTGATGGGCGTTGTGCTCATCTTCCTGATCCAGTGGTTGTTCCTCGGCGACCTGCGCAGCGCCCTGATCGTTTCGGCCACCATTCCGTTCGCCCTGCTCTTCGCCGTGGTGATCCTCGTGCTGAGCGGTGAATCGGCCAACCTGCTGTCCATGGGCGCGATCGACTTCGGCATCATCGTCGACGCCACCGTGATCATGGTCGAGAACATCTTCCGCCACCTCGCCCAGGCGAGCCACGGCCCGGCGGTAAGTTACCGGCGCCCGACACCGGAAGGCCTCACCGGCAAGCTCGCGACGATCTTCCACGCTTCCAGCGAGGTAACGCAGGCGATCTTCTTCTCGGCCACGATCATCATAGCGGGCTTCCTGCCGCTGTTCACTCTGTCGGGCGTCGAGGGCCATATCTTCGGACCGATGGCGCGTACCTACGCCTACGCGCTGCTGGGCGGTTTGATCGCCACCTTCACGGTCTCGCCCGCCCTTGCCGCACTCCTGCTGCCGGACAAGGTCGCTCACGCCGAGACGCGCGCCGTGCGTATGCTCAGCCGAGGATATACGAGACTGCGCGACGCCGTGCTGGCCAACCGCCGCGTCACGCTGGCAGCCGGCCTCGGCGCCGGCGCACTCGCCGTGCTGGCCGGCAGCACCATCGGGCTCGAATTCCTGCCCAAGCTCGAAGAAGGCAACATGTGGATTCGCGCCGTCATGCCGGCGTCGATCTCGCTTGAAGCCGGCAACGACTACGCCAACCGCATGCGCAAGCTGATCAAGAGCTTCCCCGAGGCGGAAACCGTCATCTCCCAGCACGGCCGCCCCGACGACGGCACCGATTCGACCGGCTTCTTCAATGCCGAATTCTTCGTTCCCCTGAAGCCCCTCGATCGCTGGCGCAAGGGCGTCGACAAGGATGCCCTGATCGCCGAGATCAACGACGCCTTGCAAAAGGCCTTCCCCGGCGTGGAGTTCACTTTCTCCCAGTATATCCAGGACAACGTCCAGGAAGCCGCGTCCGGCGTGAAGGGCGAGAATTCGGTCAAGATTTCCGGCAACGATCTCGAAACGCTGGCCAAGCTCGGAAACGAGATCAAGAACGTGCTGGCAACGGTGCCGGGCATCACCGACCTCGCCGTGTCGGCCTCGCTCGGCCAGCCGACGATCCGCATCGATATCGACCGCACCCGGGCCGCGCGCTACGGCCTCGCGCCCGGCGACATCAACGCAACCGTCCAGGCCGCCATCGGAGGCCAGGCCGCTGGCGATGTCTATGAAGGCGGCAGCGACCGGCACTTCCCCATGGTCGTTCGACTGGCGCCGAAGTACCGGGCAAATCTCGAAGCGATCAAAAGCATCCAGATCGGCGTCCAGATCGGCAACGGCGTGACCCAGGTGCCGCTCAGCGAAGTCGCCAAAGTCGAACTCGTTTCCGGCGCCTACTACATCTACCGCGAGCAGCAGGAACGCTACGTGCCGGTGAAGTTCAGCGTGCGCGGCCGCGACCTCGGCAGCGCCATCCTGGAGGCGCAGCAGAAGGTGGCCGAGCAGGTGAAGATCCCCGGCGGCTATCGCATCGAGTGGGTCGGCGAGTTCGGCAACCTCAAGAATGCCCTGCAACGACTGGCCGTCGCCGTGCCGATCGCCATCGGCCTGATCGGCCTGCTGCTCTACATGAGCTTCGGCTCGTTCCGCGACACGCTGCTGGCGGCCAGCGCGATCCCCATGGCGCTGATCGGCGGGGTCCTCGGCCTGTTCGTGGTCGGCATGCCCTTCAGCATCTCCGCCGCCATCGGCTTCGTCGCGCTGTTCGGCATCGCCGCCATGAACGGCATCATGGTGCTGTCCTGCTTCAACCGCCTGATCGACGCCGGCCGCGACCGCGAGGCCGCGCTGCGCGAGACCTGCAGCGTGCAGCTGCGGCCGGTGCTGATGACATGCGCGGCGGCGGCGGTCGGCCTGCTGCCCGCCGCCTTCTCGACGGCGATCGGCAGCCAGGTCCAGCGCCCGCTGGCGACCGTCGTGGTCGGCGGCACGCTGCTGGCGCCTCTGCTCTTCCTCACTGTCCTGCCGGCAGCCATCGGCCTCTTCTCGCGCCGACACCTGCCCGCCCCCAGCAAGGCCCCCCAAGCATCGGCCGCGGAGGCATCATGATGCGACGTCTCTTTCTCAAGGCATTCCCGGCCCTGGCCGTAACGACGGCGCTGGTCGCCTGCTCGGTCGGGCCCGATTTCATGACGCCCGAAGGCCCGGGAACCCGAACCTATCTGCCCGACCAGAAGGCGGACCTGATCGCCGCCGGCATTCCGGGCGGCGAGGCCCAGCGCATCGTGCAGGGCATGGACATTCCCGGCCAATGGTGGGGCGTGTTCCAGTCGCCGCAGCTCAACAGCCTGATCGAACGCTCGCTGAGGGCAAATCCCGACATCCGGGCCGCCGCCGCGTCGCTCAAGGTGGCGCAGTCGAATGCACGGGCACAGCGGGCGACGCTGTTTCCGACGATCTCGGCGGGCTTCACCGGGTCGCAGAATCAGACGGCGACCACCCTGCAATCGCCGCTCTCGGATCAGTCGTTGAATATATTCGGTCTCTTCACGGCCGGACTGCAGATCACCTATGCCCTCGATATCTGGGGCGGCAACCGTCGCCAGATCGAATCGCTCGATGCGCTTGCCGAAGCGCAGTGCTTCCAGCTCGAAGGCGCCTATCTGTCGCTCGCGTCCAATGTCGTTGCCGGCGCCATCCTCGAAGCCTCGTTGCGCGCCCAGGTCGAGGCGACCAAGCGGATCATCGCGGCCCAACGCGAAACGCTGGGCATCCTGACGCAGCAATCCGGGCTTGGCGCCATTCCCGGCGCGGACGTCGCGACACAGCAGGCCGCCATGGCGCAATCGGAGGCGACTCTGCCGCCCCTGCAGAAGGCGTTGGCGCAGCAGCGCAACCTGATGGCCAATCTCACCGGCCGGCTGCCCAGCAATCCGGTCGCGGAACGCTTCGAGCTCGGCGATCTCAAGCTGCCCGGCGACTTGCCTCTCAGTCTGCCGTCCAAACTGGTGGAGCAGCGTCCCGACGTGCGCGCCGCCGAAGCCAGCTTGCACTCTGCCAGCGCACTGGTCGGCGTGGCGATCGCCAACCAGTTGCCGCAGGTCACGTTGAGCGCAGGCATCACGGCCAACTCCGTCAGCCTCGACACGCTGTTCGGGGCGGGCATCCCCGGAACGGTAGCCGGGTTCAACATCGCACAGACCGTGCTCGACGGCGGCGCGCTCTATGCCAAGAAGAAGGGTGCCCAGGCCGCATTGGAGCAGGCCGATGCGCAATACCAGTCGACCGTGCTGGCCGCCTTTCGCAATGTCGCCGACACGCTGAACGCCCTCGAATACGACGCCACGACGCTGAAGGCCGCCGTCGAGGCCGAACGCGCCGCCGCCACCAGCCTCAACATCGCCCGCAAGCGCCTGGAACTCGGCGATACGACCTACGTCTTCGTACTGATCGCCGAGCTCACCTATCAGCAGGCCATCCTGACGCGCATCCAGGCACAGGCGGCGCGGCTCACCAACACGGCTGCCCTGTTCCAGGCACTCGGCGGCGGCTGGTGGAACCGCGATACGGCCCTCGCCAACGAGCGCTCGAAGTGCCGCCCGCCGTCGGCGATACCGGCCAAGGCTCCACTACAGGCCGCGCGCTAACCCGGCGCCTTCTCTCGGCGCCGCGTCCCGGTTACATCTGAGGTGTGAACCTCGACGACGAACTGATCGATCTCGGCGACCGCCGCCTGCGCGTGCGCCGTCTCTCGCCCGCCCGGGATGACGGGTTGGAACGCACCACGCTCGTCTTTCTGCACGAAGGCTTGGGCTGCATCGAGATGTGGCGCGACTTTCCGCAGAAACTCTGCGACGCCACGCGTTGCCGGGGCATCGTCTACGACCGCACCGGCTACGGCCGGTCGAGCCCCTGGCCGTCCGATCCGGGCGTTCGCTACATGGAGATCGAGGCCGACGACATTCTGCCGCGCCTGCTCGCGGCCCTGGCCGTCGACGACTGCGTGCTGGTCGGCCACAGCGACGGCGGCACGATTGCCTTGAACTACGCCGCCCGCGATCCCGAACCCCTGCGCGCCGTCGTGACCCTGGCCGCACATGCGATCAACGAGCCGGTCTGCGTCGCGGCAATCCGGAAGGCGCGCGAGGCCTTTGCCGCAGGCGACCTGCGCCAGCGGCTTTCCAAGTATCACGGAGACAACGTCGACCGCGCCTTCCATCTGTGGTCCGACGCCTGGGTGGCGCCGGGCTTCGAGCCGATGGACGCCAACGGCAGGCTGCCCGGCGTGCTGGTGCCCCTGCAGGCGATCCAGGGCGAAGACGACGAATATGGCAGCGAGCTGCAGCTCGGCATCATTGCCGGCAAGGTCGGCGGCTATTGCGAAACCAGGCTGGTTGCCGATTGCGGCCACAGCCCCCACCTGCAGCAGCCCAGCTACGTTCTTTCCGAAGTCGCCCGCTTCATCGCGCCCCTGGCGCTGGCGGGCTGATCCTCAGAGCCGCTTCAGCTCGCTGGAGGCGGCCCAGTTCATCTCCGAGGTCGTGGGGCAACGCGCCTGGGCGAGCTGGAACTGTTCGCGCGCCCTCTGCTTGTCGCCGCGACGCACCGCATCCATGCCGATGAAGAAGGCACTCGGGCACTTGCCATTGCTGCGCTTGGCGGTTTCGTCGGACTCGGCGGCAACCTCGAGTTCGCCCGATGAGCCCTTGCCCAGCAGGAAGCGCACGATCGGGCCGGGCCATTCGTTCAGGCTCTCGGCACCAACATCCCTCGCCAGCGCCGCCCGTGCGTCGCGCCGCGCGCGCGCCTGCGCGGCGTAGCGCCAGAGAAGCGGCGAAATCTTCGACTTGAGGGTCGGACGGCCCTCCAGCGAGCCGTTGAAGTCGTCGGCAGCCTGCGCGTAGTTGCCGAGATTGAAGTTCGCATGGCCGCGGAAAAACAAGGCAGCGCGTCGCTCGCTGTCGCTCTTCGCATTGGCCAGGGCGGAGTCGAGCAGCCCCAAAGCGCGCGGAAAATCGGCGATCTGCATATAGACCTGGGCCTGGGCGACCATCAGCGAGGGATCGCCGGGCTTGCGCGCCAGGGCGCTGTCGAGCGTGCGCAGTGCCGCCGCACGGTCGCCACCGCCTGCGAGACTCGGCATGGCCAGCGACATTACGACCTGCCAGTCCGAGGGCAGGACCCGGCCCATCTCGGCAATGTCCTTCTGGCTGTCCGCATCGCGTCCGAGCCGGCTGAGCTGAAAGGCGCGGATGCTCAGATACATCGAACGATCCAGGGCCGAGAGCTGCGAGGCCGACAGGATCTTGTTCAGCGAAGCGAGCGTCGCATTCCGGCCGGCCGCGGCTGCCCCCGAACCCGACGAGCTGTCCGAAGGACCGCTGGAGGGAAACTCCCGCGACGACGGATCCCACGATTCAGTGGCATTGCGCTGCGCCACGGCCTCGCCAGAGAGAGCGAGGACGATGGCGATGAGCCCGAACAGCTGCACCATTCGACGTTGCATGGCACCAATCTGGCACAAGGACCACCAGGCTGCATCCGCCGATTGCCTGTGCCGTTCCGTGCCCCTATTTTGCCATCCGTCCGCATAAAAACCGACCTCGCAGGAGTACGACATGGCCGCCGCCCATCCCAACAGCTTCAAGGCCCGCAAGACGCTGAAGGTCGGTAGTCGCAGCTACACCTATTTCAGCCTCAAGGCGGTCGAGAAAGAGGTCGGCGACCTCTCCCGCCTGCCCTTCTCGCTCCGCGTCCTGATGGAAAACCTGCTGCGTCACGAGGACGGCACGACGGTCAAGAAGGACGACATCGCCGCATTCGCAGGCTGGCTGAAGAATGGTGGCAAGTCGACGAAGGAGATCAACTTCCGCCCCGCCCGCGTCCTGATGCAGGACTTCACCGGCGTGCCGGCCGTCGTCGATCTCGCCGCGATGCGCGACGCCATGGGCAAGCTGGGCGGCGACGCCAAGAAGATCAATCCGCTGGTGCCGGTCGACCTCGTGATCGATCACTCGGTGATCGTCGACAATTTCGGCAACAGCTCGGCCTTCGGCGCCAACGTGAAGCTGGAATACGAACGTAACCTGGAGCGCTATCAGTTCCTGCGCTGGGGTGCGATGGCGTTCGACAACTTCCGCGTCGTGCCGCCGGGCACCGGCATCTGCCACCAGGTGAACCTGGAGTATCTGGCGCAGGTCGTGTGGACCAAGAAGGAAGGCAAGGAGACGATCGCCTATCCCGACACGCTGGTCGGTACCGACAGCCACACCACGATGGTGAACGGCCTCGCCGTGCTGGGCTGGGGCGTCGGCGGCATCGAGGCCGAAGCCGCCATGCTCGGCCAGGCGCAGCCGATGGTCATCCCCGACGTCGTGGGCTTCAAGCTCACCGGCAAGCTGAAGGAAGGCGCGACCGCGACCGACCTCGTGCTGACCGTCACGCAGATGCTGCGCAAGAAGGGCGTGGTCAACAAGTTCGTCGAATTCTACGGCGAGGGCCTCGAAGACCTGCCGCTCGCCAACCGCGCCACCATCGCGAACATGGCGCCGGAGTACGGCGCGACCTGCGGCTTCTTCCCGGTCGACGAGATCACGCTCGGCTACCTCCGGACGACCAACCGCGGCCCGGCCGCCAAGCTCGTCGAGGCCTATGCCAAGAAGCAGGGCCTGTGGCGCTCCAAGAAGTCGCCCGAGCCGGTCTTCACCGACACGCTGTCGCTCGACCTCGGCGACGTGGTGCCGAGCCTCGCCGGCCCGAAGCGCCCGCAGGATCGCGTGCCGCTCGCCGAAGCCGCCCACCAGTTCGTCGCGAACATGGAGAAGGAGTTCGACCGCAAGGACGACGGCAAGCGCATCAAGTGCGAGGGCACCGACTATGACCTCGGCCACGGCGACGTGGTGATCGCGGCCATCACCTCCTGCACCAACACCTCGAACCCCTACGTCATGCTCGGTGCCGGCCTGATCGCGCGCAACGCGGTGAAGCTCGGCCTCAAGGTCAAGCCGTGGGTGAAGACCTCGCTGGCCCCGGGCTCGCAGGTCGTGACCGAGTACTTCG
>JAIUOY010000162.1:0-69087 GCA_020160995.1 Pseudomonadota bacterium | reverse complement strand
ATGGGCAAGATCGCTCCCGGCGTGCCGCCGGGCTATGTCGAGCGCGGCACCAGCCACATCAGCATCGTCGACCGCTGGGGCAATGCCGTCAGCTTCACCACCACCATCGAGGCGCCGTTTGGCGCCCAGATCATGGTGCGCGGCGTCCTGCTGAACAACGAACTCACTGATTTCTCGCCGCGGCCCGAGCTGAACGGCAAGCCGGTCGCCAACCGCGTGCAGCCCGGCAAGCGGCCGCGCTCGTCGATGTCGCCCACCTTCGTTCTCGACGGCGACGGCAAGCTGGTCGCGGCCCTGGGCTCGGCCGGCGGTTCGCGCATCATTGGTGACACTTTGCAGGCCGCGATCGGATTGCTCGACTGGAACCTGTCGCCACAGGCCGCCCTGGCCCTGCCGCGGGTGCTCAACCTCAATGGTGCGACCGAGCTGGAGGAGGGGACGGCGGTGGCGGCGCAGGCCGACGCCTTGCGCGGGCTGGGCCATGAAGTACAAGTCCGCCCTCACGAAGGTGGACTCTCCGCCCTCCGCCGTACGGCGGAGGGCTGGGAAGGGGCCGCGGACCCGCGGCGCGATGGCGTCGCTAAAGGCGAATAGGCGGAGAACAGTCAAAGTGGCCAAGAAGCTCCCTACCGTACTGCTGCGGTCCGGCGAGGATCGCCGCGTCCGTGCCGGCCATCCCTGGGCCTTCTCGAACGAGATCTTCATGGACGCCGAGACCAAGGCGCTGCCGCCGGGCTCGCTCGCCACCTTGCGGGCGCCGGGTGGCGAGGCGCTGGGGCTGGTCACCTTCAACCCGCATTCGCTGATCGCCGCACGAGTGCTCAGCTCCAATCCGGAGGCCACGGTCGATGCGCTGTTCATCGGCCGCCGGCTGGCGCAGGCCGCGGCGCTACGCGACCGGCTGGTGGGCGTTCCCTACTACCGGCTCATCCATGCCGAGGCCGATGGCCTGCCCGGGCTGATCATCGACCGCTTCGGCGACGCCTTTGTCGTGCAGGTGAACAGTGCCGGTATGGAGGCGCTGACGCCGATCCTGCTCGACGCGCTCGAGGCCGAGTTTTCGCCCAAGACGATCGTGCTCAAGAACGATTCGCCGGTGCGCGAGCTGGAAGGCCTGAAGCGCGAAGTCGTGGCGGCTAAGGGCGAGGCGGGCAGCGTCGAGCTCGTCGAGAACGACGCGCGTTTCGTCGCCGACCTGTCCGGCGGCCAGAAGACCGGCTGGTTCTACGATCAGCGTGACAACAGGCGCTTCATGGCGGGCCTCGCCAAGGATGCGCGGGTCATCGACGTCTATAGCTATTCCGGCGGCTTCGGCGTGCTGGCGGCGCACCAAGGGGCCAAGTCGGTGATCTGCCTCGACCGCTCGCAACCCGCGCTCGACTCGGCGCGACAGGCCGCGGTGCTGAACGGCGTCGACAAGATCGTGGGCTTCGAGAAGGCGGAAGCCTTCGAGGCGCTGGAGAAGCAGAAGAGCCGCGGCTTCGATGTCGTGATCTGCGATCCGCCGGCCTTCGTGAAGAGTCGCAAGGACCTCAAGACCGGCGCCCAAGGATATCGCAAGCTGGTGCGGCTGGCCGCGCCGCTGGTCGCCAAGGGCGGCTTCTTCTTCGTGGCCTCCTGCTCGCATCTCGTCGATCCGCCGCTGTTTGCCGAACAGGTGCGCCGCGGTTTGCGCGATGCCGAGCGCAGCGGGCGCATCCTGCGCAGCTCGGGCGCGGCGCTCGATCATCCGGTGCATCCCAGCCTGCCCGAGACGGCCTATCTCAAGGCGATGGTCCTGCAACTGGACTGATCCGATGTTGCGCCACGGCCCTCGCAACCTGATCACCGACGTCGACGGCATCCTGGTCGGCAATGCCGAAGATCACAGGCTTCGCTCGGGCGTCAGCGTCGTTCTCTGCGAGACGCCGGCGATGGCGTCGGTCGATGTTCGAGGTGGCGCGCCGGGTACCCGCGAAACCGACCTGCTCGATCCTTCCTGCATGGTCGACCGGGTCGATGCGGTCTGTCTTTCCGGCGGCTCCGCCTATGGGCTCTCCTCGGCCGACGGTGTGATGCGCTGGCTGCGCGAGCGTGGCCGCGGTCTGGCCATAGCCGACGTCGTGGTGCCCATCGTGCCGACGGCAATTCTGTTCGATCTGCTGAACGGCGGCGACAAACACTGGGACTGGCCGCCCTATCGCGATCTTGCCTACGACGCGACTGGCCGCGCGGCGCGGGACTTCGCGCTCGGCAATGCCGGGGCCGGGCTTGGTGCCAAGGCGGGGAACCTCAAGGGCGGCCTCGGTAGCGCCTCGGCGGTCGACCCGGCGAGCGGCCTCCAGGTCGGCGCCCTCGTGGCCGTCAATGCCCGGGGCTACACGACCATGGGCGACATGGCGCAGTTCTGGGCGTGGCCGCTGGAGCAGGGCAGGGAGTTCGGCGGTCTGCCGCCACCGGCGCACGGGCTCGGTCTCGCGGTCCCGCACGACCGCGCCGATCTCACCCGCGATCCCGCCCGCCGCGATCCGCGTGCCAACACGACCATCGCCGTCGTCGCAACCAACGCGCGGCTCGACAAGGCGTCGGCCAAGCGGCTGGCGGTCATGGCGCAGGACGGACTGGTCCGCGCGATCCGTCCCGTCCATACGCCACAGGACGGCGACACGGTCTTTGCTGTCGCGACCGGCCGGCATGATCTCGGCCACGATGCACTGGCCTTGGCCGAACTCGGCACACTGGCGGCCGACTGCCTCGCCCGGGCGGTGGCGCGTGGCGTTTACAATGCCGAGACACTCGGCGCTGCGCCGAGCTGGCGAGAAAAGTTCGCGCGCTGATCTGTTGGCGTCGGTAATCGCGGGCTCTACCATGTCGGGCAGGGAGCGCCGGTTGTGCGTCTGTTGGCTTGCCAGTGTTCCCGATTTTCAGCCCCGGAGAACCGCCGCCATGTCGACCCGCCGCTCCCTCTTTGCCGTTACTGCACTTGCGGCCATAAGTTCCGGCGGCGCGATGGCCCAGGGGCCTGCCGATCCGGCGCAACTCGGGGTGGTGATGGAATACTACTCCTTCGATGAGTTCGTCGTGTTCCGCCGCGATCGGGCGGACTGGAAGATCCGCAGCTACATGTACGGGTCCAACCAGCCCGCCGCGCAGCCCTCGAAGTAGCTTACGGAGATCCATCTATGTTGCGCTATCTGCCACTGCTGGCCGTGATGACAGGCGTCCTCGTCGCCGGCTGCTCGATTCCCTCACGCGATCCGGCCGTACCTCGGGTCGACACCACGCGCGCCCAGCCCCTCGGCATTCCGAACGCGCGTTTCTACGCCGATGCCGATCCCAAGCCGATGATCGAAGAAGGCGCCGCCGCGGTGCGGCGGGAGGTTGCGACGCTGCAGGCCGAAGGCAGGCCGATCAAACCCTTGCCGCCAGCATACTTCCTGGCCGTTTCCGGCGGCGGCGACAACGGCGCCTTCGGGGCCGGCCTGATCAATGGCTGGACGGAACTCGGCACCAGACCGCAGTTCAAAATGGTGACCGGCGTGAGCACCGGCGCGCTGATCGCTCCTTTCGCCTTTCTCGGATCGGCCTACGATGCCCAGTTGCGCGAGGTCTATACGACCATGACGCCGGAGCGAGTCTATATCGCCCGCGGCCTGTCGGCGGCCTTGTTCAACGATGCCATGGCCGACACTTCGCCGTTGGCCGACGTCATCGCCAGGTATGCAAATCAGTCGCTTCTGGATGCCATCGCCGCGGAGTATCGCAAGGGCCGGCTGCTGATGATCGGCACGACCGATCTCGATGCGCAGCGGCCGGTGATCTGGAACATTGGCGCCATTGCTGCGAGCGGGAAGCCCGGGGCGCTGGAACTCGTGCGCAAGATCCTGCGTGCGTCAGCGGCAATCCCCGGCGCCTTCGAGCCGGTGATGCTCGACGTCGAGCTGGACGGCAAGAGATACCAGGAGATGCACGTCGATGGCGGCGCCATCGCGCAGCTCTTCCTCTATCCACCGTCTATAGATGTCGTGGGCTCGGGATTGAAGCGCGAGCGGCATGCCTATGTCATCCGCAACGCCCGACTCGATCCCGACTACGCGATGGCCGAACGCCGCACCATCTCTATTGCCGGCCGTGCCATCAACACGATGCTGGCCGCGAGTGGCTACAACGATGTGATCCGCACCTATTTCGTCACGAAGCGAGACGGCGTCGACTACAGCCTGGCCTACATGGGTTCGGACTTCACCTTTCCTAAGGACGGCGAGTTCGACCAGGCCTATATGCAGGCGCTCTATGCCTACGGCGCTCAGCAGATGCTGTCCGGCCGTGCTTGGCACAAGGTGCCGCCGGGCCTCGGTCAGCCCGCCGGCGTGCCGCCGCGCGCGATGTGATCGTCAGCGGGCTACGAGCAGTACGGGGCTGCGCAAGGCCTCGATCAAAGCGACGCTGCGGGCACTCAGGAACCTTGTATTGCCCGTTCGCAGAGAGGTGCCGAGGACGACGAGGTCGTGGCGTCCCCGTCGGGCGGCCCGGCGTATCTCGGCGTCCGGATGGCTGTTCGTCTCGGTCAGGCCCTTGACCGGAACGCCGCTGCGTTTGCCCAGTCGCCGGGCGTCCACCAGCAGGGAAAGGCCCAGCCGCCGGGCACGGCCGCGCAACAGCATCGTGTCGTCGTTGGGATCGAAGACGTGCAGCACGCTCAGCGTGCCCTGACTGCCGCCGGCAAGCGCCAATGCAACCTCGGTGGCGAGGCGGGCCTCCGGACTGCCGCCAGTCGGCACCAGAATGTCGAGCGGCTTGCCGACGTTCGAGAAGGCCCGATTGCCGTTCACCAGAATCGCCATCGGCCCATCGAAGGTGGAGACCAGCCGCTGAAGCTGGTCCTGGAATTTCGGCGCCTGCGAGGAGATGGGCTCCTCGATGCCGACAAAGGCGATGCTGTAGCCCTTGACGACTTCCTTTTCGAGACTGTCTTCGGCCGTGAGCGGGCGCGTCTGGACGAACTGTTCGGGAGGTGGTTTCGCCGCAGCGGGTGCACCCGGAGGGGCCGCAGGCTGACCATTGTCCAGCGTCGATTTTATCGCAGCGACCAGCCGGTCCTTGGCCGAGGGTATCGTTGTCGCCGCAGCCTCGCGCGGTGTTTCGAGAACCGTCGTCAGAACCTTCTGGCGGCCCGCGAAGACCCCGGCCAGCGTCGTCGCCCATTGACCGTTGGCGCCGTCGTCGGCCAGGACCAGGGCGCGCTCCATTTTCGGAACGGCCTGGTTCGCTTCGGCGTCTTCCTTGTCGAGCCGTTTCGCCTCTTCGTCGCGCAGCGGCACGCGGGCCATTACCCAGCGCAAGGTCGGCGGCATGATCATGGTCGTGACCACGGCCATCGCGACGATCATCGTGTAGAGCTGGTTGCTGAGCACGCCCATCGACAGGCCGATGGTCGCGATGATGACCTCGGTCGAGCCGCGAGCGTTGAGGCCGGTGGCCAGCGCCAGCGACTCGAAGGCGGTCAGGCCGCCCAGCTTGCCGCCGGCCAGGGCTCCCAGGAACTTGCCGACACTCGCCACGGCAATGATGGCCAGGGTGAACAGCAGCAGGGTCGGGTCGAGCAGGGTGCGGAGGTCCATGCCGAGACCGGCGACGGCGAAGAATACCGGGCTGAAGAAGGCGATGATGAAGCCGCGCAGCTCGCCCTCGATATGCTCCGTCAGGATCGGCGACTGGCCGATCAGCATGCCGGCCATGAAGGCGCCGAGGGCCGTATGCACGCCGATGAGCTCGGTCGTCAGCGCCATGGAGAGCGTGATCACCAGGATGGCGCTGATGACCGGCATTTCGATCCGGAGATTGTCGTTGCACCACAGGATGATGTAGGCGACGACACGCCGCCCGATCGTCAGGCTGGCCGCCAGGAAGAGGGCGGTCAGGGCCAGGCTGGTCCCGACATCGGCCAGGCTCACGGTCCCCGAGGCGGCAATGCCCGAGATGACGGCGATGATCACCCAGGCCAACGTGTCGTCGAGGATGGCCGTGGCGAGGATGAGCTGGCCAAGGTCGCGCCGTATGGCGCCGATCTCCATCAGGACCATGGCGACGATCTTCACCGAGGAGATTGAGAGCGCCGTACCGAGGAAGAGCGCGGTGACCAGCCGTGCCGCGGGATTGGGGATCAGTTCGGTTGGTAACGCATAGGCCAGCGCCGCCCCACAAGCGAAGGGGATCGCGATGCCCATCAACGACGTCGAGATCACGGCACGTCGCTTGCGGTTCACCAGCGCCAGATTGGTTTCCATGCCGGTCAGGAGAAGCAAAAGCAGGATGCCGATCTGCGATACGGCATCGATCATGCTTTTCAGGGCAGGCGTGTTGGGGAAGATGACCTGGCGTACTTCCGGCAGCAGGGCGCCGAACACCGAGGGACCGAGCAGCACGCCCGCCAGGAGCTGGCCGAAAATGGCAGGCTGGCCGATCCGGGTCATGCCTTCGCCGATCATACGCCCGAAGAACAATAACAGGATCAGCTCGGCCACGAAGATTGCTGTCGTGTGTTCTACCGCCAAGCTGTTCCCCTTAAGCTGCTGATCGGCCGTTGTATGGCATGGATGGACGGTCGGCACGACTCATGCTGACCTCGCGCCATTGGGAGGAGTGATCAGGTGGACAAGGAAACGATCGAGTTGCTGGCACGCCGTGCCGGCCTTGCCAAGGCACTGGCGCAATTTCCCGACGACGTCGCCGCTTCGGCGAAGCAGGCGGCGGATGTCGCACAGAAGATCAAGCGACCGACCGATCCGAGAGCGGAGCCGTGGCCGCCGATGCGGGCGGGGATCGGCCTGTGAGCGACCTCCACTGGATGACGGCAGGCGCGGCCGCGCGCGCCATTGCGACTCGCGAGCTTTCGCCTGTCGATCTCACCAAGGCGCTGCTCGATCGCATCGAACGGCTCGATCCCAGGCTGAATGCGTTCATCCGCGTCGACGGCGAGGCGGCGCTGCAGGCGGCCAAGGCCGCCGAGGCCGAAGCCATCTCCGGTCGCCTGCGCGGACCGCTGCACGGTGTGCCGGTCGGCATCAAGGACATCATCGACGTGGCGGGCCTGCCGACCACCTGCCATTCGAAGATCCTCGAAGACAACGTCGCGGCGGCCGATGCCGTCTGCGTCGAGAAGCTGCGCGGCGCCGGCGCCATCGTGCTGGGCAAGCTGTCCACGCACGAATTCGCCATCGGCGGACCGAGCTTCGACCTGCCCTGGCCGCCGGCGCGCAATCCCTGGAATACCGATCATCATCCCGGCGGCTCGTCTTCCGGCTCGGGATCGGGCGTCGCCGCGGGCCTCTTTCCCATGGCGCTGGGCACGGACACCGGCGGCAGCGTGCGCAATCCGGCAAGCTGCTGCGGCATCGTCGGCCTGAAGCCGACCTACGGCCTGGTCTCGCGCCGCGGCGTCTTCCCGCTCTCCTTCACGCTCGACCATATCGGGCCGATGACGCGGACCGTCGCCGATAACGCGTTGATGCTGGAAGCGATCGCAGGTCACGATCCGCTCGATCCCGGCAGCGCCGCGCCGCCGCGCGGCCACTATGCGGCAGGTCTCGAACGCAGCGTGCGCGGCCTGCGCGTGGGTTTCGTGCGGCACTTCCACGAGATCGACACGCCGGCCGATCCCGAGGTCACGGCAGGACTGGAGCGCGTCGCGCGCACGCTTGAAGCAGAGGGTGCGGAGCTGCACACCATCAAGCTGCCGACGCTCGGCGAGTTCGGCGCCGTCAATCGCGTGATCCTGCAAAGCGAGGCCTGGTCGATCCATGCACCCTGGCTCGGCGAACGGCCGGAGGATTACGGCATGCTGTCGCGGCGGCGCTTGATGGCCGGTGCCTTCATGAGTTCGGGCGACTATGTGCTGGCGAGCCGGCGGCGGCTGGAGATGATCGCCGAGGTCGAGGCGGCCTTGCGCGAGGTCGATGTGCTGCTCTGTGCCAGCTCGATGGATCCAGCCTGCCGCATCGACCAGCCGGCCGAGGTCGACCGCACCTATCCACGGCAGGCACGCACGCCGTTCAACGTCACGGGCCATCCGGCACTGGCGATGATGGCCGGCTTGTCGGCGGGCGGCCTGCCGGTTTCCGTGCAGTTCGTCGGTCGCTACTTCGACGAGGCTACCGTGTTCGCGGTGGCGCGGGCCTGGGAGCGGGCGGCGGGAACGGACAGCAAGCACCCTGCCATCATCTGAATCGAGAAATAATTCGTTGAATTAGTTCTTGTCGTCCGAGCGGGCCTTGTCGGTCCGTGGGCCGAGGGCAAGATTAGGCGCCATGACCCAGAAACGTCAGCTCCGCCTCGGCGCCTTCATGCGCCCCGTCAGCATCCACACCGCCGCCTGGCGCTATCCCGGCGGCACGCCGGACGCCAACTTCAACCTCAAGGCCTTGGTGCAGTACGCCCAGACCCTGGAGCGCGGCAAGTTCGACGCCTTCTTCATGGCCGATCACCTGGCTGTGCTGAACATGCCGATGGAGGCGCTGAAGAGGAGCGCCACGGTTACTTCGTTCGATCCGCTGACCCTGTTGCCGGCGCTGGCCATGGCGACCAGGCATCTCGGCCTGATCGCCACGGCCTCCACCACCTTCGAGCCCGCCTACACAATCGCCCGGCGCTTTGCCTCGCTCGACCATATCAGCGAAGGCCGGGCGGGCTGGAACCTCGTCACGACCTCGAACCCCGATGCGGCGCTCAACTTCGGCATGGACGACCAGATGCCCCATGCCGAGCGCTATGCCCGGGCGCGCGAATACTTCGACGTGGTGACGGGGCTGTGGGATTCCTGGGCCGACGATGCCTTCATCCGGGACGTGGAGAGCGGCATCTATTTCGATCCCGCACGCCTGCATGTGCTGGATCACAAGGGCAAATATCTGAAGGTGCGTGGGCCGCTCAACATCGCCCGTCCTGTCCAGGGCTGGCCGGTCGTGGTGCAGGCCGGCGCCTCCGATGCCGGCCGCCAGCTCGCAGCCGAAACGGCCGAGGTCGTGTTCGCCGCTGGCGGACCACTGAAGGGCGCTCAGGAATTCTATGCCGACGTGAAGGCGCGCACGGAGCGGGTCGGGCGCAACCCCGACCATATCAAGATCCTGCCCGGTGCTTTCGTGGTCGTGGGCGATTCGCTCGACGAGGCGAAGGAGAAGCGCGCCCGGCTCGATAGCCTCGTGAACTACGATAGCGGCATTGCCGCCGTCTCGATCGCGCTCGGCGTCGATGCCCGCAAGTTCGACCCCGACAAGCCCTTGCCGGACGACATTCCCGAAACGCAGGCCAGCAAGAGCGGCCGCGACAGGGTCATCGAGCTGGGCAAGCGCGAGAACCTCACGGTGCGCCAGATCGCCGGCCGCCTCGGTGGCTATGGCGGGCTGGGTATGGTGGGCACGCCGCAGATGATCGCGGACCAGATGGAGGAATGGCTGGTCGGGGAAGCCTGCGACGGCTTCAACGTGATGTTCCCCTATCTGCCGGGCGGCCTCGACGATTTCGTCGACAAGGTCGTGCCGGAACTGCAGCGCCGTGGCCTGTTCCGCAAGGAATACGAGGGCAAGACCTTGCGCGAAAATCTCGGCCTGCCGCGGCCCGACAACCGTTTTTTCGCAGCCACGGCGAAGGCAGCGGAGTAATCTCGCACGCATGAGCTTCGAGATCGCGGTCGGCAGCGCCGACGATGTTCAGCGTATGGCCCAGTGGGCCGACGCTGAAGGGTGGAACCCTGGCAAGACCGACGCGCACGCTTTCTTTGCCGCCGATCCCGGTGGTTTTCTGATCGGCCGTCTCGACGGCGAACCGCTGGCCTGCATCTCGGTCGTGAAGTACGGCGCTGGCTTCGGCTTCCTGGGCTTCTACATTGCGCGGCCGACGATCCGTGGAAAGGGCTATGGTATCCAGATCTGGCGGGCCGGTATGGCGCGGCTCGCCGGACGCAATGTCGGCCTCGACGGTGTGGTGGCCCAGCAGGGGAACTACAAGAAGTCGGGCTTTCGGCTGGCCTGGAACAACATCCGCCATGAGGGGCCAGCGCCTGCGATTCCCGCACCGGCCGGCGTCGCTCTCGCCGATGCGCGCAGCATCGCCTTCGACAGGCTCGCGGCCTACGACCGCACCTTCTTTCCCGAAGCGCGGGATGCGTTTCTGGCCTCGTGGATTTCGCTTCCGGAGCGGGCCGCCATGGTCGCGCTGCGCGACGGTGAGTTGGCGGGCTTTGCCGTGATGCGTCGCTCGGCATCGTCGTCTCGTGTAGGACCGCTGTTCGCGGCTACACCGGAAATCGCCGGCAGCCTCGTCTCCGCGCTAGCGCAGAAGACGGAGGCCGCGGCTGTCGCGATCGACGTGCCCGATCGCAACAAGGCGGCGGTGACGCTCGCCGAGGGGATGGGGCTCCAGCCGTCATTCGAGACGGCCCGCATGTACACCGGAGCCGATCCCGATGTGAACTATGCCGGCCTGTACGGCGTGACCAGCCTGGAGCTGGGCTGACGCGACGGGTCGCCCACTACTCCTTCTTCCGCACGTTCCAGAAGACTGGCGCCGGCGAGGTCAGATTGCCGGTCACGGTCGTGCGCTTGGCCACCGGGATGTTGAACTGCCCAAGGTGAGCGAAAGTCGGATACTCGGATTCGCGCACCTGAACCGCCTCGGCATACTCCTTGCGCTTGGCAGGATCGGTGGTCTTGGCGAAGGCATCGCGCAGTTCCTCGATCTTGGCGTCGCACGGCCAGCCAATAGCGGCCTTGTCGCAGGCGGCGCCGACGAACGCCGAGACGATGGGGTCGAGCAGGTCGGCCGACACCCACGATGTCATGAACCCGCTCCAGCCACCGGCATTCAGCGGTTCCTTGCGCGACCGGCGTGACAGCACGGTCTGCCAATCCATCGCCTGCATGTCGACGACGAAGCCGCCGCGTTCCAGCAGGGATTTCGCGACCGGCGTCAGGCGGCCGGTATTGGTGTCGGTGGCATACAGCAACACCACCGGCGTGCCGTCATAGCCCTCCTGCTTCAGGATCTCCTTCGACTTCGCAAAGTTCGAGTTGAGCTTGTCCTCGAAACCCTTGTCCGTCGCGTAAGGCGTGCCGCAGATGAAGAGCGCCTTGCACTCCTTGAAGTATTTCGGGTCGTTGATGCCGGCGAGCAGAAAGTCCTTCTGGTTCAGCGCATAGAGCACAGCCTGGCGAATCCGCGCGTTGTCGAACGGCTTGTGCAGCACGTTGAAGCGCAAGCTGTACTGGCTGCCCAGCGGATTGTAGTCGACGATCTCGATGTTCTTGTCTTTCTCGAACATCGGCAGCAGCTCGATCAGTGGCTGCTCGATCATGTCGATTTCGCCGGTCAGCAGCGCATTGGCCGCCGTCTGCGGATCGGGAATGTTCACCCACTCGACCCTGTCGAGATAGACGTTCTTGCCGCCCGACAATGCCGAGGGCGGTTCGGCGCGCGGCTTGTAGTCCTTGAACTTGTCGTAGACCGCCTTCTCGCCCGGCCGCCACAGATCGCGGCGGAAGACGAAGGGGCCGGAGCCGGTGAAGTCGGTGATCTGCGTGTTGCCCGGCGTCTCGGCGACGCGCTTGGGCATGATGAAGGGCACGTTCGAACTTGGCTTGCCGAGCGATTCGATGACGAGGCCGTAGGGTTCGTTGAGCGTCAGGGTGAAGGTCTTGGGATCGACGGCCGTCAGAGCTTTCGTATAGCTCATCAGCTTCTGGCCCATCGCGTCGCGCGATGCCCACCGCTTGATCGACGCGATGCAGTCTTCGGCCGTGACGGCCGCACCATCATGGAACTTCAGGCCATCACGCAGGGTGAAGGTGTAGGTGAGCTTGTCGTCGCTCACCTTCCAGCTCTCCAGCATCTGCGGCTTCACGGCGAGCTTGTCGTCGACCGCCAGCAGCGTGTCGTAGACCATGTAGCCGTGGTTGCGCACGATGTAGGCAGTCGTCCAGATCGGGTCGACGATCTTGACGTCCGAATGCATCACGACCTTGAGCGTCTGCGCCTCTACCGAGGCCGAGAACAGCACCGCTGCCGCCGCAGCAGCGAGCGCCCCTTTCACTCTCCGCATAGCTTGCCTCCTTGTTCTCTGTTTTTTCCGATTCTATCGTCCCATTGCGCGGTCTATGCAACAGGCGTGCCCCAAAAGGCGCCGCTCCCCGGAGGCGTGCAATCCATGAGCTCCCGACCGAACTCCATCCGGAACATCCCCTGGGCTGTGGTCCGTGACGGTACCCATCGCCGGCACGTCTATCGACGCGACGTCGACCTGCACCTGAAGGAGGGGCAGATCGTCGAGATCACGCCGGCCGGGGCGCGGCCTTCCGGTCCCGGCGAGGTGACGATCGACGGCACGGGCATGTTGGCCCTGCCGGGCCTCGTGAACATCCATTCCCATCCCTCGACCGAGCCCGGCTACCGCGGCGTGCGCGAGGACCATGGCGTGCCGGAGCAGCAGATGACCGGCCTGATGGAGCGCCTGCAGGCCTTCCGGCTGGGCGACGACGGCAGGCAGGCGGCCGCGACGCTGGCCTATTGCGAGATGCTGCGAGCGGGCACCACGACCGCCTGCGACGTGACCATGCCCTTCGACGGCTGGCTGGAGACGATGGCGCAAAGCGGCATGCGCTTCTATGCGGCGCCGACCTTCGCCTCGGCGCGCTGGGGCATGGCCGCGCCGCAGACCGTGACCTGGAAGTGGGACGAAGCCGGTGGCCTCGCCCAGTTCGAGAAGGCCAAGAAGGTCATGGCCGATGCCGAGGCGCACAATTCACGTCGCCTCGACGCCATGGTGTTCCCGGCACAGATCGACACGGTGACGCCGGGGCTGTTCGCGGCGGGCCGCAAGCATGCCGACGACTCAGGGCGGCGCTTCTCCACCCATATCGGCCAGTCGGTGGTCGAGGTGCGTGAGATGATCCGGCGCCACAACATGACGCCGGTTCAGTGGGCGGCCTCGCAGGGGCTGTTGAAGGACGACACCGTGCTGGCGCACTGCATCCTGCTCGACGACCATCCGCAGATCGGCTGGCATACCCGAAAGGACCTCGACCTGATTGCCGAGGCGGGCGCTTCAGTCGCGCATTGTCCGCAGCCTTTCGCGCGCTACGGCCTCGCCATGGACCATATCGGTCGTTATCGCGCCAATGGTGTGAACATCGGACTCGGCACCGATTGCGCCCCGCACAATCTGATCGAAGAGATGCGGCTCGCCATCGTCGCCGGACGGCTGACGAGCGAGGATATCCGCAGCCTCGATACGGCGGGCGCCTTCGAGGCCGCGACCTTTGGTGGGGCGGCGGCGCTGGGGCGCAAGGATATCGGCGCGCTGGGCCCCGGCATGGCGGCCGACATCGTGTTGGTTGATCTCAACCATCCGCTGATGCAGCCGGCCCGCGATCCGCTGCGCTCCTTCGTGTTCCATGCCGCCGACCGTGCCGTGCGCACCGTCCTGGTCGACGGCGAAATCGTCCTGCAGGAGGGCGCGCCGGTCCATCTCGATCCCGCCGCGGCCATGGAGCGCGTGGCCGAGGCGCAGGCCCGCATGCTCCGCGACTCGGTGAAGATCGACTATGCCAACCGCCCCGGCGACCAGATTTCGCCGCTGTCGCTGCCGATGGCCTAAGCGGCCTTCTGCTCGGGCGGCGACAGGGCCTGTTCGACCGCGTCCTCGACCTTCTCGAGCCAGATGAACTCGAGCGTCTTGCGGACTTCTTCGGGGATATCATCGAAGTCGCGCTTGTTGCGGGCCGGCAGCATCACCCGCGTGATGCCGGCCGCGGCGGCGGCTACGACCTTCTCCTTGATGCCGCCGACCGGCAGCACCAGCCCGCGCAGGCTGATCTCGCCCGTCATCGCCGTGTCGCTGCGGATCGTGCGGCCGGTCAGCAGCGAGGCGAGCGCCATGAACATCGCGACGCCCGCACTCGGCCCGTCCTTGGGCGTGGCGCCGGCCGGCACATGTACGTGGATGTCGGTCTTCTCGAACGACGCCGGGTCGATGCCGATAGCAGCGGCTTTGTTCTTGATCAGGCTGAGTGCGGCCTGGGCGCTCTCGCGCATGACCTCGCCGAGCTGGCCGGTCAGGATCAGCCGGCCGCTGCCCGGCGAGCGCGTCGCCTCGATGAACAGGATGTCGCCGCCGACCGGCGTCCAGGCAAGCCCCGTGGCCACGCCCGGTACGCTGGTGCGCATGGCGACTTCGTTCTCGAAGCGCACGGGACCCAGCAGCTTCTCGATGTCGGCGGTGCCGATCTGTGCCTTGGTCGTCTTGCCTTCGGCCACTTCGACCGCGACGTGGCGCAAGGCACGGCCGATCTCGCGTTCGAGCCAGCGCACACCGGCTTCGCGCGTATAGCTGTCGATGATCAGCCGCAGCGCGTCGTCGTCGATGCCGGCCTGCTCGGCCGTCAGGCCGTTGGCTTCGAGCTGGCGGCGCACGAGGTAGCGCTTGGCGATCTCGAGCTTCTCGCCGGCGGTGTAGCCGGTGAGCGAGATGATCTCCATGCGGTCGCGCAGCGGGCCGGGGATCGTCTCCAGCATGTTGGCGGTCGCGATGAAGACGACGCGGCTGAGATCGAACGGCACGTCGAGATAGTTATCGCGGAACGTGCCGTTCTGCTCGGGGTCGAGAACTTCGAGCATCGCCGCCGACGGGTCGCCGTGCACGCCGCTGCCCATCTTGTCGATCTCGTCCAGCATCATCACGCAATCGCGCGAACCCGCCTTGCGTACGGCCTGGATGATCGTGCCCGGCAGGGCGCCGATGTAGGTGCGGCGATGGCCGCGGATCTCGGCTTCATCGTGCACGCCGCCCAGGCTCACGCGGGAGAACTTGCGGCCCATGGCGCGGGCGATCGACTGGCCGAGTGAGGTCTTGCCGACGCCGGGCGGGCCGACGAAGCACAGGATCGGTGCCTTGCCCTCAGGCGCCAGCTTGCGCACCGCGAGGTATTCGACGATCCGCTTCTTGATCTTCTCCAGACCGTAATGGTCGTGGTCGAGCACGCGCCGCGCCTCGGCAATGTCGATCGGCTGCGGCTCGGGCAGGGCCCAGGGCAGCTCGATCAACGTGTCGAGGTAGGTGCGGATCATGCCGTGTTCGGCCGACGCTTCGGGTGTGCGCTGCAAGCGGCGCAGTTCCTTGCGCGCGGCCGTCTCCGCTTCCGGCGGCATCTTGGCGTCGGTGATTGCCTTGTCGAGATCGGCGATGGCCTGCTTGCCGGAATCGTCCTCGCCCAGCTCGCGCTGGATCGCCGCCATCTGTTCGCGCAACACGATCTCGCGCTGGCGGGCATCGAGCGAGCTCTTGGTCTGGCGTCCGATCTCGCTCGAAATGCGCATCACTTCGAGGCGCTTGGCGAGAAGCTGCGTGACCTTGTCGAGGCGCGGCACGAGATCGAGCGCCTCCAGCACTTCCTGCTTCTCGGCCGGCTTGGAGTCGAGATAGGAGGCGGCAAGATCGGCCAGGGTGCCGGCCGAGGTCGTGGCCTCGACCGTCTGGCGCAGCTCCTGCGGCACCTGCGGCAGCAGGTCGAGCACTTCGTTGAGCTGCTGCTTCAGGACGAGGAAGCGCGCCTCCACTTCCGGCCCGGTCGTGGTCGGTTCGGCAAGATGCAGGCCGCGCGCCATCAGGAAGGGATGGCCGTCGACGAAATCGGTGATCCGGAAGCGCTGCACGCCCTGGCAGACGATGTGATGGTTGCCGTCGGGCGTGGTCACATAGCGCAGGACATTGGCCACCGTGCCGACTTGGTGCAGGTCGGCGGGCACGATCTCTTCCTTCTGGGCCTCGCGCTGCAGTACCAGCAGGATCTGGCGCTGTTCGCGGACGGCCTGCTGGATGGCCGCGACCGACGATGGCCGGGCAACGCTCACCGGAAAGACGAGTTCGGGGAACAGCACGAGGTCGCGCACCGGCACGACGATCATGGCGTCGGCTGGCAGGGGCGTGGGCGCGGGCTGGGAAGCCGCTGCCGGGTTTGCGGCGCGGGTTGCATCATCTTGCGGAGTCATGGCCGCACCCTCCGTCCGCCGACCTTCGCCAGGGTAACCACCAGGCAACCGTTGATCGCAAATCGCTTCACGTCGCCGTAGACGCCGGCCGGCAGCTCGATGTGGCGCTCGAAGCGGCCCTGCGGCAGCTCCAGGCGATGGATGGTGGCGGTCCTCAGTTCTTCCGGGACCTTCCGTTCACCGGCGATGACCAGCGTGCCGTTCTGGATCACGGCTTCGACCTGGGCGACGTCGACGCCGGGCAGGGCAGCAAGGACCAACACCTGCTGCTCCGTCTCGAGCATGTCGATCGGCGGCTCCCATGTCGCAACGCGCGTCGCGGCCCGCTGCGGCCGGAACACCTGGCCATGCAGCCGTTCGGCCTGCGCCAGCATCTGCAGCGCTTCCGACCACATCCAATCCCTGGAATTCCCTCTATTCATTTGCGTGGGCCTCCAAGCCCCTAGCCAATGTAGGAATTATCCGACGCGAGACAACCTAGCGTTCCTTGCCGGGCGTCAGGGCAAGCCAGAGCGAGATTACCGTCGACGCGATGGCCACGGCCTGCAGAGTGGAAAGCGGTTCATTCAGAATCAGGATGCCGCTCACGATCGCCACGATGGGAATGGCGATGGAGGAGAGGGCGGCGACCTGCGCCGGCAGCAGCTTCACCAGAGCAAACCAGGTGGCGGTGCCCAGCGCCATGGGAATCGAGCCGGTGTAGATCGTGGCGACCAGCGCCTTGGTCGAAGGCCAGTGTGTCGGCAAGCCGTCGATGAAGAGGGCGCCCAGCGCAATCGGCGGGAAGGTCAGCAGGACCTGCCAGAAGGTGAGCGAAAGGCCCATGCCCGGCCATGTCGTGCGCTTCACCACGAAGGTGCCGATGGCCCAGCAGAATCCCGCGAACAGCCCCCAGAAGAGGCCGAGCGGCGCCTGGGCGTAGCTCTGGAAGTTGGGCGCCATCAGCGCCACGACCGCGGCGGCGCCGATCAGGATGGCCGCCAGCAGACGGCCGGTGAGCTTCTGGCGGAAGACCACGAAGCCGATCACCGCCACCCAGAGCGGCATGGTGTAGGCCAGCACCGATGCATGTCCGGAAGGGATATAGAGCACGGCGAACGAGGTCGCGATGTTCCAGACGAAGATGTTCATCGCCGCCGCCACGATCAGCGGCAGCCACTTCCCTTTTGGAACCGCAAAGCTCTCGCCGCGGATCAGGAGGATCAGGGTGAGCATGACCACGGCGGCGGCGAGCACGATCGTCCGGAAGGTGAGGACCGGCAGCTCGTCGAGCGCAATCTTGAAGAGCGGCCAGTTGGTGCCCCACACAAGGGTAAGGGCGCCGAGCAGGCCCAGCACCTTGGGCGAAACGCGGGTCACGATAGATCAGGCCTGATGTTCGTCCGGTGCCTGCAGATAGCAACCTTCGATGCGCCAGCTTCCGTCGGGCAGGCGCGACATCGGATAGTAGGCGGTTACGGGCCGCCCGTCCGGTCCGACGACGTGGACCTTCTGCGTGACGAGACCGTGCAGGGTGACGATCTCGCGGAACTCGAAGACCTGTGGCCGATAGACCGGCCGATAGCCTTGCCGGACCATGTCCATGAACGTGTCCGCCGTGCCGAACAGGCTGCGGATGGTGGGGGAAGCGAAGCCGAAGGCGGTCTCGCCATCGTCGCGGCGGAAGGCGTCGACCTGGGCCTGAATCGTCTCGCGGATGGCGGCTTCGTCGGACGACGAAACCTGCGCCATGGCAGTCATCGCAAGGCCGAAGACCAGGCCGAGGAAAGCGAGGAGACGGATGGCCATGCGGCAACTCTACGCGAAACGCCGCACTCTGGGGAGCAGCCTGCTTCGGCGGCAATTCTCCTGTTGCCAGAATGACTTGGGGGCCGCCGGAGGCACTTTCCGAGGGCGATTTTTGTCTGTACGGAGTGGCTTGCAACCACGGGGCAGTTTCATTAGGGTGCGCCCTCTTCGCCGGGGGCCCTTATCGGGGCGTCTGGTTGTGTGCGCCCGTAGCTCAACTGGATAGAGCATCTGACTACGAATCAGAAGGCTGGAGGTTCGACTCCTTCCGGGCGCGCCATTCACCCAAGCTCGCGTAGCTTCGAAGGGCTAGTGGCTGGGGAACGAGAGCTGACGCGGAACGGGTGACGGTCCCGATGCGAGCAGCGCCTCGACGGAGGCACGACGGACCTGCGCTGTCCCGATGCCTTGGACCGCGGATGCGCCGCATGCCAGAGCCAGCCGTAGCGCCTCTTTGAGCGTTCGCCGTTCCGTTAGACCGAACACCAGGCCGGCGAGGAAGCTGTCGCCGGCCCCGACACCTGTTCTTTCGGAGACCGCAGCAGCGGGCAAGCGGATGACACAGTCCTTCGTTGCCAATATGGCGCCGGCTGCCCCAAGGGTAAGCGCGATCATTTCGGCGGCGCCATCCTCGGCCAAGCGCTTGGCTTCCGCCATTTGGGCGGGAAGACTCCGCACTTCCTTGCCGACGATCATCTCAAGTTCCGACAGGCTGGGCTTCAGCAAGGAAATGCCCTGGCCAAGCGTGCTCGCGAGCGCGGCGCCGGACGTGTCCAGCGCAAATTTCATCCCGCGCGCTTTGACGATCCTGGCTGCCTGCCCATAAAAGTCGGCTGGCACGCCTGGCGGCAGGCTGCCGCTCGCCACCACCCAATCGGCTTCGACCTCTTCGAGGGTGCCGAGGATGTCAGCGCATTCGGCCGCTGTGAGTTCGGGGCCTCGCGGTACGAACCGATACTCCTGTTCCTTCGACTGGTCGCGTACCGTGACGCTGACCCGACAGGCGCCCGCGATCCGAACCGATTGCCAGGGCACGTTGGCCGTCGTCAGCATCTCTTCGACGTATCGTCCCGTAACACCGCCGGACGCAAAGAGAGCCAGCGTTTCGCCGCCCAGTTCGCAGACGACCTTTGCGACGTTGATGCCGCCTCCACCCGCGTCGTAGCGCTCGCCGAAGGTCCGAATCTTGTGGCCGGGTTTTACAGACGCAGCCTGGGACGCCAAGTCGACAGCGGGGTTGATGGTGAGTGTTACGATGCGCCCAGGCATCATGTCTCCCTGATCCATTGCCTCCGAGCGCTCTCAGCTCGTGCGCGGGCTTCCAGATATGGACGAGAACCGACGCAGGCGCGCTTCATCGCAGAACAATGAGTGGCCCGCGCCCTGAACAGCCGAGCCTACCGATCAATTGCGCAGGATGGCGGGCGCGACGTGCACGACGCGAAAGGGTCGCGCTATGCCGTCATGCTCGGTTACGGTCACGTACTCGCCTTCCACGAACAAGTGCCGATCAAATCGAAAGATCGGCTCGTCGTCGTCTTCTCCGACTTCGTAGGAGAACGCCCAGCTGCCGTTCTTGCGATGGATCAGCGTACCGTGCTCGTCGGGGGAGCCGTTCCAGAAACGCCGGACGGTGCAAGCCGCCTTCGCCTTGGGCCAACTGGCAGAGTCGAGGTGACCCTTCGCGTCGAGTGGCGCGATGAATTCATAGCCGTGTTGGGAGCTGCCGTTGGGAAACTCCGAGTTTCGGGCCAGTTCAAGGCGAATTCGCTTCAGGCTCATTGGCTGCTCCTTCGTGGCATTTGTCCGATAGGGTTAGTCTGACGGCAGGCCGATGAACGACCTTGATTCAGGTCAACTGGCTTGACCGGCACACAGGATGCCGGCCACGGCGCGGGAGCTAGCTTGGCAAGTAGAGGCTGGCTTCCACGATGGCATTGTTCACGACGCGCTGGACGCCGCCGACATTCTCGGCGGTCACGCGGACGGCATCCTTCACGTCGGTGGAGGCGACGCTCCCCCAGAGGTGAACCACGCCGTTGTCGACAACGACGTTCGTGATTCCAGACCCCCATGGCTGCTTTGCCAGTTCGGCGGACACGTTCTTTCGAATGCTGGCATCTTCCTCCGAACTTTTCGCAGGACTGGGCTGACGGGCGAGAAGTCCTTGCAGCAAGTTGGCCCGGCTGACGATGCCGATGATCTTGCCGTCGCGTACGACCGGCACGCGCTTGACGTGGTGACGAAGGAAGAGAGCGGCAATCTCCGCGAGCGGGGTATGCTCCCCGACCGTGATGACCTCCCTGGTCATGACGTCGGTCACGCGATGCGAATGAGAGCGGATGTAATCCCGCGCCAGGCGGCTTTCGTCGGTAAGCAGGCGTTGGAGCCATGATTTGGCCGGAACGGTTCCGACTTCCGGTCGGTTCATCAGGTCCGCTTCGCTCACGATGCCGATCAGTTTGCCATCGGCGTCGACCACCGGGGCGGCGCTGATCCGAGATCCCAGCAAAATATCGGCAGCCGCAAATACGGTTGCGTCGGCAGGCACCGTTACGGCCGGATGAGTCATTGCTTGCGAGGCATGCATTGGCTTTCCCCTGCGAAGGTAGCGCATGGCTTTCGTCTCACGCCTGAGCGGGCCGTGCTTTGCTGCAGATCAATCGGGCGGCGGAAGGGCTGTTTGACCTGCATCAAGGATGTAAAGGTGAACTTCCGTAGCTTCGTGGCTCGTCACGGTTGAAGAGCCGAGGAGGACCACAAATGCCCAAGATGAAGGCGGCGATCTTCGCGGAGCCCGGCAGGATCATTCTCGATTCGCGGCCGATCCCGGATGTCGGACCGTCAGATGCGCTGTTGCGCGTCAGCACGACGACGATCTGCGGCACCGATGTCCATATCCTGCGCGGCGAGTATCCCGTTCGCAAGGGCCTCATCGTCGGCCATGAGCCCGTGGGTATCATCGAGAAGCTGGGCTCGCAGGTCGTTGGCTATCGCGAAGGGCAGCGCGTGATCGCCGGGGCGATCACGCCGAGCGGTCACAGCTATGCCTGCTTGTGCGGACAGCACTCACAGGATGGCGGCGCCGAGGCGCACGGCTTCAAGGCTGCCGGCGGCTGGCGATTCGGTAACACGATCGATGGGTGTCAGGCCGAGTTCGTGCTGGTGCCCGACGCGATGGTCAACCTTTCGCCCGTGCCGTCGAACCTGACGGATGAGCAGGTATTGATGTGTCCCGACATCATGTCGACGGGCTTCGCCGGCGCCGAGAGTGGCGGTGTGCGCATCGGCGACACGGTCGCGGTGTTCGCTCTGGGTCCGATTGGACTTTGCGCGGCGATAGGTGCGCGCCTGATGGGGGCGGCTACCGTGATAGGCGTGGATTCGGTGCCCGAGCGCCTGGCCATGGCCCGGAAGCTCGGCGTCGATCGCGTGGTCGACTACAAGAAAGGCGATCCGGTGGCGGCGATCCGCGAGATCACCCAGGGCCGCGGTGTCGACGTTGCAATCGAGGCCTTGGGGCAGCAACAGACCTTCGAGAACGCGCTGCGCGTGCTGCGACCGGGCGGGACTCTGTCGAGCCTGGGAGTCTATTCGTCCGACCTGCGCATCCCCCTCGATGCGGTCACCGCCGGGCTCGGCGACAACAAGATCGTCACCTCGCTCTGCCCGGGCGGCAAGGAGCGGATGCGGCGCCTCATGAACGTCGTGGCGTCGGGGCGTGTCGACCTCCGGGGCCTGGTGACGCACAGGTTCAAGCTCGATCAGATCGAAGAGGCTTATGAACTCTTCAGCCATCAGCGTGACGGCGTCCTGAAGGTCGCCATTACGCCCTAACTCAATTTGTCGGAGAGACGCGATGGTCAGCCCGCCACCAGTCGAGAAATTGCAGGCCGCTGAGGCGCCGCTGGTTGCCAAGGTTCTTGGACCGGATTTCGTTTGGGGGGTGTCCACCTCCGCCTACCAGATAGAGGGAGCCGCAGGGGCGGACGGTCGTGGCGCCAGCGTATGGGACGGCTTCTGTCGAGTCGCCGGCCGAATTGCCAACGGCGATACCGGCGACGAAGCCTGCGATCACTATCACCGCTACGCCGAGGACGTTGCGCTGATGCAGCAGATCGGCGTTTCGGCGTATCGGTTCTCGATCGCGTGGCCGCGGGTGATGCCGCTGGGGCGGGGCGCCGCGAACGAGGCCGGTCTTGCTTTCTACGACCGGCTGGTCGATCGCCTGTTGGCCGCGGACATCGAGCCTTGGATCTGTCTCTACCACTGGGATCTTCCCCAGGCCCTTCAGGATGCCGGCGGGTGGGTGAACCGGGATGTCGTCTCATGGTTCGCCGACTATGCCAGGCTCGTCGCCGACCGGCTGGGCGATCGGGTGAAGCGCTTTGCCACCTTCAACGAGCCGTCAGTGTTCACGCTGTTCGGCTATTCCTTCGGCTGGCACCCGCCTGCCATCGACGATCCGCGGTCGCTCTACGCGGCGGTGCACCACGTCAATCTGGCCCATGGCGCCGCCGTCGATGTATTGCGGGCGCGTGTCGCCAAGGCATCGATTGGCGCGATCCACAATATGCAGCCGAGCCGTCCGGTTCGGCCGACCGCGCCGGATCGCGCCGCTGCAGCGATGCTGGACGACTTCTGGAATCGCGCTTTCCCCGATCCCCAGATCCTGGGCGACTACCCGGCTTCGATACAGCGCGGTATCGAGCCGCATCGCCAGGCAGGCGACATGGAGCGAATTCGCCGCCCGGTCGACTGGCTTGGCATCAACCACTATTCGCCCATCTACGCCAAGGCCGACCCGGCGGCGCCATTGGGTTTTGCCTGGGCCGATGCGCCGCCGGACGTCCCGCGCTCGCCGATTGGCTGGCAGGTCGATCCAGCTGCGTTCCGCGACACGCTGTTGGATGCCCACGAGCGCTATGCCTTGCCGATCTATGTACTCGAGAACGGCGCGGGCGCCGTCGAGAAGCCGGATGCAGCCGGCGAGATCGACGATCGGGAACGCATCGACTACCTGGCGCAGTATACCGGGGCCTTGCGCGATGCCGTCGTGCTGGGCGCGGATGTCCGCGGCTACTTCGTCTGGTCGCTGCTCGACAATTTCGAATGGGGCGCAGGCTATGCCAATCGCTTCGGCCTGGTCTATGTCGACTATCCCACCCAGCGGCGCATCCCGAAGGCCTCGGCGCGCTGGTATGCGGCTTTGATTCGATCGGAAGCCATGAAGGTGGCGTCATGAACAGTTGCCTTCTCGCCGACATTGGCGGCACTCGCACCCGATTCGCGCTCCTTTCGGGATCGCAGATCGGCCCGATCGAATCGATGATGACGGGGGCTTATGCCAATGCCGGCGACGCCATCAGGCACTTCCTGAATGGGCAGGACAATGTCGGTAACGTCGACAGTGCCGTGCTGGCCTGCGCCGGCCCGGTCGAGGGGGGCCGATGTGCTCTCACCAATGCCTCCTGGGTGTTGGAGAGCGACGAACTGAAGCGGACGTTCCGTTGGCGCACCGTCGACATCGTGAACGATCTCGAGGCGCTTGCCTGGGCCGCCCCGGGTTTCGGTCCGGAAGACGTCCGAAGCATCGGCCATCACAACGCTGTCGCCAGCCAGCCTGTCGCGGTGATCGCTCCCGGGACAGGCCTGGGCATGGCCTGTTTTGTTCCCGGAAGCGGGCGGGCAAGCGTGATGGCCAGCGAGGGCGGTCACGCCACTCTCGCCGCATCCGACGAGCACGAGGCGGCGATCATCGAAATACTGCGCCGGCGGTTCGGTCATGTGTCGGCGGAGCGTGTCCTCTCGGGCGGTGGTTTGCTGAACCTCTATACCGCCTTGGGCGATGGGCATGGCGGCGGCGACGGACCACTGCATACGCCCGAACAGGTCACCCGTGCCGCCCTGGACGGGCGGTCGCCGCGCGCGCGTGCCGCCCTGGATCTTTTCTGCGCCTTCCTCGGCTCCGTGGCAGGCAATGCGGCTTTGATGTTCCGGGCAAGGGGCGGCGTCCTCATTGGCGGCGGCATCGTTCCCAGGATCGCCGATCATCTGCCACAGACCAGTTTCCGGGCGCGTTTTGAAAGCAAAGGCCGGCTCAGCCACTATCTCGCCGGCATTCCCACGGGGGTGATCGTCCGGTCCGAACCGACGTTCGTTGGATTGCAAGTGCTGGCGCGGGCTTGTGGCGGGGCTCCGCCGGCCGATGGCACAGTCGATGAACGGTGACGAGACAACTGCGGTAGGCGTCAAACCGCTGCGTCGCTTCTGGCGCAGCGCCTTGGGCTTCTGGACGGGTCCCGACAGTTGGACGCCCTGGATGTTGATGGGCCTGCTCTTCGTTTGCGTCGTCTCGCAGCTGGTGGTGCAGTACCGCCTGAACCTGTGGAACCGCGACTTCTTCAATGCTCTGGAGCAGCGCGACGCTCTGCGCATTCGCCACCAGACCTACCTGCTGCCGGCGCTCGCGGCCGCGAGCATCCTTCTCGCCGTCATCGCCGTGTGGGGGCGAATGACTTTTCAAAGGCGGTGGCGTGAATGGTTGACCTCGCATCTGCTCGGCCTTTGGCTCGACAATGACAATTACCGCCGGATCGAAGCGCGCGCCCGGGAGCCTCAGCTTGCCGAATACCGCATTGCCGAGGATGCGCGCGTTGCGACGGATGCTCCGATCGACCTTCTTGTCGGACTGCTGGCCTCGGCGCTCACCGCGGCGACATTCATCGCAGTCCTGTGGACGGTTGGAGGGGCTTTGGCTGTCGGCGGGTCGGAGCTGCCGGGCTATCTCGTCTTCGCGAGCATTCTCTATGCGATGACGACCACGGCCGCCATGGTGTTGGTCGGCAGAAACATGGCCCCCGTCATCGAAAGAAAGAACCAGGCCGAATCGGAACTCAAATTCGCGGTTGCGCGGCTGCGCACGGCACCCTCCCTGGTCGAGGACCTGCCCGCCCGGCCGAGCGCGCCCGTGGGCTTCGCGCTTGCCGAAGTCATCCGGCAGTGGCGGCGGCTTTGCTGGCAGCATGTCCGCACAACCCTGGTGTCTCATGGCAATACGCTGCTCGCCCCCCTCGTCGGCCTGATTCTGTGCGTGCCCAAATACCTGGACGGATCCATGCTGCTGGGAGAGGTGACACAAGCTGCGGCGGCCTTTGCCGCGGTCCAGGGCGCCTTCAATTGGCTGGTCGACAACTATCCGCGGCTGGCGGAGTGGGCGTCGTCGGCCAGCCGGGTTGGTATACTTCTGGTTGATCTGGACCTTGCACCACGTCGCGGACAAGCGGAGAATATGGAGGCGGCAAGCCGATCGTGATCGGCGTTCCGTGGCATCCGATGCTGGCGTGCCGCGCTGGAGGCGGGATTGATGGATCAGCCTGCAACCCAAGTGTTGGGGTCCCCTGACGCTGCCCAGTTGCTTGCGGCATCGCAAGCAGCTGAACTCGTGTTGGCGCCCGATCTCACCATTGTCGCCTGCAACACGGCCTATATCGCGATCCATGGAGTGCCCCACGATGCGCTGATCGGTCGATCCGTTCGCGACGCATTCTCGAGTGGGCGGGTTCTTGATCGCCTGATCGATTCCCTTGAAGTGGTTTGCCGGACCCGCCGGCCGCATCATCTGCCGCTGGGCATGTTGCCTGTGGCTTGCGGCTTCGTCGCTACCGGGCTTGAGTCCCATCGCGCGGCAGCAGTCAACATGCCCGTCCTCGACGCTGCCGGCGACGTGAAGTGGATTCTTCACAGTCTCGAGCCGGCAGGCAGTGCACTTCCCAATGCGGGGCGCAAATACTCGGCGATGGCGCTGGCCCTGGATGCGGCCGAGGCTAGGCTGCGCTCCATTCTGCAAACCGTGCCGGACGCCATGATCATCATTGATGAGCAGGGGCGTATCGAATCGCTGAGCTCTACCGCGGAGCATCTGTTCGGTTACGGCCTCGATGAGGTGCAAGGCCGCAACGTCAGCCAGCTCATGCCGTCCCCGGACCGCGAGCAGCACGATTCCTATCTCAAGCGATATCTGACCACCGGGGAACGCAGGATCATCGGCATCGGCCGCATCGTCGTGGGACAGCGCAAGGATGGGACAACCTTCCCGATGCATCTGACTGTCGGCGAGCTGCGCTCCGCGGAACGGCACTACTTTACCGGCTTCATCCGCGACCTTACCGATCAGCAGCTGACCGAAAGCCGGCTGAAGGAGCTGCAGTCGGAAGTGACCCACATGTCGCGCTTCACCGCTCTGGGTGAAATGGCCTCGACATTGGCACACGAGATCAACCAACCCCTGACCGCCATTGCCAATTATTTGAGAGGATGTCAGCGACTGCTCGATCGTGCGGAGTACGAGTCCGCTCCGATGCTCCGCGAAGCTCTTCGCAAGGCGGCCGACCAAGCCCTGCGGGCCGGGCACATCATTCGTCGCCTGCGCGAGTTCGTGGCACGCGGGGAAAGCGACCGCCGGATCGAGAGCCTGGCCAAGCTGATCGAGGACGCCAGCACGCTTGCCCTGATGGGGGCTCGGGAAAATGCAGTCGCGGTGTCCTTCCGGCTCGACCCCGAAGCCGATCTTGTGCTGGCCGACCGTATTCAGATCCAGCAGGTCCTGGTCAATTTGATCCGCAACGCCATCGAGGTTCTGACAGAAACAGCGAACGATCGGCGGCTGGAGATTTCCAGCGTCGCCGAGCCGGGCGAAATGGTCGAGGTAAGTGTCTCGGACACCGGCGCCGGCCTCGCGCCGGAAGTCGCCCGTCACCTGTTTCAGCCTTTCGTGACGACCAAGCGCAAGGGCATGGGGTTGGGTCTTTCGATCTGTCGGACCATCGTCGAATCCCATGGCGGCAAGATCTGGGTAGAAGACCGAAAAGGCGGTGGGACGGTCTTCCGCTTTACGTTGCGCACCGCCGACGTTGAGGAGGCGGACCGTGCCGACTGATCGGGTGGTTCACGTCATCGACGACGATGAGGTGGTGCGGCAGTCGCTGGCCTTCCTGTTGAGCTCGGCTGGCCTCGCCGTCCGGGTTCACGAGTCGGCTGTTGCCTTCCTGGATGTTCTTCCAGAGGTTCAGGAAGGCTGTGTGATAACCGACATCCGGATGCCGCAGATGGACGGGCTGGAACTGCAGCGGCGTCTCCACGAGATGAGGACTGCCCTGCCGGTCATCGTCATGACCGGGCATGGCGATGTGCCCCTCGCCGTGGAAGCGATGAAGGCAGGCGCCATCGATTTCATCGAAAAGCCGTTCGACGACGAGATTCTGCTGTCGGCGATCCGCTCGGCCCTGGCTCGCCGAGCCAGGGACAGCGAGCGCGACGCCCGGAGGGCGGCAATCAGGGACCGCGTCCAGCGGCTCTCGGAACGCGAGAGCGAGGTTCTGGAGCGGCTGGTGGCGGGCAAGGTCAACAAGGTGATCGCCTATGAGCTCGGCATCAGTCCGCGCACGGTGGAGATCTACCGCGCCAATGTGATGACCAAGATGCAAGCCGACAGCCTGTCCGATCTCGTACGCATGGTCCTGGTCGAGGGCGCCGAGCGCTAATCCGACCAAATCAAGGGTGCATTTGCGCCAGATCAACGCTCGGCCGGCAGGTCCGGCCAAAGTGGTAGTGAGCGGGGTGCTCTTGCCAGGGTCGGGTGATGCCAGCGGTCAGGGAAACAGTAGTTGTCGTGGATGACGACGCCGCCGTGCGCGCGGCTCTCAAGTTCGCTCTCGAGGTCGAGGGCTTCAACGTCCTGCTCTATGACGGTCCTCGGGCCATCCTGGCAGCCGACAACCTGCCGGAGCGGGGCTGCCTGGTCGTCGATTACCGGATGCCGGCCATCGATGGCATCGAACTGATCGTCGAACTGCGTCGCCGGAATGTGGTCTTGCCGGCTATTCTGATCAGCGCCCGGGTCACCAAGGGGCTGCGCGACCTCGCGCGCGGCTCGGGCCTGACGCGCGTGCTCGAGAAGCCCCTGTCCGATTCCGCTCTGGTCGAGAACATTCGTGACGCGCTGGCTCCACTTACTTAGGTGTCGGGCCGATGCCATGCCCAGCACCATTATCGGCTATGCGTTCTGCAGAACTGGCAAACACCAGGCTGGGCTGGCGGTCCTGTCGATTGCAGTCTTTCTGCTGAGCGCCGTACCGCTTGAGCTGCAGCGGCGTATCGTCAACACCATCGTCGACCATGGCGCTTTCGCCACCATCCTCTGGCTTGCGGCGACCTATGCCGGAGTGGCCCTCACCGAACAAAGTCTCAAGCTCGCGCTCAACGTCTATCGCGGATGGGTGGCGGAAGCTTCGGTCCGTTCGCTGCGGATCACAGCGGGCGACACTGCCGAAGCCGCCCGCGAAACGACTGCCGCCGATGCCGGCGTGGAGATCGCGGTCATCCTCGAAGAAGTCGAGCCGATCGGCGGCTTCACCGGCATCAGCGTCTCCGAGCCGTTGCTCCAGGGGGGCATCCTCGTCAGCGTGCTGGGCTACATGCTCTACCTCGACCTCGGTTTGACACTGCTGGTGCTCGTCTTCTTCCTGCCGCAGCTGGTCTTTGTTCCCTTAATCCAAGCGGCCATCAATCGCCGCGCGCAAGCCCGCATCCTCACCAAGCGCAGCCTCAGCGGCGACATCGTCAAGGCGGCAGGGGGAGCGAATGGAAGTTGGGAGTGGGCAACGGCGCCGATCGCGCACGTCTTCACCCTGAACATGGGCATTTATAAGCTGAAGTATACGATGAACCTGCTGATGAATGTGATGCATCACTCGGCGGTAGCGGTGGCATTCGGAGTCGGCGGCTGGCTGGCGCTCGAAGGTCGCATCGAAGTCGGTACCGTCGTGGCGATCGTCGGCGGGATTGCGAAGTTGAACGATCCCTGGGGGGATCTGGTGAACTGGGGACGAGAACTGTCTGTTGTGGAGGTCAAGTACCGGCTGTTCGTCGATGCGTTGAGGCGGCTCTCGGACGGCGCCGAGGAAGCCTTGCCGCGGCCGGGTTGACGTGGGTCAGCTTCTCTTCGGCTAATCCGTGGTCGATTGGCCATGAAGGCGATCTGCCTGTGGTGGTGGAGACACCCATTGCGTGGAAGACCCTTGCGGAGAGAGGGCAGCGATGAGTTCGGCCAGAGTGAGCGGTGACGCCTCCGATCCGGTCGGGTTGACGGAAGAGGAGGCGAACCAGCGTCTTCGGGCGGAGGGGTTCAACGACCTGCCGTCGGCGGATCGCAGAAACATTCTGCGAATCGTCGGGGACGTGCTGCGCGAGCCCATGTTCGCCCTGCTATTGGGCGCCGGTGCTGTCTATCTCGTCCTAGGCGACCTCACCGAGGCCGCGATGCTGCTCGCCTTTGCCACCATCTCGGTGTCCATCACGATCATCCAGGAAACACGCAGCGAACGCGTGCTCGATGCCTTGCGGGACGTGGCGAGCCCGCGCGCCCTCGTCGTCAGGAGCGGCAACCGAAAGCGTATTCCGGGTCGCGAAGTCGTCCGCGGCGACGCAATCGTGCTGCTCGAAGGGGATCGAGTGCCCGCCGATGCGGTCATTGCCCGGGCGAATGGCCTAATGGTCGATGAGTCGTTGTTGACGGGCGAATCGGTGGCCGTTCACAAGGTGGAGGCGTCTGCTCAACCGACCTTGGAGCGACCGGGCGGCGACCGCACGCCGTTCGTGTATTCCGGGACCCTGGTCATCCGCGGCGACGGGCTGGCTATCGTTCAGGCAACGGGTTCGCGCAGTGAGCTGGGGCGGATCGGGCAGGCGCTCCGAACGATCGCGACCGAGCCGCCCCATCTGCAGACCGAGACTCGTCAACTCGTGCGCGTCTTCGCCGCTTTCGGCATCGCCGCGAGCCTATTCGTCATTGTGCTCTACGGCCTGGTGCATGGCGACTGGTTGCAGGCGGTACTGGGTGGCATCGCGCTCGGCATGTCCATGCTGCCCGAGGAATTTCCACTCGTCTTGACTGCTTTTATGGTCATGGGCGCCTGGCGTCTGTCACGGGCCCGAGTGCTGACGCGTCGGGCCGCGGCCATCGAGATGCTCGGCGCCGCTACGGTCCTGTGCACCGACAAGACGGGAACTCTTACGGAAAATCGCATGACGGTTGTCGAGCTTCGCTCGCCGGAGGCTCACTGGCGCCGCGCCGAGAGCAGCGCCGTTCCGGAAGCGCTGGCGCCGCTGGTGGAGATCGCGATGCTTGCGAGCGCTCCGCAGCCGTCGGAGCCCATGGAACTGGCTCTGGCCGAACTGGTCGCGCGGCGCCCGGGCGGGCTGGCAGGCCTCCAGGCCGGCAGGGCGTTGGTGCGCTGCTATGGCCTGAAGCCCGATCTTCTCGCCATGACCAACGTCTGGCTGCGGCAGGACAATGGAAAGCGGTGTGCCGTGGCAAAGGGCGCCCCGGAGGCGATTGCCGGTCTTTGCCGCCTGGGCGAAGACACGTTCACGTGGTTACGCCGTACGACCGATGATATGGCCCGCGACGGTATGCGGATTCTCGGCGTCGCCGAGGCCTGTCTGCCGTCCGGTGAATTGCCCGAGTCGCAAGCATCCATCGCTTTCCGTTTCGTCGGACTACTGGGCTTTGCCGATCCCCTGCGTGCAAATGTTCCGGCCGCCATCGCCGAGTGCCAGTCGGCCAATGTGCGCGTCATCATGCTCACAGGCGATTATCGGGCAACGGCTCATGCCATCGCGGAGCGCGCCGGGCTCAAGGCCGAACATGTGATGGAGGGGGCCGATTTCGCACGGCTCGACCAGGCCGGACTGCGGCGGAGTCTGCAGTCCACCAATGTGTGCGCCCGTATCATGCCGGAGCAGAAACTGCGCATCGTCGAGGCGCTGAAGGCCAATGGCGAGATCGTCGCAATGACCGGCGACGGCGTGAACGACGCGCCGGCGCTCAAGGCCGCCCATATCGGCGTCGCCATGGGCGGCCGCGGCACGGATGTCGCCCGCGAGGCATCGTCCATCGTACTTCTGGACGACGACTTCGGCTCGATCGTCCGGACGATCCGCCTGGGTCGGCGCATCTACGACAATCTGCGCAAGGCCAGCGTCTACATCGTGGCAGTGCATGTACCGATCGCCGGGCTGGCGCTGCTGCCGCTGCTCTTCGGCTTGCCGTTCATGCTGATGCCCGTACATATCGCCTTTCTGGAGATGGTGATCGACCCTGCCTGCTCGATCGTCTTCGAGGCGGAATCCGCTGAACGCGATGTGATGAAACGTCCGCCGCGGTCGACAGAAAGCCGGCTGCTGTCGCCGGCCTTGGTCGGCTGGAGCCTTCTGCAGGGCGGCCTCGCGCTCGCAGCGCTGGCGGCCGTCTTCTTTGCAGGTCTCGAGCGGGGCGCCACGGAAGAAGAACTGCGCGCGGTGATGTTCACGTCCCTGGTGTTGATCAACATCAGCCTTATCCTGGTGAACCGATCGTTCTCGTCGTCTCTGATCGTCGCCCTGCGGCGGCCCAATACCTTTCTGTGGCTGCTGCTGGCAGCGGTCGCCATTGTCCTGACGATTGCGCTGACCTGGCCGCCAGCCATGGCGCTCTTCCGCTTCGGTCCATTTCACATCCATGATCTGGCCGTCTCGGTCGCGGCGGGGCTTTCCATCCTGTTGCTGATGGAACTGATCAAGCCGTTTTGGCGGAAGGCGTTCCATTCCTAGTGGAGAGTTGTTGCGCACTTGATGCAGGTCAACACGCCGCGCTTCGTCTGCCGTCACCTTGTCGGTGTCTTTCCAGGGAGGCAGGTATGGAGAAGGGCACAAAGGACACGTACGGCTACCTTGGTACCGAACCGATGAAGCTGCGCGAGCAGCTGGAGCAACTGGCAGCGGCACTCGAGGAAATGGCAAAGGCGGAGGGCAGCGAAGCGGCCAAGAGTGCACGCGACGCGGCGCGACGAATTGCCAAGCATGCCGGCGCGCTGGCCGAGCAGCTGGCCGACAGTTCAGAGGAAGTAGAGGCAGCCGTGGTGCAGGGTAGGCGGCAGGTCGAAGAAGCGATCCGCGTCCAACCTTGGACTGCCGTCGCCATTGCAGCGGCAACAGGCTTCCTGCTGGCGATGCTGGTGCGCCGATGAGCGGCCCGGGACCTGAGGGCGGGTCGTTGATTGCGGCCGTCGTGAAGTCGATCGCCCTTTTGGGCGCCGTTGCCGCCGACAACGCCGCTCGGCGGACCGGCTCGGTGGTTGCAGCCTACGGGTTGATTGCCGGATTGTTCGCCGTCAGCCTCTGCTTCCTGACATTTGCCGGCTATCAAGCGCTGGCGCTCGCTTTGGGAAGTATCTACGCCGCGCTGATCGTCGGAACCGTCTTTTTGGTCGCAGCCCTCCTGGCAACCGTTGTCTTTCAGGCCCGGCGTCGCTGAAGACCCGACGGGCAGCTGCGCCTGCCGGGCCAGGCTACGTAGAATCCCTTAAGTTCAAAACCTGAATGGCGGACTTGCGATCGAAGGGCTACTCGACGAGCATCAATTGCCTTCGAGGGAGAGAGCGATGCAGCTCCATACCGCAGCGAACGCTTCGAAGTATCCAGCCAACTTCGGTCTGCGGGCGTCGACGCGATTGGGGCCGCCGGAGGGCACGCAGATGGCGTTGTCCAAGGATGAGGAGCTTTTCGCCGAGGGTGACGACACCGAGTATTTCTACCAGGTCGTGTCCGGCGCCATCCGTTCATACAAGCTGCTGAAGGACGGCCGCCGACAGATCGATGCCTTCCACTTGCCGGGCGATATCTTCGGCCTGGAGGCTGGTGCCGAGCATCGTTTCTCCGCTGAGGCTTTGGGTAACGCCTCCGTGATCGCCTACCGGCGCAGCCGGCTGACCGCACTGATCCAGGATGACCCGGCTTTCCGAGACAAGATCATGTCGTCGACGTTGCGCAGCCTCGAACGCGCCCAGGAGCACATGCTGCTGCTCGGGCGCAAGACGGCCCAGGAGAAGCTGGCGACGTTCCTCCTCGACCTGGCGCATCGCCTCTGCGGGGAGGACGAGCAGCTGGACTTGCCGATGCAACGTTCGGATATCGCCGATCATCTCGGCCTCACCATCGAAACCGTTTCGCGCACGCTCACCCAGTTCGCCCGCAGCGGCCTGATCCGTCTGCAGCCTGCTGGCCGCTCTATCGGCCTGTGCAACAGATCTGCCCTGCAGGGTCTTAATCACTAGATCGTTCAACAAGTCGTAAGCGGAGGACGCCATGACCCATGCATCTTCAGACAATGCGTTGTTCGGCGCTCCATGGCCTGCCGCGGCCGCGGCGGTGATGTCGACGGGCGGCGACTGCTTCGAGGCCTGCGCCTCGGCGGGGGTTGCCTGGCAAAGCGAGCTCGCGAAGTTCGCAAATCGGCGCATCGCAGAGAACCATCGCAGCTGGTCCGCCCTGATGTCGGCGCGGGATCTCGAAAGCGTGCTCACCATTCAGCAGCAGTGGGGCTTGCGGGCCGCGAACGACTACACCGAAGAAGCGACACGAATTGCCCGACTCTTCACCAGCCTCACCTTGACCGGGACGACACCCCAGGTTCAGGGCGCCACGATGCTGCTTGGGTGAGCCGCTTCCCGGAGAGGGAGCGTCGGTTTCGGATCTGACGGCAGGCCAAAGCGCCGACGTCGAGGGCAGCGCTTGGCGAGGCCCGATGGTTCTCCTTGCGGGCGTCGCGAGAGGGCGGGAGTGCAGACTCTGCGCGATCGTCGCCTGGGTGCTTGATTTGGCTCAAAGCAGGGCCGTCCACGGGTAGCATACTGATCGGAAATTACACGCAGAATCCGGAGGAACAGCTTATGCAAGCCAAGGACATCATGACCAAGGGCGTTGTTTGCCTCAACGCGAAGGACACGATCTTCGATGCGGCCGAACTCATGCTTGGCGCCAACGTCAGCGCCGTCCCGGTCATCAACGACAAGGACGAGCTTGTTGGTATTCTAAGCGAGGCCGACCTCGTTCGGCGCGTCGAAATCGGCACGTCGCCCAGGAAGTCCTGGTTGTCGCGCTTGCTGGAGAGCGAAGCCGGCGCGGCGCATGACTTCGTGGCGACGCATGCGCGACGTATCTCCGATGTCATGACAAAAGACGTCGTGACGGCCAAGGAAGAGGCGACCTTGGCGGAACTGGTGGATCTGATCGAAAGGCACAGCATCAAGCGCATCCCGATCGTACGGGCCGGGAAGCTCGTCGGCGTCGTGAGCCGGGCCGATCTTCTCGAAGCACTGCTCTCGAGAGAGCCGGAAGGTCCTGTGGTGCGGCCAACGGACAAGGAGCTGCGCCAGACCGTCATCGAAGCGCTCGCCCATCGTCCGTGGGTGTCGAAGTGGCCGACCAATGTCTTCGCCAACGACGGCGTCGTCCATCTGTGGGGCTTTGTGCAGGACGACGAAGTACGAAACGCCTATCGCGTGGCTGCCGAGAACGTGCCCGGCGTCAGGCGTGTGAAGAATCATCTGCGATCGATTCCTGCCGCCGTAACCATGGGCGTCTAGCGTTCCGCGGCCTCGGCCGGCGGACCAAGGAGGGATTGCCATGACCGCGCAAGAGGTGCGCTGGTTCAAGGAAATCAGGGCCGCCGATATCTC
The DNA here is from genome assembly GCA_020160995.1 of Pseudomonadota bacterium. GTDB lineage: Bacteria > Pseudomonadota > Alphaproteobacteria > Reyranellales > Reyranellaceae > Reyranella. Next base: position 34,729 of record JAIUOY010000162.1, on the reverse strand, counting down.
TTCGGTCGGCGGCAAGAACGCCTCGCTGGGGGAGATGTACTCCGCCTTGTCCCAACAGGGCGTCCGCGTACCCAATGGCTTCGCGCTGACGGCAGACGTCTACCGCTCCGCTCTCACTGCCGCCAATGCCTGGCCGCGTCTCCAGGCGCTGCTCGAGGGCGTCGGCGGCCACGATGTGGTCAAGCTTGCTCATGCGGCCGCCGAGGCGCGGTCGATCGTCTACGAGGCCGCCGGCACCGAGACCATACGGGCGCTTCTTGCCGAGCACTACCGCCGGCTCGAGGCCGAATACGGCGCTGGCCTGTCTGTCGCCGTGCGCAGTTCAGCGACGGCCGAGGATCTGCCCACGGCGAGCTTTGCCGGCCAGCACGAGAGCTTTCTCAACGTGCGTGGTCTCGAAGAACTGGTCGAGGCCTGCCGTAACTGCTTCGCTTCGGTATTCACCGACCGCGCCATCGTTTATCGCAACGCCAACGGCTTCGATCATCTCAAGATCGGCTTGTCCGTCGGCGTCATGAAGATGGTCCGGTCGGACCAGGCGTCGAGCGGCGTCATCTTCACCCTCGATACGGAATCGGGATTTCGGGACGTCGTGTTTGTCACGGGCGCCTGGGGCTTGGGCGAGAGCATCGTGCAAGGCCGCGTCGACCCCGACGAATTCTACGTCCACAAGCCGACCTTCCGTGCAGGCCGCCGCTGCGTATTGCGTCGCGCGCTGGGGGGCAAGCAGCGCAAGCTTGTCTATGGCGAGGGGGCGGCGGGTGCCACGGCCTATGTCCACACACCGGCCGACGAGCAGGCCCGTTACTGTCTGAGCGATGCAGAGGTGCTCGAGCTGGCCGACTATGCGATCCGCATCGAAGAGCACTACTCGCAGCTTGCCGGTCAGGATCGGCCGATGGATATCGAATGGGCGAAGGACGGTCCCGACGGCGAACTGTATATCGTCCAGGCCCGACCCGAGACGGTGGTGTCCCGCAGGGATGCGGCCACCTTCGAAACCTTCGCGCTGCGCGGTGGCGGGAAGGTCCTCCTCGAAGGCCGCGCCGTCGGCGAAAGGGCGGCCGGTGGCATGGTGCGGGTGGTGAACGCTGCAGCCGATCTGGCGGCTTTCCGGCCTGGCGACGTGCTGGTCGCGGCTACCACCAGTCCCGACTGGGAACCTGTGATGAAGAAGGCGGCTGCCATCGTCACCGATCGCGGTGGCCGTACCTGCCACGCCGCGATCGTCGCGCGCGAGCACGGCATTGCCGCCATCGTCGGTGCAGCCGGCGCAACGCAAACGCTGAAGGACGGCGCGGAGGTGACCGTTTCCTGCGCCGAGGGCGAGACCGGCCGGGTCTATGCCGGCCTCATTCCGATCGAGGTTTCGAAGGTGGACGTCGCGGCCCTGGCCCAGCCGCGCACGCCGGTCATGGTCAATCTCGGCAACCCGGATCTTGCGTTCAAGACGGCAATGCGCCCCAACGAGGGCGTAGGCCTTGCGCGCATGGAGTTCATCATCAGCGATCACATCGGCATTCATCCGATGGCGCTCGCATGTCCTGACCGGGTCTCCTTGCCAGCCGATCGCACGCGCATTGCAGAGCTGACGCGTCACCATGCAACGCCTTCGGCGTTCTTTGTCGAACGCCTCTCCGAGGGTATCGGCACGATCGCGGCGGCATTCTATCCCAAGCCGGTGATCGTCCGACTGTCCGACTTCAAGACCAACGAGTATGCCAAGCTGATCGGCGGCACCGATTTCGAGCCCAAGGAGGAGAATCCCATGTTGGGGTTCCGCGGCGCCGCGCGCTACGCCCATCCGGCCTACGCGCCGGGCTTTGCGCTGGAGTGTGCCGCGCTGCGTCGGGTGCGGGCCGACATGGGGCTCGTGAATGTCCGTGTCATGGTGCCGTTCTGCCGGCGCGTCGACGAGGCTGCACGGGTCATCGATGCGCTGGCGCGCAACGGGCTGAAGCGCGGAGAGAACGGCCTCGAAATCTACGTCATGTGCGAGATACCCAACAACGTCATCCAGATCGATGCGTTTGCCGAGCTGTTCGATGGCTTCTCGATCGGCTCGAACGACCTGACGCAGCTCGTTCTCGGCGTCGATCGCGATTCCGACCTCGTTGCCTTCGACTTCGACGAACGCGACCCGGGGGTCATGGAAATGCTGCGCCAGGCAGTCGCCGGCGCACGGCGCAACGGCCGGCATGTCGGCATCTGCGGCGAAGCGCCTGCGAACTATCCCGACATCGCAGCCTTTCTAACGCAACTCGGCATCGATTCGATCAGCGTCAATCCCGAAAGTGTCGCCAGGACGATGGAAGCGGTCGCGGCAGCCGAGCGGGTTGCCACCTTGAGAAAGATCGTCTGAGCCCGCCGGGACGGCTACCAGGGACATCGGCGGTCGGCACCGAACATCTCGGCGAAGTCCTGCTTCGTGCAGGTGAGGGGCCGGTTCGTCGTCCCCGAGGCGGCCGGGCTGGCGAACTCGATCTCCCAACCCGAGAATCCTGCCATGAAGAAGCGCGCGGCCGTGGCCACTTCGGTGTCGCCGCAGCCTTCCCCGAGCCCGACCGCCTGGGGATACCAAGCGCCGCCCTGGACGATCCGCAATGGTGTGGTCCACTTGCCAGGATCGTCGATCGCGTCGTTCATGCTGGCGTAAATGCCTTCCTGAAGCAGATCGCCGTCGCCGCCGGCGGTGCGGTTGAGCAGCATTACGTAGGCCTTGAGGGCATGGTTGTAGTGAACGGCCGGTCCCCAGAAGCAGTCGGGGTCGCGGTGTCGAAAGCCGCGAACGGCTGGCCAGATCGGCTTGGGGCGAAGCTCGCCCACGGTCCGCCAGCCTGAGGCCGTCCACCACGAGGGCGTCGCCGAAGATGTGTCCGCAGGCAGCCGGAGCGCCGCCACGCCTTGGGCGTCTTCGGCGGGGTGATAACTCGAGAAGAAAAGGTAGAGCGTTCGCCCGCTGCGATCGGGCACGACGCTCAGGTCGCCATAACCTCCGGCAAAGAAGCCGTTCCGCCATCCACAATCCGCTTGATCGGCCGGGAGCCGCAGGAGCTCTCGGACGCATCGCCATGTCAAGCCGTCATCGTCCGACTCGGCTTCGCCGATAAATGGTACGTGGAGTTGCGCCTCGGTGCAGGCGGCTGGTTCTTCGGCATGGTACCAGCCGCGCAAGGGCCCGCTCGGTGGTTGCCAGATCGCCTCGATCCACTTGCCGACGCGCGGATCGCTATCGTTGACCAGTCTTACGGGAACGGGTTGGTCGGTGAAGGCCAGGTCGCGGGGGCCGCATCGACGCAAGGTATGGCCATGAGGTTGATAGCGGGAGAAGAACACCGTGGCGCGGTCATGCACGATCCTCACCGGGCTGTTGCCGTCGGTCCGCCAGCACGAGCGGCCATGCAGGGTGAGGGGAGGAGCTTCGCGAATGGCTACGTGGAAATGCGCGTCGCCCGCTTCGGCCAGTATGCGGACCATCGAATACCTATGTTCTTAGTGGGTCGTGAGCACGGCAAGCGCCGGGGTTGCCGGCGTCGACATGAGGCGATGTGCGGTGAGGCATTCGCAAAGCCAGGCGATCTCGATGAATTTCAAGGATGCCTCCGCCCCACACGACCAGCCTCTCCCGTGATCTCGTCGTGCATGGTCTTTCCTCCGCCGTGCCGCCGACTCGATCGACTTGCGATCAGCCGTTGGGCGCGGCGGAATACCTCCGAGACGGCAAACCTGGGATCGCAGAAGCGGTCATCGAGAGGGCCATGACAATCGACGCAGACCTCCGCGTCGTCGGGCATGGTGAGAAAAAGGCTCGCTCCGTAGCGACCGTCCCTGACCTCCGGCGCCTCGACGATGACGTGGCAGTAGGCGAACGCGCCATAGAGGCGCTCCAGTGCCTCCGCCTGTTCGACGATGAAGCGGTGCACCTGCTCGTCGGCGTCGCCTTGAAAGCTCACTCTGAGCGGTGACTGCGTATCGGTACGGTCGTTCATGGCTGCAGTTCCCGCGCCGATCGGTATCAGAAAAGCTGAAGCGTGCCGGCGACGAAACGGTCGACCAGGCCGGCGATGCCACGCGTCTGCCGCGTCACGATCTCGCCTACGGCCGACTCGAGCCGATCGGCGGGGCTGCCATCGTGTGTGGCGAGCCGGACGTGCGTCAAAGCAGGTGTCTCTACAGGTTTGCCGATCTCGCTCACGAGGCAGCACTCGGCACCGGCGACGGCCGCAATCTCGCTGACCAGCGCTTCGGCGATGTCCCGCGCAATCACGTTGTAGATCTTGCCGACATGACTGACAGGGTTCTTTCCAGCCGCAGCCTCCAGGCTCATCGGGCGGCCTGGCGTGATCAAACCATTCACCCTGTTGCCGCGGCCGACCTCGCCATCGTCGCCGGCTTCGGCCGAGGTGCCGGTCACCGTCAGGTAGAGCGATCCGCCGTCAGGATCGTCCGCGGCATTGACATGCACTTGGCACTGGTCGAAGCCGTGCTCGGCGGCCAGATCCTGCACCTTGCGCCGGATCGCCGTGGTCTCGGCAAAGTATTCCTCGATGCTGTAAAGCCAGCGGTCGATCATGGCGCAGGCAATCGTCAGCGAGACGGCCGTTCCCTGCCGGACTCCCATGACCTTGATGTCTTCGCCCCAAGCCGGATGGTGCGAACTGCGCTGCCGACCATTCAGCAGGCTCTCGGTGCGAAGGACCAGGAATTCGAGTGCGCTGAGCGGTGCGTAGCCCACGCCGATCGAGGTGTCGTTTGCCAGGGTTCTCGCGCCGATCATCCGGTTTCGTTTGTACAGTTCCGAAAGGGCCTTGGAGCCCGGCCGCAGGACGCTGTGCACACGCACATGTCGGTCGACGTCGAAGGCGTGGAGATTGTCGCGCAACCATGCGCGCGATCCTTCGATGGCGATCTCGTCGAGCGGCACGCGATCGTTGCCCGCGGTGCCGGCCGCGCGGCCGGCCAGGTAGATCTCGACCGGCGCCAGTACCTGGCCGCCCCCGAAAGCCGGCGCCGCGTCTCCGCCGCATAACAGCGCCTTGTCGACATTGTGATGGAGGATCTCGCCAGTCCGATCGAGATAATGCCGGCAAAGGTTGCGCGACAGCGTCTCTGCAAGGGCATCACAGATCGAGTCGGGATGACCGAGCCCCTTGCGCTCGACGACCTCGACCGCTTCGTGCCGCGGCGGTCGTACGGATACGACGAGGGTCACCGATGGCCCTCGAATGGCCGGTGCAGGCCCGCACCCTCGCGCGTCAGGCCGGACGAGGTCCGATCGTCCGGCCAACCCTCGATACCGATCAGAGGCACGAAGCGTACGGGCAGGATGCTTTCCACCCTGTCGTGGCCATTGTCGCCGCGAATCATGCGCACCAGTGCCTGCCCGCAACTGGGATCGGCCACCGGCATCACCAGCCTGCCGCCCGGCCTGAGCTGGGCGCGCAGGGATGGGGGGATGCGTGGCGCCTCGGCTGTGGCGACGATAGCGTCGTAGGGTGCGCTGGGCCTCCAGCCCACGCTGCCGTCGCCCTCGATCACCTCGACGCTTCCATAGCCCAGCCGCCGCAGCGTCTCCCGGGCGCGTCGGGCGAGCGACGGGATGCGCTCTATCGTGTGCACTGCACGCGCGATGTGGGCCAGGACGGCGGCGTCGTAGCCGGAGCCTGTTCCAATTTCCAGGACGTTCTCGTCACCCCGCAGGCCCAGTGCCTCCGCCATGGCGGCGACGATGTAAGGTTGCGATATCGTCTGGCCTTCGCCGATCGGTAGCGGCTGATCGGAGTAGGCGGCTTGGCGCAATTCCTCCGGCACAAAGGCCTCGCGGGCCACATGGCGCATGGCATCGAGGACGCGCGGGTCGCTCACCCCTCTGGCGGCAAGTTGCTCGAGCACCATCCGGTCGCGCGGGCCGACATAGGGGTTGATCGATTTCATGGCGCGATCCTTTCGAATAGCGCACCTTCCTACCGCCTCGAAGCAACACGGCGATTGATCCGGATCAAACAGGATGCACGGCAAAGCCTGTAGATGACATTTGGATCATAGGAGATCCGCTACGGAGGACATCATGACGGAAGCCAAATCGCTGACCTCACCCCGTAACCTCGGGGCCTTTTCCGGGGACTTCGACCAGATGTTCAATCGCATGATGCGGGGCTGGCCCTTCGGCTGGGCTGACTTCCCGCCGAGCAGCGAGCCGCGTGCCCTGCGCGCCTTCGACCACATGCCCAAGGTCGAGGTGAAAGAGAACGGCAAGAGCTATAGCGTTGCCGTCGAGCTGCCGGGGCTGGACGAGAAGGACGTGAAGGTCGAGATCGAGAACGACGTCCTGACCATCTCGGGTGAAAAGAAGGTCGAACAGACCGACGACAAGACCCACTACTCGGAGCGCAGCTACGGCAGCTTCACGCGCGCCTTTACGCTGCCAGCCGACGCCGATCGAAACGGCATCACGGCGCAGTTCGCCAAGGGCGTGCTGACGCTCGAAATCGCCAAGACGGCCAACCCTCCCGCACAAGTCAAGCAGGTCGCCATCAAGGCGGCATGATGTGCAAGGCTCCGCCTGTGCAGGCGACGACGGTCACCGTCGCGTCCGCGCAGGCGTCGCCTGCCGTCGCTCGTGCGGTGATCGCAGCCCCCATGATCGAGAAGATGATCCGAGGCGCGCTGTCGCCGACCACTCAGTAGTTGCGGCGCGTGGCTTTGCCGTGGATCAGGCCTTGTTGAAAGAACGGTTCGTAGCTTGATCTAGATCAGCTCCTTCTTCCCGGTATCGCCCTCAGTAGAGGCTCGCATTGTTTGCGCGGAGGCACTTATGACCTACAAGCACGTCATGTTCGGGTCGGCGGCGCGTGAAAAAGTACTGCGCGGTGCGACCCAGCTCGCCGATGCCATCCGGGTGACGCTCGGTCCCAAGTCGAAGTCGGTGTTGATCCAGAAGAAGTGGGGGCCGCCGTTGGTTTGCAACGATGGCGTCACGATCGCCAAGGAGTTCGAGCTGAAGGATGCCGAGGAGAATCTCGGGGGCCAGATGCTGCGACAGGCGGCGGAACGCACGGGCGACCTTGTGGGCGATGGAACCTCCGGCTCGACGGTCCTGGCCCATGCCATGTTCGCCGAAGGCGTTCGCAATGTGGTGGCGGGGGCCAGCGCCATCGATCTCAAACGTGGTCTGGATCGCGCGGCCAAGGCCACCATCGCCGCCCTGAAGGAGATGTCGCGGCCGGTGTCGACGCGCCTCGAAAAAGTGCAGGTGGCAACCATTTCCGCTCACAACGACCAGACGATCGGCGAGCTGGTGGCCGACGCCATGGAGAAGGTCGGCAACGACGGGGTCATCACCGTCGAGGAATCGAAGACGACCGAGACCGTACTCGAGGTCGTGGAGGGCATGCAGTTCGACCGCGGGTTCATCTCACCCTATTTCATTACAAATTCCGAACGCATGGAGTCGGTACTGGAAGATGCACATGTTCTTCTGTGCGACCGCAAGCTGGCGGTCCTGAAGGATATGCTCCCGGTTCTCGACGAGATCGTGAAGTCCGGACGGCCTCTGCTGCTGATCGCCGAGGACGTCGAAGGCGACGCCCTGGCGACGCTCATCATCAACCAGCTGCGCGGCGCGCTCAGGAGCTGCGCCGTGAAAGCGCCCGGCTTCGGTGACCGGCGCAAGGCCATGTTGCAGGACATGGCGGTTCTGACGGGTTGCGAGGTCGTTTCCGAAGAGCTTGGCCTCAAGTTGGCCAATGTCAGCATCGCGAGCCTTGGCAGGGCCAAACGGGTCGTCGTCAATAAGGACACCACCACCATTATCGGCGGTGGTGGCGACAAGGCCGCCATTGATGGCCGCATCGCCGCCATTCGTCGAGAAATCGAAAGTGCCACCAGCGACTACGACAAAGAGAAGCTGCGCGAGCGTTTGGCCAAGCTTTCAGGCGGAGTCGCAGTGATCAAGGTCGGTGCGCCTGCCGAATCCGAGATGAAGGCGAAGAAGGAGGCCCTGGACGATGCCATCAGCGCCACCAAGGCTGCGGTTGCAGAAGGCATCGTGCCTGGCGGGGGCCTGGCCCTGTTGCGCTGCACCGAGGCGGTGACGCGTGAAGAGGCTCAGGCGGAAGGCGACGAACGGACCGGCATCCAGCTGCTGAAGCGGGCGCTCGAAGCGCCGGCCCGCCAGATCGCCGAGAATTCGTCGACCGACGGCGGCGTGGCGGTGGCCCGCATGCTCGACGGCAAAGGCAACTACGGCTTCGACGCCGCACGCAAGCAGTATGTCGACCTGGTCGAGGCGGGAATAATCGATCCGACCAAGGTCGTCCGCATCGCGCTGGAGAATGCCGTTTCAGTGGCCAGCGTGCTGCTCCTGAGCGAAGCAACGATGACGGAGGTCGAGGAGCCGGCCAAGGGCTCGCCGGTGCGTGAGCCCGAACTGGCCCTCTGAAGAACCAGTTTCGCGGCCTTCGAGACTGGCGAAGCGCGGGCATCTTGTTTCGGCGGCCGGAGAACGAAGCAGGAGAACGAAGCAGGAGAACGAAGCAGGAGAAAATCCATGCGGGCGATGGTCCTTTCCGCGCCGGGTCGGCCACTTGCTCTCGAGGAGCGGCCCGACCCCCGTCCCGCGCCGGGTGAAATCCGCGTTCGGATAGAAGCCTGCGGCGTGTGCCGGACCGATCTTCACATTGTCGATGGCGAACTGCCGAATGTCGTTCGGCCAATCGTACCGGGGCACGAGATCGTAGGTATCGTCGACGAGGTCGGACAGGACGTCACCTCGCATCGCATCGGTCAGCGGGTCGGCATCCCATGGCTTGGCCATACGTGTGGCAATTGCCCTTACTGCGCCGCTCACCGGGAAAACCTTTGCGACCGGCCGGTCTTCACCGGGCATGGCCGCGATGGCGGCTTTGCCACGCATGCCGTCGCCGATGCCGCTTACGCCTTCCCTCTGGACGGTTTTGACGATCCCGTTGCGGCGGCGCCTCTTCTCTGCGCGGGATTGATCGGTTGGCGTTCCTTGAAAATGGCCGGCAAAGCGTCTCGCGTCGGTCTCTACGGTTTCGGCGCCGCCGCCCATATCATCGCGCAGGTCTGCCGCTGGCAGGGACGGCAGGTGTACGCATTCACGCAGAAGGGCGACACGGCGGCGCAAGCTCATGCCCTGTCTCTCGGAGCCTGCTGGGCGGGCGACTCCTCGCAATCTCCGCCGCAATCGCTCGATGCGGCCATTCTGTTTGCGCCGGTGGGAGCGCTGGTGCCGGCGGCGTTGCGCGCGGTCTGCAAGGGCGGCCGGGTCGTCTGCGGCGGTATCCACATGAGCGACGTTCCGCAATTTCCCTACAACCTCCTTTGGGGCGAGCGGCAGGTTGTTTCGGTTGCCAACTTGACCCGACAGGACGCCCTCGAGTTCCTCGAGATCGCACCTCGTGCGGCCGTCCATACGACGACGCACGTCTACCCGCTGGTTCGTGCCAACGAGGCCCTTGCGGACCTGCGGGCCGGCAGGTTCCAGGGTGCCGCCGTGCTCGTGCCGGGCTGAGCGGCGAGCACCCCGCTCGACATCTCGATGATGAGTTTGCGTCAGATCAAGGCTGGCAGCTTCGGAGCAAACGATGTTGCAAGGATTGGAACGTGTGGGATTCCTTCATGCCTTATCCATCGAACGCTGCCTTGCCCCCTTCGGTTCGTCATCACCTGCCGCCACGGGCGCAAGACCTCTATCGCGAAGCCTTCAACGATGCCTGGGCGAGCCACACGCACGACCAAAGGCGTGAGGAGATCGCCCATCGGACGGCTTGGGCGGCGGTAAAGCGACACTTCCACAAGGGCGCCGGCGGTCAATGGATGCCCAATTCCCACGAAGGCCCGTCGACATGATGAGCACCCTGATGGCGAGTCTGGTTCTCGGGCGACCGAACGACCGCGTGTTGGACGCCACCGTTCGGATGGCGACGAAGTTCGACGCCGGCGTCATCGGCCTGGCCGCCTGCCGGCCGATCCAGACGGTCTGCCACGACTATGCGGTTCCCGCGGCCCTGTTCGACGAAGACCGCAAGGAGATCGCGCGCCACATCAAGGAAGGCGAGCTGGAGTTCCGGCGCGCCGTCGCACAGCTCAAGGGCCGGAGCGAATGGCGGGCGCATACCACCGTTTTGCCCCTGGCAGAGCATCTTTCGCGGCAGGCGCGGAATGCAGACCTGATCGTGCTTGGCGCCGAGGCCAGCGGTGCGCAGGGCGACGCGACCCGCCGGCCGGACATATGTGATCTCGTGATGTCGGCCGGTCGCCCCGTTCTGCTGGTCCCGCCGGGGGCGGCGACGATTGATCTGGATCGGGTCGTGGTGGCCTGGAAGGACACGCGCGAAGCGCGGCGCGCGATTGTCGATGCCTTGCCGTTTCTCAAGGTCGCGATGGCGACGACGATCGTTGCAATTGCCGATGATGAAGACGTCGCCGAGGCCCGCAGTGGTGTCGCTGAAGTTGTTGCCTGGCTGGGTCACCATGGCGTCAGGGCCGATTCGAAGGTGAAGCTGCCGGTCGGGGCGAACGCCTCGCAGCTCGACGAAATCGCCAGCGAGCTGCAAGCCGATCTGGTCGTTGCTGGCGCCTATGGCCACGCCCGCCAGGGCCAATGGGTGTTGGGCGGCATCACCGCCCAGATTCTCGCCGGCGATCGCTGTGCGCTCGTCGCCCACTAGGCGGTCTCGCATCGCCATGACCCGGCGGGGGGTGCTGGCGCTGGGTTGCGCCGCCATCGGGGCGGGTTGCGGCCCTACGGAGGGGCAGGCGCCGCGCAATCAGGCGGCGGCGAGTTCGCATACGGAGTCGGCAGCCGAAGCAGACACAGGGCTCTCCGTTCCTTTGCAGGGTAAAGCGATTGTGGTCCATACCCAGTCCTTCGAGCTGATTGCGCTGGAGGATGGCGCACCTGTGCTGCGCAGCCGAGTGATCGTCGGGCGGCCGGCTACGCCGACACCGGAATTGCTGTCTTCCATGCTGTCCGTCAGATTCAATCCGGCCTGGACGCCGACCCCGTCGATGATACGCAACGAAGGCGCACGTTACGTTCCGCCGGGGCCTAACAATCCGCTTGGGCAGATCTTGTTCGAGCTCGACAACGACCTTCTCATCTTCCTCCACGACACGAACGAGAAGGCTTTGTTCGATCGTCCGCAGCGGGCTCTCAGCCACGGTTGCATACGGGTCGAGCAGGCGCGTCCGCTCGCTGCCTGGGTGCTTGGTGTCTCGCTGGCCGATATCGAAAGGCGCATCGCGCGCAGGGACACCTACTCGGTTCTCCTGCCTGCGCCGATCCCTGTCTATCTCAGTAATACCCGCTTGCTCGCGGCCTTGGATATCTAGGCGCACGTCGAGCAGGAGCGTTCGGTCGGCCGATCCGAGGCCTACGACCTGCTCGTCATCATGATTTCCCGCTTCGAGCCGTTAGCGGCGCCGGCTCGATGAGAGTCGATCAGGCGTCGCACTTCGTTCAGCAATTGCTGCCGCCGGCGATCGTCGCTCTCCTGTTGCAGCGCGCTGCGCAGGTCGAGTAACGCCGCGGCGTAATCGTTGTGCCAATCGCGCTGTGCGCTCGCCTGCGCCGCCGGCATACGAGGCGCGGCAGCGGTCTGCGACGGAACGGCGTGCCATCGGTCGTCGTGAAATTCGATGTCGAATGCCTGATCGAGTTCCGGCGTCGTCATGAATGAACGATCCAGCCCGGCCGCAAAAAGGGCGTCTGAAAGGCCCTGCGCGGCATCGGGCTCGCCATGCACCAGCAGCGCCGAGCCGAGTGTCGGAAGGAGCGGGCGGGCCCATTCGACCAGCTCGTCGCGGTCGGCGTGCCCGGAGTAGGTGTCGATGGCACGGATACGCGCCTTCACGTTGATTTCTTCGCCGTGGATACGGACGCGCGCCGCGCCGTCACGGATGAGTGCGCCCAGCGTGCCGGGCGCCTGGTATCCGACGAAGAGCACCGTCGAGTCGGGCCGCCATAGATGATCCTTGAGATGATGCTTCACGCGTCCGGCCTCGCACATGCCGGAGCCGGCAAGGACGACGGCGCCGCCGTGGATGCGCCCGATCGCCTTGCTCTGCTCGACCGTTTCGATCAGGCGGAAGTCGCCGCCCGTAAAGGCCGGCCTGTCTGGGCCGCGATCCAGAGCGCGGCGATGGCGGCGAAACACCTCGGTCGTACGGCCGGCGAGCGGAGAATCCAGGAAGACCGGGACGGCTCCGATCTCGCCGTCGCGTTTGAGGCGGGCAATGTCGTCGAGTATCTCCTGGGTGCGCTCCACGGCAAACACGGGAACGATGACATTGCCGCCCGCCTTAAGCGCGTCGCTCAGTTCGCGTCCAAGCAGGGTCCGGCGTTCGGCTTCGGTTGGCCGCGGTCGCGGGCGGTTGCCATAGGTCGACTCCAGCAGAACGATGTCGCAGGGCGCCGGGATCGACGGATCGGGCTGGAGAGCCTTCTCCCGGGGGCCGATATCGCCGGAGAAGACGAAACGCGCGGGGCGCGGCCTGGCGTCGACCTCTATTTCGATGAAGGCGCTACCCAGGATGTGACCCGCGTTGCGCAAGCGCGCGCGTACGCCTTTCAAAGGCTCGAACCACGTGTCGTAGCGCTGCCCGGCAAGCAACGAGAGCGAGGCCTCGGCATCGACGCGGGTATAGATGGGGGCGACCGGGGGTTCTCCGCGGCGGCTGTTGCGCCGGTTCAGCCGATCGACATCGCCCTCCTGGATGGCGCCGGCGTCGGGCAGCAGCCAATGCAGAAGGTCGCGGCTGGCTTCCGTCGTCCATGCTTTGCCCCGGAACCCTGCCACGGCGAGCTTGGGAAACAGGCCGGTATGATCGATATGGGCGTGAGTCAGCAGCACGGCCTCGATGGCCGAGGTGTCGAAGGGAAAGCGGCGATAATTGAGGCTGCGCAGCGACTTCGGCCCCTGGAACATGCCGCAGTCGACCAGCAGATCGCCGCCCGGCGTCGCCAGCCGGTAGCAAGAGCCCGTCACCGTACCGGCGGCGCCGTGGATGTGCAGGGAAATATGCATGTTTGAGCCTACCCTCGACGGTCCCAGGAGACTTGATGCAGGTCAAGGCGTGGCCCGGCATGCACGCAGACCTTGAGGCCTGCATCGAACGGACTTCGCCATGATTTCCAAACACACGCTCAGGATTTCGCTGGCGGCGCTCATGGTGTGCGCTTCCATCGCTCCGGTGCAGGCGCAGACCGACGCCCAGAAGGCCCGGCGTTGCGCCACGCTGGCCGGGACGGCGGACTACTACCTGACCCGGCGCGGGGAGGGTTCCGGCGGTCCGAACATGATCGCGCTGGGCGCCCGTCTGGATTGCGAAAAAGGCGCTTACGATCGCGGCATCTCGACCCTGGAGAAGCTGCTGCGCGACAAGCGCATTCCGCTTCCGCCGGATACCTAGCCAGGTCGGCCTTGACCTGCCTCAAGTTCAGGCAGGGCCACGTCTCGCAGACTGTCGCTTTCAGAGAGGAGCGTGCGATGCCGTCTTGGCTCCAGATCACTTTTCGCAACACGGATGCTTCTCCCGCGGTCGAAGCGAAGATTCGCGAGCGTGCCCGTGAGCTTGAGCAGTTCTTCGATCGCATCGTGAGCTGCCGGGTCGTCATTGAGGCGTCGAACCGGCGCCGCCATGGCGATCTGTTCCACATCCGCGTCGATCTCAAGGTGCCCGGCAAGGAGATCGTGGTGGCCCGCGACCCGCCCGAGCATCACGCCCACGAGGACATCTACGTCGCGGTACGCGACTGCTTCGACGCCGTGCGTCGCCAGCTCGAAGATCATGTCCGCCGCTGGCGAGGCGACGTGAAGGCGCATGCGGTTCCCACCCATGGCAAGGTGGCAAGCCTCATGGCCGAGCGCGACTACGGCTTCATCGATGCCAGCGATGGCACTGAAGTCTACTTCCATCGCAATGCCGTGGCCAATGGCGGCTTCGAGAAGCTCGCCGTCGGAGACGAAGTCCGGTTCTCCCTCCATCCGGGAGAAGGCGAGAAGGGGCCGCAGGCGAGCAATGTCGTTGCTGTCGGCAAGCATCATTTGCCGCCAGTATGATGCCCTCGTAGGTGCTGGTTGACGCAGATCAAGTACATCGGTCCGTCCAGCCGGCAGTCTCTCGGCGGCCATGCCAGAGGGGAGCCACCGATGAGCGTGACGGGCCTCGACACCTTCGACACCACGGTCCAAGAGACCAATCACTGGCTGAAGATCATGATGGGCGAACTCGGCACCGACGATCGCCGGATCGCCTTCAACGCGCTGCGCGCCGCTCTGCATGCACTGCGGGACCGCGTCGGCCTGGAGAACGCCGTGCATCTGGGCGCCCAGCTGCCGATGCTGCTGCGCGGAGCGTACTACGAGGGCTGGCATCCGGCCGGGACGCCGACACGCGAACGCCGTCTCGCCGACTTCATCGACCACGTCGCCGAGCAGCTGCCGCCGAAAACCACGATCAACCCGGGTGAGGCGGCACGTGCCTGCTTTGTCGTGATGGAACGCTGCCTGGATCGGGGCGAGCTCGTGAAGCTGCGAGGCAGCCTGCCGCATGAGGTACTCAATCTCTTCCCCGATTCACTCGTGAGGTAATGATCATGGCCAAGCGTCCCACCAAGACCTGGATTGTCGTCGCTGACGGCGCCCGGGCGCGCTTTTTCAGCCCGGACAGGGAAACGACGAAGCTCGTGCCGACAGGCCCCAATAACCTCGTGGCGCCTGCGAGCCGGCAACGGCCGCGCGATCTCAAGAGCGACAAGCCCGGCCGCAGCTTCAGCGCCTCACGCAGCGGCGTACGTCACGCGTTCGAGCCGCCACACGATTATCACAAGCTCGAGAAGCATCGCTTCATGGCCACGCTGGCAGACACGCTAGACGACGCCTGCGGCCGGCGCGCTTTCGACGATCTCATCCTGGTGGCGCCCCGCCGCAGCCTGGGTGAATTGCGCGGTCTCCTCTCCAAGCGCGTGCAGGGAAGCGTACGTCAGGAGGTCGCCAAGGATTTGTCCAACGAGCCGCCCAGCCTGTTGCGCCGCCGGCTGCAGTCTTTGCTGGTCGTGAAGACCGAGTCTCCTCCCCGCAAGTTGCCGCGCGCGACATAGCGCGACGGCTCCTTCGAATGTTGCCTCTTACTTGGCGCGAAGACTGTAGATGTAGGCGACGAGATCGTCCTGCTGCCGCTTGCTAAGAGAAAAATCCGGCATACGGCTGTGCTGCTGGCTCATCGCAGCCCGCAGCATGTCGGCTGTCAGGCCGGGCTTGGCGGCGATGGCGGGAAAGGTGGGCAGGCCGTTCGCCGGTGCCTCGGTCGCCGCCCGGTCGACCACATGACAGGAAGAACACCATCGCAGGGCGATCTCGCGCCCCTGCTGCGCGTCCTGCGCGGCAGCAATTGATGGAATGAACGCAATGACGCAAGCAAAGTGGCGAAACATGGGCTGCTCCCGATGTCGAACGCGTCGCTGGCCGCGTCGTGGCGGCACCCCGAAGCAATATGCCGTCCTTGCCAGACGGACGTTGATCTTGATCAAGCCGTTGACGGCGGATGGCGCGCACCATGCTCCGGTTGACTGATTCGTGGAGGGCATCATGCGGAAATTCTCCGTCGTAACCCTGCAACACCACCCGATCACGATGAACGAAGGGGCCAGCGTCACGGAAGCTTGCGATCAGATGCGTGCTCGCGGGCCCGGATCGGTTCTGGTGACCGGAGAAGCCGGCCAACTGGTGGGCATCTTTACCGGCCGCGACGCGGTGTGCCGGGTCTTGGCGCAACGTCTGGACCCGTCCCGCACTCGCCTTGCCGACGTCATGACACGGGATCCCCAGACAATCTTGCCCGACCAGACCGCATTCGAAGTTTTGCACCTGATGGCGGAGGGCGGTTTCCGTCATATGCCGATGCTCAAGAACGGCAAGATTGTCGGTTTGGTTTCCCGCGGCGATTTCAAGGGCGTGGAACTCAGCCCCGATCACGAGGAATGCGATCTATGGGAGCATCTGCATTGAGACCGCCGACGCCTTTCAGTGCGACACCAGGATCGGGACCGTCATGCTGCCGAGCAGTGTACGGCTCGCCCCGCCCAGCACCATCTCGCGCAGCCGGGAATGGCCGTAGAGCCCCATCACGATCAGATCGACATCGTGGTCGGCGGCACGCGACAGAATTACGCTGCCGACATCGGCATCGGCCGCCACGTCGCGCTGCACCGTCACGGTGACGCCTTGGCGTGCCAGCCACGCTGCGGCGTCGGCGCCCGGCTCGGCGCCGTGTCCATATGTCGACGAGTGGGCATCGACGCAGAGGACGATGACGTTGGAGGCGGCGCGTAGCAACGGCAGCGCATCCGAGGCCGCACGGGCGCTTTCACGGCTCGCATTCCAGCAAAGCATGACGGTCTTGGCAGGCTCTGCCGGCGCGCCGACATACGGCACAACCAGTATTGGCCGGCCGGTCGACAACGCCATGGTTTCGGGCAGATCCAGCGGCGTGAAAGACGGCGTATCGGGATCGGCTTGCCCAAGCACCATGAGGTCGGCGTAGCGTGCATGGACGGCCAGGCGTGAGTCCACGTAGCCCTCCTCGGACCGCCATTCCGTCGTGATTTCGGCCCCTTTCACAGCCTTGGCAAAAGCTGCTTTCGCGGCCGCCAGGTTTGCCTTCGTGGTCTCTTCAAAGACAGCGTAGAAGTTGCCCATTACCGAGGTTCCGTTGAACATGGCCGGCGCTTCGAACGGCTCCTGGATGTGCACGCCGACGAGGTGGGCTTGGTGGCGCTTGGCCAGCTCCACCGCGATGGCTAGTCTGTGCGCGACCTTCGGATCGGCGTCGCAATGCACCAGGATGGTCTTGTAGCCCATGTTCTTCTCCTGCCTCGTGAGGCGCGAAGGATGACGCGGTCGGCGCCGGCGACCTTGACTCAGGTCAAGCCGGCTGGCCAGCAGACACGGGAACGGGCTTGGCGGCGGCCGCTTGCCGTGCTGACCGCGCGCAAGGCCGGCTTCGAAGAGGCGAACGGCGCATTGAGCAACAGCATCACGCGCTTCATTCCGCCTGACGATCAAGAGGCGTATCGACACTAGGTCGCCAATCTCTCTTCGCGCCTTATTGTGGCCTGCAAGCAGCCGCCCCCGATGGGCTTGCGGGTGGCCTGATGGGACTCTACTCCTGTCGGCATGACTGCTTCTCCTAGAGTGATCCTCATCACGGGCGCTTCTTCCGGCATTGGCGCCGCGACGGCGCGCACGCTTGCCGCTCCCGATACCGCGCTGGCGCTTCACGCCCGCAAGAACCGGGCAGGGCTCGAACGGGTCGCGAACTTCGTGACGGGGGCCGGTGGCCAGGCGTTGCTCCTGGAAGGGGACCTCGCCGAGTCCGGCACGGCGGCCCGCCTGGTCGAAGAGACGGTCGCCAGGTTCGGGCACCTCGAGATCGTGGTGAGCAACGCAGGCTTCGCCGATCGCCGCCAGGTCGGTGATATCGACCGGGCTGGCTGGGATGCCAGCCAGGCGTCGATGACGGCGGCTTTCTTCGAGCTCGCGACGGCTGCCAAGCCCTGGCTTCTCAAGGCCGGCGAGGCCGGCCGCTTGATCGGCGTTTCTTCCTTCGTGGCGCATGCCTTTGCCCGTGGGCTCGTGACCTTCCCGGCGTCTGCCGCTGCCAAGGCCGGCCTCGAAGCCTTCGCCAAGGTCTTTGCCGTCGACCTCGCCGCCTCGGGCGCGACGGTGAACTGCGTGGCGCCGGGCTTCATCGAGAAGGACCCCGACGCCCATGTCGCCGTGCCTCGCGCCGGCATGGAGAAGATCAGCGAGTCGATACCGATGCGCCGCTACGGCAAGCCGGCCGAAGTGGCCGCCCTGATCGCCTTCCTCTGCTCGCCGGCGTCGAGCTACATCACCGGCCAGACGATCCACGTGAACGGCGGCGTGACGCTGTAGCCGGCCCGCTGCTCCGCTTCAGCCGATGGAGCGGACGAGGCGGACGATGTCGATGCCTTTGGTGTCGATGCCGAACCAGTCGAGATAGAGCGGCACCTGATGATCGAGCATGTGCCGGCCGTGATGGATGCGCCGGCCGTGGGTCCGGGCGCGCTGCAGCAAGGGCGTCTCGGCCGGGCTCATGATGACATCGGCCACGACCGTTTCGGGATCGAGGGTCATCGGGTCGAAGGATTGCGGGTCGCCGGGCTTGAGGCCGAGCGGCGTCGCGTTGATCGCGATATTGATGCCTTTGGGCGGCGAACTGACCTCGGCCACGGGTACGTCCGGGTAGTGGTGCAGCAAGCGGTCGATCCCCTTGCTCGCCCGCGAGTCCTGGATTTCCGTCACGAGCAGGCGGCCGATGCCGGCTTCGCAGAGTGCCGCCGCGATTGCGCCGCCGGCACCGCCGAGGCCGACCAGCCAGATGCTGGCGTCGCGCACGCGATGTCCCTGCGCTTCCAACCCGCGCACGAAGCCCACGCCATCGACATTGTCGCCGATCAACGTGCCGTCGCCGTCGCGCCGCACCAGGTTGACGCTGCCGGCTGCCAGTGCGCGCGGGGTCGCGCGGCCCAGCAGGTCGAGCATGGCGGTCTTGTGCGGGATGGTGACGGTGAAGCCGCCGAGATTGCGCATCTTGGCCAGCGCTTCGAGCATCAGCGGCAGGAGGTCGGACCCGCCCTCGAACGGTAGCCAGACGGCATTGGCGCCGACGGCGGCGAAAACCTGCGGCATGATCGCGGTCATGCGGAGCTGGCGGATCGGGTCGCCGATCGTGCCGTAGAGGCGTGTGGCGCCGTTTACCTGGAAGAGGCCGGTGAAGAGAGGCGGTTGTTCTGCCGGAGTCATGTTGCCCCAAACGAAAACGGCGGAGCTTGCGCTCCGCCGTCGATTTTGGCCGTGGATGGGTCCAGGCGCTAGAGGTTCTTCAGCACGTGCTCGGCCGAAGACACTTCGAACGCACCGGGCTTCTCGACGAAGAGGTTCTTGATGACGCCGTCCTCGACGACCATGGCGTAGCGCTGGCTGCGCGTGCCGAGGCCGAACTTCGAGCCGTCCATGGTCAGGCCCATTGCCTGTGTGAATTCGCCATTGCCGTCACCCAGCATCAGGACGGCATCGCCGGCCTTCTGGTCCTTGCCCCAGGCGCCCATGACGAACGCATCGTTGACGGAAATGCAGGCGATCGTATCGACACCCTTCGCCTTCAGGGCAGCTGCTTCGGCCACGAACCCGGGCACGTGCTTTGCTGAACAAGTGGGGGTGAACGCCCCCGGCAGCGCGAAGGCAACAACCTTCTTGCCGGGCGCGAAAAGTTCTTCGGTGGTGACCGCCTTGGGGCCTTCCGGACCCATGGTGCGCAACGTGGCGCTGGGCACCTTGTCGCCGACTTTCGCCATTCTCTGCTCCTCCAATGCCGCCCAACCGCGGCCTTTTGCGAACCGGCGGACCCTAGGCCGGGCTCCGGCCTTTGTCTATGCGGGCGCTGTGACCCTTGATCTTTGACCGGACAATCCCCATGGATTTAGAGGATTATAGAATCATGTCCGGGTCAGGCTCCCCCGCCGCTACGCTGGTCGGCCGCTTCCTGGTCGCCGCACCGTCCATGCCGGACGAGCGTTTCCAGAAGAGCGTCGTGTTTCTCTGTAAACACGATGACGATGGTGCTTTGGGCATCATCGTGAACAACAAGGTCGACGACCTCCCCTTGGGCCAGGTCTACAAACAGCTCGGGATCGAAGTATCGCCGGCGGCGGCCGAACGGCCGGTGCTGTTTGGCGGCCCGGTCGAAACCGCGCGCGGCCTGGTTTTGCATTCCGCCGATTACAAGCGCGAGGAGACCCTGCTGATCGAGGGCGGCATGGCGCTCACCGCCTCGCTCGAAATTCTGAGGGACATGGCCGGCGGCAGCGGCCCCAAGCATGCGTGGCTGGCGCTGGGTCATTCCGGCTGGGCACCCGGCCAGCTCGATCGCGAAATGCAGGACAATGCCTGGCTGGTCGTCGACGGCGATGCCGAGCTGGTATTCGATGTCGACTTCGCCGCGAAGTGGCAACGCGCCCTCGATCGCCTCGGCGGCAAAGGTGGGCCCGGCGGCCGGTTCGATCCGGCATCCTTCTCGCACCAGAGCGGTCGCGCCTGACGCGCCAACGCGTTCAAGATCGCCCGCGATTGCAGTTGGGGTGCGATACTCGTCCGCAGATTGTGATTACCTTCCCCAGGCGAACGGGCTTATAGCGACAAATACGCTGGCTGCATTCCTCCCTTCGCAGACAGCGCGCGTACCCGGGACGTCTGCGCTCCTTCCCCAACCCCTTAGGGGAGCGCAGGCGTCCCGTCCTCGTTTCGGAGGCGTTGCTCTATTCGGCCGCGACGGACTGTGTGGCCGGGCTCTTGTAGGCAGCGAGCAGGGTTGCTTCGCGTTCCTTCGCGGCCTTCACGTTCTTCTCCTTGATGTGGCCGAAGCCGCGCATCGTCTCGGGCAACGCGGCGATCTGCACCGCCATCGCGTGATTGTCCTGGCCGAGCGTGGCGGTCAGCGTCTCGACGGTGGCCTCGTACTCGCCGATCAACCGGCGCTCCATGCGCCGCTCCTCGGTGTAGCCGAAGATGTCGAGCTTGCTGCCGCGCAGGCGCTTCAGCGAGGCGAGCAGGCGGAAGGCCGGCATCATCCAGCTTCCGAACTCGCTCTTCTTGAGTTGGCCTGTCGTCGGATCGCGATCGGCGAACAGCGGCGGCGCGAGATGGAAAGTGAGCTTGTAGTCGCCTTCGAACTGCGTACCGAGCTTCTTCAGAAACTCGCCGTCGGTGTAGAGGCGGGCGACCTCGTACTCGTCCTTATAGGCCATCAGCTTGTAGAGCGACTTGGCGACGGCCTCCGCAAGGCCGCGACGGCCGGGCGCCTTGTCCTTCTCGGCCTTTGCGACCTTGTCGACAAACGCGCGATAGCGTTCGGCATAGGCCTTGTCCTGGTAGGCGGTCAGCAACTCGACCCGCTTGGCCACGATCTCCGGCAGAGTGCGGGCAACCGGCTTCTCGACGCGAAGCGTCGGCTTGGCCGCGGCCTGCACGGCGGCGAGATTGTGGGCGGCCAGACGGCCCCACGCGAAAGTGCGCTTGCTGGTCTCGACGGCAACGCCGTTCAGCTCGATGGCGCGCTCGATCGCTTCCAGCGACAGCGGGATCAAGCCCTTCTGCCAGGCATGGCCCAGCATGAAGAGGTTGGTCGCAATCGAGTCTCCCAGGATCGCCGTAGCGAGGCCGGTGCCGTCGATGAACGATGTCGCCTCGTCGCCCGCAGCGTCGCGGATGGATTTCATCATCGCTTCGGCGCCGAGATCCATGTCGCCGTTCATGACGAAGGCCGCGACCGGCTGGACGTAGCCGTTGATCACCGCCTTGGTGACGCCCTGCTCGATGCGCGAGAGGGCGGCGGGTGACGCCGCCACGACCATGTCGCAGCCCAGCACCAGGTTGGCGCCGCCGGCGGCGATGCGCACGGCATGCAGGTCCTCCGGCTTGGGGGCGAGCCGGACATGGCTCATCACCGCGCCGTTCTTCTGGGCGAGGCCCGTGAAGTCGAGCACGGTGCAGCCCTTGCCTTCGAGATGGGCCGCCATGCCGATCAGGGCGCCGACGGTGATCACGCCGGTGCCGCCGATGCCGGTCACCAGGATGCCGTAGGCCTCGCTCAGAGGCCGCAGCGTCGGCATGGGCAGAGACGCAAAGGGATCGTCCTGCACGACCTTGAGCTGCGGCCTCCGTGCCTTGCGGACGGCGCCGCCGTGTACCGAGACGAAGCTCGGGCAGAAGCCGTTCAGGCAGGAGAAATCCTTGTTGCAATTGCTCTGGTCGATCTGACGCTTGCGGCCGAGTTCGGTCTCCAGCGGCTTGACCGACACGCAGTTGCTCTTGTCGGAGCAGTCGCCGCAGCCTTCGCAGACGGCATCGTTGATGAACACGCGCTTGGCGGGATCGGGGAAGGTGCCGCGCTTGCGGCGGCGGCGCTTCTCGGCCGCGCAGGTCTGGTCGTAAACCAGCACCGTGAGACCCGGAATGTCGCGCAGCTCGCGTTGCACGGCATCGAGTTCGTCGCGATGACGGATGGTGACGCCATGCGCGAAGCCGGCGTTCATCGGATACTTGTCCGGCTCGTCGGTGACGACGACGACCGTCTTCGCGCCCTCGGCTTCGACCTGGCGCGTGATCTCCGGCACGGTCAGCGGCCCGTCGTGCGGCTGGCCGCCGGTCATGGCGACGGCGTCGTTGAACAGGATCTTGTAGGTGATGTTGACGCCGGCGGCAGCGGACTGGCGGATCGCCATCAGGCCGGAATGGTAGTAGGTGCCATCACCCAGATTCTGGAAGATATGCTTGTCGGAATGGAACGGCGCCTGGCCGACCCAGCCGACGCCTTCGCCGCCCATGTGCGAGATCAGCGAGGTGCGCCGATCCGGCATCCAGATCGCCATGCCGTGACAGCCGATGCCGGCCATGGCGCGGCTGCCTTCGGGTACGCGCGTCGAGGTGTTGTGGGGGCAGCCCGAGCAGAAGAACGGCGTGCGCGCCACCTTGGGCGGCGGGGCGGCGAGGAGCTTCTCCTTGGCTTCGAGACGGGCCAGCCGCTGGCGAAGCTCGGGCGACTCGCCTTGATGCTTCATCAGCCGGTTGGCGATCACCATGGCGACGCCGGTCGGTGTCAGTTCGCCCTCGCTCGGCAGGATGATGCGGCCGGTCTCGTCGGCCTTGCCGATGACCAACGGGCGACGGTCGGCCGGCAGGTTGTAGAGGAGGCGGATGAGCTGGTCTTCGAGGTTCGATCGCTTCTCTTCGACGACGATCACTTCCTGCAGGCCTTCGGCGAAGCGCCGCGCCCCTTCGGGTTCCAGCGGCCAGGTCACGCCCACCTTGTAGAGACGGATACCCAGTGCTTTGGCGCGCTCGTCGTCGATGCCGAGATCTTCCAGCGCCTGGCGCGTATCGAGATAGGCCTTGCCGGTCGTCATGATGCCGATGCGCGGGCGTGGCGGATCGATCACCATCCTGTCGAAGCCGTTGACGCGCACGAAGGCGCGCACGGCGTCCATCTTCGGTCCGTGCAGGCGCTTCTCCGCTTCGAGCGGCGGATCGGGGTTGCGGATACCGAGGCCGCCCGGCGGGAGCTGGAAGTCGGTCGGCATCACGATCTGGATGCGTTCGGGATCGACCCAGACCGAGGCGCCGCTCTCGACGGTCTCGGAGATCGCCTTGAAGCCCACCCAGCATCCCGAGTAGCGCGACAATGCGAAGCCCAGGATGCCGAAATCGAGATACTCCTGAACCGTCGCCGGATTGACGACGGGGATCATCGCGGCCGAGAAGACCTGCTCGCTCTGATGCGGCAAGGTCGAGGACTGGCAGCCATGGTCGTCGCCGGCCAGCGCGATGACGCCGCCGTGCGGCGAGGTGCCGGCGGCATTGCCATGCTTCAGCACGTCCATCGAACGATCGACGCCCGGGCCCTTGCCGTACCAGATCGAGAACACCCCATCGACCGTGGCGCCGGGGAACAGGTTGGTCTGCTGGCTGCCCCACACCGCCGTCGCCGCCAGATCCTCGTTGAGCCCGGGCTGGAAGTGGATGTTGTTTTCCTTGAGGTAGCGCTTCGCGCCCCACAGCGCGTTGTCGTACATGCCGAGCGGCGAGCCGCGATAGCCGGAGATGAAGCCCCCGGTATTGAGGCCGGCCGCGAGGTCGCGCTGGCGTTGCATCATCGGCAGGCGCACCAGTGCCTGGATGCCGGTCATGTACACGCGGCCCTTGTCGAGCCGATAGCGGTCCTCCAGCGCATAGTCGCCAAAAACAAGAGGAACAGGTGCGGCGGTGCTCATTGCGGGAGGCCCTCCGAATGCGGCGGCGTAAACGGGCGTTTATTCCAGGCCAGCATAGCGGGCGAAAGGACGGTCGGGAAAGGCTGCAAGTGCCGATGCGAGAGAGAGTTTCGCATCCCTGCACAAACAATTGCGTTGTATTGTAAGGTGGCCGGGCAACCTCTGGAGGACCCTCATGGGCTACAAGACCATCCTCGTGCACTGCGATGCGACGCGCGGCGCGGAGGGGCGGCTTAAAATCGCCGTCGATATTGCACGGCAACATGGAGCGCATCTCATCGGGCTGCATGTCCGTCAGCCCTTCCAGGCGCCCATGTTCACCGATGCCAGCGTGGCCATGGATGCGCTCTACGCCAGCTATGAAGAGACGGCCCGAAGCGACGAGGCGGCCTCTTCCGCGACTTTTCAGAAGGTGACCGGCGGCGCCGGCGGTTCCAGCGAATGGCGGACGGTGTCCGGCATGACCGACGAGTGTCTGATCGAGGTCGGGCGCTATGCCGATTTGGTCGTGCTGGGCCAGTATGATCCGGAGGCCGTGCCGGCGACGCCTTCGGACTTGGTCGAGCGCGTGGCGATGGCGACCGAACGGCCCGCGCTGATCGTGCCGTATATCGGCGCCGCGAAGATGCCGGGTGGCAATGTCATGGTCTGCTGGAACGGCAGCCGCGAGTCGGTGCGGGCGGTGACGGCCGCCCTGCCGGTCCTGAAGACTGCTCTCAAGGTGACCCTGCTGATGATCGACCCGCAGAAGACGTCGTCGGGCAGCGAGCCGGGGGTGGAGATCGCCAAATGGCTGTCCCGCCACGGTGTAAATGCTGTTCTCCAGCACGACAGCGCCGACGGCTCCGACGTCGGCGGCGTGATCCTGTCACGTGCCGCCGATCGCGATGTCGACCTGATCGTGATGGGGATCTACGGCCACTCGCGCGTGCGTGAGATGGTTCTGGGCGGCGCCAGCCGCACCCTGCTCGCGACCATGACGGTGCCGCTGCTCGTCGCGCACTGAGCCCACGCCTAGTTCGTCGGCCGCTTGCCGGCTTTGAAGTCGGCTATTGCGGCCTTGAGCATCCGATACTCGGTGCAGCCGAAAGTGCAGAGCGAGTCGAGGCGCGCCAGCTGCTGCTCGGCCTCGGGCAGCCGGCCCATCATCAGATAGGCTTCGCCGAGATATTCGTAGGCGCCGATGTGGCGGGGGTCGATGGCGAGCGCCTGCTGATAGTATTGCAGCGAACCCGCCGCATCGCCCGACTTGCGCGTGGCGAAGCCCATGAGGTTGTAGGCGTCGGCGTTCCTGGGATCCTTGGCCACGACCTGCTGCAGCAGGGGAACTGCGCTCTTGTAGTCCTTGGCCTCGATCATCGCCTTGGCGCGCGTGTAGTTGGCGTCGACGGGTTTGGTCTGCGGTTGCTCCATGCTGCCCCCTCCGCCGGCGGCAAGGGCAGGCATCGACACGGCAATCGCTACCGACGTCATGGCCGCAACGAGAATGGAGCGCATAATTTCCTCCTGGAGACAGCCGCGATTCTTGCCGGCGCCGCCTGCCGGGCAACGAAAATCTTATGACATTGGCGTGAGATCGCTTGCCCGTTTGACGGCGCGTACGGCCAAGCGCCCCTGCCGCCCGCGAATCTCGACGTCGTGACGAGCGGCATCGTCGAGGCCGATGCCGGCGCGGTCCAGCAGTTCCTGCGAGACGACCAGCTCTACGCCGAATTCCTTGGTGAGTGTTTCCAACCGGCTCGCGGTGTTGACCGTATCGCCGATGGCGGTGATCTGGGCGGCGCGTTCGTAGCCCATCTCGCCGACGATGGCGGGGCCGGCATGCAGGCCGATGCCGATGCGCAAGGGCTGGTCGAGATCGCCCGACAGAGCTTCGTTGAGATCGGTCAGCGCCTCCGACATGCGCCGGGCGGCATCGAGCGCCTGTCGGCAGGCGACCTCCGGTGTGCGGTTCAATCCGAAGAGCGCCATCACGCCGTCGCCGATGAACTTGTCGAGCCGTCCGCCGGCCGACTCGATGGCCTGGCCGGTGGCGCGGAAATAGCGATTGAGCAGGAAGACGACGTCGTACGGCAGCTTGCCTTCGGAGATCGAGGTGAAACCTCTGATATCGGCGAAGAGGATGGCGATGTACTGCTCGCCGCCATGGGCTTGCGGCTGGCGGCGGTAGGCTTCGACCGGCCCTGCGGAGGCCGGCAGGAGCGGGGTGACACTGTAGTGGCCCGGCGGCGGCCTGACCTGGCAGGCGAGGCGCACGTTGGGCGGCGCGCCGACGCGTGCCAGAACCTTCGCTTCCTCGGGCTCGGCAGGTGGAAGCTTGTCGCGATCGACGCCGCCGATCCGGACCCGGCAAGTCGAGCAGCGTCCGCGACCGCCACATACCGAAGCGTGCGGAATGCCGGCAATGCGACTCATCTCCAGAATCGTGAAGCCGGCCGGCTGCGTCACGCTCTTGCGTTCGCCGTAGTCGAGGCGGACCACGCCGGCGCGCCGTTCCCAGAGGTCGCGCAACGGTCGGGCGGCGAACATCGCCACCAGCAGCGCCAGCGCCACGCTCTGCAGGGTGTAGGAGATCATGTACAGGTTCGCGACCTGCGCGGCGGTTGGCGCGCGAACGCGGTCGAACAGGTTTTCGAGGAAGCCCGGCCGTTGGGCGAGATCGGCGACATCACGCAGGGCGATGGCGGCGCCGGCGATACCTGCCACCGGCACGAGCAGGGCGCCGGCATAGAGATAGGGCAGTGCATCGCGGTACCAGGGCTTCAGGCGCCAGGCGAAGTGCATCCCGATGCAGGCATGCACCCAGACCACCATCGGCAGCGAGAACTGGCGGGCGATGCTTTCCCATCCGCCGACCAACAGAGACCCCAGGACCCAGGGATAGCCGGGTTCGACGCCGTAGAATTCGTGGGCCAGCCGCGTGCCGACGACATGGATCATGCCCAGCGGCACGACCAGGATGCCGAGGCTCCATTGCAGCCACTCCCAGTGCGACAGCTTCAGCGCGCGGCGGTGGTAGAGCGACCACAGGGCGAGAGAGAAGTGGATCAACAGGGCGCCGTAGAGAACGGTCTGGCCGGCGGGATTGTGCCAGATGAAGACGAACCAGTGGCGGCCCGCTTCGAGGACGCGCAGCGAGATCAGGCCGAGGGCGTGATTAAGGAGATGCGTAACGACATAGAAGAAGAGGACGTAGCCCGACCAGAGGCGTAGCCGTCCGATCATGGCGTCATTTCAGGAGTGAAAGAACGGCCTCCGGCGGCCGGCCGATCGCCGCACGCGACCCGGACACCACGATGGGACGTTGCAGCAGAATCGGATGGGCTGCGACCGCCTTGGCGATCTCGGCCTTGCCGAGTTTGGTCTTGTCGAGTTTCAGCGACTTGAACTCGGCCTCGCCGTCGCGGATCAGCTCGGCCGGATCGCCGCCGACGAGGCCGATCAGCTTTTCGACCTCGGCTTTGCTCGGCGGCTCCTTGAGATACTCGCGTATCTCGGGCTCGACGCCTTTGCTGCGGAGAAGGTCGAGCGTCTGCCGGGACTTGCTGCAGCGCGGGTTGTGCCAGATCGTGACGGTCATAGAAGCCTCTTCCTTTGAAACCATGGCGAGCCGGTCAAGCTTCGTCCAGCGTGCCGGCGAGAGTGTCGGGATCGGCGGCATCGATCACCTTGCGGGCGAGGTCGTAGGCGAAACCTGCCCGCGCCAGCGCCGCCAGATCGCGCAGGCGATTGGGCTCGCGATCCGTCGTCCGGTAAGGGCCGAGCCGCCGCCGCCGTGCGAACGCCGCCGCCGCCTTCAGCTCCCGGCTCGCAGGATTGGCCCCCAGCTCGTCGTCGAGCGAAGCCATGGCACGGTCGACCGTATCCTGGTCGACGCCGGCGGCCTGCAGGCGCTGTCGGGTCAGGCGGTTCGACGCGCCGCGACGATGGAGAGAGCGCGCCTTCGTCTGGGCGAAGGCCTTGTCGTCGAGCAGGCCCGCTGTGACGAACTTTTGGACAACGACTTCGATCGCCTGTTCGACATTGTCCATCACGGGTGCGTCGAGCATCTCCGCCTTGCGCACGCGCCGCCGCAGCACGCGCCGCAATCCCTCTGCCGAACTCGCGTATCGTTCGAGATAGAACGCTGCGGCGTTCTGCAGATAGGTCGCCGTGATCGGGCGTGCGACTCGCTTCACCGGCGTCAGCCCCGCAGGGGAATTCCCACCATCGCCTGCAGCTCGTCGATCGCGACGTCGGGATCCACCACCTTGATGGTACGCATGCCCATCTCCCGCGCCGGCTTCAGGTTGATGCCGAGGTCGTCGAGGTAGATGCATCGCTCCGGCGGCACACCGAGCAGATCGCAAGCATGCCGATAGATCTTGGGATCCGGCTTACGCAGGCCGAGTTTGCTCGATTCAACGACATGCTCGAAAAGGGTCATGATCTCGGCGACGGCTCTGGCTTTCTCCGGACCGCGCGCCATGCCCGGGCCTTCCCCCGACTTCATGTTGTTGGTGATGCAGGCGATGCGAAAGGCAGCCTTGCAGCGGCGCAGTGCCTCGACCATCTGCGGCCGAATGTCGCCGCTCAGTGCCTGCAAAATTTTCCAGCCTTCGACTGTGTGACCCTGCTGGCGCGCTTCCTCCTCGAAGAGTGCGACAAAACCGTCGAGGGAGACCTCGCTTCGTTCCATCTTTGCCCATGCATTTGTGTCCGGATTGCGCGCATTCAGGCCACGAATGAAATCTTTGGGAAGACCAGCCTCCAATTCGTAACGATTAAACGCTTCGAAGGGGCTGGAGAGAATCACGCCGCCGAAATCCCAGAGGACGGCGAGCGGGGTTTTTGCATGGCTCGTATTCATGGTGGTGCGACGGAGTTTACCTTGTTCCTGCCTTACTCGGCCCTTATCTCACGCCCTCCATAGGCGACGGACAGGTCGTTGACCATCGTTGGCCTCCAACTTCGGATAGGATGAGTACATGAGCGAAGCAGCGGTGATGCCGCGCGGCAACGCAGTGGCAGCGACGGTAGCGGATGCGAGCGGGACGACTGGCCGTACGGATGGGCGCAATCGGCGTGCGGCCGAGACCCGTCGCAAGGTCATCGAAGCGGCGAAGGCAATGATCGCCGAAACCAGCACCGCCCCGACCGTGGTTGCGGTTGCCAAGCGCGCGGACGTCTCGGTGCGTTCGGTGTTCCAGCATTTCGGCGACGTCGAGTCACTTTTCGTTACTGTTATGGATGCCATCCGCAAGGATGTGGCGGCTCCGGCGCCCACGGCTGCCAACGAGCCGCAGGTTATCCGCATCGCCTCGCTGGTGCAGAACTTCGCCGAGTTGTTCGACAAGACTGTCCCTCTGCGGGTTGCGGCCGGCCAGTTCGTCGGCCATCCGGCCCTGATCGAGCGTGGTCTGGCATCCAAGCGCGAGCTTCGGGCGGCGACTTTCGAGACGTTTGCGCCGGAATTCGCGGCTCTGGACGAACAGGCCCGCGAGGAACTGGCCGATGCGATCGGCGCGGCCCTGTCGCTCGACGCCTGGATCGTGCTCCGCCGCCGGGACGGGCTCAGCTTCGAGCGCGCCACGGCCGTGTGGCGCCGGACCCTGTCGGCACTGCTGGGCTACAATCAGGCCGTTGCGGCCGCGGCGGAATAACCGCTCACGAGGTCGCCAATTGACTTGGCGTTTGGGATCAGGGAGTTAAGGGCCCCCAAAAGGAATCGCGAACGTTAAGAAAATGGCGACCAGCCAGCTTCATGAAGACTTTTCGCGAGAGGAGCACGTCCAGGCGGGCTCCGATCGCGGCTTCGGTCTCGTATTTGCCGGATTTTTCGGCATCCTTACGGCCTTCTCGCTGTGGCACCACAGCTGGGCGTGGCACTGGACGCTACCCGTTGCGGTAGCGTTCCTTGTTGTCGCGCTTACCGTCCCCAAGATCCTCGGTCCGCTGAACCGGCTTTGGCTGAAGTTCGGGCTTCTCCTTTACAAGGTGATGAACCCGCTCATCCTCGGTCTGCTGTTCTTCGTGACGATCATGCCGATCGGGCTCGTGATGCGGGCTTTCGGCAAGGATTTTCTGCGGCTCAAGCTCGACCGGAATGCCAAGACGTACTGGATCGACCGCGATCCGCCGGGGCCGCCGCCGCAATCGATGCGTAACCAGTTCTGATCGCGAAAGGACCGAGCCATGGGCTCCATTGTTGCCGAACTCTGGCAGTTTATGCGAGAGCGCAAGAAATTCTGGCTGCTGCCGATTCTCATCATGATGGTGATCTTCGGCGGCCTGATCGTGCTGACCAAGGGGTCGGCGATCGCGCCCTTCATCTACACGCTCTTCTAATCGGGTAGGACCAGTCCCATGCGGGTGCTCGGCATCTCGGCCTTCTATCACGACAGCGCCGCGGCGCTCATTGAAGACGGCCGCCTTGTGAGTGCTGCGCAAGAGGAGCGCTTCACCCGCAAGAAACACGATGCGGGTTTCCCGCAGAATGCGGTCCAGTTCTGTCTGGACCGCGCCGGCATCAAGCTGCCGGACGTCGACTATGTCGCCTTCTACGACAAGCCGTTCCTGAAGTTCGAGCGGCTGCTCGAGACCTACCTCGCCTACGCGCCGCGTGGCTTCACGTCCTTCCGCATGGCCATGCCGCTATGGCTGAAGGAGAAGCTCTTCCAGAAGACGCTGCTGCGCGATGAGATGAAGCACTGGGAGCCGGACTTCGACTGGCAGAAGCGTCTGCTGTTCGGCGAGCATCACCAGAGCCATGCCGCGTCGGCCTTCTTCCCGTCGCCCTACGAAGAAGCCGCCGTGCTGTGCATGGACGGCGTCGGCGAATGGGCCACGACGTCGCTGGCCTGGGGCCAGGGCAACAAGCTAGAGATGCTGCGCGAAATCCACTTCCCGCACTCGCTCGGTCTGCTCTACTCGGCCTTCACCTATTACACGGGCTTCAAGGTCAACTCGGGCGAGTACAAGGTCATGGGCCTTGCGCCCTATGGCGAACCGAAGTTCAAAAACCTGATCCTCGACAAGATCGTCGACCTCAAGGAAGACGGTTCGTTCCGCCTGGATCAGCAGTATTTCGATTATTGCACCGGCCTGCGCATGACGAACGACAAGTTCGGCGCGCTGTTCGGCGGCAAGGCG
The DNA here is from genome assembly GCA_020160995.1 of Pseudomonadota bacterium. Classification (GTDB taxonomy): domain Bacteria; phylum Pseudomonadota; class Alphaproteobacteria; order Reyranellales; family Reyranellaceae; genus Reyranella. The sequence goes on along the minus strand of JAIUOY010000162.1, from coordinate 3,723 downwards.
CGGACGCCCGAGCAGCAGCTCACGCAGCATCACATGGACCTCGCGGCGTCGGTCCAGGCCGTCACCGAAGAGATCGTGATCCGGCTCGGCAAGTCGGTGAAGAAGGAAACCGGCGCCAAGAACATCTGTCTCGCCGGCGGCGTGGCGCTGAACTGCGTCGCCAACGGCAAGCTGCTGCGCGAGAACATATTCGACGGCATCTGGGTGCAGCCCGCAGCCGGCGATGCCGGTGGCGCGGTCGGCGCCGCCTATGCCGCCTATCACGGCTTCCTCGGCCAGGCGCGCAAGCTCAACGGCCACATGGACAGCATGGCGGGCTCCTATCTCGGCCCCGAGTTCAAGGACGACGAGATTGCCGAGCGCCTCACGGCGGCGGGCGCCAAGTTCACCCGTCTTACGCATGCCGAGATGATCGACCAGACCGCGCAGGCGCTGGCCGACTCCAAGGCGGTGGGCTGGATGCAGGGCCGCATGGAGTTCGGCCCGCGCTCGCTCGGCGCGCGCTCGATCCTGGGCGATGCGCGTTCGCCCTCGATGCAGAAGACGCTCAATCTCAAGGTCAAGTATCGCGAATCGTTCCGTCCCTTCGCGCCGGCGGTGCTGAGCGAGGACGTGTCGAAGTACTTCGATATCAAGACCGAGAGCCCCTACATGCTGATGGTCGCGCCGGTGAACGAAGACCGTCGCCGCGCCATGACCGAAGCGGAGCAGGCGCTGTTCGGCATCGACAAGCTGAACGTGCCGCGGTCCGACATTCCGGCGGTCACCCATGTCGATTACTCCGCGCGCATCCAGACGGTGCACGCGGAAACCAATCCGGACTTCCACAAGCTTCTCGAGGCCTTCAAGGCCAAGACCGGCAGCTCGGTCCTGGTGAACACCTCGTTCAACGTCCGCGGCGAGCCGATCGTCTGCACCCCCGAGGACGCGTTCCGCTGCTTCATGGGCAGCGAGATCGAAGTGCTCGTGGTCGGCAACTGCTTCCTCAAGAAGGAAGATCAGGATCCGGCGCTGAAACTCGACTACAAGAACGCCTTCGAGCTCGACTAGCCCGATGCGGGCGGTCGTCTGCGATCGCCTCGGCGATCCCTCGGTCCTCCGTATCGAACAACGCCCGATCCCCGAAGCGGGGCCGGGCGATATCGTGATCCGGGTCGGCGCGGCCTCGGTCAACTTTCCCGATGTCCTGATGGTGTCCGGCGGCTACCAGCACAAGCCGGAGCTGCCTTTCGTGCCGGGCATGGAAGGCGCGGGCGTCGTCCATGCCGTTGGTTCGGACGTAACCACCTGGAAGCCGGACGACCGGGTGATCTTCGGCGTCCGCCCGGGTGCTTTTGCCGAATATGTCCGCGTGCCGGCCAAAGGCCAGCTCCTGCGCCTGCCGGCCGACTGGTCGTATGCCGAGGGCGCGGGCTTCAGGGTTGCCGCCCAGACCGCCTTCCATTCGCTGGTTCATCGCGCCCAACTCAAGAAGGGCGAGGTGCTGCTGGTTCACGGCGCCTCGGGCGGCGTCGGCCTGGCGGCGGTTCAGCTCGGCAAGCATCTCGGCGCCACGGTGATCGCCACCGGCAGCGACGATGCCCGGCTGGCCGTCGTGCGCCAGAACGGCGCCGACCATATCGTGAATTATCGCACCGACGATTTCGTCGCGGCGGCCAAGCGCCTGACCGACGGGCGCGGCGTCGACGTCGTCTACGATCCGGTCGGCGGCGAGGTGCTGGAGAAATCCGTGCGGGCGGCTGCCTATGGCGCGCGGCTACTGGTCGTGGGCTTCACCTCGGGCGGGCCGAGCAAGCTCATGTCCAACCACATCCTGATCAAGGGGCTGACGGTGCTGGGTGTGCGGGCTGGCGAGACGATCCTGCGCCATTCGCCGGAACTCGGTCGCGACTATGTCGAGGAACTGCCGCGGCTCGCGGGCCTCGGCGTCATGCGGCCGCACGTTTCGCATCGCTTCCCGATGGAGCGCGCGGCCGACGCCTTCCGCGCCCTGATCGACCGCAAGGTGGTCGGCAAGGTCGCAATCGAGATGAACGCCGCCGACTGATCGAGAGTTTGGCGCTTCGACCTTTCATGTCATCCTGAGCGCAGCGAAGGATCTCTTGCCGGTTGCGAACGGCGATGAGGTCCTTCGCTGCGCTCAGGACGACAGAATGAAGACAATTTTCTAGCGCGCGTAAAAGATCGTCACTTTGCGGTCGATCTCCGAGGCGTTCTCCTTGCCCAGGCTCATGTTCCCGAAGGCTTCCGGGTCGGCCACGATCGTGATGTTCTTGCCCGGATAGCCGGCGTGCACCATTTCGGCGGCGACGGCTTGCGCCCGAGCCCGCGAGAGCTTTTCATTGTAGGCCTTGTCGCCCAGCTTGTCGGTATGGCCGATCAGGCAGATGGCCGAGACCTGACGGTCCTTGGCGGTCTTTACAGCCTGCGCGATGACCGGCTTCTCGGCCGGCCGGATATGCGAACTGCCGAGGTCGAACAGGATACGCACGGGTTGCGGCTGGGTGCTGCCACCGCCGCGCGGGCAGGTGCCGACGGTCTGTGCGAACGAGGGCAGAGCGGCGAGGAGGGTACCGGCCGCGACAAGCGCCCCAAGTCTTTTCATTTAAGCTCTCCGTTGAGGGCCATTTCCACGAATGGCAGGCGATCGTTGCCGAAGAACATCGTGCTGTCCACGAAGCAGGTCGGTGCACCGAACACGCCGCGCGCCACGGCCTCGTCGGTCGTGGCCTTGAGGCGATCCTTGACGTCCTGATCCTGGATCCGCTTGCCGAAGATTGCGGCATCGAGGCCGGCGGCGGTGAGCACGGCCGCGATCTCGTTGATGTCGTTGAGGTTGCGCCCGTCGACCCACATCGCCCTGTAGATCGCCGGATGGTAGCGCTCGAACAGGCCGTCGATTTCGGCGGCTGCGGCGCCGCGCATCAGGGCGAGCGTGTTCACCGGGAAATGCGGATTGACCCGGAACGGCACGCCGTAGTGCCTGGCCCACATCGGCATGTCGGCGGCGGCCCACTTCGATTTGGCCGGCACTGTCATCGGCGAAGCATTGCCCGTGGCCTTGAACACGCCGCCCAGCAGCATCGGCTTCCTGACCAGGGTGGCGCCAGTGCGTTCCGCGATGGCGGCGACTTGCGTGTCGGCCAGGTAGCTGTAGGGGCTGCCATAGTCGAAGTAGAATTCCAGCGTGCGAGCCATTCGTTCCTCCCTGCTTGTCGTCAACCTGCGCTGCTTCTAGCGTCGCGACAAGGAAATCGAGGGAAGGAAGAACATGAGCCGCGTTGCAGACAAGGTCGTGCTCGTCACGGGGGCAGGATCGGGTATTGGCCGTGCCACCGCAAAGCTCCTGGCGGCGGAGGGCGCCACCGTGATCGTCACCGACGTCAATCGTCCCGGCGGCCTCGAGACGGTACAGCAGATCGGCGGCCGGGCGCGCTTCGAGGAACAGGACACGTCGAAGGAAGCGGATTGGAAACGCATCATCGACGACATCCTGGCGCGCGAGGGTCGGCTGAACGGGCTGGTCAACAATGCGGGCATCGCCGGGCCGTTTCCCTCGACCTTCGAGAGCGAGAGCCTGGAGCAGTGGCGCCGCATCCTGTCGATCAACGTCGAGGGCGTCTTCCTCGGTTGTAAATATGGCGTGCCTGCGCTGCGTTCGTCCGGTGGCGGGTCGATCGTCAACCTGTCGTCGCTGGCGGCCTTCCTCGGCACGCCCGACCT
>JAIUOY010000002.1:0-31375 GCA_020160995.1 Pseudomonadota bacterium | reverse complement strand
CAACAAGGTGAAGCTGCTGCTGCTGTTCGACATCGGCGGCTCGATGGATGCCCATATCCGCGTCTGCGAGGAGCTGTTCTCGGCGGCGCGCTCGGAGTTCAAGCACCTCGAATTCTTCTACTTCCACAACTGCCTCTACGAGAAGCTGTGGAAGGACAATCGCCGCCGCCACGTCGACACCTTCTCGACGCAGCAGATGCTCCATACCTATCCGCCCGACTACAAGGTGCTGTTCGTCGGCGACGCCTCGATGAGCCCCTACGAGATCGCCTATCCGGGCGGCTCGGTGGAGCACTGGAACGAGGAGTCGGGACAGACCTGGATCCAGCGCGTGTCCGACACCTACCGCAGCATGGTCTGGCTGAACCCGGTGCCCGAGCGGCACTGGAGCTACACGCCCTCCATTCAGCTGCTGCAGCAACTCAGCAGCAATCGCATGTTCCCGCTGACTTTGGGCGGCCTCGACAGCGCGATGAAGGAACTCAACAAGTAGTCTTAGGGGAACGCAGATGAAGACCGGGCCGGCGATCGCCGAAATCCTGAAGAAAGAGGGCGTGGAATATCTCTTCGCCTACCCGGTCAACCATCTGATCGAGGCCTGCGCGGCGATCGACATCCGTCCGATCATCGTGCGTCAGGAGCGCATCGGCTTGCACATGGCCGATGCCATGTCGCGCCTGACCAAGGGCCGCAAGATGGGTGTGTTCTGCATGCAGAGCGGGCCCGGCTCGGAGAACGCCTACGGCGGCGTGGCGCAAGCTTACGGCGAATCGATTCCGCTGCTGGTGATCCCACAGGGCTATCCGCGCCGCATTGCGCACGTGCCGCCGAACTTCAATTCGACCATCGCCATGGCGCATGTCGCCAAGCATTGCGAGCCGGTCACCAACGGCAAGGATATCGCCAACATCATGCGCCGGGCCTTCAGCCTGCTGCGCAACGGTCGCGGCTCGCCGGTCATCGTCGAGCTGCCGGCCGACGCTTATGCCGAGGATGCGCCCGATCCGCTGAACTACGAGCCGGTCGTCGTCACCAAGTACGGTCCCGATCCCGCCGCGGTGACGGAAGCGGCCAAGGTGCTGATGGCGGCCAAGCGGCCGGTGATCTATGCCGGCCAGGGCGTGCATTGGGCCGAGGCCTACGACGAGCTGAAGGAGCTGGCCGAGCTGCTGGCCATTCCGGTCTGTACCAGCCTCGAAGGCAAGAGCAGCTTCGACGAGACGCATCCCTTGGCGCTGGGCTCGGGTGGCCGCGCCTATCCGAAGGCTGTGCGTTCCTTCCTCGATCGCTCCGACGTCATCCTGGGAATCGGCTGCTCCTTCACGGAAACCAACTTCGGCATCTCCATGCCGACAGGCAAGACGATCATCCACGCGACGCTCGATCCGGCGCATCTCAACAAGGACGTGCTGATCAAGCATGGGCTGGTGGGCGATGCCAAGCTGACGCTCGCGGCTCTCGTGACCGCCTGCAAGGCGGCCGGCGCCACCAAGCGCGACGCCAGTGCGGTCGCGGCCGAGATCAAGTCGGTCGAGGCGGAGTGGCTGAAGGAGTGGATGCCGAAGCTCACCAGCAACGAGGAGCCGCTCAGCCCCTATCGAGTGCTGTGGGACCTGCAGCACACGGTCGACGTCGCCAATACCATCATCACGCACGACGCCGGCAGCCCGCGCGACCAGCTCTCGCCGTTCTGGAAGACGACCGCGCCGCACACCTATATCGGCTGGGGCAAGACCACGCAGCTGGGCTACGGTCTCGGCCTCGCCATGGGCGCCAAGCTCGCCTGTCCGGACAAGCTCTGCATCAATGTCTGGGGCGACGCCGCCATCGGCTTCACCGGCATGGATTTCGAGACGGCGGTGCGCGAGCGCATTCCGATCATGTCGATCCTGCTCAACAACTTCTCGATGGCGATCGAGCTTCACATCATGAAGGTCTCGACCGAGAAGTACCGCTCGACCGACATCTCCGGCGACTACGCCGCCATGGCGCGCGCCTTCGGCGGTTACGGCGAGCGCGTCACCAAGGTCGCGGACATCGTGCCGGCCATCAAGCGCGGCATCGAGCAGACCAAGAAGGGTGTGCCGGTGCTGCTGGAGTTCATCACGTCGAAGGAAGTGACGATCTCCGTCCCGAAGTAGACCTCATCCGGGTGTGGCGAAGGGCCTTTCCAGAGCCGCGGAAAGGTGCTTCGCTGCGCTCGACATGACAGTTCTTCTCACGCCCGCCGCCGAGCATCAGGTCGCGGTTCACGACGGCCTTTGGATGAGCCCGGCCGATGCCGAGAAGGTCACCGGCTGGACCTTGAAGCCCGAAGGCATGTGCCGTGCGGATCTCTGCGTGCCGCTGCCGGCCTCGGCATTGCGGGTCAACGATGTCGACGTTGCCGCTTTCTGGGCGAAGCTGGGCGGTCCGGTGATCGCGAGTGCGCAACGCGATGTTTGGGCATTGGGCGCGCCGGCCGGGGAGCGCAATGCGGCGCTTGAGGGTCTGGAAGCACCCGACTTCACGCTGCCGGACATCGACGGCGTGCCGCGCCGTCTCTCCGAGCTCCGCGGCAAGAAGGTCTTTCTCGCCACCTGGGCCAGTTGGTGAGGCTGCCGTTTCGACTTGCCCGTGTGGCAGGCCCTCTACGATGAGCTGAAGGACAAGGGGTTCATGGTCGTGGCCGTGGCGGAGGAAAGCCGCGGTGCCGACCATGCGCGTCCCTGGATCGATCAGGCGAAGTCTTCCTACTGGCAGCTTATCGACACCGAGCACCGGCTGAGCGATCTCTACAATCTCGTGAACGTGCCACAGGCGATCTGGATCGACGAACAGGGTCGGATCGTGCGGCCGCCCGAGACGGCCGGTTCGACCGACCATTTCCGTCGCATGGATCTCAAGACGCGCACGATGAGCCCGCAGGATCAGGCCGAGCGCCTGGCGGCACGGCAGGCTTATCTCGACGCCATCCGTGCCTGGGTGACGACCGGCGCTCATGCGCTGCCCGCCGCTTCCGTACGGACGAATCTGCCGAAGGTGACACCGGAGATTGCCGAGGCGCATGCTCGCTTCCGGTTGGGCGTCTGGTTGCGCACGCATGGCCGTGCCGCCGAGGGTGACCTGCAGATGGCCGAAGCAAGCCGGCTGCACCCCGATTCGTGGAGCATGTGGCGGCAGGCTGCCGATCTCGACGAAGTGGGCAAGGCCTCGGGGCCGGACTTCTGGAAACGCGTACAAGCCTTGGGCGACAGGCCCTACTATCCGCCTCCCAAACTCTGAGCAGAGTGTTGTTCGGCGGCAGTTGCCGGTGAAGCTGCCGAAGCGTTGTCGTGCGCGACAGGCTCACGCCACCGTGAAGCCGCCGCTGCTAGGCGAGGCCAATTGCACACGCTAGGCTTGCTGCCACAAATCCTGAACAACGGAGAATGGGATGGCTGTTCTCAACGTTAACGGCAAGGCGCTTGATCACAACGCCGAGCCGGATACCCCCTTGCTTTGGGTGCTGCGCGAGCAGCTCGGTCTGACCGGCGCCAAATATGGTTGCGGCATTTCCCAATGCGGCTCCTGCACGGTGCACATCGACGGCGTGGCCACGCGGTCGTGCGGTGTGCCGGTGAGTGCGGTGGCCGACAAGAAAATCGTAACCGTCGAGGCGCTGGCGACGAACGGCACGTTGAACAAGATCCAGCAGGCCTGGGTGGCGCTCGACGTGCCGCAATGCGGCTACTGCCAGACCGGCATGGTGATGGCGGCGACGGCGCTGCTGGCAGCCAATCCCAAGCCGACCGATGCCGACATCGACGCGGCCATGACCAACATCTGTCGCTGCGGCACCTATCAGCAGGTACGCGAAGCGATCCACGCTGCGGCCAAGGCCTGAGGGAGGAGGACGCATCATGACGATCCAGACATCTCTCGGCCGGCGCAATTTCCTGGTCAGCAGCGCGGCTGTCGCCGGCGGCTTCTCGCTCGGCTTCCACGTTCCCTTCCTCGATGACGGCGAGGCCAACGCCCAGGCCGTCAAGGAACTCAACGCCTGGGTGGTGATCCATCCCGACGACAAGGTGGTGATCCGCGTCGCCCGTTCCGAAATGGGGCAGGGCACGCTCACCGGCCTTTGCCAACTCGTGGCCGAAGAACTCGACTGCGACTGGAACAAGGTGACCTGGGAATATCCGACCCCCGGCGAGAACCTGGCGCGCAACCGCGTCTGGAAGAACTTCTCGACCGGCGGCAGCCGCGGCATTCGCGAGAGCAACCAGTATGTCCGCGAAGGCGGGGCCATGGCGCGCGAGATGCTGATTGCCGCCGCGGCCGCGCAGTGGAAGGTGCCGGCGAGCGAATGCAGCGTCGACAAGGGCGTGGTCACCCACAAGGACAAGAAGCTCACCTACGGCGCGGTCGCCGCGGCGGCGGCTCAGCTCGAACCGCCCAAGGAAGTGAAGCTCAAGGACCCCAAGGACTGGAAGATCGCCGGCAAGCCGCTGAAGCGGCTCGACACGGTCGACAAGGTCACCGGCAAGCAGATCTACGGCATGGACTACACCATGCCCGGCATGCTGGTCGCCACGGTGCGGGCCTGCCCGGTGATCGGCGGCAAGCTCAAGAGCTTCGATGCCGCCAAGGCCGAAAAGATGCCCGGTGTGAAGAAGATCCTCGCGATCGACGGCAATGCCGTCGTCGTCGTGGCCGACACCTACTGGCATGCCCAGTCGGCGCTCGCGGCCGTGACCAGCGAATGGGATGTCGGTGAGCTGGGCAAGGTCCAGCAGTCGACGATCGAGGCCATGCTGAAGGAAGGCCTCGACGCCAACGAAGCCTTCGTCGGCAACAAGGCGGGCGACGCCAAGGCCGCGATTGCCGGTGCGGCGAAGAAGGTCGAGGCGACGTACAGCTTCCCCTACCAGCATCACGTCACGATGGAGCCGATGAACGCCACGGCCCGCTACACCGCCGACAGGTGCGAGGTCTGGTGCGGCACGCAGAACGGCGAAGCAGCCCTCGCGGCAGCTTCCGAAGCTTCGGGCCTGCCCGTCGGTAAGTGCGAGGTCTACAAGCTGCTATTGGGCGGCGGCTTCGGCCGTCGTGGCCGCTCGGACTATGTCCGTCAGGCCGTACTGGTCGCCAAGGAGATGCCCGGCACGCCGATCAAGCTGATCTGGTCGCGCGAAGAGGACATGACGCACTGCCAGTATCATCCGATCACCATGGCCAAGCTGACCGGCGGTCTCGATGCGCAGGGCAACCTGGTCGGGCTGCAGATTCGCCTGTCGGGCCAGTCGATCCTGGCGTCGCTGCTGCCGCAGAACCTGCAGAACGGCATGGACCCGGTCGTCTTCCAGGGGCTGATGCAGTCCGGTGTCGAGGCGGCCTACGGCTATGAGCTGCCGAACCTCCTGGTCGATCACGCCATGCGCAACCCGCACATAACGGCGGGCTTCTGGCGCGGTGTTAATGTGAACCAGAACGCCGTGTACATGGAATGCTTCATGGACGAGCTGGCCGCTGCCGCGGGGCAGGATCCGCTCGCCTTCCGCCTGAAGTACCTCAAGCCCAAATGGGCGGCCGTGCTGAAGGCGGCTTGCGACAAGGCGGGCTATGGCAAGCCGCTGCCCGAGGGCCATTTCCACGGCATCTCCCAGGTCATGGGCTATGGCAGCTATGTCGCCGGCGTCGCCGAGGTTTCGGTGAGCTCCGACGGCATCCTGAAGATCCACAAGATCACGGCGGCGACCAATCCCGGCCACGTCGTGAACCCGGCGCAGATCGAACGTCAGGTTGCGGGCTCGTTCGTCTATGGCCTGTCGGCAGCTCTCTACGGCGAGATCACCGTCAAGGACGGCGTCGTCGAGCAGACCAACTTCGACGGCTACAACGTCATGCGCATCGACGAGATGCCGCAGGTGGAGACGGTACTGGTGCCGACCCATGATTTCTGGGGCGGCGTCGGCGAACCGACAATTGCGGTGGCAGCACCTGCCGTGCTCAACGCGATCGCCAAGGCGACGGGCAAGCGCGTGCGCAACCTGCCGCTGATGAATCAAGACCTCAAGAAAGGCGCTTGATGCGCCGTCTGCTGCTGCCGGGCCTGGTTGCGGCATTGTTGATGGCGGGTGGACCCGTTCGGGCGGCAGATGGGCCGCCCGGGGGACCGCCGGGCGCAAGTTCGTGCACCGGCTGCCATGCGAGCGCGAAGATTTCCGGCTCGGTGATCCCGCGCATCGCCGGGCGCAGGGCGGCGGACATCGTCACCTTCATGCGCGAGTATCGGAGCGGTGCCTGGCCGTCGAGCGTGATGGGCCGCATCGCCAAGGGCTTCGACGACCAGCAGATCGAGGCCATCGCGGCCTGGTTCGCCGCGCAGCCGGAGTAGTGCTGCATGTCGACGCGTCGCCATTTCCTGAAGCTCAGCGCCGCGGCCGGCATGGTGCCGTCCGTCGTCTCGGCGCAGAGCGCCGGCGCCGGCCGTGTCGTGGTGATCGGCGGTGGCTTTGCCGGTGCCACGGCGGCGCGCACCCTGAAGGCGCTGGAGCCCAAGCTCGCTGTCACGCTGGTCGAGCCCAATCCCGTCTACACCTCCTGTCCCTTCAGCAACTCGGTACTCGCCGATCTGCGCGAGATCGAGCAGCAGCAGTTCCGCTACGACGGCGTCAAGCGGGCGGGCGTCGCTGTTGCAGAGACCCGCGCGACGGCGGTCGATGTCGACGCCAAGTCCGTGACCTTGGCCGACGGCAACCGGCTCTCCTACGATCGGCTGGTGATGTCGCCGGGCATCGACTTCAACTGGGCCGCCATTCCCGGCTACGACGAGGCGGCGGCGCAGAAGATGCCGCATGCCTGGAAGGCCGGAGCGCAGACGGTGCTGCTGCGCCAGCAGCTTCAATCCATGGAGGATGGCGGCCTTGTCGTGATGTCGGCGCCGGCCAATCCCTTCCGCTGTCCGCCGGGTCCTTACGAGCGCGCCAGCCTGATCGCCTATTGGCTCAAGATCTGGAAGCCGAAGTCCAAGCTGATGCTGCTCGACGCCAAGGATGCCTTCTCCAAGCAGCGTCTGTTCCAGAACGGCTGGGCGGAACTCTATCCCGGTAAGATCGAATGGGTGCCCCTGAGCCAGGGCGGCAAGGTGACGTCGGTCGATCCCATGACGCTGACCCTGATTACGGAGTTCGGCAGCCACAAGGCTGCCGTCGCCAACGTTATTCCGCCGCAGCGCGCCGGTGCTATTGCTGCGCAGGCGGGCGTAGCCGACCGCACGGGCTGGTGTCCGGTCGAGCCGGTTACTTTCGAATCGACTCTGCGGCCGGGCATCCATGTGCTGGGCGATGCGGCAATCATGGGAGGCATGCCCAAATCGGCCTTCGCGGCAAACGCCCAGGCCAAGGTCTGTGCCGTCGCGATTGTCGAGCTGCTGGCCGGCCGCACGCCGCCCGATCCGATCCTGATCAATACCTGCTACAGCCTTGTCGCCGCCGACTACGGGATCTCGATCGCCGGCGTCTATCGACCGACCAATGGCCAGCTTGCCGACATTCCGGGGGCGGGCGGCGTCAGCCCGCTCGAGGCCGTGGGTGGCCTGCGCGGTCAGGAGGCGCTCTATGCGGCGAGCTGGTTCCGCACCATCACCGCCGAGGTCTATGGCTGACGCCATGCGATGCCGGTACCTGCTCGCCCTTGTGTTGATCGTAGCGGCGCCTGCTGCCATGGCGCAGGAAATCGTGGGCGATGCCATTCCCAAGTCGTTGACTGGTCAGCCCGGGGATGCCGTGCGCGGACGCGCCATCGTGGCCAATCGCAGTGTCGGTCTCTGCCTGCTCTGCCACAGCGGACCGATCGCCGAGGAGCGCTTCCAGGGAGATCTGGCGCCCAGCCTGGCCGGGGCGGGGACACGCTGGTCGGCGGGGCAGTTGCGCTTGCGCATCGTCGACGGTTCGCGTCTCAATGCCGACACGATCATGCCGCCCTACTATCGGACGACCGGGCTGCAGCGTGTCGCCCGTAACTTTGAAAGCAAGACGATCCTGACGGCCGCCCAGGTCGAGGATGTCGTGGCCTATCTCGTGACTCTGAAGGATTGAATGGATCGACGTCGTTTTCTTGCCGGTACGGCCGTTCTTGCCTTCCTGCCATTCGACCGCGCAGCGGCAACGCCCGACTCGATGGCCGAGGCGATCCGCAAGGTCGTCGGTGATGCAGTCGTGCGCGAAGAGCGGGTCAAGCTCGACATGCCGCCGCTGATCGAGAACGGCAACACCGTGCCGCTCACTGTCTCGGTGGAGAGCCCGATGACGGACGGCGACTATGTGAAGGCCATCCATGTCTTCAACGAGAAGAACCCGCAGCCCAATGTTCTCTCAGCCAGGCTCTCGCCGCGTACCGGCAAGGCGATGGTCGGCACGCGGATCAAGCTCGGCGACAGCCAAAAGATCGTGGCCATCGCCGAGACCAGCGATGGCAGGTTCTGGAGCGCCAGTGCCGACGTGATCGTGACCCTGGCCGCCTGTCTCGAGGAGGCGACCTGATGGCCAACATCCTCGTCAACGTGCCGAAAACCGCCAAGCGCGGCGAGGTGATCGAGATCAAGGCGCTGATCATGCACCCGATGGAGACCGGCTTCCGGCCCGGTCCCAACGGCCAGATCATTCCGCGCAACATCATCGAGCACTTCACCGCGACCTGGAACGATTCAGGAGTCTTCGCCCTGGAGATGTCGCCCGCTATCTCGGCCAATCCATTCGTCTCGTTCTTCGCCGTCGCGACCGAGAGCGGCACGATCCGTCTGCGTTGGACCGGCGACCAGGGCTTTGCGGTCGAGGAGCAGGTCGCGATCGCCGTCGAATGACTGGGATACGCTTCGGCATCGTGCTTGCCGCGGTATTCGCCGCCTCGTTCGCCTTCGCGCAGGGCGGGGACAAGCGTCGCTCGGGCTATCAGGATATGGGCGGAGCGCTGCAGCAGATGCAGGACGACGATACGGCCAACCCCGGCATGCTGTTCGTCCAACAGGGCGCGAAGCTCTGGGAGCAACGCATCGGTGCGGCCGACAAATCCTGTGCCGATTGTCATGCGGCCGCGGGTGCCAGCATGAAAGGCGTGGCGACGCGCTATCCGGCGATACCGCCTGGCGCCGACATGCCTGTCGATCTCGAGGGGCGCATCAATCTCTGTCGCGTCGATCATCAGAAAGCTGCGCCGCTGCCACCGGAAAGTCAGGACATGCTTGCACTTCTTGCATTTGTGTCGCGGCAATCTCGGGGGCTGCCGATTGCGCCGTCCGACGATCCACGACTCGCTCCGTATCGCGAGCAAGGTAGGGAGATCTACGCGCGCCGGCAGGGGCAGCTCAACCTGTCCTGCGCCATCTGCCACGACGACAACGCCGGCAAGAAGCTCGCGGGAGTGACCATCCCGCAGGCCCATCCCACCGGCTACCCGATCTACCGCCTCGAATGGCAGGGGCTGGGTTCGCTGCGCCGGCGTCTGCGCAACTGTCTGGTCGGCATCCGTGCCGAGCCCTATCCGGCGGGGGCGTCGGAGTATGTCGCCCTGGAGCTTTACCTCATGAACCGCGCCAAGGGCATGATCCTGGAGTCGCCGGGCGTCAGACCTTGAGAGTTTTGTCATGCAGTGCAGGGGCGTAGGTCGCCCTTAGAGGCCTTCCCAATTGCCGGTATCATCGTACATGGCTTCTGTTACTCGCCGTTCGACGTTCGCGTCGCTGCCAGGATTGATATTGCTGCGTGATGCGGCGGCGTCGCCCAGGAAAGTAAGTGTCGGTACGGCCTCGGAAGGAGGTGCCTTCGTCCTCTATGGCGGCGCCTTTGTCGACGCTCTCAAGTCGGTGGAGCCATCGCTGGAGATGCGGGAGCACGAGACACACGACACGCTCGACAATGTGCCGATGCTGGAGCGCGGCGAACTCGACATCGGATTCGCCTTCGGCGAGGTGGTGCACGAGCTGTTCAAGGGCAAGCCAGCGACGAAAGTCACCGTCATCTCCGTCATGTATGCGACACCCGGCATGTTTGCGGTACGCGCCGACAGCCGCTACCGCTCGATCACCGATCTTCGGGGCCGGCCGGTCGTCTGGAATACACGCAGTTCGGGTCTTGCCATCCAGGCGCGCTACGTGATGGATGGCATGAGCCTCGACGTCGACAAGGATTTCGACTCGATCTACACGGAGCGGCTTGCGGATGGTCCGGCCATGGTGATCGATGGCACGGCATCGGCGCTCTGGGGCGGTGGCCTGCGTTGGCCGGGCTTTGTCACCCTCGCCAACAATCCCAACGGCGTGCGCTTCGTCGTGCCGACGGCCGAGGAAACGGATCGCATCGTGGCGAAGTACGATTTTCTGCGCCGCTTCACCGTTCAGGCCGGCCTCTATGCCGGCCAATCCGAACCGATCCACAGCGTGGGCTCCTGGAGTTTCATTCTGGCGCGGCCTGATCTCGACGAGACCGTTGGCTATCGGTTGGCGGCAGGCTTGCATCGCATCGAACGTGGCGGCCTCAACCCGCGCCAACTCGGCCAGAGCACTGTGAAGAACACGCTGGCGGCCGTGCCGTCGCTCGATGTGCTGCATCCAGGCGTCAGGCGTTTCTACGAGGAGCAGGGGCTGATCAAGTAGGCGATGCTTGCCAGGAGAGGAAAATTCTCCCCTGGCGCATTGGCGGAGGTGTTTCTGCCGCCGGCTGCCGGCAATTCGACGGCGCGTTTCATTGCTGCTGCCGTCGGTCGGCTTCTAGACTCGGGCTTATGTTGAGCCTTGCGACCAGTCTCGTTGCGCGTGCTGCCCGCCTGATCCAGGCGGCTCAGGACGAGCCCTCCCTCTGGACCATTTCCGTACACGGCCGCGTGGTCGGGTCGCTGGTCTGTGAGGGCGGAGCCTGGCGGCTGTCCTGGTTCAACGGCGCCGATCCGCGGCTGGCGAGCCATGCCGGTCCGGTGGACGGCGACATCGACGGGTTGGCCGAGACGCTCAGCCTCCGACTCGGCGCCCCCGTGCGTCTGGAGTCGCTTCCGGTCTAGACTGGCCGCAGGCCGACCACAGGTATTTCAATCATGGATGCGATCGACAGGAAGATCGTGGCTCTCCTCCAGGAGGATGCGAGCCTTTCACTGGCGCAGATTGCGCATCGTGTCGGGCTGTCACAAAGCCCGTGCTGGAAGCGAATCCAGCGCCTCGAGAAGGCCGGCATCATCCTCAAGAGGGTGGCGCTGATCTCGCCGGAATCCATCGGCATGGGGCTGACCGTGTTCGTCTCCATCGAGACCGGCGATCATTCTTCGGCCTGGCTGTCGAAGTTCGCCCAGACGGTCACCGCCATGCCGGAGGTGATGGAGTTTCACCGCATGGCCGGCGACATCGACTACATGCTGCGGGTCGCCGTGACCGACATGCAGGCCTACGATGCCTTCTACAAGAAGCTGATCGACACCATGCCGCTCAAGAACGTGACCTCGCGCTTTTCGATGGAGCGGGTGAAGTCGACCACGGCTTATCCGATCGCCACGGACTTGAAGCCGGCGCGCAAACGCTAGGCGCTCTTCCTCAGGGCCTCGAACAGGCGCCGCGCCGGCCGCGACAGGTGGCGGGAATCACGGACGCAGAGGGTGAGTTGGCGGGCTGCCCAGGGCTCGGCGATGCGCACCATGGCGAGCGGCAGGGCATGCCGCTGACGGCGGGCCGTCGCCTCCGGCACGATGCCCACGCCGACGCCGGCCGCCACCATGGCGCAGACCGCGTCGAGACTGTTCGCCCTGACCCGGAGCCGCATCGCCCGTCCGAGCCGCGCGGCATGCCGTGTCACGTGCTCGTCGAGGGCGGTGCCGCGTGTCAGGCCGACGAAATCGAGATCGAGCAGCTCGGCGAAGCCGACCCGGCGCCGGCCGGCGAGGGCATGGCCCGCGGCAACGGCCAGCACCAGCCGGTCAGGGCGAAAGGGATGGCTTTCGAGGCCCGGTACAAGCGAGGCCTCGGTGGCGATGCCGATATCGGCGTCGCCTGCGGCGATGGCGGCGGCGATCGCCGGGCTCTCGCGATCCTCGAGATCGAGGTCGATGCTTGGATTGGCCGCCAGGAACTCCGCCAGCAGTGCGGGTAAGTGCTCGGACATGGCTGCGGTGTTGGCGAGCAGCCGCACATGGCCCTTGAGGCCGCGCGAATAGGCGCCCAGCTCGCCGCGCATGGTCTCGATCTGCTGCAGGACGATGCGCGCATGGTCGAGCAGGGCGCGCCCGGCGTCGGTCGGCTGGACGCCGCGTCGGCCCCGCTTGAGGAGCGGGACGCCCAGCACATCCTCCATGCCGCGAATGCGCGCGCTCGCGGACGCCAGCGCCAGGTGCGCGCGCTCGGCACCGCGCGTGATGCTCTCCGTTTCGACGACGTGGCGAAAGAGGCGGAGATCGGTGAGATCGAACCGCATATGCTCCCTCTCTCCGGGACAAGCCTTCGTAGAAAACGAAGGCATACTCCATATTCTCCACATTGTCGGTGATGCCGTCTCCCGCCATGTGTGGAGCATGACGGCGACCGTTCTTGTCTTCGTTCTGGCGGTGTTCGTCCTGGCCGGCTTTGCCAAGGGCGTCATCGGCCTCGGCTTGCCGACGATCTCGATGGGCCTGCTGGCCGTCGTCCTGCCGCCGGCCGAGGCTGCAGCTTTGCTGATCCTGCCGTCGCTGGTCACCAATGTCTGGCAGATGGTGGACGGCCCTCACCTCCGCGCCGTCCTGCGCCGCCTGTGGCCCCTCAATCTCGGGGTCTGTGTCGGCACCTGGGGCGGGGCGGCCTTCCTGTCGGGGCTGGGCGGTCCCTACGGCGCCCTGGCCCTGGGCGTGGCCCTAATGGCCTACGCCCTCTCGGGTTTGGCGGACCTGAAGCTTGCCGTGCCGCAACAGGCCGAACCCTGGCTCGGACCACTGACCGGGATCGTAACGGGCGCCATCACGGCGGCAACCGGCGTCTTCGTGATCCCGGCCGTGCCCTACATGCAGGCGATCGGGCTGCAGAAGGATGCGCTGGTGCAGGCGCTCGGCCTGTCGTTCACGGTATCGACCCTGGCCCTGGCGGTGACTCTGGCCGGCGACCGGGCCTTCACCTGGGAACTGGCCTGGCCCTCGCTGGCGTCGGTCGTCATCGCGCTTCTGGGCATGCGGCTCGGCCAGGCGGTCCGGGCCCGCCTGTCGCCGCAGACCTTCCGGTTCTGGTTCTTCGCCGGGTTGCTGGCCCTCGGTGCCTATCTCGCAGCGCGCGGGCTGATCTAACCGGCCGATGGACGGTCAGGCCGTGCCAGGTTTACGCTTCGGGATCGGATTCCATCCCGGAGTGTTTCCATGGCCGTGCACGCCCTCAAGACAGCGAAAGTCGCCAATCTCCGGTCGCAGGTTTCGCCCGAGGAATGGCAGGCCCGTGTCGATCTCGCCGCCTGCTACCGGCTGATGGACCTCTACGGCATGTCGGACCTGATCGCGAACCACATCTCGGTCCGCGTGCCCGGCGAAGACAATGCCTTCCTCATCAACGCCTATGGCCTTCTCTATGAGGAAATCACGGCGTCGAGCCTGCTGAAGATCGATCACGAGGGCAACATCCTCGCCAAGCCGGAGTTCAGCGGCGGCCTGGAATACGGCGTCAACCGCGCGGGCTTCGTGATCCATAGCGCCATCCATATGGCCAAGCACGATGTCGCCTGCGTGATCCATACGCACACCTGGCCGGGCATGGCGGTCTCGACCATGGAATGTGGGCTGCTGCCCAACACGCAGACGTCGATGCGCTTTGCCAAGATCAGCTACCATGACTTCGACGGCGTCGTGCTCGATACCGCAGCCCGCGAAGCGCTGGTCGAGAGCCTCGGCGACAACAATGCCCTGATCCTGCGCAATCACGGCCTGTTGACGACCGGCGCCACGATCCCGGAAGCGTTCAACGCCATGCATCGGTTGGAGCTGTCCTGCAAGACGCAGATCGCGGCCATGTCGTGCAATACGAAGCTGATCCAGGTCCCGCCCGAGGTGGTCGAGGCGACCTACATGAACTATCAGCCGCATGTCCGCCGGCCGTTCGGCCTGCTCGACTGGCCGGCGCTGTTGCGGAAGCTCGACCGGATCGATCCCGGCTTCCGCGACTGATTGGTTACACCGCATAGCTCTCTGCGCGCGTTCGGCGCCGTCGCCTGCGGTTATTGGACGGCGCCCGGATACCGCGGCGTCGCCTGGCTGTTGACCGCCGGGATGATGGCGTTCGGCATCATCAACGTCGCCATCGCGCTGTGGCTCAACATCTGGAACCGCGACTTCTTCAACGCGCTGGAGAAGCGTGACACCTCACTGCTCGTCGAACAGCTCTACATTCTGGCCGCCATCGTCGCTTCGGCCGGCGTCGCCGTCGCCATACAGCTCCACATCCGCCGCCGCTTGCAGTTTAATTGGCGGGCCTGGCTGACGCATGTGACGGCGCAGCGCTGGCTGAATGCAGGACGGCAGTACCAGCTCAGCCTGCTGGCCGAGGAATGCGACAACCCGGATGGCCGTATCGCCGAGGATATCCGCATTGCCACGGAGCTCGCGGTCGAGTTCGCCCAGAGCATCCTCCAGTGCGTTCTGCAGCTCATCACCTTCCTGGGCGTGCTCTGGGTCCTGTCGGGGGACCTGCCCGTTACCATCGGCGGCGTTGCGTTCAGCCTGCCGGGCTACATGGTCTGGGCCGCCGTTCTCTATGCTCTGTTCGGCTCGATCCTCACTTACGCGCTCGGCCGCGGCCTGATCGAGGCCGGCAACGTGCGGCAGGGGCGCGAGGCCGACATGCGGTCGGTGCTGATCCGCGCCCGCGAGAATGCCGAGGGCATCGCGCTGATGCGCGGCGAGCAGGACGAACGCGACCGGCTCCAGGAGTCCGTCGGAGACCTGCGCAAGGCCTGGCATGTCCAGACACGGGGTCAGGGCAGCCTGGCGCTGCTCACCAGTTCGCTGGCCTACCTGGCTCCGGTCGTGCCGCTGGTCGTGGCCCTGCCGCGCTATCTCGGTGGAGAGCTACAGCTCGGTGGGCTCATGCAGACGGCGCAGGCCTTCTCCAGCGTGCAATGGGCGCTGTCCTGGCTGATCGACAATTTCTCGCGCTTCGCCGACTGGCGCGCTTCGACCGACCGGGTCGTCCATCTTCACGTGGCGCTCCACGATCTCGAGGAGACGGTAGAGGCGCCAAACGGCGAACGTATCGACGTGACGCCGGGCGAGGGCGACAGGTTGATTCTCCGCGACGTCGGCTTGTCGCGGCCCGATGGCGAAGCCCTGGTGGCGGAGGCCGAAGTCGAGATTGGCCGTGGCGAGCGCGTTCTCATCCGCGGCAAATCGGGCAGCGGCAAGAGTACCATCATGCGTGCCGTTGCCGGCGTCTGGCCGTGGGGGAGCGGTTCGGTGGAGCTGCCGCGCGGCGAGATCGCCTTCATGCCGCAGAAGCCCTATTTCCCGCTCGGCACCCTGCGCGAGGCCATGCTTTATCCCAAGGAGCCCAATGGCGTTACCGACGACGATCTGCGCGAGGCGCTGCACGACGTCGGGCTCGACCATCTGCGCGGCCGCCTCGACGACGAAGAACGTTGGGATCACATCCTGTCCGGAGGCGAGCAGCAGCGCGTCGCATTCGCCCGCACGCTGATCCACAAGCCGGACTGGATTTTCATGGACGAGGCGACCTCCGCCCTCGATGAAGCCGGGCAGGAAAACGTGATGAACCTCCTGCTGGAGAAGCTGCCCGACACGGCGGTGGTCAGCATCGGGCATCGTCCCGGCCTCGAACTCTTCCATACCCGAGAACTCGAACTGGAACCCGGCAAGGAGGGCGCCGAGCTGAAGCCGCATGGCAGGCGCCGGTCGTTGCGCGATCTCTACCGCCGCATGGCCGCGCACAGCCGCGCGACCCCAAGGCAGCCGGGCTTCTGGGCCACTGTCAGGGCGAACCTGATCGGCCGTTGAGCCTGGTTGCTTTCGACAAGAAAATCATCGCCGACAGGGAACTCCGGGGCGGGTTGGCGATTATCGTCGTGATTGCTTGCGTATTCTCCTGCAAGCGGGGGGAGGCTCCATGAACCTGTCCAGGACCGGATATTGGGGATTGCTGACCGCCGGTGCTGCACTGGCGACCTTCACCATTGCATACGCTCAGCAATCGCCAGCGCCCTCGGCGGCGCCGGCGCCGCGCGGTGTGTCGAGCTATGCGCCAGTCGATATCAAGGAGCCGTTCGCCACGACCCTGGCGCGGATGAAGGCAGCGCAGCCCGATATCCAGAAGCGCCAGGCGGACCTTCTGGCCGAGCGGTACGACCTTGCCAATCGACCCGCGAGCGGCGTGACGATGTCGCGGGGAAAGGCGGTCCAGGAAGGTGTGCGCGCCAAGCTCGCTACGGGAGTGACCTGGGACCAGCTCGCCGGCATGACCCCGATGGAAATCCGCGACCGGAATCTGTTTCCCAAGGGCTTCTATCCGCTGCCCCATCCCAACCATGCCGAAGGCGGCATGGTGTTTCCCAAGTTCGAGATCGAGGAGATCAAGAAGCTGGAGGCGCGAGACCTCACGCGCTTCGATCTCGAGTTCGACCTGCCCGACCAGTTCCTGCCCGAGTTTCCGCCGCCGATTTATCTGACCACGCGGCCCGATCTCGGTGACGTGTCGCAAGGCAAGCTGCTCACCATCGACAACTATTACGAACTGTTCAACGGCATCCTGAATCCCAAACAAATCGAGGGATTGCGGCTCCTCCTGACACCGTTCCCGCAGCAGCAGTTCAATCAGACCGAGGATCGCCGGTCGGAGAAGGCGAGCCGCGGCGTCGCCTGCTTCGACTGCCACGCCAACGGCCACACCAATGGGGCGACCCATCTTGTGGGTGATATCCGCCCGCAGGAATTCCGTCATCGCATCGACACGCCGCCCTTGCGCGGCGTCAACATCCAGCGGCTTTTCGGGTCGCAGCGCGCGCTGAAGACGGTCGAGGACTTCACCGAGTTCGAGCAGCGCGCCGCCTACTTCGATGGCGACCCGGTGATCGCCACCAAGAAGGGCGTCAACGTGCTGGAGCGCGGCAGCCAAGTCCATTTCATGGGCGAATTCCAGGCACTACTGGATTTCCCGCCGGCGCCGAAACTGAACGTGCTCGGCAAGCTCGATCCGGCAAAGGCGAGCGCCGCCGAGCTGCGCGGGCAGGACATCTTCTTCGGCAAGGGCCAATGCGGCACCTGCCATGTCGCGCCGTTCTACACCGACAACCTGATGCACAATCTCCAGGCCGAGCGCTTCTACAAGCCGGTGATGATCAACGGCCGATATGCCAGTGCCGATGGCCCGATCAAGACGTTCCCGTTGCGTGGCATCAAGGACTCCCCGCCCTATCTGCATGATGGACGGTTGCTCACGCTCGAAGACACGGTCGAGTTCTTCAATCTCGTGCTGGGTGCGAAGCTGACCGCGCAAGAAAAGCAAGACGTCGTGCTGTTCTTGCGGACGCTTTAAAGCACTTCGTGGAAACCGATGGCGATGCGGTCCGGCGTGCGTGCCGCGACGCCGACGAAGGTCGCTCGCTCCAGCCACTTGAGGCTGGGTTCGGCCGTTTCGAAACGAGGTGCCGTGCGGAAGTGGTAACTGTCGAAGGGGACCAGCTCGCCCTTGGACATGCGCGCCAGGATCTCGGGACTCGCCACGCGCAGCCCCTCGTTCTGGACGTAGATCATTGCACCTGATGTGCTGCGGATCGTGTAACGCGCGACGACCTCGATCGTGCCATCGGGGCGCACGATCTGCCAATCGGCGCCGCCGGGCAGGATTTCGCCGTCGAGGCGTGGCCCTGCAACTTCGCCGCCCACGATGTCGATGATGCGCCGGTGGCCGCGTGCGGTCTGGCCGAGATCCTGGACAGGGCCGACCTTGGCCTTGATGGCGAATGCGAAGCGCAGGCCGGGCGCGGTCGCGATGTAGGCGTCGACTTCCTTGCTCATGACGACCTCACGATCCGGGCTGGCGGTCGGTCCGTTGCACCACGCGCACCAGCAGCGCGGTCGACCAGCCGAACATCAACATGCCGATTGCCGATTCGACGGCGCCGGCAATGCGATGGGGCGGCGACAGGTCGAGTTCGCTCGCGCCCAGCGTGGTAAAGCAGGCAAGGGAGAAATAGAACGACTTACCGAAGCTGCCGAGTTCCCCCCAATAATAGTAGAGCAACGCCCAGAGCGTAACCTGCAGGAAATGCCCGCCCATCAACACCAGCACCGCCACCACGCTGTGCAGCAACATGTAGGAGGTGTGATGCAGGCTGAGCCGGGGTGTCGGAAATATATCCATCATCCGACTCAAGGTGAGCTGCGCCATGACCTGCACCGCGCCCGTGGCGCCGACCAGGACGACACCGCCCAGGATCCGTTCCAGAGGCGTCAGCTCTTCCATTACGCGGCCTTGGGTTTGCCGAGCAGGTGGTCGGAGATGATGCGCTGCTGGATTTCCGAAGTGCCCTCGAAGATCTTGGTGAGGCGGGCGTCACGCCAGTAGCGCTCCACGGCATGCAGCGTCGTGTAGCCCGCACCACCAAACACCTGCAGCGCCTCGGAGGTGACGCGCTCGGCCATTTCGGACGCAAAGAGCTTCACCATGGCCGCCTCCTTGTCGCAGCGGCGCTTCTGGTCGATCTCGTCGCACACGAAGTACATGAGCTGCCGCGCCGCTTCGATCTCGGTCGCCATGCGGGCGAGGCGAAAGCGCGTGTTCTGGAAATCGCCGATGGCCTGGCCGAACTGGCGGCGCTCCTGGGCGTAGGCGGTGGCATCTTCCAGCGCGCCGCGGGCGAGGCCGATGGAACGGGCGGCGGTGTGGGCGCGCGCGCGCTCCAGGCCGGCGGAGATGTAGTAGAAGGCGCGGCCTTCTTCGCCGATGAGCGCGGAGCCGGGCAGGCGGCAATCGTCGAAGGCCAGTTCCCAGGTCTTCCAGCCGAAGTAGCCGATCTTGGGTATGGGCGAGCCTTTGACGCCCTTGGGCAGGGTGCCGCGCGGCTTCTCGATCAGGAAGGAGGAGAGGCCGACATGCTTGCGCTTGGGATCAGGCGCGTCGGAAGTTCGGGCGACCAGCATGATGTAGTCGGCGCCGTCGGCGAAGGTGCACCAGTATTTGTTGCCGTTGATCACCCAGTCGTCGCCATCCTTGCGGGCCCGGCAGGAGATGCTGCCGAGGTCGGAGCCGACATTGGGCTCCGACATGGCGGCGGCACCCAGGAACTCGCCGCGGGCGGCGCGGGGCAGGAAGACGGCGCGCTGCGCCTCGGTCATGCCGCGGCCGGCGCTGAGGCCGTTACCGCGGGCAATGATGGAGGCGACGCTCATCCAGGCGCGCGCCAGTTCCTCGGTGATCAGGCAATATTCGAAGACGCCCAGGCCGAGACCGCCATATTCCTCGGGGATCACGATGCCGAAGTAGCCCATGTCGGCCAACTTCTGGATCAGCTCGGGCGGGATGTCGCCCTTCTCCGGATCGAGCTTGTTGGCGACCGGCAAGACCTCTTTCATGGCGAAGGCGCGGGCCGTCTCCTGGATCAGGCGGCGCTCTTCGGTCATGTACCCCATGGCATTTCTCCTCGCATTAGCCCAGCATAGTAGCCAATTCGCCCTGCGTGAGGAGACGCGCATGCTGAGATTGTTGCTGGGAGCATTTGCCGCCTTCCTCACTGCGACGTCGGCGCATGCGCAAAACCAGGCAGCGGAATGGCCCAGCAAGCCGATCACCCTGCTGATGGGCTTCCCGGCGGGTTCGGGCGTCGATGTCATCGCGCGCATGCTGCAGCCCTCGATGGAGAAGTCTCTGGGGCAGCGCCTGATCATCGACTACAAGCCGGGCGCCGGCGGCAATGTCGCGTCGGAAGCCGTGGCCCACGCCAAGCCCGATGGCTATATCTTCCTTCTCGGGACGGCAGCCACACACGGCGTCAACCCGGCGCTCTATCCCCGGCTGTCGTTCGACGTCGAGGCCGATTTCACGCCGATCTCGACCCTGGTCGACGTTTCCAACGTACTGACGATCAACCCGGCCGTGATCGATGCCACGTCGGTGAAGGATTTCATCGCCAAGGTGAAGGCCGCTCCCGGCAAGTACAACTATGCCTCGACGGGCAACGGCACCGGCACGCATCTCGCTTTCGCGGAGTTCGTGCACAAGGCCGGCCTCGACATGGTGCATGTCCCTTACAAGGGCGGGCCCGACGCCATCCAGGCGGTGTTGAAGGGCGATGTCTGCTGCATCTTCAATCAGGTGCAGACGGTGCTGCAGCACGCCAAGGCCGGCAAGGTGAGGCTGCTCGGCGTCACGACGAAGAAGCGGGTCGCGGCGATTCCCGATGTGCCGACGATCGACGAGGCCGGCGTGCCGGGCTACGAGAGTTACACGTGGTTCGCGATCTTCGGACCCAAGGGCCTCGACCGTACGATCGCCGAGAAGATGAATCTCGCCATCAAGACGGCGCTGGGCGATCCCGAGACACAGAAGAAGCTCGCCGAACTCGGCAATACGCCGCGCTACGAGACCCTGGATCAATTCAAGGCGACAGTGAAAGCCGATCGCGCCAAATGGGCCGAAGTCGTGAAGCAGGTCGGCGCCAAGGTCGACTAGCTGCGAGGCTTCACCGGCTGCCGCAGGATAGTCTTGAGCCTGGCGGGCTCGGTCCGGCGCGGGTCGCTGAGATAGATTTCGTGATGATGGCCGGCGAAGGTCAGGCCTTGCGACGGCATCACCTCGTCATGCAGCCGGGCGAGCGTCGGCGCTTCGTCGTCGTAGCTGCCGATGTGCAGGATTTGCAGGCACCGACCCTCGGCAAAGCGTTCGAATCGCAAGCTTGAAGGCGGTACGCCGAACTTCTTCTTCGCCTTTTCGACGGCAGCCTCGAACAGCGGCCGATCGACGAAATCGGGCACCATGATCATCATGGTCCAACGCCAGCGGTCCTTGCGGCGCGCGACGAAATCCGCCGGATCGTCGGCCCACCACAGGCCTTCGAGCGGCGGCACGGTATAGTCCTTCTTCAGGGCCGCCTTGGCCGCGAACTTCATGGCGTAGCTCGTCGAATAGAGCCATTCGACGGCCTGTTTGTAGGCGGAGGCCATGTTGGGATCGCCCGATCCATCGACCATGACGAACTGCATCGCAGGCACGTCGACCGAGACGAAGCGGTCGCGCGGCGCCGCGTAGAGACCAGGCAGCGCCTTCTTGAAGTCGACCTTCGCCAGCGGCGTCACGCCCGGGCGTCCTCCCGGATCATCGCCGCACCCTTCTCGCCGATCATGATGGTGGGGGCGTTGGTGTTGCCGGTGGTGAGTGTGGGCATCACCGACGCATCGATCACGCGAAGGCCCTGCAGGCCATGCACGCGCAGCCGCGAGTCGACGACGGCACGCGGATCCTCGCCCATCTTGCAGGTGCCGACCGGGTGATAGAGCGTGTTGCCGGCGCGGCGCGCATAGGCCAGCAGGTCGGCCTCGCTGGTGAGATCGGGGCCGGGCTGGATTTCGGCGGTGCTGTGCTTGGAGAGAGCGGGGCTCGCGAAGATGCGGCGCACCTTTTCGATGCCGCTCAGGAGGGCCAGTTCGTCGGTACGTGTGGAGAGATAGTTGGGATGGATGGCCGGCCGTGCGAAGGGGTCGGCCGAGGCCGCCATGATGGTGCCGCGGCTGTCGGGCTTCACGACGCAGACCACGCAGCTCATGCCCGGCAGCTCGTCGAGCTCGCCGAACTTCACGGGATGCGAACTGCCCGGTGTGAACAGGAGCTGCAGGTCGGGCGAGGCAAGGCCTTCGCGGCTGTCGCAGAAGACCTGGGCGGCGGTGACGCCGAAGGTCAGCGCACCACGGCCGGTGAGGGCGAAGCGCAGGATCTCGGGCAGTACGCGCGGGAAACGGGCGATCTGGTTCATCGTCTCTGCGCCGTGCACGCGATGAACGATGCGCACGACGTAGTGGTCGATCAGGTTGGCGCCGACGCCGGGCAGGTCGTGGACGACCGGGATGCCGAGCGATTGCAGGTGCGCCGCCGGACCGATGCCGGAGATCTGGAGAATGTGCGGCGAGTTCACGGCGCCGCCGGCCACGATCACTTCGCGGTTGGCCCGCACTTCGGTGAGCTTGCCGCCGCGCTGGAAAGTCGCGCCGACACAGCGCTTGCCCTCGAACAGCAACTTGCCGGCCTGGGCATCGGTCTCGACCTTGAGGTTCGGGTAGCGACGAGCCTCGCGCAGGTAGGTCTGCGCCGTCGAGCCGCGCCAGCGGCCGCGCCGCGTCATCTGCGAGTAGCCGACGCCGTAGCGCTGGCGGCCGTTGAGGTCGGGGTTGAAGGGAAAGCCCGCCTGCTGTGCGCCTTCGACGAAGCGATGGGTGAGCGGCAGGATGGTGCGATAGTCTTCGACCTTGAGCGGCCCGCTCTGGCCGCGCACGCTCGCATCGCCGCCCTGCGCGTACTGCTCGGACTTCATGAAGAAGGGCAGCACCTCGTCCCAGCTCCAGCCGCGGCACCCCATCTGCGCCCAGCCGTCGAAGTCGGCCGGTGCGCCGCGCACATAGAGCATGCCGTTGATCGAACTCGAACCACCCAGAGTGCGGCCGCGCGGCCAGTCGATGCGGCGCTCGCCCGAACTCTTCTCCGGCTCGGTGGTGAAGTTCCAGTTCACGACCGGATGGCGGATCAGCGAGCGCACCCCGGCCGGGATATGGATCATGGGGTGGGTGTCGCGCGGGCCGGCTTCGAGGAGGATCACCGATGCGCCGGTCTCGGCCAGCCGCGCGGCGACGGTGCACCCGGCCGATCCGGCGCCTACGACGACATAATCCGCTTGCATGCCGTTTCCTCTTTCAGAGCGTGCCCGAGCGCTTCTCGCGCGCGACGAAGTAATCGGTCGGCGCAAGTTCGGGGTCTTCCTGCTCGACCATGTTCTGGACGTGGTGCGCGACGTCGGCGGTGAAGAGGTCGTGCGAGATCGCCTGCACGACCCTGGTCGATCCGACGAACAATCCCGGAATGTCGCCGGCCAGTGCGCCGTGGCTCTGGATGCTGCCCCAGTTGAAGAGATGGATGTTGGCGAGCAGCGGCGCACGGCCCGGCTCCTTCTCGACCAGCTCGAAGCCGCGACCGAGGTAGGGATAGCGGGCGGCTTCGGCATTTGCCCTGGCCTCCTCCGGCGTCCGTACGTCGGCCCACAGCTTGGCGTCGGGGGTAAAGGCCGCCAGTTCCGCAACGCGCGAGATATCGACGTCGAAGCCGGTGCCCATCAGCACGACGTCGAAACGTTCCGTGCCCTTGGTCGTCTTCACCGTGACGCCCTCGGCATCGATCGTGAGGTCGAGCCAGGGTTCGCCGAAACGGAAGGAGAAGCCCTTGAGCTTCTGCGCCCGCAGGACCGATTCGTGCGGTGGCGGCGAGCCGGCCGCCAGCATGTAGGTGTAGATCTTCCAGCGCCAATCGTCGTCCAGCATGCCCTGGCCGCGCTGGAAGCCCGGGAACGACACGCCCTTGGCCTTGTTGACCTGCGGCAGGTGCGGCCGGCGCGCAAAGCAGATCGCCTCGCGGGCGCCGGCTTCGAGCGCGGTGCAGGCATTGTCGATGGCTGTTGCCAGCACGCCCAGCACGCCAATGCGCTTGCCGGCGAGTTTGCTGAAATCGATGTCTTCCAGGGTGTGGAACACGCGGCCGGCGCGCGCCGGGGCCGCTGGGTCGAACGACGGGAAAGACGGCCAGCGGAAGCCACCGGCGCCGTCGCGGCCGTTGGCCATCACCAGCTTGCGCACATGAACTGTTTCGCCGGTCGAGAGCGTCGCCCTCAGGAGGTCGCCGGCCGGCTCGACCTTTTGCAGACCGACACCATTTTCGACCTGCAGGTCGACGACGCGGCGGACCCACAGAAGGTAACGCAGCCAGTCCAGCCGATCGATCTTGTAGAGCTTCTCCCAACCGTCACGCCCGTGCTGCGCTTCATACCAGGCGCGAAAGGTGAGGGAAGGCACGCCGAGATCGGGGCCGGTGAGATGCTTGGGCGAACGCAGGATCGGCATGCGCGCCGTGGTGTTCCACGGGCCCTCATGGCCGTGTCCATTGCGCTCGATCACGCGGATGTTGCGGATTCCCTCGCGCAACAGGCCGTAGCCCGCCGTCTGACCACACATGCCCGCGCCCACCACCAGCACGTCGAGGACGCGCTTGCCGTCGGGCCCGGTACGCTCGGGCACCCAGTTGGCCGGCGGATAGTTCAACCTGAGAAGATCGTGGCGCGCCGTTTCTTCCAGCGCGTCCAGGCCTAGCGATTGCGGCTCGACAAGAGCGACCATACCGTGTTTCTCACCCTATTCTGGTTCCATAGCAGGGACGCAGAGCGGAAGGGAGAAGAGTCTATGCGCGGTCGTCAGGTTTTCTTCGAGACGCTGGCCAATCACGGTGTCGATCGAATCTTCGGCAATCCTGGTACGACCGAGAGCCCGTTGCTCGACTCGCTGCTCGATCATCCGCAGATCAAGTATATCGTCCATCTGCACGAGGGCGTCGCAACCGGCGCCGCCAACTTCTATGCCCAGGCAAGCGGCAAGACTGCCTTCGTGAACCTGCATGTGGCGCCGGGCCTCGGCAATGCGGTCGGCGCCATCTACAGCGCGTGGAAGAACAACTCGCCGATGGTCGTGACGGCAGGCCAGCAGGATACGCGGCTGCGGCTGCGCGATCCCGTGCTCGGCCATGACCTTGCGGCGATCGCAGCGCCCGTCACCAAGTGGAGCGTGCAGGTCGAGCGTGCCGACGAGCTGGGGCCGATCCTGCAGCGCGCCTTCAAGATCGCCAACGAAGCGCCGGCCGGTCCGGTCTTCGTGGCGTTGCCTATCGACGTGATGGAGCAGGAGACCAATGTGCCTGCCGGCAAGCCCGGCCATTCCTTTACGGCAACGCGCCCCGATCCGGCCGGCATCGCCGCGATGGCCAAGCTGCTGGCGGCAGCCAAGGCGCCGGCGATTGTCGCGGGCGACGACATCGCCCGCGCCGGCGCGCACCAGACCCTGGTGAAGCTCACCGAGAAGGTCGGCGCCTCGGTCTGGTTCGAAGGGTTGCGCGGCCAGAACTCCTTTCCGACGGATCATCCGGCGGCGCGTGGTACCCTGGCCTTCGATGCGGCTGGCATTGCCAAGCAGCTCGCCGGCAACGACCTCGTGCTGATGGTCGGCGGTCCTTTCTTCGAGGAAGTCTGGTACGCACCGGGCTCGCCGTTCGCAGCCGGCACCAAGGTGCTGCAGATCGAGGCGGCGCCGTCGCGGCTTGCCTACAACTTTGCGCTCGATGCCGGCGTGGTGTCGGACGTCGGGGCCGGCCTGGAGGCGCTGGTGAGCGCGCTGGGTGCGCAGGACGTCGCCGGCGCCAAGCAGCGCAACGATGCGCTCAAGGCCCAGAAAGAGGCCGACGATGCGGCGCAGAAGGCCCGCGTCGAAAAGGCCTGGGCGCGTACGCCGACCTCGATGGCGCGCGCCATGGCCGAGATTCGTGCCGGTGCTCCCAAGGACGTGGTCGTGGTCGACGAGACCATCACGGCCAATCTCGACCTGTTCAAAGCCTTCACCTTCGCCGGCCCGGGCGACTATTACAGCGGTCGCGGCGGCGGCATCGGACAGGGCCTGTCGGGGGCCATCGGTGTTGCCGTGGCCGAGAGCAAGCGTCCGGTCCTCTGCATCTCGGGTGACGGCTCGTCGATGTACTCCATTCAGGCGCTGTGGACTGCGGCGCATCACGATCTGCCGATCGTGTTCGTGATCCTGGCGAACCGCGAGTATCGCGTGCTGAAGCACAATATCGACGCCTACCGCGCCCGCTTCGACGTGAAGTCGAACAAGCCCTACATGCACATGGACCTGTCCGGGCCGACCATGGGCTTCGTCGACATGGCCAAGGGCATGGGCGTTGCCGGTACCTATGTCGCCAAGGCGGACGACATCAAGGCGGCGGTCGCGGCAGCCTTCAAGTCAGGCAAGCCGCACCTGATCGAGATCGAGATCGAAGGAAAGCGCTAGCTTGGGCGAGGGCGCGCGGCTTCCGTCGCGCGCCTGCCATCCTTACTTCTGAAACGCCCTGACCTTCGCCTGGTGCGCCCGCGCGGCGGCCGTGAGCATGGGCAGGTCGTTGCCGGAGAGCAGGAAGCGCATGCCCTTCTCGGTGTAGAGCTTCAGCAGCTCCTCGCTATAGGCGCCGCCCATGCCCGGCCATTTGCCGTGCTTCTTGCAAGCGGCCACGACCTTGTCGACGGCGGCCTGGATCTTCGCGTTGCCGGTATCGCCGGGGATGCCCATCTCCATCGAGAGATCGCTCGATCCGATCAGCAGGCAGTCGATACCGGGCACGGCGGCGATGGCCTCGGCGTTCTCGACGGCCTTGGGCGTCTCGATCATCACGGTGATCAACGTGTTGTCGTCGATCTTGGTCGTCATCTCGCCGAGCGGCATCGGCGCATAGTCGAACTGCGCCTGGCCGCCGCCGACCGAGCGATGGCCGCGCGGCGGATAGCGCAGCTTGTCGGCGATCTCCTTTGCTTCCTCGGGCGTGTCGACGTGCGGGATTACGACGCCAAGGGCGCCGCCGTCGAGCACACGCGTTGCCATGGTAAGCTCGCCGTAGGGCACGCGCACGATCGGAGCGATGCCTGAATCCTGGGCGGCTACGGAAATCTCGCAAGCGGTTTCGATCGACATCGAACCATGCTCGAGGTCGATGAACAGCCAGTCGAAGCCCGCCGCCTTCATGACCTTGATGATATCGACGTTGCGGACGAGCCGGATGCCGATGCCGATGGACAGTTCGTTCCTCTTCAGCCGCGCCTTGGCGGCATTGACAGCGATGGCCATATCTCCTCCCGATGCGATCTCTGGACATTGGTCCTTTGGAGGATAGGCTAGTCACCATGAGCTTCCGTGTCGAACGAATCGACCATGTCGTGCTGCGGGTGCGCGATCTCGAAGCGATGGTCCGTTTCTACGAGCGAGCCTTGGGGTTCAAGGAAGAGCGCCGGCTGGAAAGGCTGGGCTTGGTGCAGATGCGTGCCGGCGCCTCGCTGCTGGATCTGATCGCTGCCGAGCGGGCAAACGGCGCATCCAACATGGATCATCTATGCTTCCGGGTGGAGCCATTCGATCGTGACGCTATCGTCATGCGGCTGGCCCCGTTGGGGGTATCGGTCGGCGAAACCGTCGAGCGTTACGGTGCGGAAGGCAGCGGCCCCTCCGTCTATTTCGACGATCCCGAAGGCAATCGGATCGAGTTGAAAGGTCCGTCGAGCGAGCCGGATGTACATTAAGGCTTGGCCGCTGCAGATGATATGATAGCCTCCTGGTCGACGGGGAAAAACAACACGCCCGCACGTGTCCGAGTCTGGGAGGATTTTCATGCACACTCGTCTGGCAGTCATTGCCAGCGGCTTAGCCGCTTTTGTCATTGCGTCGCCTGCGTTCGCACAGAAGCAGGGCGGCACCCTCAAGGTTTCCCATCGCGACAACCCGCCGAGCGCGTCGATCCTTGAGGAGTCGACGGTCTCTGTGAACATGCCGTTTATGTCGGTGTTCAACAATCTGGTGATGTTCGATCCGAAGGAGAAGATCAACAGCCCCGACAAGCTGGTGCCGGACCTGGGCGAGAGCTGGTCGTGGAATGGCGATAAGACCAAGCTCACCTTCAAATTGCGGCAGGGCGTGAAGTGGCATGACGGCAAGCCCTTCACCAGCAAGGATGTGAAGTGTACTTGGGATGCGCTGCGTGGCGACGAGAAGCAGGAGCTGCTCCGCAAGAACCCGCGTAAGGTCTGGTACAAGAACCTCAAGGAAGTCACGACCAACGGCGACTACGAAGTTACCTTCAATCTCGAGCGCGTGCAGCCGTCGTTCCTGTCGATGTTGGCGGCTGGTTACTCGCCGGTCTATCCGTGCCACGTCGACAGCCGGACGATGCGTTCCAAGCCGATCGGCACTGGCCCCTTCAAGGTCGTCGATTTCAAGCGCAACGAGGCGATCAAGTTGGTGCGCAACCCGGATTACTGGAAGAAGGGGCGGCCCTACCTCGACGCCATCGAGTTCAAGATCGTGCCCAACCGCAGCACACGGATGCTGGGTTTCGCTGCCGGCGAATTTGACATGACGTTCGACTCCGATGTCACCTTCCCGTTGCTGAATGACATCAAGAGTCAGAAGCCCGACGCTGTCTGTGAAGGCAGGCCGAGTAACGTCAACCAGAACATCCTGATCAATCCAGAAGCGCCGCCGTTCGACAAACCCGAGGCGCGACGTGCGGTTGCGATGTCGATCGATCAGAAGCCGTTCAATGACATTTTGTTCCAGGGCCATGCGCTGAGCGGTGCAGCCATGTTGCCGCCGCCCGCGGGCGTTTGGGGTATGCCCAAGGAAATGCTGCAGACGCTTCCTGGCTTCGCCACCGACGTCGAGAAGAGCCGCGCCGAGGCCCGCAAGATCATGGAAGGGCTAGGTTATTCCAAGGACAAGCCGCTCAAGGTCAAGGTATCGACCCGTAACATCGCGATCTATCGCGATCCCGCCGTCATTTTGATTGACCAGCTCAAGAACATATATATCGAAGCCGAACTCGACCCGATCGACACGACGGTCTGGTACACCAAAATCCAGCGCAAGGATTACCAGCTCGGCATGAATTTGACGGGGCTGGGCGTCGACGATCCGGACACGAACTTCTACGAGAACTTCTATTCGACCTCCGACCGCAACTACACGTCCTACAAAAATCCTGAAATCGACAAGCTGATCGACCAGCAGTCAGCCGAGACGGACCAGGAGAAGCGCAAGAAGATCGTCTGGGAGATCGAGAAGAAGCTCGCCGAGGACGGTGCGCGGCCGGTCATCGTGCACAATATCGGCAACACTTGCTGGATACCGCAACTGAAGGGCGTCGTGCTGCAGCACAACAGCATCTATAACGGCTGGCGTTTCGAAGACATGTGGTTAGAACGTTGAGCGGCCCTTCCAGCCGCTGCTAGGGAAAGGAAAAGATGGGGGCCTATCTCACTCGCCGCTTTCTGCTGATGGTGCTGACACTCT
Organism: Pseudomonadota bacterium; assembly: GCA_020160995.1. Classification (GTDB taxonomy): domain Bacteria; phylum Pseudomonadota; class Alphaproteobacteria; order Reyranellales; family Reyranellaceae; genus Reyranella. Next base: position 2,293 of record JAIUOY010000002.1, on the reverse strand, counting down.
TCGGAATGTCGGTGCTGATCTTCGTGATGCTGCGTCTCGTGCCGGGCAATGTCGCCGACATCCTCGTGGATTCGGCGGGCATTGCCGACCCGAAAGAGAAGGCCAAGATCGTTGCCGAGCTCGGTCTTGATCGACCGATCTTCGATCAATATCTGCAGTGGATCGGCGGCCTGTTTCGCGGTGACCTGGGCTTCGCCTATGTCTCCGAGCGGCCGGCGATCGAGGAGATCGCGCCACGTATCCCGATCAGCGCCAAGCTGGCGGGGCTGGCGTTGTTCTTCTCGGTGATCCTGGGCGTGCCGCTCGGCGTCATCAGCGCGGTGCGTCAGAATACCGGCCTCGACTATATGCTGCGCATCGTCAGTCTGAGCGGCCTGTCGCTGCCGTCCTTCTGGCTGGGGCTGCTGATCCTGATGGCCTCGGTCCAGTGGTTCGGCATGATTCCGATCTACACCAACGAGCCACGAAGTTTCATAGACGAAGTGCTGCTGCTCAGTATCCCCGCTGCGGCGGTGGGCTTCCGCAGTTCGGCCCTGATCATGCGATTGACGCGCTCCTCGATGCTTGAGGTCCTGCGCCAGGATTACATCCGCACCGCGCGCTCCAAGGGAGCGTCGCAGACGTCGGTCAACTACGAGCATGCGCTGCGCAATGCTCTTCTGCCGGTCGTCACGATCATCGGCATCGAGGCGGCCTTCCTGGTCGGCGGCCTGATCGTCACGGAAACCGTGTTCAATATTCCCGGAGTCGCCCGCTTCCTCGTCGAGGCGATCCTATGGCGCGACTATCCGATCGTGCAGAACCTTGTGATGCTGATTGCCTTCATCGTGGTGATGGTGAATTTCCTGGTCGACATGGCCTACATGGCCCTCGACCCGCGCATCAAGTTCGCGGACTGAGGGGGCCACCATGGCAGTAGTCAATCACGACGCCGAACTGGCCCGCGCCGGCGCCAACGTCTCGTCGACCGGCGGCCAGATCCTTTTCCTCGCGCGCCGCTATCCGCTGGGCGCCGTCGGAGCACTGATCGTTCTGCTGTTCATCTTTACGGCAGCGTTCGCCAACTTCATCGCGCCGATGGATCCCACGGCGACCAATGCCAAATTCTCGCTGGCCACGCCCAGCGCCGAGTATTGGCTGGGCGCGGACTTCATGGGCCGCGACATGTTCAGCCGCATCGTCTACGGCGCGCGGATCTCGCTGGCGGTTGGCGCCGGCGCCACCCTGCTGGGCGGCGTACTGGGCGTCGCGATCGGGTTGATGTCCGGCTATCTCGGCGGCTGGTTCGATCTCGCCACGCAGCGCGTGATGGACATCATGCAGTCCCTGCCGCTGCTGGTCATGGCGCTGGTCATGGCCGCGTCGCTGGGGCCGTCGCTGGAGAACACCATCTTTGCGATCGCCATTCCGCTGGTGCCCAGCGTGGCCCGTGTCGTGCGGTCGAGCACCTTGTCGCTCCGTGAGCAGCCCTTCGTCGAGGCGGCGCGCGCCGTCGGCATGGGCGAGGTGCGCATCGCGGTGCGTCATGTGCTGCCGAACACCCTGGCGCCGTTGATCGTTCTGGCTACGGCGCAGCTCGGCTCGGCCATCCTGACCGAAGCCTCGCTATCCTTCCTGGGCCTCGGCATTCCCGAGCCCTATCCGTCATGGGGCCGCATGCTGTCGGAATCGGCTGCGGAGTATGTTCGCACGGCTCCGTGGCTGGTTATCTTCCCGGGCGTCGCCATCAGCCTCACCGTGTTCGGCACGAACCTGCTGGGCGATGCTTTGCGCGACATCCTCGACCCCCGCCAGCGTACCTAAGGGCAGCGTAGATGAGTTCTCTTCTGGAGGTCGAAGGCCTCGGCACTTGGTTCTATACGCGACAGGGCATCGTCAAGGCGGTCGACGGCGTCGACTTCCAGGTCGATGCCGGCGAGACCCTGGCAATCGTCGGCGAATCGGGGTGCGGCAAGAGCATGACGGCGCTGTCGTTGATGCGCCTGATCCCGAGCCCGCCGGGCCGTATCGTTTCGGGCGCGATCAAGCTCGGCGGTCGCGATCTCTTGAAGATCAGCGAAGAAGAGATGCGTGCCGTGCGCGGCAACGAAATCTCGATGATCTTCCAGGAGCCGATGACGTCGCTCAATCCGGTGATGACCATCGGCAAGCAGATCTCCGAGGCGCTGATCCTGCACCGGGACATGGACCGCAAGGCGGCGCTGAAACGCGCCGTCGAGATGCTCGATCTGGTGCGCATCCCCGAGCCGGCGCAGCGCGCCAAGGAATATCCGCATCAGCTCTCGGGCGGCAT
>JAIUOY010000161.1:0-13068 GCA_020160995.1 Pseudomonadota bacterium | reverse complement strand
TTGTCGCGCTGCTGCTTGCTGCAGCGCTGATGCACGCTACCTGGAACGCCATCCTGAAGTCCGATCAATCGGACCGGCTGGCGACGTTCGGCATCATCATGACGACCGGCACGGCGATGGGGCTCTGCGTCGTCCCCTTTGTGCCCATGATCGAACCGGCGGCGTGGAAATATCTCCTGGCGTCGGTGGCAATCCACATCGCCTACTACTTCTTCCTGCTCAAGGCCTACTCCTACGGCGACCTCAGCCACACCTATCCGATCGCGCGCGGTATGGGGCCGCTTCTGGTGGCCTTGGTGTCGGGGCGCTTCATCGGCGAGCATCTGCGTGCACAGGATATTGCCGGCGTCCTGCTGCTGAGCTTCGGCCTGATTGCGCTCGCCATGCCCTTGAAGAACGTCGTGCCGAAGCCCGGTAGCCGGCATGGCCTCGCGACCTTGTTCGCCATGCTGACGGGCGTGACCATCGCGGCCTACATCATCGCCGATGGCCTGGGCGTGCGCGCCGCCGGGCCGACCTTCGAGCACAGGATCTCCTATATCGCCTGGCTTGCCGTGATCGAAGGACCGTGGTTGCTGGTTCTGGCGGCGGTGCTGCGGCCGGGGTCCGTGTGGACGCACGTCAAGCGCACCTGGTATCGCGGCATGATCGGCGGCGTGGTCGCCAATGTCGGCTATGGGATTGCGATCTATGCGCTTGTGCTAGGGCCGATGGCGCATGTCGCGGCCCTGCGCGAGACCTCCGTCCTCTTCGGGGCGCTGATCGGCACGTTGCTGTTGGGCGAACCGTTCGGCCGACGGCGGGTCGCCGCGGCGGCGGTGATCGTGATTGGCCTGGTGTTGATGAACGGCCCGCAGCTCATTTGAGGGGACGAAGCTCGACATCGAGGTGAGACAGCCGCTCCAGCAGCTTTTGACGCGCGTAGATCGGCCACCAGCCGTAGAGAAAGATATCGAGCGGCCCCCACATCGCGACCCAGCCCACGATCAACAGACCTTCGGCGAAGATGTGAGCGATGGGCGAAGGCGATCCCAGGAGGAAGTGGCGCGCCACCAGGCAGACCACCAGGAAGACAATTCCGACCACGAGGCTCGTGCGGGCGCGCCACCACATGGTGCGGAGTTGCCGTCCTTCGCTGCGGCTGCGCAGCTCGAAATGATGCCGGATCGATGTCGCGACATGCTCGGATTCTGATCGTGCCAACTCGTCTTCGGGCAGAAGAATGACCAACCGCATCGGCCGGCTGCCGAGATCCTCGGCCGACCCCACGATGTACTCGTCCGCCGCTGCGTCGAGGTCCTTCTCCTGAAAGGGCGAGGGGTCGAGCGAATTGTAGAGGCGCGAAAGCCGGTCGAGACGCAATTCCACAGCCGTGGCGTCGGCCTTGTGTGCAATATGATTCGCTGTCATGGCTCGGCCACGATTGTTGGCGACAGGACGAAGGCATGTCCACCCGTAACCTCGACAAGTTGATATCGCCGCGCTCCGTCGTGGCCATCGGCGCCAGTTCGCGACCGCACTCGGTCGGCGAAGCCGTCACGCGTAACTTGCTGGCAGGTGGCTTCCAGGGCGACATCTATTTGGTCAACGTCAAGGGCGGCACGATCGAAGGCCGGACCGTGTTTCGCAAGGTCTCCGAGTTGCCGGTGGCGCCGGATCTTGCCGTGATCACCACACCGGCGGAGACCATTCCCGGTTTGATCGTGGCGTTGGGCGAACTCGGCACGCGTGCGGCCGTCGTGATCAGCGCCGGACCTGGAAGCGGCTCGGATGCACACGCCGTCAATGCGCGGTGGCGCAAGCGCCTGTTGCGGGCGGCCAAGCCCTACCTGATGCGTATCGTCGGGCCCAACTGCATTGGCTTTGCCGCACCGCGAATCGGATTGAATGCGAGCTTCGGTCCGTCCGGATTGAAGCCGGGCCGCCTCACCGCGGTAGCCCAGTCGGGCGCGGTGCTGGCCGGCCTCGCCGACTGGGGCGTGGCGCAAGGCATCGGCTTCTCTCATCTGATCTCCATGGGCGACATGGCCGATGTCGATTTCGGCGACGTGCTCGACATGCTGGCGCGCGAATACGACACGCGCGCGGTGCTGATGTACGTCGAAGGCATCACGCAGGCCCGCAAGTTCATGTCCGCGGCCCGAGGCTTGGCGCGCGTGAAGCCGGTGATCGTCCTGAAAGGGGGACGCCACGCCTCGGCTGCCGCCGCGACAGCCTCCCACACCGGCTCGATGGCAGGTTCGGCGGCGGTCTACGACGCGGCCTTCGCCCGTGCCGGTCTGGTACGCGTATTGGGCCTTGGTGAACTCTTCGATGCGGCCGAGACGCTGGCGCACGGCCTTGCGCCGCGCAACGGGCGGTTGGCGATCCTGACCAACGGTGGCGGGGCGGGCATCGTGGCCACCGATCTGCTGGCGGACGAGGGGGGCGAGATGGCCTCCATTCTGCCGCGCACGATCGCGCAACTCGACAAGAAGATGCCGCGTGGCTGGTCGCGCGCCAACCCGGTCGACATCGTGGGCGATGCGGATGGCGCGCGCTATGCGGCCGCCCTCGACGCGCTGGCCGACGATCGCGGCGTCGGTGCGGTGCTGGCGATGAACGTGCCGACCGCGCTCGCGTCATCGGTCGAGGTGGCGCGCGCGGTGGCCGCGGCGGAGGGCGCCAAGGTCGTCCCGGTGATCGGCTGCTGGATCGGCGGCCCGGAGGCGCAGGCCGGCCGCCGCGTCCTGCACGAGGCCGGCATCCCGGCCTACGACACGCCGTTGCGCGCGGTGCGCGGCTTCATGCACATCATCGAGTATCGCCGTGGCCAACGCGCCCTGCAGCGCACGCCGCCGTCGGTCTCCGAGGCGCGCGCCGATACGCAACTCGTGCGTTCGATCGTGGCTGGCGCGCTGGCCGAAAAGCGCGAGATCCTGACCGAACCCGAGGCCAAGCGCGTGCTGGCGGCTTACGGCATCCCCGTGGTGCCGACCGAGATCGTGCTCGATGCGGCGGAAGCCGCTGCCGCCGCATTGCGCATCGGCTTTCCGGTGGCCGTCAAGATCCTGTCGCGCGACATCACGCACAAGAGCGATGTCGGCGGCGTGGCGCTCGACCTCGCTTCCGAGCAGGCTGTCCTCGACGCCGTGCGCGAAATGATCGGGAAGGTGTTGGCAAAGGCCAGCAAGGCCCGCATCGACGGCTTCGTCGTGCAGCCGATGATCAAGCGACCACATGCGGTGGAACTGATCCTGGGCGCTGCCGAGGACCCGGTATTCGGGCCGATCCTGCTGGTCGGCCACGGCGGCGTTGCCGCAGAGGTGATCGACGACAAGGCATTGGCATTGCCGCCGCTCGATCCCGTCCTGGCCGAGGATGCGCTGAGCAGAACCCGTGTCGACCGGCTGCTACAGGGCTATCGCAGTCGTGCGCCGGCCGACCGTGCCGCCGTCGGTGAGGCGATGATCCGCCTGTCGCAGCTCATCGCGGACGTGGACGAGATTGCCGAACTCGACATCAATCCACTGCTGGCCGACGCGGATGGCGTGCTGGCGCTCGATGCCCGCATCGTCGTTCGCAAGCCGCAGGCCGGGCAGGAGCGGGCGGCACGGTTTGCCATCCGGCCCTATCCGGTCGAGCTCGAAACCGAGATCGAACACCGCGGCCAGAAGCTGCGCATCCGGCCGATCCGCCCCGACGACGAACCGCTGATCCGGGCCTTCACCACGCGACTGACCCCGGAAGACGTGCGCCTTCGGTTCTTCGGCCCGATACGTGAGCTGTCGCACGAGATGGCGGCACGGTTGACGCAGATAGACTACGACCGCGCCATGGCTTTTCTGTTGCTCGACGGCAAGGAACTGCTGGGCGTCGGCAGGCTGGCCGCCGATCCGGGCTTCGAGCAGGCGGAGTTCGCCTTGATCGTGGCCTCGGATCGCCAGGGCCAAGGTTATGGCGCGCTGCTGCTCAATCATGTGCTGCACTACGGCAAGTCACGCGGCGTCAAGCGCGTGATCGGCCATGTGCTGCGCGAAAACGCCAAGATGCTGGAGCTTGCCCGGCATCTTGGCTTCCGACGCGAGAGTGGCCGCGCCGGCGAGCCGGACATTCGTGTCGTGAAGTCGCTGGCCAGTTTGTAATTTTTGTTTTGCTGCCCGCCCTGCACCAAGGCAAAAGAACAATGACCCGCCAAGACCTTAGGGCAAATCTCTGACATGGCGTCTAGGAAGAACAGAAGCGGGAAGTCGAACAGAAGGAGTCCGAAGCCGCCGCCAGGACTGGGGGATCGTCTACGAGCGCGTTTCGGCGGGCTCTTCTTATGGGCCGAGGCCCATCGCTGGCATTCGATCGTCGTGGCTGTCGTATTGATGTTCGTCGGCAGCCTGTTCGGGGGCTACTGGCTGGCGCAGCGACTCGATCTGACGGATCGAGACGGCGTGGCACGCGACACGCTCGAAGACATGAAGCGCGGCGCTTCCTCGGCGACGGGCGGGTCCCAACCGAAATACGCCCGCCTCGAAGATCTGCCCGACTTCCCGAAGTACACCGAGGCAGAACCCGGCAAGCCGCGCGCCACGCTCGGCGAAAAGCCGCGGCAAACGCCGCCCAGGCCGCAGCAAGTCGCGGCATCGGCATCGATCGAGCAAACCTGGCGGCGCAATGCCGTGCCGTTTCGCGACCTCGACAGCCGTCCCCTGATCGCGATCGTGATCGACGATGTGGGGCTCGACCGGCCGCGTTCGCGGCGGGCATGGGAACTGCCGGGCCCCATGACCATGTCGTTCCTGCCATACGCCAAGGAACTGCGCGAGCAGGCGAAGGCGGCGCGAGCGAAGGGGCACGAGCTGATGTTGCATCTTCCGATGGAGCCCAACGGCCGCAACGATCCGGGTCCGAACGCGCTTCTGGTCTCGCTGAGCGATGCCGAATTGCGCCAGCGTACGAATGCGGCGCTCGACAGTTTCGAGGGCTTTGTCGGCGTCAACAACCACATGGGCAGTCGCTTCACGGCGTTTCGGCCGGGGATGGAGACGGCCATGCGCCAGTTCAAGGCGCGTGGCCTGATGTTCCTCGATTCGCGTACGACGCCGCAATCGGTTGGCGACCAGACGGCGCAGGATCAAGGCGTGCCGTCGATCGTGCGCCACGTCTTTCTCGACGACGAGGAGACTCTGGACGCCGTGCGTCGCAAGCTTGCCGAAGCCGAAGCGGTGGCGCGACGACAGGGTTTCGCCGTGGCGATTGGCCATCCGCACGACGTCACGCTGCAAGCGCTGGCGGAATGGCTGCCGACCGTCCAGGGCAAGGGGCTGGCGCTTGCACCGTCATCGGCTGTGTTGCGCAAGAGGAACAGTTGGGATTGAGTTGCTCCAACGAAGTTGGAGGAAACCGTGCGTTACAAAAAGCAGGCGATGATCGTGGCTCCGCAACCGGAACCGACGGAGGCGGGTGCGGACGTGCTGCGCGAAGGCGGCAACGCCGTTGATGCGGGCATTGCCTGCGCGCTGGTCCAGGGCGTTGTCGATCCGCTAATGTGCGGCATTGCCGGCTTCGGCAGCTGCGGCATCTACATGCCGGGCAAGAACTTCCACGGCTACATCGATGCCCATGCGCCGGCGCCGCTCGGCGCCCGGCCCGACATGTGGGCCAACCTGATCGAGAGCGAGGCGCGTGACGGCTACGGCTTCATCCTGAAGGGCCGCGTCAACGACATCGGTTACAAGTCGGTCTGCGCGCCGGCCAACCTCAAGATGTATTACGAGGCCCACAAGGAACACGGCAAGCTGCCCTGGTCGCGCATTGTCGAACCGGCGATTGCCTGGGCCGAGGGCGGCTGGACGGTGCGGCCGCACGTTCACTACTGGTGGTCCGACGACGGCGCTTTCGGCCGGGCGCCCAACCACGAACGCGTAACCTTCACGAAGGCGGCGCGCGACCTCTACTGTCGTGCCGACGGCATACCCAAGCGGGTGGGGGACCGCGTGGTCAATCGCGACTACGGTCAGACCCTGCGCGCCATCGCCAAGGGCGGCGCTGACGTCTTCTACACAGGCGAGATCGCGGCCGCGATCGCCGAGGACATGAAGAAGAACGAGGCGCTACTCACATCTGAGGACCTCAAGAGCTGGACGCCGGTCCGCAATCAGCCGTTGTGGGGCGAGTATCGCGGTTACAAGGTTTCGACCAACCAGCCGCCGGGTGGCGGCGTGATGCTGCTCGAGATGCTGAACATTCTCGAGAATTTCGATCTCAGCTCGATGGAGCATGGCTCGGCGCAGTACCTGCGCGTGGTCAGCGAGGCGATGAAGCGGGCGACCATCGACAAGGACGCCCATGTCGGCGATCCCAGGTTCGTCAAGGTGCCGGTCGAGAAGCTGATCTCGAAAGCCTACGCCAAGGAAATGGCCGGGGAGATCCAGACTGGCGTAATGGCCAAGGTGCCGCGCTTTAATTCAGGGGCCGTTTCCAAGGACACGACGCATATCTCCGTTCTCGACGAGGACGGAAACTGCTTCTCGATGACCCACTCGCTCGGGATGCCCTCGGGCGTCGTCACACCGGGCCTCGGCTTCATGTACAATGGCTGCATGGGGGTGTTCGATCCACGCCCCGGCCGGGCCGGTTCGATCGCGCCGGGCAAGGCCCGCTTCAGCTCGGTCGTACCGTCGATCATCTTCAAGGACGGCAAGCCGCACCTGATCATCGGCGCACCCGGCGCCACGCAGATTGCCATGGGCGTGCTGCACGTCGTGCTGAACGCGCTCGATTTCGACATGACGATGGTCGAGGCGGTGAGCGCGCCGCGCTTCTCGGCGACCTCGGACACGATCGACATCTCCAACCGCATCCAGGGCCGGGTGGAGCGCGAACTGCAGGGCATGGGCTATCCGGTGGTCCGCAGCCCCTATGGCTTCGGCTTTGCCGCCGTCCACGCCATTCGCATCCACGAGGACGGCCTCGATGGCGGCGCCGACCCTGGCCACGATGGCGTGGTTATCGCTGTCTAGATTGATCTGGCCGACGGCAAAATCCGCCACGCGGCCGCCCTGCATTGCATGTCGAGTGCAGCCTCGTACAGTCTCGAGGAAAGATGGCGGAGGGAAGCAATGACGGTCCTTGGGCGGCGGCGCGTACTGGCCGCCGGCGTGGCGCTCGCGGCTGCGCCTTCGGTTTCCAACGCCCAGGCCGTCTACCCTGATCGGCCGATCCGGCTGGTCATTGGCTTCCCACCCGGTGGGCCGACTGACATTGCCGGTCGGCTGCTGGCACAGCAGCTGACGGAAATCCTCGGCCAGCAGGTCGTCGTGGACAACAAGCCGGGCGTGGCGGGCAATATCGCCTCGCAGATCGTGGCCGATGCCAAGCCGGACGGCTACACGCTGCTGGTCGGCACCTCGATCATGGGAATCGTGCCGGCGCTCTACGAGAAGCTACCCTACGATCCTCACAAGAGCCTCGAAGCCGTTGGTCATTTCACCACTGTCCCGATGATCGTTGTCGCACCGGCGGCTGGTGCGGGTTCCATCGAAGAGCTCGTGGCGCTGTTGCGCAAGGAGCCGGGCAAGCATTCCTATCCTTCGCCGGGCAACGGCAGCCTGATCCATATGGGCAGCCTGTTGTTCGCTCAGCGTGCCGGGGCCGATGTCCTGCACGTGCCGTACAAGGGATCGGCGCCGGCCATGCAAGATACGCTCGCCGGTCGTCATGCTTTCCAGATCGATACCTTGGGCAGCAGCAAGAGCTTCGCTGATGCAGGCCGCCTCAAGATCCTGGCCGTCTGCACGCCCAAGCGTGTCGCCTCGATGCCCGATGTGCCGACCGTGCAGGAGAAGACGGGGATCGCTGTCGAAGTCGTCACCTGGAACTTGATCTTTGCCCCGGCCGGAACGCCCAAGCCGGTCGTCGACCGTCTCAACGCCGCGATAAACCAGGCGATCAAACATCCGGGTTTGATGGAGAAGGCCAAGGGCATGGGGATCGAGCTGGTGGAGTCGACACCTGCCAGCTCCAAGAAATTCTACGAAGACCAAATGGCCATGTGGGCGCCCATCGTGAAGGCATCCGGCGCCAAGGTGGAATAGGGGACACCATGACGATCACTCGACGAACAGTTCTTGCGGGGCTTGGCGCTGCGTCGCTGGCCACGCCGGCAATTGCGCAGGCCAACTATCCCGACAAGCCGATCCGCATGATCATCGCCTTTGCGGCCGGCGGCCCGACCGACGTCGTCGGCAGGCTCCTGGCGCCGCGCCTGTCGGAGATCCTGGGACAGCAGGTCGTCGTCGAGAACAAGCCGGGTGCCACGGGCAACATCGGCACGGCGATGGTCGCCGATGCCAAACCGGACGGCTACACGATCCTGTTCAGCGCCTCGACCATGGCCATGGCGCCGGCGCTCTACGGCAAGCAACTCGGCTACGATCCGGTGAACGGACTCTCGGCCATCGCCTATGTCGCGAGCGTGCCGCTGATCCTGCTGACGCCGATCGATGGTGCAAAGAGCACGCCCGAACTGGTGAGCATGCTGCGCAAGGATCCGGGCAAGTATTCCTACGCCTCCTCGGGCAATGGCGGGATGATCCATCTCGCGAGCTATCTGTTCGCCAAGCGTGCCGGCGGCGACGCCTTGCACGTCCCGTATCGCGGTTCGGCGCCGGGCATGGTCGACATGATCGCGGGCCGGCACGGCTTCCAGATCGACACGCTGCAGTCGAGCAAGGGTTTCATCGACGGCGGCAAGGTGCGCGTGATCGGCGTGGCGGCCGACAAGCGCCTGCCGCAGCTTCCCGATGTGCCGACGATCAAGGAGGCAACGGGTTTCGATTATTCGATCAACACCTGGTACGCGGCCTACGCTCCGGCCAAGACGCCGCGGCCGATCATCGACAAGCTCAACGCGGCCTTCAACCAGGCGCTGAAGCAGCCCGACATGATGAAGAAGGCCGACGAGCTGGCAATTGAAGTGATCATCTCGACACCGGAACAGGCCAAGCAGTTCTACGACAGCCAGATGGCCTTCTGGGACCCGATCATCAAGGAGTCAGGCGCGAAGCCGGAGTAGGGCTACATCATCCCCGGCGCGCCGAGATCGGTGCCGTCGATCATACGGCTGTAGCGAAAGGGATACGGATCGACGATTGGCGGATCGCCGGCGACGATGTCGGCCGCCAGGCGGCCAGCGCCGGGGCCGATGCCGAAGCCATGGCCCGTGTAGCCGGTCGAGAGATAGAGGCCGGGCATCGGGTCGACCGCCGAGATCACCGGAATACCGTCGGGTGTCGAGTCGATCAGGCCGCCCCAGGATCGCGCAACCTGCAGGCCTTTTAGAACGGGGTAGTGCTCGGCAAGCTTCGTCAGCCCCTGGTTCACCAGCTTGGTATCTGCCGCAGGGTCGAGCGTGCGCTGCCGCTCGAAAGGCGAGACCTTGTCGAACGACCATCGGGCGAAGGCTTCCGGTCCCTCGAAGAACGAGCGGCCGACTCCGAAGGTCAATCCCTTGTGGCGCTTCTTGAGCGTGGGCAGGAATTGTCGCGCATAAAGCAGGCCTTGTGGAGAAAGCTCGACTGTACCGCGACCGCCGAGGCCCACCGTGTAGCCGCCATCGAGCCGCCGGCGGATCGTGACATCGGGCATCGAGAGGCCGCCGTCGGTCACCTCGGGCGCGGCTGTCGTCGCGAACGAGGTGGAGCGGACGCTGGCCTGTGGCAGGCGCAGGCCATGGCGTCGCAGGAAGAGGGAACTCCAGGCTCCACCGGCGCATAACACGGCGGTCGTGCGGATAGTGCCGCGCTCGGTAATGACGCCTGCAACTTTTCCGGCCGCGATATCGAGCCCCCGGACCGCACAATTCTGGTGGATGCTGGTGCCGAGCTTGCGCGCGGCTTCGGCGAGGGCGGGGCTGGCAAGCGACGGCTCGGCACGTCCGTCGCCCGGGGAATGCACGCCGCCGATCCAGTCGCCTGTACTGCCGGGCGTCATCGCCTTGGCCTCGGCAGGGCTCAGCACGTGGCTATGCATCTGGTATTCGCGTGCCCGCAGCGTCCACTCCTCCCATTGTGCGAAATCGTCGGGGCGAGTGGTGACGTAGAGCAAGCCGGTGTGACGAAAGCCGGTTTCTGCGCCCAGCTCTCGGTTCAAGTCCTTCCAGATTTCCAGACTCTTCATCGCCAACGGCAGCTCGCGCAGATCGCGATGCTGCTGGCGGCACCAGCCCCAGTTCCGGCTGCTCTGCTCGCCTCCGACGTTGCCCTTTTCGAGCAATGCGATCGAGTGGCCCTTCTTGGCGAGCCAGTATGCGGCGGCACAGCCGGCAATACCGGCGCCAATCACAACGACATCGACCGACATCGGGAGCTTTTCATCACTGACGACGGGCTGGACAGGCGGCGACATGCACATTTCCTGAAAGCGAAACGCGGGAGAACACACTGTAGCCTACGCTTTACGGGCTGGAACCCGGCGCGGTACCCTTCGGCCCCTAAAAGGAGCCCCCAATGGACCTGACATTCGGCAAGGAAGAACTGGCCTTCCAACAGGAAGTGCGCGACTGGCTGAAGGAGAATTTGACGCCCGAGATCATGGGCGAGATCAAGGTCGGCCGTAACGCCTACATGCCGAAGGAACGGCTGATCGACTGGCAGAAGCGCCTGGCCAAGAAGGGCTGGCTCTGCACCGGCTGGCCGAAGGAGTTCGGCGGTCCTGGCTTCACGACGACGCAGAAGTACATCTTCGAGATGGAGATGGCCAAGGCCGGCGCCCCCGGCACTTCGCCGTTCGGCCCCAAGATGTGCGCGCCGGTGATCATGAAGTACGGCTCGGCCGAGCAGAAGGCGCGCCACCTGCCGCCGATGCTGAACTCCGACCTGATCTGGTGCCAGGGCTATTCCGAGCCGGGCTCCGGCTCCGACCTCGCTTCGCTGCGCACCAAGGCGGTGCGCGAGGGCGACTTCTACATCGTGAACGGCCAGAAGACCTGGACGACGCTCGCCCAGACCGCCGACTGGATCTTCTGCCTGGTGCGAACCTCCAGCGAGGGCAAACCACAGGAAGGCATCTCGTTCCTGCTGATCGACATGAAGACGCCGGGCATCTCGGTCGAGCCGATCATCACGGCCGACGGCAACCGCACCGGCACGCAGGAAGTGAACTCGGTGTTCTTCACGGACGTGAAGGTGCCGGTCGAGAACCGCGTCGGCGAAGAGAACAAGGGCTGGACCTACGCCAAGTACCTGCTCGAGTTCGAGCGTGGCGGCAATCCCTACAGCCCGCGCCTGCGCTCCGGCTTCGAGCGGCTGAAGCGGCTGGCGCAGTCCATGCCGGAAGGCGTGGACTCGATCCTGGCCGACTCGGCGTGGCGCGAAAAGCTTGCCCGCATGGACATCGAGATTTCCGGCCTCGAGATGTTCGAGCAGGAATTCTACTCCAAGCTCGCCTCGGGTCAGAACCCAGGGCCGCTCTCCTCGATGATCAAGCTGCGCGGCACCGAAGTGATGCAGCAGGTCCAGGAATACGCGGTCGAAGCGGCGGGCTACTACAGCCAGCCATTTCCCGAACAGCGCGCCTGGAACGCCAATGTCGAGCCGATCGGCCCCGAGGGTGCCGACGTGCTGGCGCCGCGCTATTTCAACGGCCGCAAGATGACGATCTATGGCGGGTCGTCGGAAGTGCAGCGCGGCATCATGTCGAAAGTGATGCTCGGCCTGTAACCCTGTCGTCCTGCGCACGAGCGAAGGACCTCATGGGAGTCTAAGGAAGAACAGTGGGGCGAATGCGAGATCCTTCGCGTCGCCCAGGATGACAGAGAGACAGAGAAATGCGTCTAGCGTTCAGCGATCAGGAATTGGCGTTCCAGCAGGAAGTCCGCGACTGGATCACCGCCAACATGCCTCCCGAAGTGGCGGAAGAGAGCCGCCGCAGCCGTACCAGCCACGTCTCGAAGGAGCGGCTGGTCCAATGGCAGAAGAAGCTCGCGAGCAGGGGGTGGCTTTGCCCGAACTGGCCCAAGGAGTTTGGCGGCCCCGGCTGGAGTTCGACGCAGAAGTTTATTTTTGAAATGGAGATGGCGCGAGCCGACTCTCCCTATCTCTCTTCGTTCAGCATCAAGATGGTGGCGCCGGTCCTCATGAAGTTCGGCAGCGAGGCGCAGAAGAAGCGCTTCCTGCCCAAGATCGCCGCTGCCGAAGAGCTGTGGTGCCAGGGCTACTCCGAGCCCGGCTCGGGCTCCGATCTCGCGTCGCTCCGCACCAAGGCCGAGCGGCAGGACGACCACTACATCGTCAACGGCCAGAAGATCTGGACGACCAACGCCCACTTCGCGGACTGGATCTTCTGCCTCGTCCGCACCTCCAACGAGGGCAAGCGCCAGGAGGGGATTTCCTTCCTGCTGATCGACATGAAGTCGCCGGGCATCACGCTCGATCCCATCTATCTGGTCGACGGCACGCGCACGCCGATGCGCCACGAGGTGAACCAGGTTTTCTTCACGGACGTGAAGGTGCCGGCGGAAAACCTGGTGGGCGAAGAGAACAAGGGTTGGACCTACGCCAAGTACCTGCTCGAGTTCGAGCGCGGCGGTCAGGCCTTCGGACCTCGCCTGCGCAAGGCGTTCCGTCATCTCCAGACCTTGTCCAGGACGCAGCTCAACGAAGGCGAGCCGCTGTCGGCCAATCCCAACTGGCGGGAGAAGATGGCCGCGCTGGAGATGGAGATCGACGCCATCGAAATGAACGAGCTGATGTTCTATTCGAGCCTCAAGACCGGCGACGCGCCGGGCAACATGGGTTCGGTGGTGAAGATGCGCGGCACCGAGGTCGGCCAGAAGGTGACGGAGCTCGCCGTCGAGGCGGTCGGCTGGTACGGCACGCCCTTCACTGAACTCCGGAACTACGACAGCAACGTCGTGCCGGTCGGCGGCGAGTATGTCGACGACGTCTCGCCGCGCTACTTCAACACGCGCAAGACGACCATCTATGGTGGCTCGTCCGAAGTGCAGCGTAACGTGCTGGCCAAGGCGATGCTCGGCCTCTGACCATGGAATACCGCCGCCTCGGCCGCGCCGGCCTGAAAGTTTCCGAGATCTGTCTC
>JAIUOY010000160.1:0-5629 GCA_020160995.1 Pseudomonadota bacterium | reverse complement strand
TTTCGTCGATGAACACGATGCAGGGCGCGTTCTTCTTGGCCTGCTCGAACATGTCGCGCACGCGGGAAGCGCCGACGCCCACGAACATCTCGACGAAGTCGGAGCCCGAGATGGTGAAGAACGGCACGTTGGCTTCGCCCGCAATGGCACGCGCCAGCAGCGTCTTGCCGGTACCCGGAGGACCGACCAGCAAGCAGCCCTTGGGAATCTTGCCGCCCAGGCGCTGGAACTTCTGCGGGTCCTTCAGGAAGTCGACGATCTCTTCCAGTTCGGACTTGGCCTCGTCGATGCCGGCCACGTCCTCGAAGGTGACGCGGCCATGCTTCTCGGTCAGCAGTCGCGCCCGCGACTTGCCGAAGCCCATGGCCCGGCCGGTGCCGCTCTGCATCTGGCGCAGGAAGAAGATGTAGACGCCGACAAGCACGAGGACGGGCAGCCAGCTCACGAAGATGCTGCCGAGGTTGACGCCCTCTTCCGCCGGACCGGCGTCGACGCGATCGACGTTCTTGATCAGCAGCGGCATCAGCTGATCGTCGGGTGGCGTGCTCGGCGCGTAGGTGGCGAACTTCTGCACGCCATTGCGCGGCTCGCGGAAGGTACCGCTGATTGTGTTGCCCTGGATGCGGACATCCTGAACCTGGCGCTGCTCGACGGCGCGCACGAAGTCGGAATAGGAGATTGTATTGCCGGCAGTCCGGGTCGCCCCACCCTGGAACACGCTGTAAAGCAGCGCGAGCAGCAACACGATGACGATCCAGAGGGCGGCGTTGCGATTGAACGGGTTCACTTTTGCCTTCCGCTAAGTGGGGCTTTTCTCAAGATGGGTTGCGTCGACGCTGCCGCAAGCAAAAAAAGCAGCAGGAATCAAAGGCTGTCTTCCCTTCCTGCCATTTTCAGGGCGGACAATCCACAACAGGCGGCGTCCGATTTCGGCCTGACGCAATGCAAATTGGCAGCCTGACAGCGTAAAATCCCCGCCCCGGCCCGATTTCCCGCGGCTCGGTGGTCCCGACAGCCGCGCGACGGCCCGGGCGAGCCGGTCCTGCCGCGGCGGATGGTCTCCACCCCCGATCGCCTGGACGATGCGGCTGACCAGCCGGCGTTGCAGATCGACTGGGATTTGCACGAAACCCGCGCAGTCGAGGACGAGCGCCCGATCCCGGTCGAAATCCAGCAGCGCGACGGCAGCCTCGGCCATCTGCCGCTCCCCGGCAGCGCGCTGGCCCTCGATAACCGGGCGGTCCGGCGGTACCGTACCCGCCGCCCGCAGGCGCGCCCGCTCGAATCGCGGGTCCAGATTCGAAGGATCGTCGATCCAGGCAATGCCAAGCGCCTTCAGGGTTGCGGAAAGCCGGGAGCGCGGGACGCCGAGCAACGGCCGCAGCAGACGAAGTTCGGGCCATTCCAGGAGCGCCGCCATGCCGGCCAACCCGTCGCTGCCACTGCGGCGCGCGGCGCGCATGACCACCGTTTCGGCCTGGTCATCGGCCTGGTGCGCCACCAGCAGGTGAAGAAGGCCGCGCTGGCGGCAGGCGTCGCGCAGGAGACGGTAGCGTGCCTCGCGCGCGGCCTGTTGCACGCCGGTCGCGGGCTTCGGTCCCGTCCAGGTCAGCACGTGGGCCTCGATGCCCTGGCCTCGCAACAATTCGCAGATTTCACGCGCTTCGCGAGCCGCCTCGACCCGAAGGCCATGGTCGACGATGAAGGCGACGGCGCGGCCGTCCCGCTCCCGAGCCCATCGGTCGGCCAGCAGCGCAAGGCAGAGCGAGTCTCGCCCGCCCGAGACGGCGACGGCCAGTTCGGGGCGCGCCTCGAAGGGCGCGAAAGGCGCCATCAGGCGTTGGAATTCCTGAAGACCGAGCGGTGTTGCAGCGGCCTCGTCGATCACCCGCAGCCGTTCTTCTGGCGCTCCTGGTCGATCCGCCGCTTCTGCAGATCGGTGGCGCGCGGATAGTCCTGCGTGAAACGGGCGAACACCGCGCAGGCATCGGACTTGCGGTTGAGCGCCGCCATGGTGATGCCGAGCTTCAGCAGATTGTCCGGTCCCTTCTGGCTGGTCTTGTAGACCTTGTAGCCTTCGGCGAAGGCAGTCATCGCGTTCTGGTAGTCGCGGCGGGCGTAATAGGTTTCGCCCAGCCAGTACTGGGCGTTGCCTGCGAGCTTGTTCTGCGGATTGCGCTGCACGAACGTCCTGAAGCCGCGCTCGGCGCCGGCGTAGTCGCCTTCCTGCAGCTTCTTGAAGGCCTCGTCGTAGAGCTGGTCGGCCGAACCGCCCCCGGCGCCCGCCGACGGAGCGGGACTCGGGGCCGGCGCGGCGGCCTGGGCGCCGGGGCGCGGCGCCGGACGGCCGGCAGCCCCGCCGCCGCCGCCCTTTTCGAGCTGCTCGATGCGGTACTCGTAGTCGGTCTGCATCTTCTCCATCTGCTGCTGCAGCTGGGCATTGCGATGCTGAAGCTGCTCGATCTGCCCGGTCATCATCGTAAGCGTTTGCTGGAGCTGATTGAGCCTGTCCTCGACATAGACGGAATCGCCGCGCTGCGCGGCGGCAGCCGTGGGCAGGGCAAGAACGAGGGCAGACAGGAGCACGAGGCGCGACGGAATGATTTTCATGGCAGCAGCAGTTTCACACCAAACGCGGCCATTTTCAGGCATGGCCACCTTGCCTCCAAACGAAAACGCCGGTCGTGATCGACCGGCGTCTGTGCAAAAGGCTGGAAGCCCTTACTGCAGCGCGCTGACGGCGCGGCGGTTGCGGGCCCAGGCGGCTTCGTCGGAGCCGACCGGATCGGGGCGCTCCTTGCCGTAGCTGATGGTCTTCAGGCGGGCGGCCGGGACACCCTGGGCAATCAGGTACTGCCGCGCCGCGTTGGCGCGCCGCTCACCGAGGGCCAGATTGTACTCGCGCGTGCCGCGCTCGTCGCAATGACCTTCGACGGTGACCTGATAGTTCCCGTACTTCTTCAGCCACTCGGCCTGACGGTTGAGCGTCTGCCGGCCCTCCGCATTGATGGTCGACATGTCGGTATCGAAGAATACGCGATCGCCGACATTCTGGCGGAAGTCGCCGACCGAACCCGGAGCTACGGACGTGGTCGCGGCTGACGCCTGCTGGTCGTTGGTGTTGCTGCTGCAGGCCGCGATGACAACCATCGCTGCCATGGCCATCCAAGCCTTGATCATGCGCATATTCGATCCACTCCCTGACAAAATCGACCCGGGCGCCAGGTACGCTCGGGTCGACAGAAAAGATCATATATTCCGCTATTGCGGAATCAAGGGCGACCAGGCCGGATCCGAGGCATCGGTCGGCGTCGGCACCTGGCGTTCGAAGCGGCCCGTGATATCGACCTGATGCAGGGTAACTGCACCCGCCCGGCCTCCCCCGCTGGGCTGTCCGCGGAAGAACATGATCACCCGGCCGTTCGGCGCCCAGGTCGGGCCTTCGACGAGGAAGCCGCTGGCCAGCATGCGCTCGCCGCTGCCGTCGGCCCGCATCACGCCGATGCCGAAGCCGCCGGAGGAGATCTTGGTGAAGGCGATGAAGTCGCCGCGCGGCGACCAGACCGGCGTGGCATAGCGGCCCTCGCCGAAGCTGATGCGCCGTTCGCCGCCGCCGCCCGAACTCATGACATAGAGCTGCTGCGCGCCGCCGCGGTCGGAGTTGAAGACGATCTGCGTGCCGTCGTTGGAGAAGCACGGCGAGGTGTCGATGGCCGGCGTGTTGGTCAGTCGCCGGAGCTGGCGGCCGCGCACGTCCATCTCGTAGAGGTCGCTGTTGCCGTCCGCCGAGATGCTCATCACGACCTTGGTGCCGTCGGGCGAGAAGCGCGGCGCGAAGCTCATGCCCGGGAAATTGCCCAGCAGCTCGCGACGGCCCGAATCGACGTTCTGCAGGTAGACGCGCGGCGGCGTGTTGTTCTCGCCGTACGCCATGTAGACGATTTCCTGCAGGGTCGGCGAGAAGCGCGGCGTCAGCGCGATGGTACGGCCATCGGTGATGTAGCGGTTGTTGGCGCCGTCCTGGTCCATGATGGCGATGCGCTTGGTGCGGTTGTTGCCCGGGCCGGACTCCGAGACATAGGCCACGCGCGTGTCGAAGTAGCCCTCCTCGCCCGTCACGCGCTTGTAGATCGCGTCGGCAATGATGTGGGCGAGACGCCGCCAGTTGCTGGGCTGGCTGGTGAAGGAAAGTCCGGTCGCCTGCTGGCCGACCACGACGTCCCACAGGCGGAAGTCGACCTTGATGTTGCCGCCGGACTGCGCGACCTGGCCGACCACGAGGCCGGCGGCGCCGATCTGGCGCCAGCTCGGAAACTGCGGCGGCGCCGTGGCGTCGACATTCTGCTGAATGTAGGAGCCTTGCGGGATCACGCGGAACAGGCCGGAGTTCTGAAGGTCGTTGCGGATGACGCCGGCCATCTGCGCGCCGACCGAATCGCCCTTGAAATCGACGATGGCGATCGGCACCGGCTCGAAGGAGGGCCGCGTCATGTCGATCGTGAGCTGCGCACGCGCCGGCATTGCGGCTCCGGCTGCAAGCGCAACGCCACCCATCATGGTCAATCGTCGGGGAAGCTTCATATCGAACCTCGTCTTCTTGGGCGTTTGTATAGCGTGAGGGGCTCTAATAGTCGCGCGGATCGAAGTTGAAAGTAATCGTCTTCCAGCTCGAGAATTTTTCTGGTGACAACGGCCAGGGCTGGCAACGGGGATTCATGATCGCGCGATGCGCGGCGTCGGCGGCGGCGCGGAACACCGGATCGCTGCCGTAGCGTCCCGTATCGCGCACCACGGCCTGCACCGGCGTGCCGTTCTGATTCATGTCGACGACCAGCGTTATGATCATGCCCTGATCGCGCGCGCCGCCCTGCGTGTTCCAGCACGGCCTGATCTTCTGACGCACGCCTTCGATCTCGCTCGCCGTAACGACGGAGGCAAGCTGAGGCGCGGCGGGTGCCTGGCGCGTGATCTGCTGCACAGGCTTGGGCTGCTGCTCGGGCGTCTGCACCTTCTGGTTCGACTGCTTGTTCTTCAGGATGTCATCCAGGAGTGCATCAACGCGGTCGGGCTTCGGAGGTTGCGGCTTGGGCGGCGGCGGCTTCGGCGGCTCGGGCTTCTTCACCTCGGCAGGCTTCGGCGGCTCGGGCGGCTTCTTCTCCTCGACCTTGGGCGGCTCCGGCTGCTTGGGCTTCAGCGCCACGGCGTCCTCGACCGGCTTGGCGGCTTCGGTCTTGGGCTTCTCCTCGGGCTTGGGCGGCTGCGGCTTGGCCTCCGCCACCTCGGGCTTGGGCGACGGCGGCGCCGGCGGCGGATCCGCCGTCTTGGGCGGCGGCGCCTTGGTGGTTTCCTGGGCGATCGGCGCGTCCTTGGGCTGCGGCGGCGGGTTGCCCAAGGTCGGCGCCGCCGCCTTCTTGTCGATCGCCTCGAACTCGACCATCACCGGCTCGGGCTCCATCGGCGGCGGCTTGCCGAAGAAGTCGAGGTTGAGGATCGCCGCCCCCAGCACGAAGACATGCACCATCGCCGACACGATGGCCGGTGTGCGCATCTCGATGCTGGCGGGGTGAAGGCGAGCCATCTTCTTCTTCGGGTCCGGTGTCTCAGCGCCGGGGTGTCGGCGCCGCGGGCT
>JAIUOY010000159.1:0-131422 GCA_020160995.1 Pseudomonadota bacterium | reverse complement strand
CTCAGGAAGGCGTCCGGCAGTTCCTTCTCGTTGTTCGAGGTGATCATCACGATCGGGCGCTGCTCCGCCTTGATCGTCTGCTGCGTCTCGTAGACGTAGAACTGCATGCGATCGAGCTCGAGCAGCAGGTCGTTCGGGAACTCGATGTCGGCCTTGTCGATCTCGTCGATCAGCAGGATCGGCCGGGTCTCGGCGGTGAAAGCCTCCCACATCTTGCCACGCTTGATGTAGTTCGAGATGTCCTTCACGCGCTCGTCGCCCAGCTGGCTGTCGCGCAGACGCGAGACAGCGTCGTATTCATAGAGGCCCTGCTGAGCCTTGGTGGTCGACTTGATGTGCCACTCGATGATCGGCGCATTCAGCGCCTTGGCGACTTCGTGCGCCAGCACCGTCTTGCCGGTGCCCGGCTCACCCTTGATGAGCAGCGGACGCTGCAACGCGATGGACGCATTCACGGCCACGCGCAGGTCGTCGCTGGCAACATACGAGTCGGTACCTGTAAATTTCATGGTGCAAAATCCAGATTTCACGAGATCAGTGAAGATCACCCTAGAGAGGTGATTTGGGGCCAGCAAGGCCGCGCGCGCAGGTCAGCCGCCCGTACTCGGCGATCAACCACCGACGCGGACGACGAAATAGACCAGTGCCGCCGATGCCAGCAGCAAGGATATCGCGAGGCGGTTCGAAACGAAGACCAGCTTCGGCGCGGCCGCGCCCGGCTCGACCACGTCGTCGGCCGGTTTGCGTCCGGTGAACATGGCGCCGATCAGGTTCTGGCGTTTCCAGACAAGGTAGAAGACGACCGCCAACACGTGCAGCGCCGCCAGGATCAACAGCACGTTGATCCAGAACGAATGAAAATCGGTGGCGCGCTCGACCCATTTGTCGGCGACCTTCAAGGCCAGGGGACCATTCACCATGCCCATGTCCGTGTCTGCTGCGAAGAGTCCGGTCGCAGCTTGCGCCAGGACGGCGAGGATCAGGACGACGACCATCGCGCCGCCCAACGGATTATGCCCGGCGTCACGCGGCCGGCCGCGGCCCAGCAGATGACCGAGATGGGCGAACGCCGCCGAAGGTCCCTTGAGGAAGCTCGAGAAGCGCGCCGTCGTACTGCCGAGAAAGCCCCAGGCGATACGGAAGACCAGCAACGTGAGAATCGCGTAGCCCGACCAGAAGTGCAGATTCATCCAGTCGTCGCCAGCGCGGGCAGTGAAGTAGGAAACCGCCAACAGTACAACGAGAGTCCAATGAAAAAGGCGGACGGGAACATCCCAGACGAGGATCCGTGTCGAAGTCTTGCCGGTCATGCGCTCGTCATCTCCTTTTCGCGACTATTGTCGGGCCGATGTTCCGTCGGGCAAGTCCCAGCACACGCAGTCGTGATGATGCGTTCCGCAGAAGTCTTGTTCGCTTCCGCCTCAACCTCTGCAACAAATACCCGTCGACTAGGCATAAATTGCCCGTCGATCCGTTGAATTGATAGGGGATGGCCAATGAGAAAGACTCTGGTTGTGGCACTGATCGGCGCGCTTGCTGCCGGTGGGATGGTGGGCGGCGCGACGATCGCCATGGCCCAGGGCGACGTGATTGCCGAGCGCAAGGAGAATCGCAAGCAGGCCGCTGCCGCGATGCGCGCGATCAAGGGCATCATTGACGCCAAGGGCCCGACCAGCGGCGCAGTCGAACAGGCCGCCAAGCTCAAGACGTTGGAAGTCGCGTTCGCAAAGCAGTTCCCTGCGGGCTCCGACAAGGGCGACACCAAGGCTCTCCCCGCGATCTGGACCGACATGGCGGGCTTTCAGGCCGCCAACAAGGTCGCCGATGCCGCCTACGACAAGCTCGCCGTCGCCGCCGGCTCGGGCAATCTCGAAGCGCTGACGGCGGCCTTCGCCGAGACCGGCAAGGCATGTGGTGCCTGCCACGACAAGTTCCGCGCCAAGGCGAACTAGCCCCAGCCGGTATCGTCCAGTTCGAGACGAAGGCGACGGCAATGCCGTCGCCTTTTTCTTTGCCGAAACGGAAGAGGCCGGCCGCTTGGGGAACGGCCGGCCTCCGCAGTGGCCCGTGACTGGTGTGGGAGGTTTGAAGCGAAGCCTTGGGGTGTTGGGAGTCCTCGCTTCGGTGGCTGACTAGGCCGCCGCCACGGGCTGATGAGGAGCGGTAAGCGCCTGCAGAACGATCGCCTGCGCGGTGAAACGCCAGGTTCGCGACGCGTGGACGGGCGACAGGCGAAGCTGTTCGCGCATGTTCATCCAGCTGTCGAGACCGAAGGCCAGGTCG
Source organism: Pseudomonadota bacterium (assembly GCA_020160995.1). GTDB lineage: Bacteria > Pseudomonadota > Alphaproteobacteria > Reyranellales > Reyranellaceae > Reyranella. Next base: position 129,139 of record JAIUOY010000159.1, on the reverse strand, counting down.
AGCGAGTCGAGCACGAGATCGTGTGCGCCGGCATCCAGATTGCTGAGCTCGGCCTCGAACCATCCGGCAAGCCGCTCCCGCAGAAGCCGCCTGAGTTGCACGACGCCGGAACCGACCGCCGGCGCCACGCTGCGCACGCGCTCGGCAAAGTGCCATACCGGCAGCCATTCCTCGAAGAGTTGCGCGCGATCGGCGACCAGCAGCTCGATGCGGCTGGCCAACGGCGCTGCGGCATCGACCGGACGGTTACCGTCGAATGCGCGGCTGACCGCAAGATCGAAGGCGGCCGCGTAGAGATCGGCCAGACTGGTGAAATGTTGAAAAAGCGCCCGGCTCGAAACGCCCGCGATGGTGGCGATGGCAGCAGACGTCGGCTCCACATCGCCGGCCTGGATAAGATCCAGGGTGGCCTGGATCAGCGCTTGGCGGGTTCGCAGGCCACGAACGATACGGCCATCCTGCGAGCGCGATACGTCGACTGGGAATCCGATAATTTTCATGGGGAAACCAATAGAATAAAAACGACTTTAATGTCCAAACGATAAACAGGTCGCTGCCAGGCTGTAATCTGCAAAAATGCATATCTCGGCAAAGTCGAGGCCTGATTTTGCTGCTTTTTTTTTCCGAGATAGGCATTTTTGGGGAGTCTAACATTGCACCGGCCGCGCAGGAGACGGCTTCTGCCGGGAGCGGCTCCGACATTTCGCAAAGTCAAAAGAGGGGACGGCAAGGTTCGCGGGCAGAGCCAGAAATACGAAAGGCCGGCCGCTTGGGGAACGACCGGCCTTCCTTAGAAACCCGCCTGGGTGTGGGGTTGTCGAAGCCTTGGGGTGTGTGGGAAGGGGGCTTCAACGAGCGGCTTGGGAGGCCGCCGGCGGGTATGAGAATTTCGGGTCGGTACGGCGCGCCGTGGAAAGCGCAGCCAGCTCTGGGCGAAAATCCTTTCGGATATGAATTGCGGCGACGATCGAACGTCTTCTATAGCCGCAACCTAACAAATGCAGGGCCACCCCCGTTAGTTGCAAAATTGCATATCTGGATTTGGGGAGATCGGCAAAATCCTAGGAAATCCTACACATTTGACTCGTTAGATAGTCGGGAAGGGGAATGCAGATCGCGCGCGCGTTGTTTCCCTTCTGCCAGAAATCCTTTACATTACAATTGATTAGGGCGGCGCTCGCAGCATGAGTGAGCCAAAATCGATGAAATTGAAGGGAATATGGAACAGCGAATGGGTCGCATTTCGTGTTTCGGCCCCAATTCCATGCTAGACGACGCCGCGTCATGGCAATTCCGGCCGGCATGATCGGCCGCAGACACCGGGAGCTTCTCCGTGCGCTTTGTCCGTTCCTGCCGCGCTCTTCTTCCCTTGGCCGGCGCCGCCCTCATGTTGGGCGCCCTCACCCATCCCGCCTCCGCCAATATGGAAGAAGCCGTGAAGGCGTTGCAGGCCGGTGATGTCGTCGCGGCCGAAAAGGGGCTGCAGGTCCTGGTCAAGGAACGCGATCCGCGCGCCCAGTTCCTGCTTGGCCTCTACATCTACGGCAATGCCGAATCCAAGCTCTTCGATCTCAGCAAGGCCGCGCCGCTCCTGCTCGACGCGTCCGAGCGCGGCTATCTCCCGGCGATGATCCCGCTGGCCGGCGCCTATGCCGAGGGCAAGGGCGTGCCAAAGAGCCTGTTCGAGGCCTACAAGTGGTGCGCCATCGCCGAGAAGTGGAACGTGCCCAATGCCCAGCTCGCCCTCGATCAGGCGGCTCGTGAGCTGAAGCCCGACGAAGTCGAAAAAGCCAAGGCCGCGGCGATGGCTTTCCAGTTCAAGACGAAATGATTGCCGCGCGAGCGGCGCTGATTGCGGCGCTGCTCGTCGCGAGTGCGGCCGCTCATTCTCAACAAGGCGATGCGTCGGACGTCGCGGCACCGTTACGTCCGGCCGTCATGGCCTATCGCCAGGGCAATGTGGCTGCGGCCGAACAAGCCCTGCGCTCCCTGCGTACGCCTAACGCCGATGCCGATGCCTGGCTCGGCGCCATCCTGATCGAACGCGGCGCCACGGCCGAAGGACTCCGGCTGATCCAGCGCGCGGCGGATGCCGGCTCCAGCGAGGGCCAGCATCGACTGGGCTTGATCTATGCCCGGGGCGACGCCGGCCAGACGCGCAACGATGCGCGCGCCGCAGAACTCTTCGCGAAGGCAGCCGAACAAGGCCATCGCCGCGCCCAGACCAATCTCGGCCTGCTCTATCTCCGGGGCCAGGGCGTGCCACGCGACCTCGTGCAGGCGCGAGCCTGGCTCGAGAAGGCAGCCTCCGACGGCGACCCCTATGCGATGTACGCGCTTGGCCGCGCCATGGACGACAGCGCGCCGCCGGTTGCGGCCGACGCGACCCGCGCGGCCGATCTGTTTCGCCGAGCCGCCGAGAAGGGCCATCCCCTGGCCGCCCTGCGTTACGGTCTTGCTTTGTCCGAAGGTGCCGGCGTCAAGAAGGACCTTCCCGCGTCGCATCGCTGGCTCGTGCAGGCCCAGGAGAATGGCGTCCCGGAAGCCGCACTGGCGCTCGGCGACATCGCCGTGCGCATGCCCCTGCAACGTGACAAGGCCACCAACGACAAGGCGCTGAAGATCGCCATCGCCTGGTACGAGACAGCCGCCAACGGCGGCGTACCGTCGGCGCAGTTCAAGCTCGCCAACGCCTATCTCGGCGGCGTCGGCGTCCCGCGCGATCCGGCCCAGGCGCAGCTCTGGTACACCCGAGCCGCCCAACAGGGCCTCGGCGAAGCGCAGCAGGCGCTGGGCGTCCTGCTGTTGAGTGGTGCGGGCGGCGCCACCGATCCCGCCGAAGGCTACAAGTGGCTGCTGCTCGCCGAACGCAGCGGCCGTCCGGATGCAAGTGCGGCGCGCGAAAAACTCGCCGACAAAGCCTCCGACCGCGATCGCAGGCGCGCGGAAGCACTCGCCCAGGCCTTCAAGCCGACGTCCGAGCTGCCGCGCGACGACGGCCAGCCCCGCCTCATGGCGCCGCGCCGCTAGAGGTTTGCGCCGGTGGAAACGCCGCCCAGCGCCGCGCGATCGACGCGCCCCGAAGTCACCCTCGCCGTTTGCCGCGGCACCTGTCGGCTGCTGCGTCAGGCTGGCTACTCCGTCCTGCTCGAACTGCCGCTGCCCGACGGCCGCCGCGCCGACATCATGGCGATCACCGCCGGCGGCGAACTGACAATTATCGAGGTGAAGTCGTCGATCGAGGACTGGCGTGTCGACCAGAAATGGCCGGACTATCTTGCCTGGTGCGACCAGCTCTTCTTCGCCGTGCCGGTCGACTTCCCGCAGGAGCTGATTGTCCAGGAGGTCGGGTTGATCGTGGCCGACGCCTACGGTGCCGAAATCTTGCGCCGACCGGGACGGCAACCCTTGGCCGCAGCCCGGCGCAAGTCGCTGTTGATCGACTGCGCGCGGCTCGCGTCGGAGCGCCTCGCCCGGCTCAACGATCCGGATTTCGCCGACTTTACCTAGACGCGCTCGCGTCCCGTCCGCGACTGGCCTCCGCCATGCGGATGCGAGCATAGGCCATGACTTCCGTCGGCGGCCCGACGCGCTCGATACGGCCCCCCATCACCAGGGCGACTCGATCGGCGATCGCCAGCGGTGCGAGCCGATGGGTAATCATGATGACCGTGCGGCCCCGCGTGTTGCCCTTGAGCTGGCGCAGGAGCTGTTCCTCAGTGGCCGGATCGAGCGCACTGGTCGCCTCGTCGAGGATCAGGATACGCGGGTTGCGGATCAACGCGCGCGCGATGCAGAGGAGCTGGCGCTGCCCCGTCGACAGGCCCTGCCCGCGCTCTCCCAGGACGGTGTTGTAGCCCTGTGGCAGGCGTTGGATGAACTCGTGCGCGCCGACGAACTTTGCGACCGCCACGACACGCCCCGGATCCTTGTCGGCCACGCCCATCGCGATGTTCTCGCGCACCGACCCCGTGAAGAGCTGGACATCCTGCGGCACGGCGCCGATCTGCGCGCGCAGCTGCGCCGGCGATAGGTGGGCAATGTCGGTGCCGTCGACCAGCACACGGCCGTCGGCCGGCTGCACCAGGCCCTGGATCAAGTTGGCGATCGTGCTCTTACCCGACCCGGAGGGCCCGACGATGCCCAGGATCTCGCCGGCGACGATGCTGAGATCGGCTTCACGCAAGACGGGCGGGGCGCGTTCATCGGCACGATAGGTCACGCGGTCGAGGGCAATGTCGCCAGCCAGGGCGGGCATGGGAGCAAACTCTCCTGGGGAGCTCTCCACCGGCTCGTTCATCAATTCGTCGACGCGTTTGAACGCAGCCCCCACGGCCTGGAGTTGGTGCCAGGCGCCAACCAGTTGCCGCATCGGCTGCAGCGCGCGCGTCGCCAGCATGTTGGCCGCGATCAGGCCGCCGATCGTCAACCGATGGTCGGCGACCTCGCCGATGCCGATCACGACGATGATGAGCGATGCCACGAGCTGCAGAGTTCCCGAGGCGCTGGCGGCGATGTTGGCAAGGTTGTTGGCGCGCAGGCTGGTATGGGCCGATTGCTCGACCCGCGCCTGCCAGCGCTTCTCGACCTCGGCTTCGAGGCCCAGCGCCTTGATGGTGGCGGCATTGGCGACCGTCTCCGTCAGCGTGGAGCTCTTGGCCGCCAGCGCCTGGAAGCTCTCATCCGCCAGCCGGCGCTGTGCACGGTGCATGGCAAGCGACACGCCGATCAGCACGGGAATGGCGACCGCGGCGACCAGGCCAAGGATCGTGCTGATGGCGAAGGTGGCGATCAGGAACAGCGCAACGAACAACAGATCTATCGCCAGCACCGGCATCTGGCCGGTGAGGAAGGAACGCAGCACGTCGAGCTGGCGCAGCCGCTCGGCGATGACACCCGACGGCGTGCGCTCGAAGTGCCGGTAAGGCAGGGCTACGAGATGATGCAGCACCTCCGCGCTCATCAGCACGTCGAGACGAGCGCCGGTCCGGGCCGACAGCCAACCGCGCGACACACGCAGGCCGAAATCCGCAGCGTAAGCCACCAGCATGCCGATGCAGAGAACGGTCATGACCGACGACAGACCGCCCGGCGGATGCTGGCCGATCACCGTGTTGACCGCCAGCATCATGAAGAGCGGCGTCAGGAGGCCCAGCACGTTGATGAGGAACGAGGCCGCCGCGAGTCTCAGCACGACAGGCCGCACGCGCGTCCAGAACGGTGCGTACCATTGCTCCGCTGCCTCCTGCAGCACAGGCTCGCGCAGCACCAGGGCGCGCGAGCCGAGCGCCATCACGGCCTCGTCACCGAGGTGCCAGGCACGCCCTTCGACAACATCGAGAACGGTCCAGCGATGGGCCCGCCCGGAGACGACCACATGCACCGTCCGATCGGGCGCCAACAACGTGAAGGGCAACGGCAGTTCATCGAGCGCGGCTGTATTGAGCTCGATGGCCTCGGCAACAAAGCCAAGCCGCTTGCCGGCCGTCAGAAAGGCCGTTTCGTCGAGGCCCGAGGCCGGCACCACGGCCAGGCGGCGAACATCGGCTTCGCTCACCGGCCGGCCGATCTGCTGGGTGATGTACAGCAGAGCCCTCATGAGCGAATCGACGGGGGGACGGCTCGCGCTGTCCCACAAGGACTGCTGGAAGCCGCCATTCTCGAGCGGAGCCATCTCGGAAGCCTACCCGGAAAGCCCTTGCGACTCAATTTAGTGCAGGCGAATCCTCAAGCAAAAGGCACGCGAGCTGGGGCCCGCGCGCCTTTCAACGAAAATGCCTGCCGCGTTAGCGGGCGCCGAAAGCGCGCTTCAGCTCGGGCACGAGATCGGTACGCTCCCAGGAGAAGCCGCCGTCCCTCTCCGGCTTGCGCCCGAAATGGCCGTAGGCCGCGGTACGCCGGTAGATCGGCTTGTTGAGCTCCAGCGAACGGCGGATGTTGGTCGGCCGCAGCGGGAAGAGGTCCGAGAGGATCTTCTCGAGCTTGCGCTCGTCGACCTTGCCGGTACCCTGTGTGTCGACATAGAGCGACATCGGATCGGCGACGCCGATCGCATAGGCCACCTGGATCAGGCAGCGGTCAGCCAGGCCTGCAGCAACGACGTTCTTCGCGAGATAACGCGCAGCATAGGCGGCCGAGCGATCGACCTTGGTCGGATCCTTGCCCGAGAAGGCACCGCCGCCGTGCGGGGCGTAGCCGCCGTAAGTGTCGACGATGATCTTGCGGCCCGTGAGCCCGCAATCGCCATCGGGACCGCCGACGACGAAGTTGCCCGTCGGATTGACGAAGAAGTCGGCCGCCTTCTTGGGCATCCAGCCCTTCGGCAGCGACTTCTCGACATGCTTGGCGATCATCTCGCGAATCATGCCGGAGTTGTACTTCTTGCCCTTCTTGTTGGCTTCGCGGTGCTGCGTGGAAACCACGACCTTGGTGGCACCGACGGCCTTGCCGTCGATATAGCGCACCGTCACCTGGCTCTTGGCATCGGGCTGCAGGTCGGGCAGCTCGCCGGAGCGACGCGCCTTGCTCAGCACTTCGAGAATCTTGTGCGAGAAGTAGATCGGGGCCGGCATGAACGAGCCCTTCTCGTATTCCTCGCTGTCGCGGCAGGCGAAGCCGAACATCAAGCCCTGATCGCCCGCGCCTTCCTGGTCGCCGAGGTTGCCGCCCTTCTTCTTGGCATCGACGCCCATGGCGATGTCCGGCGACTGGCCATGCAGGAGCACCTCGATGTCGGCGCCATGGAAGGAGAAGCCGTCCTGGTCGTAGCCGATGTCGCGCACCACCTCGCGGGCGATCTCTGAGATGGCTTCGCGGTTCACGATGGTGTGCTTGCCGTACTTCTTCATGTACGGCTCGGAAGCGCGGCCTTCGCCGGCGATCACGATCTTGTTGGTCGTCGCCAACGTCTCGCAGCCCAGACGGGTGTTGGCGTGGCTGTCATCGGCATGGCCGAGCTTCACGTCGTTGGCGATGAACGCATCGAGGATCGCGTCCGAGATCTGGTCACAGACCTTGTCTGGATGGCCTTCGGAAACCGATTCGCTGGTAAAAATATAGTCTTTGAGCGCCACTTTAAGCCCTCCACGGTTGTCGCTGGACTCCCGGGCAGGGCGGAAAGACCGCCAACGTCCGGCTTAGCCTTTATTAGCGCGGTGGCAAGTCGTCCAAATCCGTCCGCGGCGACCTCGACCATCGAGGCCGCGCCGTTAAGAACTCCAACTGACAGGAGAAATCAAGAGGGTCGGACACCCCAGGCGGTGGCCTTTCGGCGACTAGTCCTTGCTGCGGCCCTTGCGGCCACCGAGGACTTCGGCATGGCTGGCGGCTCCGATCGCCTTCACCATCTCGAAGATGCGCTTGCGCACGCGGCCTTCGCGAATCTTGTAGTAGGCGCGAACCAGCTCCAGGGTCTCACGCTTGATCAGCGGATCCTTCTCCTGCTCGAAGGGCGTGGCCGCCTCACCAAAGCCGCTCTTGCGACCACGGCCCGACATGGGCCGGCCGGCCAAAGCATTCGACGGCATTTCGTCGAAGAAATAGGAGACAGGAACATCCAGCACCTTCGCGAATTCGAAGAGCCGGCTCGAGCCAATGCGGTTGGAGCCGCGCTCATACTTTTGAATCTGCTGAAACGTAAGTCCGACCGCCGTCCCGAGCTTTTCCTGGCTCATGCCAAGGAGAGTGCGTCGTTGGCGCATACGCGCTCCGACGTGAACGTCAACGGGATGCGATCTCGCCATGGGGTCCCCATCTTTCCGAATACAACCACGAGGTAAAACGCCGCTTCGGCACAAAAGTGCCGACCGGGAGTGCCGACCGGGCGCTGTTACACCGTCCTGATCTCTTATGTGCAGAAATGCATATCTACGCGAGCAGGCCGCATATCACTTTACCCCCTTCCGAGTACAATGCAAGCTGAACCTTGCTCGTTAAACGTCTGAATTCCTATGCATTTTCAGCGTCACCGAAACGAGATGAGACAATCAGCAAAATCGTAACGACTGCAAAAAGCCCGAGCAGAACCCAGTCGCCCCACCGTCCATAGGGTGTGATAGCGCGGGCCATGGGCAGTGGATGATCGATGATCCCTTCCTGCTGCATATCAAGCGAAGCAAGCACCCGACCATATGCATCTATTATGGCCGATACGCCGGTGTTGGCGGCGCGAATCATCGGCAGCCCCTCTTCGATCGATCGCATGCGGGCACTGGCGAGATGCTGGTACGGTCCGCTCGAGAGGCCAAACCAGGCGTCGTTGGTGACGTTCAGCAGCCAGCGCGGCCGCGCGCCAGGGCCGGTGACGGCGGCGGGAAAGATGACCTCGTAGCAGATCACCGGCGACACCGATGGCAGGCCCGGCAGATCCAGGGTCACCCGGGCCTCGCCTTCCTCGAACGAGCCGCGACCGATGAAACCGGCGACCGGCGCGAGCTGGCGGTGAAAGGGGATGTATTCGCCGAGCGGGACGAGATGGACCTTATCGTAGTGTGCGACGATCGCGCCCGCAGGATCGACGACCAGCAGCGAATTCCAGACGCCATCGCCCCGGACGCCGGTGCTTCGCGCGGCGCCGGTCAGCAGGTAACCGCCCGGCGGGGCTGCCGTGCCCATCACCTTCAGTGCCGGTGAATCCGGCTCGACGATGAACGGCGGCGCGGTTTCCGGCCAGACCACGGCGCTCAGCCGGTCGAAGCCCTCGCGCCGGCTCATCTCCACGAGCTTCGCCAACTGCCGTGCCCGGTTCTCTGGCAGCCACTTTTCTGCCTGCGGCGTGTTGGGCTGCACGATGCGCACGAGAGGGCCTTCGGCTGCATTGACCGGCGCCATGGCCAACTGGCCCCCGAAACCCGCGAGGCCAACCAATACCAGCGCAGCGACCGATGCCCGCCAGCCGGCCGCCGGGGCGGCAAGCACGAGGAAACTCAGCAGGCCAAGACCGTAGACGCCGAACAGCGACGCGCTCTGCAGCAGCGGCGTCGCGAAGGCCCAGACGTGACCGAGCGGGTTCCACGGATAGCCGGTGAAGACATGCCCGCGCAGCCATTCCGCAGCCGCCCAGGCGAGGGCCAGCAGCAGCAGCCGGCAATGACGCCCACCGAACCGCGGCCAGCGCAACGAAGCCCACTTTGCCGCCATGCCTGCGAGCCCGGGAAAGAACCCCAGAATCGCGGCCAGCCCGATCACGATGGGAGGCCCGGCAAAGGCAAAATCCGCAGGCGGCACGAAGAAGGCGTCGAGGATCCAGTAGGAGCCGACCGCAAAGTGGCCGAGGCCCCAGGCCCATCCCCGCCAAAGCGCGCTTCGGGGCCCTGGCGCCGCATCCCACTGCCAGACGAACACGACCACCCCCAGCACGGCCAGGGGCAGCCACTGCAACGGCGGCATCGCGAGCGCAGCCAAAGCGCCGGCGACAAAGGCGACGCCTGCGGCGCGCCAGCCTGTAAGGTTCTTCACGATGGGGCTGTGGTCAGGCGACCGGCGCCGACTGGGTCGGCGGCCGGACTCGCAGGCGACGAATGCGCCTGGGATCGACGTCGAGAATTTCAAACTCCACACCGGAAGGATGACGAACGACTTCACCGCGTTCGGGAATGCGCCCGAGCAGCGAGAAGATCAGGCCGCCGACCGTATCGATTTCGCGCCGCTCGTCGTCGGACAGGACACGGCCGATCTCTTCCTCGAGCAGTTCGATGGGCGTGCGGCCATTGACGTCGATCGTGCCATCGACGCGACGCGCGACCGTCGGCGTCTGCGCGACGTCGTGTTCGTCCTCGATCTCGCCCACGATCTCCTCGACCAGATCCTCGATGGTGAGAAGCCCGTCGGTGCCGCCGAACTCGTCGACGACCAACGCCATGTGCGTGCGCGAGCGGCGCATGTCGAGCAGCATGTCGAGTACCGGCAGGGTCGGCGCCACGAAGACGACGCGGCGAAGTATGTCGCGCAGATTGAACTTCTTGGCTGTGCCCCAATAAGCCAGCACGTCCTTGATGTGGATCATGCCGATCACGTCGTCGAGCGACTCGCGATAGATCGGGTAACGCGAATGCGCTTCGGCCTGGATCAGGCGCACGACTTCGTCGAGCGGCGTGTCGGCCGCGATGGCGGAGATATCGACCCGCGGCACCATCACGTCGGCCACGGTCTTGTCGCGCAGCTTCAGGATGTTGGCGAGGAGGACGCGCTGGTCTTCGCTGATCGGCGTATCGCTCTCGGGCGTTTCCTCGATCAGCTCTTCGATGGCTTCGCGAACGGCTTCATTCTTTTCGCGCCGCCTGAGGCGACGCAGGATTGCACGCAGCAACCCGCCATTGGAGGGCGCCTCGGGGATCGATGATGAGGTCGAAACCGCGGGCTCGCCTGTAGACGCCGGGCCATGTAGGCCCGGCCGTGTACTGTGCGCTGTGGAGTCCGGCATGATCGCTAAGATAGGCTATCGCTCCCGCGTTGCAATCATGGAAGTTCCTGATGCGTTCCTGCAATTTGCCTTCCGGCTCGGCAATTCCGGTTTTCGGCCTCGGCACCTGGCGCATGGGCGAGAATGGCAAACGGCGTTCCGTGGAGCTTGATGCGCTGAAGTATGGCCTCGATCTCGGCTATCCGATGATCGACACGGCGGAAATGTACGGCGAAGGCGGTGCCGAGGAGATCGTCGGCGACGCGCTCTCTGGCCGCACCTCGCGACCGTACATCGTAAGCAAGGTCTATCCGCACAACGCCACGCGCAGCGGCACGATCGCCGCCTGCGAACGCAGCCTGAAACGGATGCGGATCGACCGAATCGACCTCTATCTACTGCACTGGCGCGGCGGCGCACGCATCGAGGAGACTTTCGAGGCGTTTCATCGCCTGCGCGACGCTGGCAAGATCGCTGACTTCGGCGTCAGCAATTTCGATCTCGACGACATGGAAGATGCCGCCCGTCTCGACAAGGGCCTGAACGGCAGCAACCAGGTGCTCTACTGCCTGTCGCGCCGCGGGCCCGAGTTCGACCTGCTGCCGTGGATGCGCAAGCGTTCGATTCCGCTGATGGCCTATTCCCCGCTCGACCAAGGCGGACTGCTGCGCAAGGCGTCACTCCAGAAGCTGGCCGACGAAGTGGGCTGCACACCGGCACAGCTTGCGCTTGCCTGGCTGCTCGCCCAGCCCGGCGTCGTCACCATTCCGAAATCGGTAAGCCGCGACCGCGTGAAGGAGAATTTCGGCGCCCTCGACGTCAAGCTCTCGCCACAGATTCTCGCCGAGCTGGATCGCGCCTTTCCGCCGCCCAAGGGCAAGCAGCCGCTCGAAATGCTCTGACGCTCAGCGTTCGAGGTAAGGATCGGCGATCCCGAGCTTTGCCAGCACGCGACGCTCCAGCGCCTCCATGCGTTCGGCATCGTCGTCGCCGGTCTCATGGTCGTAGCCCAGCAGATGCAGAACGCCATGCACGACCAGATGCGTGAAATGGTCGGCCGGCGACTTGCGCTGCTCGCGCGCCTCGCGCCACACGGTCTGCCGCGCCAGCACGATGTCGCCCAGGAAGTCGCACTCGCCCGACGGATAGGAAAGAACGTTGGTCGGCTTGTCCTTCTTGCGATCGCGCGCATTCAACTTGCGCACGGCCTTGTCGTCCGCGAGGGCAACATTCAGCGAGCGACGACCACGGCGCCGCGTTCCGGCAAAGGCCGCACGTGCCGCGCGCCGAGCCAATTTCGCAGCATCGGGAAGCGCCTTCACCCAGCCGTCGTCGAGCTCGACCACGGTGCAGGCGAGAGACGGCTCAGCCGCTGGCTTCTCAGCCTTTGGTTTTCTTGTCGCGCGCGTCATAGGCCTCGACGATGCGGGTCACGAGATCGTGGCGCACGACGTCCTTGGACGTGAGTCGCACGAAGCGCACGCCATCGACCTCCTTCAACGTATCGATCGCATCGTTGAGACCCGACTTCTGCCCGCCCGGCAGGTCGGTCTGGCTGGGGTCGCCGGTGATCACCATGCGCGAGCCCTCGCCGAGACGGGTCAGGAACATGCGCATCTGCATCGGCGTGGTGTTCTGGGCTTCGTCGAGAATGACGTAGCAATGCGCGAGCGTGCGGCCGCGCATGAAGGCCAGCGGCGCGATCTCGATCTCGCCGGACTCCATGCGGTGAGCGATCTGCTCCGCCGGGATCATGTCGTGCAGCGCGTCGTAGAGCGGCCGGAGGTAGGGATCGATCTTTTCCTTCATGTCGCCGGGCAGGAAGCCCAGCCGCTCGCCGGCTTCGACCGCGGGCCGCGACAGAACGATGCGTTCGACCTTGCCGGCCAGCAGCAGCGACACGCCCATCGCCACCGCAAGATAGGTCTTGCCCGAACCGGCCGGTCCCAGCGCAAAGACCATGTCGCGCTCGCGCAGGGCGGCGAGATAGGTGCGCTGGCCGGGCGAGCGCGCCTGCACAGTACGGCGGCGCGTGCGGATACCTTCGCCGTCGCCCCCTTCGATGCCGGTACGGGCAAAGCGCACGGCGGCATCGACGTCGGCGGACTCGATGGACAGGCCGCGCTTCAGCCGCTCGTAGAGACCGGAGATCGCCTTCTGCGCCACGGCCGCATCGTCGGGGGCGCCGGCGATGGCGAGCTGGTTGCCGCGGGCGCTGAGCTGGGCGTTCGTGAGCTGCTCGATGCGTACAAGATTGCGGTCGTGATTGCCGTAGAGCACCGCCAGCAACGCATTGTCGTCGAAAGTCATGCGACGCACGTCGGCCGCGCGGGCGGGAGCGTTCGTCGATGGATCGCTCACGCGGCCACCCCGTAGGAGCCGATCACGATCTCGCCGGCCAGGCTGTTGGGATGCCCTTCGATCAAACGCACATCGACGACATGGCCGATCAGGCGGGGGTTGCCCTCGGCATAGACCGACTGGAGCCACGGCGTCTTGCCGATGATCTGGCCGGGCTTGCGGCCGCTCTCGGCGAACAGCACCGGCACCGTGGCGCCGACCTTCGAGGCGTTGAACTCCCGCGCCTGACGGCCGAGCAGGGCCTGGAGAGCGGCGAGCCGCGCGGACTTCACGCTTTCGGGCACCTGATCCTGCAGGGTGGCGCCCGGCGTACCGGGGCGGCGGCTGTACTTGAAGGAGAAGGCCGATGCGAACCCTACCTGGTCGATCAGGCGCATCGTGTCGTCGAAATCGGCATCGCTTTCACCCGGGAAGCCGACGATGAAATCCGACGAGAGGGCAAGGTCGGGCCGCACACTGCGCAGGCGGTCGACAATATCCAGAAAGAGTGCGCGCCCGTGGCGACGGTTCATCGCCTCGAGGATGCGATCCGAACCCGACTGCACCGGCAAATGCAGGTAGGGCATGAGCTGAGGCACGTCACCGTGCGCCCGGATGAGATCGTCATCCATGTCGCGCGGATGCGAGGTCGTGTAGCGCAACCTCGCCACCCCCTCGATCTCGGCCAGCTCGCGGATCAGGCGCGCCAGCGACCAGGTCGACCCATCAGGCGCTTCGCCGTGATAGGCGTTGACGTTCTGGCCGAGCAGCGTGAGCTCGATGGCGCCCGCCGCGACCAGCTGCGTGGCTTCGGCAAGCACGGCCGAGACGGGCCGCGAATATTCGGCGCCGCGCGTATAGGGCACCACGCAGAAGGTGCAGAACTTGTCGCACCCTTCCTGGATCGAGAGAAAGGCGGAACCGGCCCGCACACCCTGCGGCGACGGCAGGTGGTCGAACTTGCTCTCGGCCGGAAACTCGGTGTCGAGTACCCCCGCGCCCGGCAGGCGCTTGCCCGCGCGCAGGATCGCAGACTTGCGTTCGGCCTCGGCCAACAGCTCGGGCAGGCGATGGTAAGCCTGCGGACCGACCACGATGTCGACGGCGGGCTGGCGCCTGGCGATTTCCTCGCCCTCGGCCTGGGCAACGCAGCCGGCGACGGCAATGGTGAGGTCGCCCCCCGCGGCGCGGCGCTCGGCCTTGGTGTCGCGCAGCCGGCCCAGTTCCGAGTAGACCTTCTCGGAAGCATGTTCGCGGATGTGGCAGGTGTTGAGCACGACGAGATCGGCCTGCTCCGGCGTATCCGCGAGCGCATAGCCGAGCGGCCGCAGGACATCGGCCATGCGGTCGGAATCGTACACGTTCATCTGACACCCGTAGGTGCGGATGAACACGCGCTTGCGCTGACACTGGCCTTCGGAGCCTGTGCGGACGTCTTTCATCGGTCTCCGTTGCTGGAACGGCGCGGTTCTATCACCACCGCCCCTCAGGGTCGAGGGGCGGTCGCCGCCGGATCGAGGGACGGCTGATCGAGGGATGGCAGCAGGTCCGGCCGCCCGGAATTTGCCGCCTGGACGCCGGCGGAGACCTGCTGGAAGCAATATTCGGCAAGCTTCTTGCGGTCGCCGAGCCTGTCTATGTCGACGGGCGGGAAAAAGGTCACGACCGCCTCGGTTTCTCCGAGGCAGACCATCTGCCAGAGGTGCGGTACCAGGTCGAGGTCGCCGAACCAGGCGAAGAGCGGCCGCCAGTAGCGGCCCAGCGGAATGCCGTCCAGGCGCGTGTAGGAAATCGCCACGGGCTGCACGACGATCGGCTTGTCGTCGCGGCGGAGCTGGGCCACGGCGAAGAGCGCACTGCGGAAAGGCAGGACGCGCGTGCCGTCGCTGCTGGTCCCTTCGGGAAACAGCATGAGATTGTCGCCGGTATCCAGGCGCTTCAGCATCTCGTCGCGGCTGTTGCTGGTCTTGCTGGAACGCCGGTCGACGAAGATCGTGCGCTGCGCCTTGGCCAGCGTGCTGAAGAAAGGCCAGGTGGCGACTTCCGCCTTGGCGACGAAGCAGCCGGGAATACGGCCCCCCAGAACTTCGATGTCGAGATAGGAAACGTGATTGCAGACGAAGAGTGTCGGCATCACGGTCGAGCGCTGGCCGTTCACCTTCACCTTGATGCCGAGAAGCACGCAGACCATGCGGTGATAGAGCACCGGCAGCCAGCGCACGACCGGCCTTATGCGCAACGCGAGCGCGATCAAATGAAACGGCAATGCGACGATGGTGAGCAGGAGATAGCTCACGAGTCGGAATACGCCTCGCAGAGGGGAACCAATCCACATCGCGGCAAGCGGTGCGTCAGTTGTGCTGGTCACGCATCCCGCGTTCGTAGTGGCGGATGTACTTCTCCGTCACCAGCTCGGTCTTCACGATGATGAAGACGTCGGTGCTGTTGAACTCGTGGTCGATCACGGCGCCGTCGCCGACGAAACCACCGAGCCGCAGGTAACCCTTGATGAGCGGCGGCACCCGCGCCATCGCCTTGCGCGGATCGTAGGAGCCGGGCTCCAGCATGTTCATGTTGATGTAGCGGCTGTCGACGGCGCGCACGCGGATCTCCGGCGGCGCCAGATGATGGTGATACAGGTAGCTCAACGCCATGGCGTGCTGGGTCGGATCGGTTCCCGGCAGGCTGGCGCAGCCGAACATCACCTGGATATTATAGTGATAGGCGTACAGGGCGATGCCCCGCCACAGCATCTGCATGGTCGCCGTGTTGCGCGCGTCCTTGGCGATGCAGGAGCGACCGAGCTCCAGAACCTCGCCCGGATAGTCGACCATCGGGCGAATGTCGTATTCCGACGCGGAATAGAAAGTACCGATTTGTGCGGCGGCGGAACGGCGGATCAGGCGATAGGTGCCGACGATTCCCTCAGGCCCCTCGCCGCGACGGCGATCGAGCACCAGCAGGTGATCGCAAGCGATGTCGAACTTGTCGAAGTCGCGCTGTCTCGCCGCTATCTCCGGAGTCGGCCGCGCCGCCATCTCCTCATAGAAAATACGATAGCGCAGCGCCTGCGCTGCATCGATTTCAGCAGCGCTCTGCGCCAAGCGGACTTCAAAGTCGCCAGCGACGACCTTTACTATCTCCGCATTGGAGACAGGCGGGCCGAGAAGCTCGGCTTCACTGTCAACGCGGTCAATGCGCATGTGTCATCCGCAAGGGAGCCGCCCCGATCATGAGCCCATTATCGAGGTGTCGCGGGCTCCGTCCACTCATTTTTGGCGGTCGGACTTGCTGTCCAGCGGGACGCCGTAAAGCTCGAGGCGGTGGCCGACCAAACGATAGCCTGCCTTTTCGGCGATCTTGCGCTGAAGTTCCTCGATCTCGTCGTTGTGGAATTCCACGACCTTGCCGCTCTGGATGTCGATCAGATGGTCGTGGTGCTCTTCCGGTGTTTCTTCATAGCGCGCGCGACCGTCTCCGAAATCATGCTTGGCAAGAATGCCCGCTTCCTCGAAGAGCCGCACCGTCCGGTAGACCGTGGCGATCGAAATGTTGGGATCGATCGCCGTCGCCCGACGGTGCACCGCCTCCACATCGGGGTGATCCGATGACTCCGACAACACGCGCGCGATGATGCGGCGCTGGTCGGTCATCTTCAGGCCGCGCTCCACGCAGAGAACTTCGAGTTTGGATTTCCGGTCAGACATGACGACCTACCCTACACTGACCCGAGTTCGCGGTATAGTTGGGGACATGTCCGACAAGCCCGTACAGGCAGACCATGACATCGACATTACCGGCGAGGTCTGCCCCATGACCTTCGTGCGCACCAAACTGCGCCTGGAACGCCTGAAATCCGGCGAAACCCTGAACGTCCGGCTGCGCGGCGAAGAGCCGTTGCGCAACGTCCCCCGCGCTGCGCGCGACGAAGGCCATACAATCCTCGGGATCGTGGCCGACGGCGACGTCCATATCGTGACGATCCGGCGCGTTTGATCATTTGAGAGTGAGTCGCATGACAACGGCATCGGCCGGCGGACCGGCGGTACGCGCGTAATAGCCCTTGCGATGGCCGACGGCGACGAAGCCCACGGAATCGTAAAGGGCCCGTGCCGCCGGATTATCCATGCCGACTTCAAGGAATAGAGTCCGGGCACCGGCAAGCCGCGCCTTGTCGATCACGGCCACGAGCAACCGGCGGCCCGCGCCCTGGCGGCGACGGCGCGGGTCTACGGCTACGGTCAGCAATTCTGCTTCATCGGCGGCAATCCGGCAGATTGCCATACCGACATCGCCACTCTTCGCCGCGAGCAGGAATCCGGCCGTTCCCGGCGAGGCAAGAAGGCCGGCAATGTCCTGGCGCGTCCAACCGCGCTCTCCCATCGGCACGAACGCCTCGCGATGGAGGCGGGTGGCACGATCGATATCGAGAGCCCCCAAAGGCCGCTGGACCAGCTCGTCGTCGTTCATTCGACCGTGCGGCGGGCGCCGTCGGGCAAGGTGATGTTGACCCCGCGCAGATAAAGAGGCCGCGGCATGCCCTCTTCGCGATTTCTCACGCGCCATGCTTCGACACCCTCGCGCACGGCCAGACGAGCCAGCACGACGGGATCCGGTGCGGCGTCTTCCATGATCGCATCGGTGCCGTTCGCCGTGAGGGCGGCGACCAGTGGGCTCACGTCGCGGCCGACGATCGTGCAGGCGCGGCCGGAAAGGCGTGCGACCAGATCCGCAGTCGACGTCGCGAAGGGCAACGCCTCGTCCTCTCCGAGGGCACAGAACCAATCTCCGAGATGTGTATCCACCGCGGCGACCACCAGCCGTCCGGCCGACGGAGCCTGCGCGAGCAGAACCGATGTCGTGGGCACGCCCGCCAGCGGAATGCCAAGCCCGACGGCAAGACCGCGCGCAGCCGCGAGGCCCACCCTCACGCCCGTAAAGCTGCCAGGCCCTGTCGTCACAGCGATCAGGTCGATTTCCTGCCGCGCGACGCCGGCGCGCTCCAGAATTTCGCCGATTGCCGGCAGAAGCCGTGCCGCCTGGTCGCGGCCCTCCTCGCGTGCCGCGGCCACGCCGACTCCGTCGCGCACGATCGCCACGCTCTGGCCGCTCACGGCGCAGTCGAAAGCGAGGACGGTGCTGGCGCCGCCCCGAGCGGCTGGGCAATCTGGGGTCATGAAACTCGACTTGGTTGCGATCGCCCCGCCCGACTTCGATGTCGACGTGACACTGGCCTATGCGACGGATGCAAATCTAACGGGACGTCCGGTCTACCGGAATGCCGAATGCTGGCTGCATCGGGAAGCTGCCGAAAAGCTCGCCACGGCAGTCGCGCTGGCCCGCCCCCTGGGACTTCGGCTGCGCATTTTCGACGCGCTGAGGCCGACAGAGGCGCAATGGGCCCTGTGGAAGGCCCGTCCCGATCCGGAATTCCTGGCCGATCCGCGCCGCGGCTCGCCTCATTCACGCGGCGTCGCCGTCGATCTCACCCTGCTCGATGCGGAGGGCAAGGAACTCGACATGGGCACCGCCTTCGACGCCTTCACGCCGCTCTCGCACCATGCACGCACCGACGTGCCGGTCGAAGCGCAGCGCAACCGCCTCCTGCTGATGGGTCTCATGACCTCGGCAGGATGGGACTTCTACCGCAACGAATGGTGGCACTATCAGCTCTTCGAGGCGCGACGCTATCCCCTGGTCAGCGATGCCGACCTGCCGAGACCGATGATGTGATGCGCCCGCGCTCGACCTAGAAGCTCGACAGCTTCGCCCTGTCGAAGTCGCTGAGTTCGTTCTCGCGCATGATCTGGCGCACGAACTGCACGTAGCCCTGACCGCGCTCTGAGTAACGCAACAGGGTGCCGATCAGGCGAAAGCCGTCCGGATGCTCGGCGCGCTGGCGCATGGCCGCGCGTTCGGCGCGGAAGCTGGCATAGGCCGGATGCGTATTGAGATTGATGACATAGGCGTCGGTGGCTTCGCCGACATCGGCGAACGGCTGAGGCATGCCCGCCCCCGGCTTCCACGGAACATCGACGCTGTGACGGCCGCTGACTTGGATCTGGCCATACAGCGCGTTGCCGTTGCGAGCGGCAAAGGAGGTGCCCCAGCCCGATTCGACGCCGGCCTGCGCGATTGCCATCGACGGCGGCACGATGTCGACGCGGCGCACCAGCTCGTCGATCCTGTCGATCGTCGTATCGTAACGGTCGGCCAGGTCGTCGAGCCAAATGCGCTCGATGGCGGTCAGCATTCGCGGGTCGCTGGCGAGCTTGTTGCGCAGGTAGAGGAGCTGCTCGCGGTCGGCAAGCACGCGCTGATTGGCTTCGAGGATGACCGGCAGCAACGCCGTGATGAACAGCATCTTGCGCTCGACACCGTCTTTGGCGCTGAGGTCGCCTGGAACACGATCCACCTTGAGCGGCGGCACAGGCTCGCCCTGGCGAATGTCCGTCAACGTATAGGCGACGTCGCGGAAGAAGCCGGCCAGCTCGTCGGCCGAGCGCGGGCTGATCGCACGGACCTGGACCTGCCGGCGAACGGCATTGCCGGGCGCCGCAAAGCGGCCGTGGCCGCCGGGGGTGCCGATCGCAGAATCACGCGGGGAGCGCGCCGTCGTCTCATCGGCTTCGCTCATTTCATGGCGCACGAACATCAGCGAACCCGGCTCGGCATTCACGGCCAGAAACGCCGGCTCGCCGAGAGGCTGCGCATGTGCGGAATTCACGGTCACAAAGGAGAGGTAAGACGCCACATCGATCGACGGAGCGGGTTCGTAGAAACCCACGCCTGCCGTAAACATCGCCGCCCAAGCGGCAGGAAAAGCATATTTGCGCCCGCATTGCAGTGCAGGCCGAACAGTCAATCGCATTGCCACACTCTTCGTTTCGTTTTCGAACGAACGACAGATCGCGCGGCCGCCCCACCGGCCGCGAACCCCTCCTACGCTTACGCTTAGATCGGAAGGCGACCCGCTACTGGGCCGCCTGCACTTCCACAACTTCTGGCACGTAGTGCTTCAGAAGATTCTCGATCCCCATCTTCAGCGTGGCCGTCGAGCTCGGGCAGCCCGAGCAGGAACCCTGCATGTGCAGGTAGACGATGCCATCGCGGAAGTCGTGAAAGACGATGTCGCCGCCATCCTGGGCCACAGCGGGCCGGACGCGGGTATCGAGCAATTCCTTGATCTGGGCGACGACTTCGTCGTCGTCGGCAGAGATGGACTCTGCCCGTTCTTCGGCGATCACCGGATCGCCTGAAGTGTAGTGCTCCATGATGCCGCCGAGGATCGACGGCTTGAGAATCTGCCAGTCCTGGTCGGCCGTCTTGGTGACGGTCACGAAATCGGAACCGAAGAATACGCGCTCAACGCCTTCCACCGCGAACAACCGCTTGGCGAGCGGCGACGGCGCAGCAGCGTCGGCATTGGCGAAGTCCGCCGTACCCTTTTCCATGACCACCCGGCCCGGGAGAAACTTCAGGGTCGACGGGTTTGGCGTCTGCTCGGTCTGGATGAACAAACCTACCTCCGTGTCGAGCGCTCGCGGGGATCCGCCTCGCGTCGCTCTGGCTGGGGGCAGGACGTCTCCACCCCCACTCGATGCCTTCGGACGTAGGAACCGCCGACAAGTCGATCAAGACGATTCTTCGAAACAATTGTATAAATATTATGGAATATACATTTATTATTAATATTTAACAATTACTTAGACGTTTGAAATTTGGATGCAACCACAAGCTGCCAAACAGATACAAAAGCGAGCGAGGCGCAGATCGCCGCATATTTCGCGGCCAAACATGACGCACGGGTCATGAATGCCTCAAGAAATGGCGTCGATCTCCGCTTCGGTAAGCGCACCGGGAACGATGGTGAGCGGGATGCGGAGCTGCCCGCCGAGCTTGCCGGTGAACGCGGTGACGAGCGGTCCCGGACCTTCGACGCCGGAAGCGCTGCCCAGCACCAGGACGGAGATCGATTTGTCCTCGGCCAAGAGCTTCACGAGCTCGTCTCGGCTCTTGCCCTCGCGGATGTAGGTCGATGGTGGCTGCCCGGTGAGCGAGACGGCGATATCGGCATGTTTTGCCACTGCGAGTTCGGCTTCCTGACGCGCTTCCTCGCGCATCAGTTCGACCACGGCTCCCCACTGTTGGGCCTCCGGCGGATCCATCACGTAAAGCATGGCGACGCGGCCACCCGTGCGCTTGGCGCGACGGCAGGCGTAGCGCAGGGCATTGCGCATTTCCGGGCTTTCGTCGACGACGACGAGGAAGACGCGCTCGTCGGTCCTGGCCTGCACGCTCATGATCCGCTTCCCCCCCAGTTAAGACGTCGTACGATCAGAGGCGGCGCACGATGGCTCCGCCGATCCATCCGGCGAGCAGCGCCATCAGGATCGCGCCGAGGCCGTAGAGCGGCCCCTCGTGGGCCGACCAGCCGGCAAGCTGGGCGCTGAAGCCGACCTTGCCCACCGGCAGGGGACGCGACACGGCGGCCACGATCTTGCCCTCGCGCAGCAGATACGCCTTTACCTCGTAAATGCCCTCCGGCAGCCGCGATGGAAACGGCAGGTCGACACGAAACAACCGTCCGGCCTGGACTGTCACCTGACCAATCGCCGCGGGATAGAGCCCCTCCTGCCGCTTCACCTCGACCAGGCCGGACCGGAACTTCGCCAGTTCGGCGGCATCGCGCAGAGTGGCCGGCTTGATGGTCGAGAGCCGATCTTCCAGGGAGAGGATTTCGCCGCCGGCCCCACGCGCCAGCAGGCGCTGCAGCGGCTGGCTGGCAGCGATGGCGTAATAGGCCGGAACGTCGTCGAACGACTGCCGGCCGGTGTTCAGCCACAGACCCAGCACGCGCTGCTTGCGCATCAC
Organism: Pseudomonadota bacterium; assembly: GCA_020160995.1. Lineage (GTDB taxonomy): Bacteria > Pseudomonadota > Alphaproteobacteria > Reyranellales > Reyranellaceae > Reyranella. Next base: position 107,526 of record JAIUOY010000159.1, on the reverse strand, counting down.
CGTCTCGCGCGCCGCCGGCCCCTGCACCACCACTACGATCTCGCCCGGCGGATCGAACATGCCGAACATTAGGATGCTCTCGCCCTGGAAGGCCGACGTAATCGACACGCGGGCGAGCGAAAGGTCGACAATCAGCTCCGGCGACGTGGGCTCGGTCGGCACAGATGGCGGCACACTGCCATCCGGCGGCCCCCCCATAGGAGGCAGGCTGGCCGGCGGCGACTCGACACGCTGAGCAAATGCCGGCGCCGCAAGGGCTGCCGGCAGGGCAATCAGCAAAGCCCAGAGGGCGAGCCGCCGGCCGATCACGGCAACACCTCGCGCGTGCTGAGCGAATAGATTGAGCTTGGCGTCCGCAGAAGCTCGGTCAGCAGCTCGGCAGCGACCGCCAGGATCAGGACCGCCATCAGCCCACGCAGCGCCACGCCCGGCAGCTTGGCCGCAAGCCGCGAGCCGACCGGCGCGCCGACGACGCCGCCCAGGATCAGCAGCAGCGCCAGCACCACGTCGACCGTGCCGTTGGTCGCTGCCTGCAGGAAGGTGACGTTGGCCGCCACGAACAGGATCTGGAAGTTGGACGTGCCGATCACGACCGAGGTCGGCATGCCGAGCAGGTAGATCATGGCCGGGACCAGCACGAAGCCGCCGCCCACGCCCAGGATCGCCGACAGGATGCCGATGATGAAGCCCAGGCCGAGGGGCAGCAGCGCGCTGATGTAGAGCTTCGACTTGTAGAAGCGCAGCTTCAGCGGCAGGCGATGCACGAGATAGTGGGTGTGCAGCTTGCCGCGCGGCGCCTCGGGATTGCGCCGGCGCCGGAAATAGGTCCGCAGGCTCTCGACCAGCATCAGGAGGCCGATCGACGACAGCATCACGACGTAGAGAACCGCGATGACGAAATCGATCTGGCCGATCCGCTTCAGGTAAGTGAACAGCGATACGCCGGCCGACGAGCCGATCATGCCGCCCAGCAACAGCACCAGCCCCATGCGCAGGTCGACGTTGCCGCGCCGCCACTGCACCTGCAGCGAGGAGACCGAGTTGGCGATCACCTGGTTGGCCTGGCTGGCGACGGCAACCGCCGGCGGGATGCCGACGAAGATCAGCAGCGGCGTCGCAAGAAATCCGCCACCGACGCCAAACATGCCGGCCAGCAGCCCAGCCGCAGCCCCCAGTCCGAGCAGGATGAACACGTTCATCGACTGCTCGGCAATGGGTAGATAGATCTCCACTCTGGCGCCTACTTCAGAAGGATGTTGCTGATTTCACGCAATTGCGTGCGTGCCCGCAGCAGGTAGAAGCCCTGCGCGAGGAGGTGGTTGGGGATCAGGAGCGCGTCAGGATAGCCGTTCCAGACGACCCAAGGATCGAGCTGGGCCGCCACGCGGAAGGTCTCCACCGTGCCGTTCCACGCGTTGGTGAGCTCACGGTCGCGGATGACGTTCTGGAAGTCGACGCCGAGATCGCGCAGCAGCAGATAGTAGGCGTAGATGCGGCCCTTGTTGAAATAGAAGATGTCGTCGCAGTTCGAATCGAACAGATCGCCGGCCCTTTCGATGACGTGCTGGTCGATCGTCGCAGAATCCGAGCCTATGTCGTTGGCAATCCGGTCGAGCAGGGCCTGGAGATTGTCGGCGCGGCGCTCGAAGATGGCCTGCCCCGACCCCAGGCGCTTGTTGTAGGCCATGAGCTTGTCGCGGCCGGCGCGATACTTCTGCGCCGACGTCGTCGACGGCAGCAGCGAGACGCTGGGCTGCCACAGCCAGATATTGGGCTGTTCGTTCAGGAAGCCGCGCGCCTGCTCAAGGTCGCGATCGGTCTGGCTGGAGCCACGCGTACGGCCGAGCTGGTCCATCAGCTCGGTGCTGAAGCGGCCCAGCGCCGACATGATGCCACGCTGGAAGTTCGGCATGTTGTCGAGCAGGCCGGCCGGCGTGAAGAACGGCATCATCGGCGTCCAGGTATGGACGTCGACCTCGCGCGTCACGAGATCCGCCGCGGTCGCCACGGCGCGGCTTTCGCCAGGCGCAACCCCGCGCGCCGCGAACTGCGGATCGTCGTCGATATCCTCGGTGACGATAGCGCCGATCGGATAGTAGAGCAGGATCAGGACGACCAGAACGCGCCAGGTCCAGCCCCATATCGATCTGCGGCCTGCAGGTGCCGCCGCCGCCGAAGTCGCAGACCGTCCCGGACGCCATGACTTCACGCGTTCCCAGGTCCGCTGCCGCCAGGAAGGCGCTGCCGGTTGCGGTGCGCCGTAGTCCGGTTCGAATGTCATGGCCCACCTTACCATTCGACTCGTGACGAAACAGGGGCGCTGCCTGCTAGAGTGCATGTTTGTCGGCTGAAGGAAGTTTGCAGGGAGTTTTGCGACATGGCGCTCGATCCGGAATCACAGCGGCTGATCGATCTGATGGTGGCGGCGAACCGTCCGGCCTGGAATACGCTGAGCCCGCAGGACGCACGCGCGCAGTATCTCGCCCTGCGCCCCGCCGCGCAGGGACCGCGCCCGGCCGAGGTGAAAGTGATCGACAGCACCATTCCTGGACCCGCGGGCGAGGTGCCCGTGCGCATCTACCGGCCGACTTCGGCGCCGGCCGACGCCAAGCTGCCGGCACTGGTCTACGCCCACGGAGGTGGCTGGGTGTTCGGCAACCTCGACAGCCACGACGTGCTTTGCGCCCAGCTCGCGCTCGAAGCCGGCATCGCGGTCTTCCATATCGACTATCGCCTGGCGCCCGAAGCGCGCTTTCCCGGTGCCTTCGACGACGTCGTGGCCGGACTGAAGTGGGTGGCGGCCAATGGCGAGTCGATCGGCATCGACACCTCGCGACTCGCCATCGGCGGCGATAGCGCCGGCGGCAACCTTGCTGCCGCGGTATCGATCTGGGCTCGCGACAATGACGGACCGAAGCTGCGCCTGCAGCTCCTCGCCTATCCCGTGACGGACGCGGTCGCGCGCTCCGAATCCTACCGCCGGTACGAGGACGGCTACGGCCTCAATGCCGTGACCATGGAATGGTTCTTCGACCACTACACCCCCGACAAGGCGACCCGCAGCGACTGGCGCGTCTCGCCGATCCGCGCCGCCTCGCTCGCCGGCCTGCCGCCGGCGCTGGTGGTCACGGCGGGCTACGACCCGCTGCGCGACGAAGGCCGGGCTTACGCGTTCCGCCTGCATCAGGAAGGCACGCAGGCCGACCTCGTGGAATTCGGCGGCATGCTGCACGGCTTCCTGAGTTCGCCGATGCTGCTGCACGGCGCACGACGCGGCACGACGCTCTGTGCGGCGGCGCTGCGCGAAGCTCTGGTGTTGCGCGATCAGTAAGGATCCCGGCGTGAGCGCGACCGCCGCGCCGTCCCCCGCGCCCAGCGCGGCCCCGGTCAGTATGGCGCTGCCGGGGCTGGTGATCGCCATCGGCATGATCGGCGACACGCTGCTCTATGCCGTGTTGCCGCTCTATCACGACCAGTTCGGGCTGAGCCTGGCGATGGTCGGCGTGCTGCTCTCGCTCAACCGCTGGATCCGCCTGTTCGCCAACTCTGCCGTCGCACATCTAGGCGAACGCATCGGCCCGCACGCCTTGATGATCGCCGCCGCGGTCGGCTCAGCCGTCTCGACGGCGACCTACGGCCTGGTCGAGGACGCGACCGCCCAGATATGCGCTCGCATCCTCTGGGGCATCTCCTATGCCTCGCTCAATCTCGCCACCTTGGCCTATGCGGTGAGCGACCGCGCCAACGCCGGCAAGCGGGTCGGCGCCAGCCGCGCCGCCATCGGCCTTGTGCAGGCAGCCTCGCTGGTCGGTGGCGCCTGGATCGTGCTGCAGCTCGATGCCCGTTCGGTCTTCGTGATCTATGGCGGACTGACCTTGATCGCGCTCGCGGCCGCGCTCCTGCTGCCGCGCCTGCCACCCGAACCCGTCGCCAAGCGGGGCTTCAGGCTGCCCGTCCCGCACCGACTGGAAGTCTGGGGCTTCGTGATGGGCTTCGCCGGCGATGGCGTATTCCTTCTCACCCTCGCCTTCCTGATGAAGGATTCGATCACCTCGGTGGCGGCCATCATGGCGACGGCAATGCTGCTGGCACTGCGCTGGCTGGTCGAGGTCACGACCGGACCGATCGGCGGCTGGATCGGCGACCGCTTCGGGGCGCAGCGCATCTCGATCGCCAATGCCGTTCTTCTCGTCGGTGGCTTCGTGCTGATCGCCCTCGATCACGAACTGCTGGGCGCGCTGCTGATCGTCATGACGCGCGGCATGTTCAACACGCTGATCCCCGTGCTGGTGATCGAGCGCGGCCAGGGCAGCGTGCTCTCCAGCCAGGCGAGCTATTCGACCTGGCGCGACTTCGGCGCCGCCGTCGGCCCGCTTACGGCACCCTGGCTGTTCCTCAACGTGCCACAAACGCCGCTCTACGCGGCGCTCGCTTTGGCCTTGGGAACCGCCGCCTACTTCTGCCTGGTCAGGCGTTAGCGAAACGTATCCTTGCGCTGACGCACTTCGGCGAACACCGCGACCGGATCGCCGCCGGCCATGCCGACCGCCGCCTGCACTGCCGGCACATCGGCCCGCAGAAACGGGTTGGTGGCCTTCTCCTCGCCGAGCAGCGACGGCACGGTGGCCTCGCCCTTGGCCCGTGCCGCATCGATGGCGGCAGAGCGTTCGAGCAGCTTCCTGTTGTCGCGTTCGACCGTCACGGCGAAACGCGCATTCGACTGCGTATACTCGTGGGCGCAATAGACGCGCATGTCGTCAGGCAGCGCACGCAGGCGGCTGAGCGACGTCCAGAACTGCTGGGGCGTGCCCTCGAACATGCGTCCGCAACCCAGCGCAAACAGCGTATCCCCGCAAAACAGGGCTTTCTGCTCCCGGAAGGCATAAGCGATGTGGCCGCTGGTATGGCCGGGCACGAAGAAGATCTCCGCCTCGGCTTCGCCGAAACGATAGCGGTCGCCGTCGTCGACCTCGACGTCGATGCCCGGAATGCGTGCGCGGTCCTGCCGCGGACCGACAATGGTGCAGCCCGTCGCCTTCTTGATCTCCAGGTTGCCGCCAACATGGTCGCCATGATGGTGCGTGTTCAGGATATGGGTGATCTTCCAGCGGCGCTTTTCGGCCTCGGCCAGGATCGGCCCGGCCACGGCAGGGTCGACGACGCCGACCGCCCCGCTCTGCGGCTCGCGCATCAACCACACGTAATTGTCGCTCAGGACCGGGATACGGACGATGTCTAGGGTGGTGCTCATGGTGTGCAACGCTAGCAGAGCTGTGATGCGCCGGCCATCGCCGGGCCATGGCAGCAGGGGCGCGAATTCTGCTAAGATTGTCACATGTGGAACGACGTCCTCGACCTTGAGGAATTCTACAGCAGCACCCTGGGCCAGATGACGGCCCGGCTGCTGCGCGCGCGGCTGCGCGACGTATGGCCGAACGTGCGCGGCGAGGCGGTCCTGGGACTGGGCTACGCCACGCCGCTGCTGCGTCCGTTCGTCGAAGAAGCCAGCCGCACCATGGCCTTCATGCCGGCCCAGCAGGGTGTCGCGCGCTGGCCGCGCGAGGGCCGCAACCACGCCACCCTGGTCGATGAACTCGACCTGCCCCTGCCCGACCGCTCCGTAGACCGCGTACTGCTGGTCCACGCCGTCGAATGCACCGAGCAGCTCCGCCCGATGCTGCGCGAGATCTGGCGCGTCATGTCCGATGGCGGCCGCATGATCGTCGTGGCCCCGACCCGCGCCGGCTTCTGGTCGCAGGTCGACCGCTCGCCTTTCTATCAGGGCCATCCCTATTCGACAGGCCAGCTCGCCGCCCTCCTGCGCGCCAACATGTTCGCCCCGCTGCGGCAGGCGCGCGCGCTCTATATGCCGCCCACCAACTCGCGGCTCCTCATGCGCATGGCGCCGGCCGTCGAGCGCTTCGGCCAGCGCTGGCTCGGCCGCTTTGCCGGGGTGAGCGTCATCGAATCCGGCAAGCAGCTCTATGCCGGCATCGCGGAGCGGGCACATTCCCCCGAGCTCGCCGTCGTCCGGCCGAAGCTTCGGATCGCCAGCTCGCGCGATACGCAAGCCGCGCGCAACTCCAAGGACGGCGAAGCCCCCGCCTCCTGACCCCATCTCTTCATCTCCGGATCGACAGCATGACTTTCTCTCCGCGCGTCATCGCGCTGCTCGGGTTTGGCGAGGCGGGTTCGGCTATTGCCCGGGGCCTTTGTGCCGAAGGCGGCTGGCGCGGTACGGCCAGGCCGGGCGACAATGCCCCGCGCCGCGTGATCGCCATCGACACCGCCCTCGACAAGGACGCGCGCGGCACGACGCTCGGCAAGGCGGCCCATGCCCTCGATGTCGCAATCTCCGACAGCTACACCGAGGCATTGAGCGAAGCCGACCTCGTGATCTGCGCCGTGCAGGGCGAGCACGCGCTCGAAGCCGCTGCCGCCGCAGCCCCGTTGCTCAAGAAGGGCGCCCACTTTCTCGATCTCTGCACGGTCACCGGCAAGATGTCCGACGAGGACCGCGCCGAGATCGAAAAGGGCGCAGGACGCTATGTCGACGTCGCCGTAATGGGCGGCTTCTTCAAGCAAGGCATCAAGGCGCCGATGCTGGTCGCGGGCGAGGATGCCGAGCAAGCCGTCGCGTGGATGAACGCCAACGGCTTCGAGACGAAACTGCTGGGGCCGAAGCCCGGTAGCGCCTCCTCGGTGAAGATGCTGCGCAGCACGCTGATCAAGGGGGTCGAGGCGCTGGGCGTCGAGGCACTGGTGACGGCCAAGCGCCAGGGCATCCTGGAAGAAGTGCTGGCCTGCCTCTCCGATGCCGACCAGATGCCGTTCCGCGACTACATCGCCATGCTGGTGCAGACGCATATCGTGCATGCCCATCGCCGCTGGGAAGAGATGGGCCTCGTGGCGAAGACCCTGCGCGAGACCGGCGTCGATCCGCTGATGACCGAAGCCATCGAACGCAGCCACCGTCGCACGGTCGATGCCGGGATCGCACCTGCCAATGGCCAGGTGCCGAGCCTCGACGACGCGCTGGCTCTCCTGTCCACGAAGGTGATCCGTGGCGTCTGACGTCTTCGACCGGCTCGTCGCCCTCCTGAGTGATGCCAAGGCAAAATTCCGCGTCATCGAGCACGAGGCGGAAGGAAAATCCGAAGCGATCAGCGCCATCCGCGGCAATCGCCCCGACCAGGCAGCCAAGGCGATGGTCCTCGACGTGCGTGGCGGCGGCGGTGGCCGACGCCATGTGCTGGCGATCCTGCCGGGCAACCGCAAGCTCGACTTCAACGCCGTGGCGACGCTCTTCGAAGCACGCAAATGCGGCTTTGCCTCGCCGGACACGGCGCAGGAGCTGACAGGCTGCGTGATGGGTGCGGTCCCGCCCTTCGCGCTGAACCCGGACCTCGCGGTGGTCGTCGAAGAAGATTTGCTCGCCAACGAGACGCTGTTCTTCAACGCCGGCCGGCTCGACCGCTCGATGGAACTCGACACCAAGGACTGGATCGCGGCGGCCCGGCCGCGCATCGCGAGGATCGCCGCGCGTGGCTGACGGCGCGAGCCCGGCATGGCGATTCGCACCGGCCAGCGAGGCCGATTTCGAGCCGCTGCTGGCGATCCGCATCGACGTCATGCGCGAGCATCTGGAGCGCGTCTTCCGCTACGAACCGTCGCGCGCCCGGCGGGTCTTCCGCGAGCACTTCGATCACCCCGGCCTGCGCTTGATCCTGATCGGCGACACGCTGGCCGGTTGCGTCGCCTTCCGGCCCGGCAACGACGCCATCGTAATCGACTCCTTCTACCTCGACCGTCGTTTCCAGAATCGCGGGCTTGGCGCGACGATCCTGAAAGTGCTGCTGGCCGAGGCCGACGCGCTGGCCAAGCCGGTGCATCTCGACGTGCTGCAGGGCAGTCCCGCTGACCGCTTCTACGAACGACACGGTTTCCGGAAGATCAAGGAAGACAAGATCGAGCGTACCTACGAACGGCCTGTATCGACGGCAACCTGGTAACCAGGCGGTAGGCTGGACGGGCCTGCGCCGAGGCACCATCTTCCGAAGCAGCGCTGTTTCGTTGCGGATGAGTGACCATGGCCGACCCTTCTCGTCTCCATTTCGACGCCGCAGATCTCGCGGCCTATCTCGACCGCATCGGCTACTCGGGGCCGGTGGCTCCCGACCTGCCGACGCTGCGCGCCCTGCACGCGCATCATGTGGCCGCGATCGCCTTCGAGAATATCGATCCAATGTTCCACCACACGCCGGACCTGTCGGCGCGCGGGCTGATGGCAAAGCTCGTCCATGGCGGGCGCGGCGGCTATTGCTATGAGCAGAACGGGCTCTATCTCGGCATGCTGCAGCAGATCGGCTTCGAGGCGCATGGACTGATGGGACGGGTGCGCTGGGGCGCTCCTGCCGACACCGTCGCGCCGCGCAGCCACATGATGATCCACGTGACCTTGCCCGACGGTCCCTACCTCACCGATGCAGGCTTCGGCGGCATGACACCAACGGGTCCGTTGAAATTCGAGGCCGATATCGTTCAGGAAACGCCGCACGAGCCGTTCCGGCTGTTGCGGGACGGCAGCGACTGGCTGCTGCAGGCCGAGGTCGCCGGCACCTGGAGCGATGTCTATCGGTTCGATCTCAATCCGCAGATCCCGATCGACTACAAGGCCAGCAACTACTATCTCGCCAACAGCGACGATTCCTTCTTCACCCAGGGCGTGATCGCGGCGCGTCACGCGGCGGGGCAGCGCATGGCGTTGAACAATCACAGCTTCACGATCTATCCGACCGGCCAAGCCCCGCAGCGACGGATGCTGAAGGATGCCGCTGAAATCTGCGACACGCTGGAGAAGGAATTCGGCATCCGTCTGTCCGACCGGGATGCCCTGATCGCACGGATCGAGGCGAAGAAGGCCTAGTCCCGGCGCAGCATGAACACCGCCTGCTCGCCGATCAGGTTGGCCAGCAGCGGCGGCATCTGGATGCGGCGGTTCTTGCTGCTCAGCACGATCGCCCGCTCGATACGCACGCCCATGTCGCGGCAGAGCGCACGGAAGTCGTCGATGCTGCAGAGATGGATGTTGGGCGTGTCGTACCACTTGTAGGGCAGCGACGGCGTCTCGGGCATGCGGCCGCCGAACACCATCCGCAGTCGAACCTGCCAGTGGGCGAAATTGGGAAACGATACGATGGCGCGTTTGCCAACCCGCAGCATCTGGCGCAGCACCTCGCGCGGCTCGCGCGTGGCCTGCAGCGTTTGGCTCAGGATCACGTAGTCAAAGGCATCGTCGGGGTAGTCGCGCAGGGCCGCATCGGCGTCGCCCTGGATCACCGACAGGCCGTTGGCGACACAGGCGTTCACGCCCGCCTGGCTCAATTCCATGCCGCGCGCATCGACGCGCTTGAAGTTCACCAGGTAGGCCAGCAGCGAGCCGTCGCCACAGCCGACGTCGAGCGCGCGCGTGCCCGGCTCGACCATGTCGGCGATGAGCTGGAGATCGACGCGAATGGGAGCGATCACGACACGGCCCCGAGGCCGCGCACGGCGGCCGCGCCCTTGAGGAAGCCCGACAGGGTGCGGAACATCTCCGGCTCGTCGAGCAGGAAGGCGTCGTGGCCCTTGTCGCTCTCGACCTCGACGAACGACACGTTGGCCGCCGCCGCATTCAGCGCATGCACGACTTCCCGGCTCTCGCGGGTCGGGAACAGCCAGTCGCTGGTGAAGGACATCAGGCAGAAGCGCGTGGGCGTGCCCTTGAAGGCGTTGGCCAGCACGCCGCCATGCGCGCCCGCGAGATCGAAATAGTCCATGGCGCGCGTGATGTAGAGGTAGGAGTTGGCGTCGAAGCGGTCGACGAAGGTCGAGCCCTGGTGGCGCAGATAGCTTTCGACCTGGAAGTCGGCATCGAAGCTGAAGCCCAGCACGTTGCGGTTCTGCAGCGCGCGGCCGAACTTGCGCTGCAACGCCTGCTCCGAGAGATAGGTGATGTGCGCGGTCATACGCGCCACCGCGAGACCGCGCGCCGGCACGGTCTGATGCAGGCGATAGTCGCCGCCCTTCCATTCCGGATCGGCCATGATCGCCTGGCGGCCGACCTCGTGAAAGGCGATGTTCTGCGCCGAATGATGCGCGGCGCAGGCAATCGGCACCGCCGAGAAGACCCGCTTGGGATAGCTTGCCGCCCATTCGAGGACCTGCATGCCGCCCATCGAGCCACCGATGACGCAGAACAGGTCCGGAATGCCGAGATGATCAAGCAATGCCGCCTGCGCTCGCACCATGTCGCCGATGGTCACGACCGGAAAGCGCAGGTTCCAGGGCTCGCCGGTCGCCGGATCGCGCGCCAGCGGTCCGGTCGTGCCCATGCAATGGCCCAGCACGTTGACGCAGATGATGTAGTAGCGCGCCGGATCGAGCACCTTGCCGGGCCCGACCAGACTGTCCCACCAACCTTCCTTGCCGGTCACGGGATGGCGCTCGGCCACGAACTGGTCGCAGGTGAGTGGATGGCAGATCAGGACGGCATTGCTCCGGGCGGCATTCAGGGTGCCGTAGGTCTGGTAGGCGACCCGGTAGGGGCCGAGATCGACCCCGCAGTCGAGCCGAAGCGGCTGCTCCGCACCCAGAACCGCGTGGCGGCACTGGGCAAGCGCCTTGCGCTCGGCATCGGTCAGATCGTCCAGCACATGCCCTCGCTACCGGCCCTTTCCTACGGAAAGGCCCACGAAAAAGCCCCCGACCGGAAGGGCGGGGGCTTTTTCGAGCACTCCGACCTTTTAGCGGTGTTTAACGTGGCCGCAAGCCGGTCGGCTCAAATTCCACGGTAGAAGCCTATACGGACCCAGGCAGCTTCGCGCAAGCGCCTTGCATTTGTTTGGCTTTACGCCGGCAGCCCGAACGTAGTATCGCCGCTGCGCACAGGAACAACCGACAGTATGGACGCCTCCACCCTCGACAATCTGCGACTGGAAATCGACGCCATCGATGGTGAATTGCACGGCCTGATTCGCCGCCGTGCGGCCCTCGTCGGAGAAATCTCGGCCGCCAAGCCGGCCGGTGGCCTGGCCTTGCGGCCCGGGCGCGAAGCCCAGGTCATGCGCCAGCGGCTGGCCGCGCACGAAGGCGGGTTCCCGCCGACGGCGGTCTATCGCATGTGGCGCGAAATGGTGAGCTCCTTCACCCTGATGCAGACACCGGGACTGAAGATTGCCATCTGCCGGCCCGCCAACCAGCCAGGCTACTGGGACCTCGCGCGCGATCACTTTGGCTGCCAGATCCCGTTCGTCGCCCACGATACGCCCGCCCAGGTGCTGGCCGCGGTCCGTGCCAGCCCGACGACGCTTGGCGTCGTGCCAGCCCCGATCGAAGCCGATACCGCACCGTGGTGGCCGCTGCTCGCCAGCGGCGAGCCGACGTTGCCCAACGTGGTAGCGCGGCTGCCTTTCCTTGCCATGCCCAATGCACGGGCGCGCGGCATCTCCGCTTTCGTCTTGGCCCGTATCGAGCCGGAGCCCAGCGGCGACGATCGCGCCCTGATCTCGATCGAAGCCAAGAACGGCCTCAGCCGTGATCGTATTGCGGGCGCCGTGGCCAAGGTCGGGCTGCCGCCTTTCACTTCGGCGCTGGACCAGGTTGTCGCCGGCGTGCATCACTATCTCGTCGAACTGCCGGGCGTGATCGCCGACGACGACCAGCGCCTGCGCGATCTCGGAGCGGCATTGGGCCTCGAAAACGGTCTCGTTGCGGTGCTCGGCGCCTACGCCGTTCCGGCCGATATCCGGCCGTAACCTGAACCATTACGGGAGACTGCCATGAGCGCGCTCACCCCGCGTCCGGGCATCATGAAGATTGCGCCCTATGTGCCGGGCAAGGACTCGGTCGAGGGCAAGGAAACCATCGCCAAACTCTCGTCCAACGAGGGCGCGCTGGGCCCCTCGCCCAAGGCGATGGCGGCCTACGCCAAGATGGCGACCGAACTGCACCGCTATCCCGATGGCGGCACCGACAAGCTTCGCACGGCGATTGGCCGTCACTACGGGCTCGATGCCACGCGCATCGTCTGCGGTGCCGGCTCCGACGAGCTTCTGAACCTGCTGGTGCGTGCCTACTGTGGGCCGGGCGACGAGCTGCTCTACAGCCAGTTCGGCTTCCTGATGTATCCCATCAACGCGCTGGGCGTCGGCGCAACGCCGGTGGCCGCACCGGAGAAGGACTATCGCGCCGACGTCGACGCGATTCTGTCCAAGGTGACGAACAAGACGCGCATCGTCTGCCTCGCCAATCCGAACAATCCGACGGGCACCTACATCACCAAGGACGACGTGCGCCGCCTGCATGCCGGCCTTCCTAAGGACGTGCTGCTGGTGATCGATGCGGCCTATGCCGAGTATGTCAGCCGCAACGACTACGAGTCGGGCGTCGAGCTTGTCGATCAGGCCGAGAACGTCGTGATGACGCGCACCTTCTCCAAGATCTACGGGCTGGGCGGACTGCGGCTCGGCTGGATGTACGGTCCCGCCGGCATCGTCGACGTGATGAGCCGGCTGCGTCAGCCGTTCAACGTCAACCTGGCGGCCCAGGCAGCAGGTGTCGCGGCGATGGAAGACATCGCCCACACCGACGCCAGCCGCACCAACAACGATATCTGGCTGCCGTGGCTCAGCGCCGAACTGACCAAGCTCGGCCTCAAGCCGTTGCCCAGCGTCGGCAACTTCCTGCTGGTCGGCTTCGGCTCCAAGGAACGGGCCGCCGCCGCCAATGACTGGCTGATGAACGACGGGCTGATCCCGCGCATGGTCGCGGGCTATGGCCTGCCCGAACATCTGCGCATCACCATCGGCAACGAGACCGAGGTGAAGGCCGTCGCCGCCTCGCTCACCCGCTTCGTCGCCGCCAAATGACGACGCCGGCAACCGCGGCGCCGCTGTTCGACAAGATCGCGCTGATCGGCATCGGGCTGATCGGCGGCTCGATCGCGTTGGAGGCCCGCAAGCGCGGCCTGGCGAAGAGCATCGTCGCCGCCACGCGCAGCCCGGAAACCGCGGCTGTCGCCAACAAGCTGAAGCTCGCCGACCATTGCGGCACCGACCTGGCGGCTGCCTGCAAGGATGCCGACCTGGTCATCGTCTGCACGCCGGTCGGCGCCTGCGGACCGGCCACCCAGGCCATCGCGTCGAGTCTGAAGCCCGGTTGCATCGTGTCCGATGTCGGTTCGGTGAAGCAGACCGTGATCGCCGACATGGCGCCGCACATTCCCAAGGGCGTGCACTTCGTGCCGGCCCATCCCGTGGCCGGCACCGAGAATTCCGGCCCCGAAGCCGCGCTGCTCGACCTGTTCGAGGGCCGCTGGTGCATCCTAACGCCGCTGCCCGACAGCGACGCCGAAGCGGTTTCCAAGCTCGAAGCCTTCTGGAAGGGACTGGGCAGCCAGGTCGAGCGGATCGACGCCAAGGACCACGACCGCATCCTGGCCATCACCTCGCACCTGCCTCACCTGATCGCCTACACGATCGTGGGCACGGCCGACGATCTCGGCGGCCATCTCAACAGCGAAGTGCTGAAGTTCGCCGCCGGTGGCTTTCGTGATTTCACGCGCATCGCCGCCTCCGATCCCACGATGTGGCGCGACGTGTTCATGAACAACCGCGAGGCCGTCCTCGAAGTTCTGCAGCGCTTCCAGGAAGATCTCTTCTACCTGCAGCGCGCCATCCGCTGGGGCGAGGGCGACAAGCTGTTCGACCTGTTCACGCGCACGCGCGAAATTCGCCGGGCCCTGATTCACCTCCATCAGGCGTGAGCGCAGCCAAGCCTCGCTGGGTCTTCGGCTACGGCTCGCTGATGTGGAATCCGGGCTTTGCCACGCCCGAAACCCAGCCCGCCCGCCTGCAGGGCTGGCACCGCGCCTTTTGCATCTATTCCGAGCACTACCGCGGCACGCCCACACAACCGGGGCTGATCCTGGGCCTGCTGCCCGGCGGCGCCTGTCGTGGCCTGGCCCATCGCCTTCCGGCGGCGGCCTACGACGAGGTGCGGCGCTACCTGATCCATCGCGAGATCGACAATGACGGCGTCTACGAGGAAACGGTGCGGCCGATCCACCTCGACGACGGGCGGACGGTACCGGCGCTGGTCTATCTCGCCGATCGCAAGCACCGGCAGTTTGCCGGCAAGCTGCCGCTTGCCGAGGCAGCTTCCCTGGTGCGCCGTGGACGCGGCGCCACCGGGACCAACCTCGACTATGTGCTGAATACGGTCGCCCATATGGGCGACCTCGGTTTGCAGGATCCAGCGCTCGAGGCGCTGGCGAAGCAGGCCGCGGTTAGCGGCGCGCCGTCTCGTTCGCGAACACGGACTTCACGACGAACTTGAGTTCTTCACGCGACTGCTCGACCGACAGGCCGAGCCGCTGGCGCAGCACGACCCAGCTCTCCGGCGCGACGGCCAGGGCCAGCGCCGTCAGCGTCCGCTCGCGCGATTCGGCCGGCATCTCCGCCAATTCGGTGGCGAAGGCCTGCGAGAGGAGTGCGGTGTTCGCGCTGTAGATCTGGGAGATCATGTCCGCCGCCTCGGTCGAGCGGCGCTGCAAGGTCTCCACGAAAGTCCACATCGGACGGAGCTGCTCGTAGCGATCGGCGCACTGGCTGACCAGATAGTTGATGCGCTCCTCGAAGGCGAAGCCGCCAGCCAGCTCGGGCGCCTCGCCGACAAGGGCGGCGAGCACACGACCGAGGACGGCGACATAGAGTTCCGCGGTGTCCGCGAAATGCTGGAACACCGTGCGGGCCGACACGCCGGCCATCTGTGCGATGTCACGTACGATCGGTGCAACCTGCCCCGCAGCGGCGAGGGCAAGAGCGGAAGCGACGATGGCTTCACGAGTACGTGCCACACGATCGCCACGGCCGGCGGTCTGTAGCGGCTTCGATTGAGTCAGGGCTTGAATGTCCATGCACTGTCCCCCAGGGCAAGTGGGTTGCGGCCTCTCCGACAACCTTCCGTCAATACATCTCTAGCGTGTAGGCAACGCAGCACGAATGAAGATACTAGTGCATCTCCGCTGCCGATGCGACGATGCGCCATAACGGCGCGATTGCCGTAAGCAACTTGTAAGCTGGCCATCGAGCCAGGCTCGTCAAACATGGTGTCCGGATGTCCAAAAAGACCTTTGCTCCCGCATCCCTCGCAGCGCAAGCCATGGGCTGGATCGACCCTGTCACCAAGGCTGTCGTGCCGCCCATTCACATGGCGAGCACGTATTTACGGGACGAGGACAATGGCTATCGCTCCGGCCGTATCTATGCCCGTGCCGACAACCCCACGTTCGATCAGGCCGAAACAACGCTGGCGGCTCTCGAAGGCGGCGCCAAGGCCCTGATCTTCTCTTCGGGCATGAGCGCCGCCACGGCCTGCTTCCTCGCGCTCGCGCCGGGCGACCATGTCGTGGCCTCGAAGGTCATGTACTGGGCGCTGCGCAACTGGCTGATGACCTTCGCCACCCACTGGGGCCTCAAGATCGATTTCGTGGATGCCGACTGCACCGATGACGTGGCCGCCGCCGTGAAGCCCGGCGTCACCAAGCTGGTCTGGATCGAGACGCCGGCCAACCCGACCTGGTGTGTGGCCGATATCGCCGCGATTGCCGAGATCGCCCACAAGGCCGGTGCATTGCTGGGCGTCGACTCGACCGTGGCGACGCCGGTGCTGACGCGGCCGATCGAGCATGGCGCCGACATCGTCATGCACTCCGCCACCAAATACCTGAACGGCCATTCCGACATCATCGCCGGCGCGCTGGTCGGCGCACGCGACGACGCCCATTGGGCAAAGCTCCGCACCATCCGCACGCAGCTCGGCACGATCCTCGGCCAGACCGAGGCATGGCTGTTGATGCGCGGCATGCGGACACTCTTTCCCCGCGTCGCCTGGGCCTGCCGCTCGGCCCAGACGCTCGCCGAAAAGTTCGCGGCCCATCCGATGGTCGCCGAGGTGCTCTACCCCGGATTGCCCTCCTTCGCCGGACATCAGACTGCAGCGCGTCAGATGGCTGGCGGCTTCGGCGGCATGCTGTCGGTGCGCGTGAAGGGAGGCGAACGCGCGGCCATCGCGACGGCCGCGCGCGTCGAACTCTGGAAGCGGGCGACATCGCTGGGCGGCGTCGAAAGCCTGATCGAACACCGTGCCAGCATCGAAGGCCCCGGCACACCCTGCCCGCCCGATCTGCTGCGTCTCTCCGTCGGCGTCGAGGAGGCGAGCGATCTGTTCGACGATTTCGACCAGGCACTGAAGCGTGCGCACAACGCCTAGGCGCCGAGAGAGAATCCCTCGCGCAATGGATCGTCGGCGTCGAAGCGAAACCGGCTCTCGCCGGTGATGTGAGCACGGCCGCCGACCTCGACGATCACAGCCTTGCGGAGACCGACGGCCGGCACATCGCGCACGATGCGGCCGCCGAAATGGGCGCCGGTGCAGCTCTCGAACAGCCGTTCCTCGCCGGCCCGAACCTGCCGCCGCGTCGCCATCAGCGCCATGCGTGCCGTGACGCCGCTGCCAGTCGGGCTGCGGTCGATCTGCCGGCCGGCGAAGATGCAGACGTTGCGGCTTGCCTGGCCGTTCGCGCCCTCGCCGCCATCGGTCAGGATCGTGCCGTAGAGAAAGGCGAGGTCGGGCTCCGGCGGATGCTCGATCGGGATCGCCTTGGCCGCTGCCCGGGCAATCTCTTCGCCGGCATCGACGATGGCGCGCATCGGCGACGTCCGAAGATCGAGGCCGATCGAGTCGGCGGCCAAGATTGCGTAGAAAGCGCCACCGTAAGCGACGTCGACCGTCACAGGCCCCCAGGTTGCAGTGGGCGCGATACGGTCCAGCGCATAGGCGAAGGCCGGCACGCTCTCGAAACGAACCGTGCCGTCGCCGGCAACGCGTGCTGTGACCAGACCGCAAGGGCATTGCAGGCGCACGACGGTTTCGGGTTCCGTGCGCACCACTCTTCCGCTGTCGACCGCCCAGCGCGCAAGCGCGATGGTCGCGTGGCCGCACATGGTGCTGTAGCCCTCGTTGTGCATGAACAGCACGGCGAGATCGGCATCCGAGTGGTCGGGCTCGACGAGCAGTGCGCCATACATGCCGTCATGGCCGCGCGGCTCCAGCATCAGGCCGCGCCGCAGGTGATCGAAGCGCTCCTTCGCCTCGCGCCGCTTGTCGAGCAGCGTCTTGCCGGAAAGAGCCGGCCAACCGTCGACGATGATGCGCGTGGGCTCGCCGCCAGTATGCATTTCGACCGTGTGCATCTCGACGGTCAAAAGGATCAAGCGCCTGCCTCTTTGGCCGCTCCGAACACCTGGCCGAGCCCGGCGCCGATGCGCTCGTTCATCATCTCGATCGAGCCGTCGGTGTAGGCGGCGATCTTGGCGCCCGCGAGATGGCGCGCCAGCGGATAGTCGGCGCGCAGGCCGTTGGCGCCCATCGCCTGGATGCAATCGGCGATGCGCTGGACGGCCATGTCGGTGGCGAACTTCTTGGCATGGGCCGCCGGCAGGACGGCGTCGGCGCCCTCGTCGATCAGGCGGGCGGCGCGATAGGTGAGCAGCCGCGCGGCTTCGAGATCGGTCGCCGCATCCACGAGTTTCCAGCGCACGCCCTGATGCTCCAGCACCGGCCGGCCGAAAGTCTTGCGCTGTTGCGTGTAGCGCACCGCCGTTTCGAGCGAGGCCTGCAGCATGCCGCAGCACATGGCTGCAACGTAGGCGCGCGCACCGTTGATGCCGGCAAGGGCGGCCTTGAAGGCCTGACCTGGCGGATGCAGCACCGCTTCGTCCGGCGCGATGTAATCGACCAGCCGGAAACCGCCGACGCCGATGGCGTGGCCGCCATGCAGTTCGAACGGCTTTTCGCGATGGAAGCCCGGCCGTTCCGCTTCGATGGCGAAGCAGGCGATGCCGCGATAGCCCTTCGCCTTGTCGGTCTGCGCGTAGGCGACCGAGAGGCCCGCGACCGCGGCATTGGTGATCCAGGCCTTGGCGCCGTTCAGCTTCCAGCCGCCATCCACGCGGACGGCTTCCATTTCCAGCCCACCGAAATCGCTGCCGACGCCGGGTTCGCTGAGGCCGGCGCAACCGATCAGGTCGCCGGTGAGCATGCGCGGCAGCAGGCGCGCGACATGTGCCGGCTGGCCGTCGCGGGCGAAGCGCGCGCAGGCATTGTGATGATTGATCATCGCGAAGGCGAAGGCGAAGTCGGCCTTGGCGATCTCCTCGAAGGCCCGCAGCTTGCAGGAGAAGGACAGCCCCTGCCCACCATGCTTCTTGGCCAGCTCGATCGTGTTGAAGCCCTGCGCACACCCCGCCTTGATCGTCTCCAGCGGATAGTGCCGATCCCACTCCCAGCGGGCGGCATTCGGGGCGACCTGCTCTTCGGCAAAGGCCCGGGCGCGCGCCACGACGGCGCGCTCTTCGACGGTCAGGATCTCGTCCAGCATCGGCTTGAGATACACGATTGGACCTTAAGCGCAACCGCAGGCTAGAATGCCAGCAGCGCGGGTGTAGCTCAGGGGTAGAGCGTCGGCTTCCCAAGCCGTAGGTCGCGGGTTCAAATCCCGTCGCCCGCTCCAAAAAAACTTCGCCAAAGATTCTCAAGGCAGGAAGCGTCGGCATCATGGGGTCGGTAATTTCGCCACCAGACGAGTCGATTCCAGTTCCCGACGGCGGTGACGTCGAATTCGACGGGCCGCGCTTTACCGCCTACTGGCGGCACCTCGCCGGCAAGCTCGCCCAGCTCCCGCCCAAGCCGCAACGCGACGACAAGACCTACGCCGAGGCGGAAGCGCTGAAGCAGGCGGCGCGCGACGCCCGGTTTGCCTTCCTGCGCCGCTATGCCGTTTCGATCTACGATAGGCTGACCGCCAACCGGACCAAGTTCGTGCGCATCGAGCAGTTGGTCTACGACGCGGCCGATCTGGTGCCCGGCCTCGCCCCCAGCCGCGCCGAAGTCGCGGCCGAAGCGGAGCTGCGCCAGTCCGAGAAGGAAGGCGTGGAGATCGACCAGGGCATCCTTTGCAATCAGTTCCTGGCGGATCCCGGCTGCGGGATGCACCTCTGCCACGCCATGCTGCTGCCGCGCGAGGAATCGGCGGACGCCCTCGCCAAGTTCCAGCGCGACGGCCGACTCGACCTCGGCTTTGCGAAGGTCGAGCGCCAGGGCAAGGCGGCCGTACTGCTGCTGGCCAACCGCCGCTTCCTCAATTCCGAGGACAATTCGACCCAAGCCGCGACCGAGATCGGCGCCGATGTCTGCATTCTCGACCGGCAGAGCGAAGTCGCGGTGCTGCGCGGCGACGTCGTGCCGGAAGGCAAGTATACCGGCCGGCGCGTCTACAATGCCGGCATCAACCTCACGCACCTCTACTACGGCAAGATCCCGTTCCTCTGGTTCCTGGTTCGCGACCTGGGTTTCGTGAACAAGCTGTTCCGCGGCGTCGCCCGGCCCGACGTCTCGCCCGACGAAGTCGCCGGCGATTCGATCGAGAAGCTCTGGATCTCGGCGGTCGAGACCTTCGCCATCGGCGGCGGCTGCCAGATCCTGCTGGCGACCGATTTCAATATCGCCGGCCGCGATGCCTACATGACTCTGCCCGCGCGCAAGGAAGGCATCATTCCGGCGATGGCCAACCTACGGATGGCGCGTTTCGTCGGCGATCGCCTCACCCGCCAGGCGATCATGTACGAGCGCCGCATCGACTGCGATTCCGACGTCGGCCGCATGATCTGCGACGAGGTCGTGGCCCCGGCCGAGATCGACGCCACGATCACCAAGGTCATCGACCGGCTGACCGGATCGGGCGCCGTCGGTGCCATCGGCAACCGCCGCGCCCTGCGCCTCTCGGCCGAACCGCTCGACCTCTTCCGCCGTTACGCCGCGCTCTATGCCCGCGAGCAGGCCTACTGCCATTTCAGCCCGGCGCTGATCTCGAACCTCGAACAGTACTGGAACGCCCAGAACAGACGGGCCTGACTCCAGCGCCGATCAACCTCCGGCCATCAGGTCGGCAAGAGTTGGATCGGCGGCGAGTTCGGACGCCATGCCGGAGCGCACGATGCGGCCGCGGCTCAAGACGAGTCCGCGCTGGGCGACACGAAGCACGAGCCCCGCCCGCTGCTCCGCCACCAGGATCGCCATGCCCTCCGCGGCCATGGGACCGAGCCGGCCGAGCAGATCGCCGACGACCAGCGGCGCGAGACCGAGAGTAGGCTCGTCCAGCAAGAGAAGCCGCGGCCGGTTCATCAGCGCCCGCGCCAGTGCCAGCATCTGTTGCTGGCCACCCGACAGCAGCCAGGCCCGCGCCTCGGGCCGTTCGCCGAGCATGGGGAACATCGCCAGCAGCTCCTCGACGCGACGCCGTCGCTCGACCGGCGCCAACGACGAGGAGGCTTCGAGGTTCTCGCGCACTGTGAGGCCCGCGAAGACGCGGCGCCCCTCGGGCACATAGCCAACGCCTGCCAGCACGCGCCGCTCGACCGGCCAGCCCGACACGTCTCGTCCGAACAGATGAACGGGCCTCGTCGACGGGCGGAAGCCCAGGATCGTCTCGAACAGGCTGGTCTTGCCGGCACCGTTGCCGCCGAGCAGCGCCACGATATCGCCGGCCGCGAGAGCGAGCCCGCCGACCTGCAGGACCGGCAGGCTCATGCCGCGGCCTCTTCGAGGCCGAGGAAGCTGGCGCGTACTGTGGGATCGGCACGGACCTCGGCCGGCCGGCCGATGGCAATCACGGCTCCCCGGTCGAGGCAGATCAAGCGGTCGCAAGTCCGCGACAACAGCTCGATGTCGTGATCGACGATCAGCACGCCGCGACCGGCCGCGCGCAGCCGCGCGATCAGGTCCGCAAGTTCGGTCCGCTCGCGGTCCGTAGCACCCGCGGCCGGCTCGTCGAGCAACAGGAACGAAGCGCCGGTGGCGATGGCACGCGCGATATCGGCAGCGCGCGTATCGTCGGCCAAGGCGAGGCTCTGGAAGCTGCGGCCAACGCCTGCACGCGCGATGGCGTGCGGCGGCAGATGGTCGATGCGGCGGGCGTCGAGCGTAATCGCGCCGCCGTCGGCACGTTCGAGTCCTCCGATCACGTTCAGGAGCGTCGTCTTGCCCGATCCGTTGGCGCCGATCAGGCCGACGACCTCGCCACGCTCCAGCGCGAAGGAAACACCCTGCAAGGCGGCAACACCGCCAAAGCGCTTGGAAACGCCGTCGAGGACGAGCCGCCGCGGTCCGTCGACAGCCTCCAGGGCCACGGGCAGGACAGCCGACGCCGGCAGCACGGGCCGGACGCCACGCCAGCGATCGATCAGAGTCGCCAGCCCTTCGGGCGCCCACAGGACGACCAGCAGCGTCGCGGCGGCGTAAGCGAACAGCCACGCCCCCTGCAGGTCGCGCAGAAGTTCGGGCAGGCAAACGGCGATCGCCGCCCCCAGAACGGCGCCCATCGGATGACGCGCCCCGCCCAGAACCACGGAGGTAAGACAGAGCACCATGACGGAGAAGCCGGTTACATCCGGCGACACGACGCCGCTCAGGGTTGCCGAGAAGGCACCAGCCAGCCCGGCGAGGGCGCTGCCCGCCACGAACGCCACGAGACGCCGGCGTCCGCCATCGATGCCACTGGTGGCGGCCACCATCGGCGCTTCACGCAACAGCCGGGCCTGTTCGCCGATCGGCCCGGAGAAAAGGCCGGCCTGCACGAGGATGACGGCGATCAGGCAAAGCCAAACGGCAACGAGGAGGATCGGCCCGCGCGGCAGCGACGCCGTGAACCCGACCAGCCCGTTGGCACCGCCGGTGAGGCTCTCGGCATGAACCGCCGCCAGATGGATCAGCGACGCAAGCGCAAGCGTCGCCAGCGCGAAGTAATGCGACTGCAGGCGCAACATCGGCCCCGCGACGAGCGCTGCCGGCAGCGCGGCCGCCAGCATCGCCAGAGGCAACGACAGGGGCCCCAGAGCCGGCGCGGTCAAGGCAGCGGCGTAGGCGCCAACGCCGAACAGCGCGCCCTGCGCCAGGTTGAGCGCGCCGAGCTGTCCAAAGACGAGCTGATAGCCGACGCCCATCAAGCCGTAGATGCCGACCAGGATCGCCATGCGCTGGCCGAACGGCGGCAACAGGAGCAGCGCCATTGCCGGCACCAGGACCAGGATGGCGAGCCAGAACTTGCCCAGCGGTCGCATCTCAGGGACCTACCTCAGGCACGTCGGCCAACCGGCTCGCCGAACAAGCCCTGCGGACGCAGGACCAGCACTGCGAGCACGGCGAGATAGAGCGCCGCCGACGCCCAGGCATCGCCCACGGCCGCGGATACGAAAGTCTCGAACAGGCCGATGCCCAGCGCACCGAGCAGCGCTCCCGGTACACTGCCCCAGCCACCGATCGCGACGGCGATATAGGCCTTCAGCATGTGGCCGGCACCCTGGGTCGGCGCCACGAGAAACTGGTGGCCGAGCAGAAAACCCGCGATGCCGGCCAAGGCGCCGGCCAGCGCCAACGACAGGATGACATAGCGCGCGACGGGAATACCCACGGCCCGCGCCATGTGTCGATCGGCGGACACGGCACGCATGCGCCGCCCGGTCTGGGTGCGCTCCAGCAGGAACCATATCGCGGCGACCAGAATCATGCCGACAACGACGATGGCGAGCGGTTGTCGGCCGAGGACGACACCGCCGATCTCGACAGCACCAGCGCCGAACAATGGCGGCGCGGTGCGCGGCGCAGCCCCCATGGTGACGGTGAGCCCCTGTTCGATCATCGCGGCAAGTGCGATGGTGGCGACGAACGTCGCTTCAGGTGGGCGAGCGGCCAGCGGCAGGATCGCGATCCGTGCCGCAGCAATGCCGGCGACACCGAGCGCCAGCGCCACGAGCGGCAGCAGCAACACCCCAGGCAGCCCGGTCCACAAGCCCGCGACAACGGCCGCCGCGCCGCCCAGCACGACCAGATCGCCATGAGCGAAGTTGACGGCGCCGACGGCGTTGAGAGCGAGGACGAAGCCCAGCGCAATCAGAGCGTAGGCCATGCCCAACGCCAGGGCGTTGAGCAGAAGCTGGGCCGTGATCAGTGTTCGCGGGGGGCGTGCTTGCCCAGGATCCGCTGCAGCGTACGCCGATGCATGTTGAGACGGCGCGCCGTCTCCGAGACGTTGCGATCACACTGCTCGAACACGCGCTGGATATGCTCCCAGCGAACGCGGTCGGCCGACATGGGATTGCTGGGCGGTGGCGGCAGCTTGCGGCCATGCGCCGTCAATGCCTGCTCGATCGCGTCGGCATCGGCGGGCTTGGCGAGATAGTCGACCGCACCTTCCTTCACGGCGGCGACGGCGGTGGCAATGTTGCCGTAACCTGTCAGCACGACGATGCGGATATCGGGCCGCGCCTGACGCAACGGGCCGACCAGCTCGAGCCCGTTGCCGTCGCCGAGACGCAGATCGAGCACGGCGAAAGCGGGCGGGCGGGCCGTCTGTGCCAGCGCCTCGGCAACCGAGCCGACGGCAGTCACGATAAAACCGCGCTGCTCGAGGGCCCGGGCAATGCGGTTGCGGAACGCCGCATCGTCGTCCGCGATCAGCAAGGTACGGTCCTTGTTGCTCGTCGCGCCGGCGATGACGGGCGACACGGGGCGGTTGCCACCGGTGTCCTGGGTCATGGGGACTCCTTCGACATCGGCCGCTATGTAGCCTTGAAGACGGGGTTTGACCAGCGCACGGCGACTGCGGCGCCAACCGCACCGGGCCTGCGATTTCCGAAGGCGACGCTGGCGCCGGTGCGCTCCAGCAGCGTTTTGGCAATGAAAACGCCCAATCCCATGTGGCCTTCCTCACCCTGACGGGTCGAAATGAAGGGGGTGCCGAGCTCGTCCAGCAGCGCCTCGGAGAAGCCCGGCCCGTCGTCGCTGACCTCGACTTCGGCCCATTCGGTCGTCCAGCGCGTCGAAATCAGCACCTCGTGCCGGGCGAACGACACGGCGTTCTGCACGATGTTTCCAATTCCCTGCATAATTTCCGGGCTGCGCACCTGAATTGGTGCCGTAGTGGGCAATCCTTCGCCGGCTGGCCCCGATTCGAAGGTGATCTCTATCCCCTCGCGCCGATAGTTCTGAGCCGCCGCCTCGATCAGTGCCGGGAGCGGCACCAGCGTATAGGCATCGGAGACGTCGCCGGCCGGATCGACCGAGAGCCGGGCGAGAATCGACCGGCAGCGATCGGACTCGGCAGCGAGAAGCTCGATGTCCTCGCGCAGGGGATCGTCGCTGTCGATTTCGCGCTGCATCTCCTTGGCAACGACGGCGATGGTCGAGAGCGGCGAGCCAAGCTCGTGCGCGGCGGCTGCAGCCAATGCACCCAGCGCCGAAAGGCGTTGTTCGTGCGCGAGCGATGCCTGCGCTGCGGCCAGCGCATCGGCCATCTGGCGCGCTTCCTCGGCAAGCCGCCAACCGTAGAGGGTGATCAGCAGGGTGGTGAGCGAGAGGCCGACCCAGACGCCGACCTGATAGATCTCCGGCAGATTTGGCGGCGGCCCGCTCCAGGGCAGCGGCTGATTGAACAGCGCGACCACGGCAATGCTCACGATGGTCAGCAAGGTGAGTGCGATGTTGCTCGCGAGCGACAGGATCGTGGCGCCGATCGCAACGGGCGCCAGGAGCAGCAGCGAAAAAGGATTGATCAGGCCGCCGGTGAGATAGAGCAGCACCGCAAGCTGCAGAATATCGAAGGCGAGGAAGATCGCCGCTTCGCGGTCGTCGATGCGCGCCGATGCCGGGCGGCCGATGCTGACGGTGAGGTTGAGCAGTGCCGAAAGTGCAATCGCCCCGCCGACGGCCAGCACCGGCATGCCGAAGCCCAGGCCCCAATGGACCACGGCGGCCGTGAAAGCCTGGCCGGCAACAGCGCCCCACCGGATCAGGACCAGCGCCCGCAGGCGAACGCCGCCGCGTGGCAACCCGCTCACGTCGCTCGACGGCCCGGTGGACAGCCGCGTGACAGCCGGAGTTACAGCTGGCGGCGATGCGTCCTCGGCGCGCGCCGCCACGTCGTTACTCCTCGATCATCAGGTGCTTGCGATGCACCGTCGTGAAAAGCGGGATCTTGCGCTGTTCGTTGCGGTTGGGCGGCTCCTTCACCAGCCGGCCGATCTCGCCCAAAATCAGTCCCGTGATAGTGGGCAGCGGCAGTTCCCGCGCTTCGTCGAGGCGCACCCAGCGAACGTCGCCCAGTTCGCTCGAATGACGGATCTCGCCGGTCGCATCCTCGGCGCGCGCCATGAAGAAGCGGGCATTGAAACGGCGCGGTCGACCGGGCGGCGTTACCGCCCGCGCGATCAAGTCGAGGCAATCGAGTGCCGGCGCGAATCCCCTGTCGAGAAAGCCATGCCAGTGCTCGCCGAAATCCTGCCGGGGCGCGCCGCCCTCCAACGGCTTGGCCAGCATCAGGCCGGTTTCCTCGAAGGTCTCGCGCACTGCGGCAACGGCAAGGGCACGCGCCCGCTGCGGCGATGCCGCGCGCTGCAGGCGCTCGTCGACAAAGCGATCGAGCGGCGTCGCCACCGGCACGCGCGCATCGGCAAGATCGACCCGGCCGCCGGGAAACACGTAGCGGTTGGGCATGAACGCATGCTTGGCATCGCGGCAGCCCAGCAGCACCTCGGGCACCTCGCCCTTCTGGCGCACGAGGATCAGCGTCGCGGCGTCGCGCGGCCGCAAATAGGGGTACTTCTGGTCGACCTTTTCGACCGGCCGTTCGCTGCCGGGCTTCAAAGCGGTTTTGACCGGATCGTCATAGCCATTGTCGGTGCCGCGCACGACGGCTCCGTCGGGAATGCCTCTTTTGCTCATATGCCCAAGATAGAGCAATTCACGGAGCGCACAAAATATCGCCTAGAACGACCAGTCCACCGGCGTGTCCGGACGGAAGACGGTGATGGTCTTGGCGAGCGCCGGCACCTCGATGTGATCGGGTGCATCGAGGGCAGCGGCCCGCAGCGTCACGCGCTCCTCGTTCGGCGGCAGGCCATAGAAGGCCGGGCCGTTCAGCGACGCAAAGGCTTCGAGCCGGTCGAGCTTGCCCTCCTCGGCGAAGACCTGCGCATAGACCTGCATTGCAACCGGCGCATTGAACACGCCGGCGCAGCCACAGGCGCATTCCTTGGTGTCGGTGGTATGCGGCGCCGTGTCGGTGCCCAGGAAGAATTGCGTGCTGTCCGAGGTCGCCGCCCTTCGCAGAGCGAGACGATGCTCCTCGCGCTTGGCGATCGGCAGGCAATAGAAGTGCGGACGGATACCGCCCTTGAAGATCGCATTGCGATTGTAGCTGAGGTGATGCGGCGTAATCGTGCCGCCCAGCCGGCCGGGATGCGCCTCGACGAACGCCACGCCTTCGCGCGTCGTGATGTGCTCCAGCACGATCTTGAGACCCTGGTGGCGCTTCAGCAGCGGGGCCAGAACCTTGTCGAGGAACACCGCCTCGCGGTCAAAGATGTCGACGTCGGGATCGGTCACCTCGCCATGAACGAGAAGCGGCATGCCGGCCTTCTCCAAGGCCTCCAGCCCTTTCGCAACGCGATCCATCGAGGTGACGCCGTGGGCGGAGTTGGTCGTGGCATGCGCGGGGTAGAGCTTGGCCGCGACCCACACGCCTTCGGCCTTGCCGCGCGTCAGTTCGGCCGGATCGGCGCCATCGGTCAGGTAGCAGGTCATCAGCGGCTCGAACCGCAGATCCTTCGGCACGGCGGCGTGGATGCGCTCGCGATAGGCGCTGGCCTCCGCCACCTTCGTCACCGGCGGCACCAGGTTCGGCATGATGATGGCGCGGCCGAACTGGCGGGCCGTGTGCACGGCGCAGGCAGCGAGCAGGTGCCCGTCACGCAGATGAACGTGCCAGTCGTCGGGGCGGCGGATCGTGATCGTAGCGGGCAAAGGCATTGCGCTTTCTACGCTTGCTCCCGGGCAGGCTCCAATGTTGATTGCGTGCATGACCGATCTGAAAGACGCCATCGCCTTCGCCCAGGCCGCCGAATCCAAATGGCCCGCCAGCATGCACATGCCGGACGGGCAGTTCGTCATGACCTACGATTCCGGCGAGAAGGCCCCGGACAACGAAGTCCTGGGGCCGGTCACGCCGCGCGGCGGGCATTCGGGCATCGTCTATCGCGGCGGCCACAAGCTTGCGGAATGGGGTGACGTCGACCGTCCCGACATGACCTTCAGTGTCGCCAAGAGCTATCTCGCCCTGCTCGCCGGCCTGGCGCTGGGCGACGGGCTTATCAAGAGCCTCGACGACAGGGCCGGCGACTATGCCCTCGATGACGGGTTCCAGAGCGAGCAGAACCGCGACATCACCTGGCGCCATCTGCTGACCCAGACCAGCGAATGGTCGGGCAGCGTGTTCGGGAAGGAGGACCGCATCGACCACAATCGCGTGGTCGGCCTCGCCGTCGCCGATGCGCCCAAGGGCACGCGCCGGGCAATGAAGAAGCCCGGCACCTTCTACGAATACAACGACGTGCGCGTGAACCGCCTCAGCTACTCGCTGCTGCAGGTCTTCAAGGAGCCGCTGCCGTCGGTCCTGAAGCGGCGCATCATGGATCCGATCGGCGGTTCGCAGGGCTGGAAGTGGGACGGCTACAGGACCTCGACCGTCACCATCGACGGCAAGGAGATGATCTCCGTGCCGGGCGGCGGCCATTGGGGCGGCGGCATCGTGATCTCCGCGCGCGATCTCGCCCTGATGGGCTTGCTGGTCGCGCAAGGCGGCGTCTGGCAGGGCAAGCAGATCCTGCCCAGGGGCTGGACCGAGGAGCTGGTGAAGCCCTGCCCGGTCGCGCCGTTCTACGGATTGATGTGGTGGCTCAACACCGACCGGCGCCAGTTCGCGGCGGCATCGGAAGCGAGCTATTTCGCGCTGGGCTGGGGCAGCCATATCGTGTGGATCGACCCCGAGCACGATCTCGTGACGGTGCTGCGCTGGATCGACCGCAAGCAGGCGCCGGGCTTCGTCGAACGACTGTTGGGTGCGATCCGGAAATGAGTCTCGACTTCTCCGCCGTCCCGCGCCTGCCGGACGGCCGCACCGCCGCCGAAACCATCGACGCCGTCGCCGCTCTCTCCCAGGCCGTCCGCGTGCCGATGGGCAATGGCGGCACGATGATGTGGCACGTCTTCGGCGCCGACCAGGGCAACAAGCCGATCCTGCTGCTGTTCCACGGCGGCTCGGGCTCGTGGATCCACTGGATTCGCAATGTCGTGCCCTTGTCGCAGCACTTCACGGTCTACGCCGCCGATCTCCCGGGACTCGGCGACAGCGATCCACCCGACGATGTGCGCGACATCTGGTCGGTCACTCATTGCGTGAAGACGGCGATGGACGCGCTGATCCCCCGGGATCGCGACTTCGCCATCACCGGCTTCTCCTTCGGCGGCATGGTATCAGGCCACGTCGCCACTCTGGTCGGCGACCGGCTGCGCCGCATCGTCCTGGTCGGCGCCGGCGGCTTGAAGGCGACACGCAAACCGGGCCCCAAACTGCGCAAGCTGCTGCCCGAAATGACGCCGGAGGTGCTGGCTGCGGAAGCACGGCGCAATCTCGAAATCCTGATGATCCACGATCCCGCCAACGTCGACGGCGTGGCCGTTCACATGCAGATCCTGAACACCACGCGCGCCAAGACGCGCAGCCGCGAGATGGGCCAGGCGTTCCGGCTGAGCGAAGTGCTGCCGCGCGTGAAGACGCCGCTCGCCGGCATCTGGGGCGAGTACGATTCGACGACCTATCCGCACATCCAGGAGCGAATCGATCTCTTTCGCGCCCTGCAGCCCGACTTCGAGATGAACGTCATTCCGGAGGCCGGCCACTGGGTGGCCTACGAAGCTGCCGATGTTTTCAACGCCAAGCTGATGGACATCCTGCGCCGTTGACAGTACCCCGTCGCACGCGCGCAAATGGCGACGGCTTCACGGTCGTTTAGCGCAGGCCTCGTTGCCGCGCGCTCGGCCCAACCGAAGAGGCGGCACAGCGATGACTCCGACCTGGAAACGTTGGCTTCTCATCATCCTCATCGCAGCCCTCGCCGCCACCTACTACGTCTGGGACAAATTCGGAGACCATGGCCTGCCCGCCGGGATCGCCGGCGGAAACGGCCGCATCGAGGCGGTCGAGATCGACATCTCGACCAAGATCCCGGGACGCATCAAGGAAATCCTCGTCAACGAAGGAGACTTCGTCACTGCAGGGCAAGTGCTCGCCCGCATGGATACCGAGCAGTTGCAGGCACAGCGCCGCCAGGCCGAGGCCCAGTTGAAGCGCGCAATCATCAACGTCGACACGGCCAAGAGCTTCGTCACGCAACGAGAGGCTGAAAGAACCGCGGCCATAGCCGTCGTCGCCCAACGCGAGGCGCAGTTCAACGCCGCGGAAAGAAGGCTGATTCGGACGGAGCAACTGGCCAAGACCAACACGGCATCGCAGCAGGTTCTCGACGACGATCGGGCGGTCGAACAGGGGGCAAAGGCCGCGGTAGGCGCAGCCAAGGCACAGCTCGCCGCTACGGAAGCGGCGATCAACGCCGCCAAGGCACAGCTGATCGACGCCGACGCCGCCGTCGACGTCGCCCGGGCAGCCGTCGACAGCATTACGGCGGACATCGACGACAGCACGCTCCGGTCGCCGCGAGACGGACGCGTACAGTATCGCGTCGCCCAGCCCGGGGAGGTACTGGCAGCGGGAGGACGGGTGCTCAATCTCGTCGACCTGGGCGACGTCTACATGACCTTCTTCCTGCCCACTGCAGACGTCGGACTTGTCCCGATCGGCAGCGACGTGCGCCTTGTCCTCGACGCAGTGCCCCAATACCCGATCCCCGCCAAGGTCACGTTCGTCTCCGACGTGGCGCAGTTCACGCCGAAGTCCGTCGAGACCGAGAAGGAGCGCCAGAAGCTCATGTTCCGGGTCAAGGCGCGGATATCGCCGGAGCTGCTCAAGAAATACATCCAGCACGTCAAGACAGGCTTGCCGGGCATGGCCTATGTCCGCCTCGATCCGAAAGTCGAGTGGCCGCCGAGCCTGACAGGCAAGCTGCTCGAATGAGCGCGCCCGTCGCGCGGCTCGAGTCGGTGGGACTGGCCTACGGCAAGACCCGGGCGCTCGATCGCGTTACGCTCGACGTACCATCGGGCCGCATGGTCGGCCTCATCGGACCGGATGGCGTCGGCAAGTCCAGCCTTCTCTCGCTGATTGCGGGCGCGCGCCGGGTCCAGACCGGCCACGTCGACGTGCTCGGCGGCAATATTGCCGACGCGGCTCACCGTCGAGCGACATGTTCGCGGATCGCCTACATGCCCCAGGGGCTCGGCAAGAACCTCTATCCGACGCTTTCCGTCGCCGAGAATGTCGATTTCTTCGGCCGCCTGTTCGGCCTGGCGCCACATGATCGGAGCCGCCGCATCGCAGAGCTTCTGGAAGGCACGGGCCTGGGGCCGTTTGCCGACCGGCCGGCCGGCAAACTCTCCGGCGGCATGAAGCAGAAACTCGGGCTGTGCTGCGCGCTCATCCATGATCCGGAACTTCTGATCCTGGACGAGCCGACGACCGGCGTCGATCCGCTCTCGCGCCGTCAATTCTGGGAGCTGGTCGAAGGAATCCGCTCCAGCCGCGCCGGCATGAGCGTCATCGTGGCAACCGCCTATATGGAAGAAGCCGCCCGCTTCGACTGGCTGGTTGCAATGGATGCCGGCCGCTTGCTCGACACGGGCACCCCCGATGAACTGCTGCAGCGAACGGGCACCTCGACGCTCGACGCCGCTTTCATCGCCTTGCTGCCGGAGGAGCGCCGTCGCGACCATCGGGCCGTCGTCATCCCGCCCCGACAATCGACCGACGCCGGGGACACGTTCGCCATCGAAGCCCAGCACCTCACCATGCGCTTCGGCGACTTCACGGCCGTCGACGATGTGAGCTTCCGCATCGAACGAGGCGAGATCTTCGGATTTCTCGGCTCCAACGGCTGCGGCAAGACGACGACCATGAAGATGCTGACCGGCCTGCTGGCCGCCAGCGAGGGATCGGCTCACCTGTTCGGCCGGGAAGTCGATCCCAACGACATCGAGGTGCGACGCCGGGTGGGCTACATGTCCCAGGCCTTCTCGCTCTATTCCGAGCTGACGGTCCGGCAGAATCTCGACCTGCACGCCCGCCTCTTCGCCATGCCGCCGGCGACAATTCCAGCCCGCATCGACGGTCTGGCCGACCGTTTCGGCCTTGTCGAGGTGATGGATATGCTGCCCGAAGCGCTTCCCCTCGGCATCCGCCAGCGCCTGTCCCTGGCGGTGGCGTTGATCCACTCTCCCGACATCCTGATTCTCGACGAGCCGACATCGGGCGTGGACCCCATCGCTCGCGATGCCTTCTGGCAGATCCTGTCGGATCTCTCCCGCCAGGAGAAGGTAACGATCTTCGTTTCCACGCACTTCATGAACGAAGCCGGGCTCTGCGACCGCATCTCGTTGATGCATGCCGGCAAGGTTCTGGTCAGCGACACGCCGGCGGCCATCGTCGAAAGGCGTTCGGCCACTACCCTCGAGGAGGCGTTCGTCGCCTATCTGGAGGATGCGATCAGACAGGGCAGCGACAAGACGCCCGCGGCGCAACTACCGGCGGCGGTCGCCGCCATCGAGAAGACCGGCGAGCCTCACGGCAGCGGGCGGCAGTTCTTCGATTTCCGGCGCATGTTCGCCTACTCGCACCGGGAGGCCCTGGAACTGCGGCGCGATCCGATCCGGGCCACCCTCGCGCTGATCGGCAGCGTCATCCTGATGTTCGTCATCGGCTACGGCATGAACATGGACATCGAGAACCTGACTTTCGCCGTTCTCGACCGCGACGATACGACCGTCAGCCGGGACTATGCCTTGCAGCTCGCGGGATCGCGTTACTTCACGGAAAAGGCGCCGATCACCAACTATGCCGATCTCGACCGGCGCATGCGCAACGGCGAGCTCAGCCTCGCGATCGAGATTCCGCCCGGCTTCGCACGCGACGTCGCGCGCGGCCGCAATGTCGAGATCGGTGCCTGGATCGACGGTGCCCAGCCGGCCCGCGCCGAGACCGTGCGCAGTTACGTACAGGGCATGCACCTCAACTGGCTGACCCAGAAGGCCCGCCAACTCTATGGCGGAACGACACTCTCCGGGAGCTTCGATCTCGCCGTCCGCTTTCGCTACAACCCCGGTATCGAGAGTCTGGTGGCGATGGTTCCGGCCGTCATACCGCTCCTTCTGATGATGATACCGGCAATGCTCGCAGCGCTCAGCGTCGTGCGCGAGAAAGAGCTGGGCTCGATCATCAATTTCTACGTGACGCCGGTCACGCAGCTCGAATTCCTGGTCGGCAAGCAACTGCCTTACGTCATCCTGGGTGTGCTGAACTTTCTGATACTGGCGGCGTTCGCGGTCTTCATCTTCCGCGTGCCCTTCACCGGCAGCTTCCTGGCCTTCTTCTGTGCGGCGTTCCTCTATGTCGTCATCGCGACGGCTCTGGGCCTCGTCATCTCCTCCTTCATGAAGAGCCAGATCGCCGCCATTTTCGGGACGGCGCTCATCACGCTTCTGCCGGCCAGCCAGTATTCCGGGATAACCGATCCGGTCTCCTCATTGCAGGGCTTCGGCGCCTTCATCGGCCGGATCTACCCCACGACTTATTTCGTGACGATCTCGCGGGGCACCTTCTCCAAAGCGCTCGACTTCGCCGACCTGATGGGTGCCTTCCTGCCTCTGCTGATTACCATTCCCATTCTGCTTGGTTTGGGAATCGTCCTGTTGCGCAAGCAGGCGACGTAAGCATGCACGCCGCCAACATCCTGCGACTGGGCATCAAGGAACTGTGGGGCCTTGCTCGGGACCCGCTGATGCTGGTGCTTATCGTCTATTCTTTCACGCTCTCGATCTATACGGCATCGAAGGCGATGCCGGAGACGCTGAACAAGGCGGTGATCTCCGTGGTCGACGAGGATCAATCGCCGATATCGTCACGCATCATCACCGCATTCTACCCGCCTTACTTCGTGGTACCCCGCCTTATCTCTCTCCAGGAGATGGACGACCGGATGGATGCCGGGCTCGACACGTTCGCCCTCGACATCCCGCCGAACTTCCAGCGCGATCTTCTGGCTGGCCGGACCCCGACGATCCAGCTGAATGTCGACGCCACCCGGATGACGCAGGCATTCAACGGCGCCGGCTACATCCAGTCCATCGTCTCCGGCGAGGTCGCGAAGTTCCTAGATCGCTACCGCGGCGTTTCCGCGCCTCCGGTCGATCTCGTGCTGCGCGCCCGCTTCAACCAGGAGCTCAACAAGGAGTGGTTCGGCTCCATCAACAACGTCATTTCCGCCATCACCATGCTGTCGATCATCCTGACCGGCGCCGCCCTCATCCGCGAGCGGGAGCATGGCACCATCGAACATTTGCTCGTCATGCCCGTCACGCCGTTCGAGATCATGCTCAGCAAGGTCTGGTCGATGGGCGTCGTCGTTCTCCTGGCCTCCACCTTCTCTCTGGTCTGCGTCGTACAGGCGTTGCTGGGGGTTCCGATCCAGGGGTCGATCACCCTGTTCGTGCTGGGCGCCGTGCTGCAGATCTTCGCGACGACGTGCATGGGCATTTTCCTGGCGACGGTCGCCGGATCGATGCCGCAGTTCGGCCTCTTGCTGATGCTGGTCCTGCTGCCGCTGCAGATGCTGTCCGGCGCGATCACGCCGCGCGAAAGCATGCCGGAAATCATCCAGACCATCATGCTCGCCGCACCCAACACCCATTTCGTGATCCTTGCCCAGTCGGTCCTGTTTCGCGGGGCCGGTCTCGATATCGTGTGGCCGCAGCTCCTCACCCTGCTGGCGATCGGATCGGCGCTGTTCTATCTGTCACTGCGTCGGTTCAGACAGTTTCTGCGATAGCCGGTCGGACCTGCCCTCCCGGTTGACAAGGAACGTCGACAGGGCGCGCAATCGCCCCAACAAAGCTTCAACGGACAGAATCGATCATGAAAACCGAAGTCTTCGAGATCGCGGACAAGATCTATCGCCTCTCCACGTTCGTGCCCACTGTCGGACCGACCGGCTTCACGTTCAACCAGTTCCTGATCGACGCCGACGAACCGCTGCTCTTCCATTACGGCCAGCGCTCGCTGTTTCCGTTGATTTCCGAGGCGGTGAAGCGCGTCATCCCGCTGGAGAAGCTGCGCTGGACGACGTGCAGCCATGTCGAGGGCGACGAATCGGGCGCGCTGAACGAATGGCTTGCCGCCGCGCCCAACGCCACCCCGGCGCACGGCCAGCTCGGCTGCAACATCTGGCTGACCGACATGGCCAACCGTCCGCCCCGGGCATTGAAAGACGACGAGGTGCTGGACCTCGGCTCCAAGAAGGTGCGCTGGCTCGACACGCCACATGTCCCTCACAACTGGGATGCCGGCCTGATCTACGAGGAGACGACGGGCACGCTCTTCTCGAGCGACCTCTTCACCCAGGTCGGTCCGGCCGAGCCGACGACGGAGAGCGACATCGTGGCGCCGGCCATCGCCGTCAGCGACCGGCTGCCCTTCATGCCGCCGACACCCATGACCGAAGCGACCATGCGCCGGCTGGCCACCCTCAAGCCGACGACGATCGCCCTGATGCACGGCCCGACATTCAAAGGCGATGGGGCTGCAGCCTTGAACGGGCTCGCAGATCACTACGCCAAATCCTTCGCCTGAAGCTCAAGGCGCGCTCTTCAGACCCAGCGAGGCGAGATAGCTCCAGCGAACCGTGCCGTTCTTGAGCTGGATTCCGTCGAGATACTGCGCGATCGCCCGGTCGATCAGCTCCTGCGGCGGCTTCTCCTTTTGCCGGCCGTCCGCGAACGCCACGATCTGGTTCCAGCCTTCGGGCCGCGGGATCGAGACGATCGTCGAAGGCGTGTCGAGATTCTTGTAGGTCCAGAACGACCAGCCGATATCGTGGAGTTCGTGCAGGCGACGGAACTCTTCGTTCCATTCGTCGGTGAGTTCGCCGGTCTCGCCGAGAAACAACGGCACATTGTAGAGGTTGGCGAAGTTGAGATGCCGCTGGATCGAATCGCGGTTCGTCGAGGCCCAGAACGAGTGATAGGTGTAGGCCAGGTTCGCAGCGAAGGGCGGACCGAGCATGGCGAAGCTCGAACTCCACTGCCCGCCCGCCAGGATCACGATGCGCTCGGGATCGACGTCGCGGATCGCCGCCGTCGCCCGCTTGTAGAAGGGCTCCAGTCGCGCATTGAGCGTCGCCACGTCGTGATACGGGGCCGCGGGCTCGTTCAGGATGTCGTAGCCCAGCATCGTCGGGTTGCCGCGATAGCGCTGGGCGATGGTGCGCCACAGCTTGATCGTGAGATCGCGGTCGCGCGGCACGTAGAACATCAGCGGATAGCCCGGCCCGTCGTCGTGGTTGATGCCGGTCTGGCCGCCGGGCGCGGCATGCAGGTCGGGAATGACATAGAGGCCCGATGCCTGAGCCCACCCCACCACACGGTCGAGCAGCGCCCAGCCTTCGCCATCAATCTCGCCATTCGCGCCCATGAACAGCCGCCAGTGCAGCGGCACGCGCACCATGTTGAAGCCGACCGACTTGATGAAACGGATATCGGCTTCGGTCACATAGGTGTCGCGGTACCGACGCCAGAAGGTCTCGGCGCCGTCCTTGCCCAGTAATCGCTCGAATGCCCCATAGATCTGGCGCGGCGCCTTGGCGACCTCGAACTTGAACATGTAGCCCTCGGGCATCAGCCAGTTGCCGAGGCTGATCCCCTTCAGCCGCAACACGCTGCCGTCGGGGGCGATGAAGTTCTTGCCTTCGATGCGCACCAAGGGATCGGCGGTGGCGGGAACCGCAAGACCGAGCAGCACGAGTAAAGCGACGAGGAAGCGCATCGGCCCAGCGTATCACAAGCCGGAGCCGCAGCACTGGAGTCGCGCACCCCAGGCGGTCTAATGTCTCGCCGCCATGATTCTCGCTTCGCTCCTCTTGCCGATCGCAGTCGCAGCGATCGTGTTCCTGGTCCAGAAGGTTCGTCTGCCTGTCTTTCTCGCCGTGATGGCGACGGTCGTGGTCTACGGCATCGCGGCCGACATGACCTTCCAGTCGGTCGGCAAGGCGTTCGGGCTGGGTTTTGCAACGGCGATGGAGCAAGCGGGCCTGCTGGTGGTCGCGGGCGCCCTCGCCGGCGCGGTCGTGCTGCGCGCACCGCTCGGCACCGGCACCTCGGCGGCCGCCGGCGTGCTGGCCGGATTGGGCGCTTCGGCATCCGGCGGCCTGGCGCTGCTGCAACCGGCCGGTCAGGACGCGCCGCGGCGGGCGTTGGGCCTGGCCCTCACCCTGCTCGCGGTCGCGGCCCTGCTGGCGCCCTCGCCGCTCGCCGTCGCGGCGGGCTCGGTGATGAAGGCCGACCTCAGTACCGCGCTGATGATTGCCGTGCCGGTCGCCGCCGCAGCGATCGTCCTGGGGTGGTGGCACGTCGCACGGCAGATCCCGTCGACCGACGAGCCGGGCCAGCTCAGTTGGGCCTGGCTTTGCGTTGCGATCCCGCTGGTGCTGCTGGTCGTGCAATCGATTGCACAGATGCCCGGCGAGCCCTTGGGCAAGGGCGGCTCGCGCGAGTTCTATATCGGCATCTCCAGGCCGCTGATGCTGGCGGCGATCGCCATTACCCTGGCGATCGTGCTGGCGCGGCGCTGGGAACCGTCGGCACTCGCTGGCCGTTCCTGGGCGCCGCTGCTGCTCGCGGTCGGCGCCTCGGGCGGGCTGGCGCGCGTGTTCGACGAGACCGGCATGGCCGAGCTTCTGGCCGAATACGTCCTTCACCCGCGCTATGGTGTGCTGACGCCGTTTCTGGCGGCCGCCATCGTGAAGACCATGCAGGGCAATTCCCTGACCGCCGTGCTGACGGCCTCGGGCATGGTCGAGCCGTTGCTGCCCGCGCTCGGGCTCGACAGCGCCTCCGGCCGCGCCATCGCCACGGCGGCAGTCGGCGCCGGCTCGATGGCGGTCTGTCATGTCAACGATCCGTTCTTCTGGATCGCCGCTCACATGGGCCGCCTCTCGCCGGGCCGGGCGCTCTATGTGATCTCGCTCGGCAGCGCCGTCATGGCGATCGGCGCCCTGATCGTGATCGCCGCGATCCGGCAGTTCGTCTGATCAGTCGAGCTTCACGCCGGACGCCTTGACCGCGGGCTCCCAGAGCTTGCGGTCCTGGGCCAGGAATTCGCCGAATCCCTTGCGGCCGGTCGGCGGCATGTCGAGGCCGAGATCGTCGTTCCAGCGCTTCTGGATGTCGGGACTCTTCAGCGCATCCGCCAGCGCGGTCTCCAGTCGGGCCAGAATAGGTTCCGGCGTGCCGGCCGGAGCGCCGACGCCGTACCAGGAGGTCGCGACATAGCCCGGCACCGTTTCGGCGATGGCTGGAATATCGGGCGCCGCCTTGGAGCGTACGGCCGAGGTGACGCCCAGCCCCTTCAACTTGCTGCCGCGGACCTGAGGCAGCATCGAAGGCATGTTGGCGAACATCATGTTCACGATGCCGGCCATCAGGTCGGTATAGACCGGGCCTGCGCCCTTGTAAGGCACATGGATGATGTCGACATCGGCCATCTTCTTGAAGAGCTCGCCGCTCAGGTGCAGCGACGTGCCGGGGCCGGACGAGGCGAAGGAATACTTGCCCGGCGATGCCTTGCAGAGCGCGATCAGCTCTGCGACCGAGTTGGCCGGCAACGACGGCGTTACGCCCAGCAGGTTGGCGAGTGTGGCGACCCGCGAGACGCCGACGATGTCCTTGTCCGGGTTGTAGGGCAGCTTGCTGTAGAGCATGGGATTGAGCGTGTGGCTGGCCACCGAGATCAGCCCCAGCGTGTAGCCATCGGGTGTAGCGCGGGCGAGTTCCGTGGTGCCGATATTGCCGCCGGCCCCGCCCCTGTTCTCGACGATGAACTGCTGGCCGAGCAGCTTGGTGAGCTGGTCGCAGATCAGCCGGCTCACCGTGTCCGTGCCGCCGCCCGGCGCGAAGGGGCAGATGAAGCGCACGGTCTTGTTGGGCCAGCCGGCCGTCTGCGCCCGCAGGAGGGCCGGCGCGGCAACGGCTGGAGCGGCCAAGGCTGCGGCGAGCAGCATACGTCTTTGCATAGATGCCTCCTGAAGGGCGTTTCCTCGATGTTTCTTCGTATTGTGGACACCCGAGCGTAGCGGCGTCCGCTAATCTGTCCAGATGAAGGAACCGTCGAGCGTCCAGAGCTACATCGACCAGACGCCGTCATGGCCGGACGGAACGCCGACGCCCACGGTTCCCATGACGCGCATGCAATGGCGCATCTGGCTCCTGGCCACCGCCGGCAAGTTCTTCGAAGGCCTGGTCGTATTCATGACCGGCGTCGCCCTGCCACTGATCGTCAAGGAGTTCGGCCTGTCCCCGGTCGAGAAGGGCATCGTGACCGCGGCACCGCTGGCTGGCATCATGGTGGGCGCCATCGCCCTAGGCGGGCTTGCCGACATCTATGGCCGCCGCCGCATGTTCGTGGTCGAGATGCTGGTCTTCGCCATCTTCCTGGTGGGGCTCGCCCTCGCACCGGGCTTCGGTTGGCTGGTCCTCTTCCTGTTCGGCATGGGCGTCGCACTGGGTTGCGACTACCCCACCGCGCATCTCGTGATCTCCGAGAGCATCCCGAGCCGCGACCGCGGCAAGCTGGTGCTGGGCGCCTTCGCTTTCCAGGCGGTGGGCGCCCTGGTCGGCACAGTGATCGGCTACATGATCCTGGCCAGTATCCCCGAACTCGGCGCCTGGCGCCTGATGTACGCCGTGGCGATTGCGCCGGCGGTCCTCATCGTGATCGCACGCCTCTTCGTTACGGACAGCGGCCAATGGCTGATGTCCCGCGGCCGCCGCGCCGAGGCCGAGCACGAGTTGCAGCGCCTGCTGGCGCGCGAACCGCCCTACCCCAAGAAAGTCCGTCTCGCCGAGATCGATCCGGAGTCGGCATTGTATAGCCAGGAAGCACGGCGCGGCCGGTGGCGCGATCTCTTCAGCAAGAAGAACCGGCGCGCCACGATCCTGGCCTCCATACCGTGGTTCCTGCAGGACCTCGGCACCTACGGCATCGGCATTTTCACGCCGACGATCCTCTCGCACACGATCGGGCACGAAATCACGAATGCGCAGAACGTGGCGGGCGTCATCGCCCGCGACATCGCAGGCGCGAAAGGAGCGGCGCTGGTCGATACGCTGTTGATCGCGGGTATCCTCGCAGCCGTCCTGCTGGCCGACAGGGCGGGGCGCATCAAGCTGCAGGTCTTGGGGTTCGTCGGCTGCGCCGTCGGTCTGGCGCTCGCTCTCCTGCAGACCCATGCCGAGGAACCATTGCGAACGTTGCTGCTGTTCGGCGGTTTCATGATCTTCAACTTCATGACCAATCTCGGTCCCAACGCCCAGACCTACCTGCTGGCCGGCGAAGTCTTCCCCACCAACATCCGCGGCAAGGGCGCAGGCTTCGCCGCGGCCTTCGCCAAGATCGGCGCCGTGCTGACAGCGTTCGTGTTTCCCCTGGTGCTCGATGCAGCCGGCACGGACTTCTTGCTTACCGGATTGATCTTCACGTCGCTGCTCGGCGCATGGGTGACCTGGTGGTTTCGCATTGAAACAAAGGGCGTGAACCTCGAAGAGGTCGGGCGCTAGCATGTTTCCGAACAGTGGAACCACATACGGTTCCACTGTTCGGAAGCGTGTCGCCTTGGCTGCCTCGCTCTCTCGGCGTATTCCGCCCGACCGAGATCAACGGGATGGGATATGCCTTTGGCTGATGTATGGTCGCCGCAATGGACTCGCCTATCCGGGAGCTGCTGCGTTCGCCCGATTTCCTGCGGCTGTGGTTGGTCGGCGCTTTCGCCAACGCGATGCGCTGGCTGGAGCTGCTCGTCTCCGGCCTGTTCGCTTGGGAGGTGACGCACTCGGCTCTCGCGGTCACCGTCGTCGTGGCGTTGCGCCAGATCCCGCAGCTCCTGTTCGGCGCTTTCGCCGGAGCGATTTCCGAGGCGCTCAACCGCAAGCTGATCGTGATGGCCTCGCTCCTCGGCCCTGCCATCGTATCGACCGCCCTGGCGACGCTTGCCACCATGGGAGATCTCCAGCTCTGGCATGTCGCCATCGGCAATCTTCTCAGCGGCACGATGTGGGCCTCCGAGATGTCGACACGCCGCCGCATGGTCGGCGAAGCTGCCGGACCGCATCGTATCGTCAATGCCATCGCGCTCGACAGCGCGACCTCGGCCGCCACCCGCATGGTCGGACCGCTGCTCGGCGGCATGGCCTTCGAATGGCTGCACATGAGGGGCGCCTATACGCTGACGGCCCTGGTGCAGTTTCTCGGCGCCTTCGCCATGTCGGGCCTCGTCTATGCGCAGGTCACGCGCCGGCTCAACCTGATGCGCATCCCACACGAGATCGTGGAAGGCCTACGCTTTGCCTGGACCAAGCCCACCATCCTGCTGGT
Source organism: Pseudomonadota bacterium (assembly GCA_020160995.1). Taxonomy (GTDB): domain Bacteria; phylum Pseudomonadota; class Alphaproteobacteria; order Reyranellales; family Reyranellaceae; genus Reyranella. The sequence continues at coordinate 66,950 of JAIUOY010000159.1, read as the reverse complement.
GTTCGGCGTCACCATCGTCACCAACGCCTTCGCCTTCGCCTATTCCGGCCTGGTGGCCCCCCTGGGCCTCGCGGCGTTCAACGTCTCGCCTGCGCTGGTCGGCCTGCTGGCCGCTGGCGAGCCGCTGGGCGCCTTGATCGGCGGCGCCCTGATTGCGATGGGTGTCGTGCGCATGGACCGGCGCCTCGCCTTCGCCGGCGGTGCGGCGCTCTTCATGGTGGCGCTGATCGTGATGGCGCTCAGCCCCTCCTTCTGGTTCGCCTTCGCAATCCTCGTCCTCGGCGGCTTCGGCACGGCGGGCTTCGGCAACATGCAATCGACGCTGATGCTGACCGAAGCACCGCACGAGGTGCGCTCGCGCCTGATGGGAGTCGTCACGGTCTGCATCGGCACCGGCCCGCTCGGCCAGCTCGCCGCCGGTGCGATCTCCGATCAGATCGGCCCACGCAGCGCGGTGATCGTGATGGCCGTGATTGGCCTGGCGCTTACGGCCGCGATGGTGTGGCTTCTGAAGCAACCCCAGGGCAAGCCGCCGACCTAGGTCTGGGCTGAGGGCGCGGCGAGCTTCTTGCGCCGCAGGAGATCCTCCATCGCTTTGATGCCCTCCTCATATTGACCGCGGTCGCAATCGATCCTTGCCGACAGGCGGGTCATGTTTCGGGCGCCGTCGGAATGCTCGCCACGGCCGGAGCCGTAGCGATCGAAGTAGGCAATGAGCTGATCGCAGCGCGCTTTCAGGTCGTCTGCCTGGGCCACGGCAATCAGCAAGGTGCTGGTCCCGGCAAAGAGCGCTGCATGAACGAGCATCGAACGCAAAAACATCGTGGCTCCCTGAAATGCGCGAGGCCATGCCCTCCCGCCCGTGAACTAAGCAACACGGCCTGATTACGTTCCTTAGACAACGGCAAAATTCGACCTTGCCGTATGGACACAGGCAGCCCGGCCAGTAGGGTTTGCCCCGGAACAGACAGGGGGGGAATGCAGACAGGTGACTGCCAGTCCGAAAGTCCTGATTGCCGGCGCCGGCCCGGTCGGCCTCACGCTCGCCAACGAACTTGCACGGCACGGCGTGTCGGTGCGCATCGTCGACAAGGCGGGAGAGCGCACAGACAAGTCGAAGGCACTGGTCATGTGGAGCCGTACGCTCGAACTGTTCGACGATGCCGGATACGTCGACAAGTTCCTCCCCGCGGGCATGGTCGCGCATGGGGCCCAGATTTCGACGGGCAAGGAAGTCGTAGCCCGCATTTCGTTCGGTTCGCTCGACAGTCGTTATCCCTACGCCTTGATGATCCCGCAAAGCGAGACCGAACGGGTTCTCGAAGAACAGCTTGCGGCCCGCGGCGTGACGGTCGAGCGACTGGTCGAACTGTCGGGCTTCGACGAAGAAGGCGACAAGGTCGACGCCACGATCAAGAAGGCGAACGGCGAAACCGAAACGGTGAGTGCCGACTGGCTGATCGGCTGCGATGGCGCGCATTCGACGGTGCGCCACGGGCTCGGCTTTACTTTCGAGGGCTCGACCCAGCAAAGCGACTGGGTCCTGGCCGACGGCTATCTCTCCGGGCTGGAACCCAAGGACCGGATACACATCTTCTGGCACCGCGAAGGCATCCTGGCCTTCTTTCCCATCGGCAGCGAACGTTGGCGCGTGGTCGCCGATCTCGGGCCGGCGACAAGCGAAGCCCGGCATCCAGACCCGACCCTGGCGGAAGTCCAGGCTCTGTTGATGCAGCGCGGCTCGCCGGGAATCACGATGTCCGATCCGGTCTGGCTCGCCGCCTTCCGCATCAACGAACGCAAGGTGAAGGACTATCGCCGGGGCCGCGTCTTCCTGGCCGGCGATGCCGCGCACATCCACAGTCCCGCCGGCGGACAAGGCATGAACACCGGCATACAAGATGCCTTCAACCTTGCCTGGAAACTCAAGATGGTCATCGCGGGCACCGCCAAGTCGTCGTTGCTCGACAGCTACTCGGTCGAACGCAGCGCCATCGGCGAGATCGTACTGCGCAACGCCGGACGCATGACCGACGCGGCGATCCTGCGCAACCCGATCGCCCAGGGATTGCGCAACGCCGTCGTCAAGTTCGCGGCAGGCTTTCCGGTCCTGCAACACGCCGTTGCCGACCAGCTCTCCGAACTCAAGCTCGCCTATCCCATGAGCCCGCTTACGGCCAAGAACGACCATGCAGGCCATGCCGGCCATGGGCCGAAGCCCGGCATGCGCTGGCCCGACCGGCTTCCTGGCGATGCTGCCGGTCGGATCTTCACAGGGCTGGGACCGCAAGCCGTCGTGACGGCACTGGCCGCGAAGTTCCCGAAACTGGTAATGCCCGTGTCGGCAGACGATCCCGCGCACGCCGGCGCGCTGCGCTTGATCCGGCCCGACGGCTATGTCGGCTTCGTTGGATCGAGCGCGGATCAGGAACACGCCGAAACCTATCTGGCCGGAATCTCTGCCTGAATGCGCAAATTCCCGACATTATACAATGGTCGCACTGGTCCTTTGCAGGGCGCGCTGGCAGTGTGCGCCCCGCAATGGCATTCCACTGGAAAATCGATTCGCAGGAAAAACTCATCACTGTCGTAGCCGAAGGTGATGTGACACGTGCCGAGGTCGACGCCTTCCTCAACGTGTTGGAAGGAATCGAAGGCTTCAGCTACCGCAAGTTATTCGACGGCACGACCGCCGACACCAAGATGTCGCCGGACGAGATACTGGCACTCGGCGTTCGCATGCGCGCCGCCCATACCCAGGACAGAACGCTCGGAGCGCTGGCCGCGGTCGTACCCGACGACAAAGTCGAGCTGGTCAGCCGCGTGTTGGGCATGCTGGCCGCGGCCAAACGGCCGATGCGGGTCTTCAGTACGCTCCCGCCGGCAGAGGAGTGGCTCCAGCGCCAGCCGCGGGTCTAGACTTTGAAGGCCTGACGAGCGAGCAGCTTCCAGCTCGCGCCCTGCTTCTGCCAGACCTGCAATACGCCGATCTTCGACACGTTCCACTTGCCGTCGCCCGTGCCGCTCTCGCTCTCCCAGGCGTGACGGACGATCGCATCGTTGCCGGCAATGGCGACAGTCTGCTTCGACAGTTCGATCGACTTGTAGACGGTCTTCTTCGCGACGATGACGTTGACGAAGTCGGCCTTGTCCTGGATCGCACCGCCGGAATGCCCATAGCTGAGCTGGTCGGCTGTAAGCGCTTCGAGTTGCGCCTTGTCGGCCGTCAACATGGCCTTGGTGAGAGCGGCCACGGCCTGCGTCACGGCGGCAACGTCCGCCTCGTTGGCCTGCGCAGAAGAAAGAACGAATGCCGGCATGCCCGTAGCCAGAAGCGCGGCGGCTGCCAGATGGCGGCGGCTGATGGTCATCGTTTCCTCCGGTTGTTGCCCGGGCTGGCGAACCAACCTGCGGGGTCTGTCCGGAGGCTATCACCCGCGAAGGGGCGAGAGAATGATCAGGGGGCGTGCAAAACCTGTTCGCCAATCGTACCTGGCGGCCTCACTTCGAATGAGACTTCGACGCGGCCCGCCTGTTCGAAGGCAAGCGTGATCGGCAGTCGTTCGCCGACGACCAGCGGCGCAGGGAGCTGCAGTATCAAATGATAACCGCGCGGCTTGAACACGATGGCAGCGCCGTGGTGCAGATAGAGGCCGTCCACGAGCCGGACCATCGAGATGCTGGGTCCGGTGACCCGGATGCCCTGGAGTTCGCAGGTGCTTCCCTCAGGGCCCGTCGCGCCCAGCAGACGGTCCGACACCGAACCTGCATTCACGACGGTCATGAAGGCACCGGCCGTCTGGGGCTTGTCCGGCAGGGTGCGTGTCCAGGGGTCCTGGATTTCGATCTGGCCGACGCTCGCGGCCGTTTCCGCCTTCTTGGGGCGGCGCAGCAAGGAGAACATAAGCGTTCTTTACTCGCTTGGCAGCAGCCGGTCGATGGCCGAGCGCCAGACACTTTCGGCGGCTTCAGGCGTCAAGCCGAAGCCGCTCCGCATTTGGTCCCAGCTTTCGAAGCTTGTCAGCGTCGCCAGCGTCACGAGGAGCTGCTCGCGCTGCGGGGCGCCGAGGGTCGCCAGCTCCGGCCGGTACATCAGCTCCAGCCGTTCGACATTGGCGCGGCGCACCGCTTTGGCGCGCGTCGCCAACGCCGTGAGCTGCCCCTGCGCCGCAGGCGAAGTCAGGATCCGCCATAGCGGCAACCATTTCTCGCAGGCCTGAGCCCGGATACGAACATGGGACGCGATGCGCGTCGGCCGATCGCCATCGGCATTCTGCGCCGACGCCTGGGCCTGGCCAGCAGCGATGGCAAAATCCGCCGTCGCAAGGCTCAACGTATCGAGGTCGGGGAAGCGTTCGAAGATCGACCGCACCGAATAGCCGGCGGCATGGGCAATCTCGTTTGCAGTCGGCAAGCGCCCATGCTCCCTCACGAGTTGAAGGTAGGCCTCGATCATGAGCTGACGGGTGCGCTCGCTGCGCAGATGACGGCCGTCGAAACGGCGGCCTCTCGACCGATCGTCTGTGATAGATTGTTCCTGGGATTCGGGCTCGCTCATCGTCTCGCCCTTTCTACGGGATCACCCGCAATGACGCGACTTCGGAACGCTCGTGGGAGAAACAAATCGACGCCGCATTGGATTGAATTTACCTCGCGATCCGGTCCGCAACCGGAAGGTGACACAAGGCGGGATGGCCACCATGGAGCCATTCGCCTACGCTCCGGGCCGCCATGAAGAAAATCCTTCCAATCCTGTCAATCATACTCGGCCTTGCCGCGTGCAACGACAAGGCCACACTCGATAATTCGCGGGTGCATTACGTCACCTATGAAGGGCGCAAGTTCGAGGTGCGCGTCGCTCCGACGGGGACGCCAAACGAATACCGTCTCCTGGTGGTACGGGCCACGCTGGTGATCAATCCCGATCCGGAACGCGAGCGCGAGCGGGACTCGGCCATTGCGTGGAAAGCTATTCAGGTAGTCTGCAAGGGTGGTCGCCCCCAAGTGCTGGAGCACAACCTGATAGACAATGTTAACTTCATGACCCGGTTTCGTTGCGCATGAAACACGCTCTTCTCCTGACGCTCCTTCTGCTCGCCGCCGCAGGCACTGCCTCTGCGCAACAGCGTCGGCCACCGTCACCGCCTGAGCCCGAGAAAGCGGACAAGGCCGAAAAGCCGGGCGAATGCGGTGCGTTGCCAAAGGATTGGAGCGGGGAAGCCTATGCGCGGGACGGGATAACCTTGGGCGGCGTCGGCCTGAAGCCGCAGATCAGGCTCTGGGGTCTGCAGGCCGGCGAACTCCGCGACAGGCAAACCGGCCTCGAGGCCGCGAGCGGCATGCAAGCGCGGGCGGCGCTGGAAGACATGCTGGAAAAGAGCGAACACAAGGTGAAATGTCGGCCCGCCCGATGGGACCGCGAGTGCCGCCTCGTCGCACAATGCATGGTCGAGACCGCGCCGACGCCGATCGACCTCGGTGGCTACATGCTGGCAAGCGGCATGGCCTATGGGTTCCATCTCGACGAAGCCCTGCCCTGGGAGCCGCGCGCCAGCCAGCGCTACGCCGGCGCCGAGGCAGACGCGCGCAAGGCCAAGCGCGGCCTGTGGCCGGTGTGGCTAGGCGAGAAGTAGGCTGGCCGGCCGTCAGCGCCGCGAGGCCGGGCGCTTCTTCTTGGATGTCGCGGGCACCTGGACATCGCGCGCGAGATTGTCGTGCCGCTCGTCCATGCGACGATAGTCCATGGTGAGTTCTTCGCCGGCGGGAATGTCGCGCACCGCGTAATAGGTCACATCCTCGTCGTCGGATGTGATGTTCGGATCGGCGTCGTGGTTCATGTACCAGCCGGTCGAGATACGCAGGAAATCGATCGGCGCGTGGTAGCCGCCGGTCGTGCGGATTCCGAAACGCTTGAAGAGATGGCGCTGCGGCGAGGCATGCGCCTGCTGGGTCGTAACCCAGCGGCTATCTTTGCCGTCCCACACGCGAACGGCTTCTCCCTTCCGGATGGCGCGATCGGCAAAACAGCCGATGCCTTCGATGTCGGAAGGGCCGAGATAGACGAACGCCTTGCTGACCTTGCGCTTCATGAAAGCTTCATACTCGCGGAAATGCACCCACCGCTGTTGGCTTAACGTGTCGCGCTGTGGAGAGGCAACGAAGAGATCACGCCTTCAGCAGATAAGGCTTCGCTTCGGAATCGTAGTCGGCATAGCCCAGCGCCGCGCGCAGGTCGGCCGGGGGCAGCGCTATCTTGCTTTCCGCCTCGCCCGCCTTGAGCGCTGCGAGACCCGCCTTCATGCCGGCAGCGACGGGCGAGAGCAGACCCGTGGGATAGGTGCCGATCTTGAAGCCGAGCTTGGCGGCTTCGGTCTGCGACGGCGTTGCGCGCGGCGCTCCGGGCGAAAGCACGGCAAAGCTCGGCCGGCCCTTGGCGGCGGCGACGGCGCGCTTGATCTCCGCATCGTCGGCCGGCGAATCGAGAAAGAGAATGTCGGCCCCCTCCTCGACATACATCTCGATGCGCGCCACCGCTTCGTCGATGCCTTGCGTCGGGCGGCAATCGGTGCGCGCCAGCACGAGGATGCCGGAGTCCTTCGCGGCAGTGACGGCGGCGCGGACCTTCATGCGCGCCTCTTCGCGCGACAGGCAAGGTTTGCCGGCCGATGTCAGTGCCCGTGGGGTGATCTTGTCCTCGATCAGCACGGCAGCTGCGCCGGCGCGGCCATAGGCCCGCACGGTGCGCTGCACGTTCATGGCGTTGCCGTAGCCATGGTCGCCATCGGCCAGCACCAGCAGGTCGGGCGCCGCAGCGTGGACCATGTTGAAGGAGTCGAACATCTCGCCGAACGAGACCAGGTCGAGATCGGGGCCACCCAGCCGGCTGGCCGCGACACAGGAACCGGAGAGGAATGCCGTCTTGAAGCCGGCGCCATAGGTCAGCTTGGCGCTGAGCCCGTCCCAGACCGCCGGCATGACGACAAAAGCCGGATCGGCCAGCAGGGCGCGCAAGCGTTGCGGGGCAGTCGTCACGGGAATCTCCTCCGAGTGAATTTTCGGTCGCGACGATAGCAGATCGCCCATCGCAGTCGACACATCGAGTGAATCGGCGCTACGCTTCGCACCGACTGCATCTACGAGGGAAGAACGAAAGAAGACGAACAACAAAACACATAGGCATCACTGGGAGGACGACATGGTTCGCAACATGTGTCTGGCGTTGATTTGCGTAACGGCGGCGAGCGTTACGACGGCAAGTGCCGCGTGGGCCCAGAAATCCGGCGGCGTGCTGAAGATCCAGCACATGGATACCCCACCCAGTGCCTCGATCCATGAAGAAGCAACGGTCTCCGTCGCCGTCCCTTTCATGGCTCTCTACAACAATCTGGTGATCTTCGATCAGCATGTGCCGAAGAACAGCCTCGACTCGATCATACCCGACCTCGCGACGAGCTGGTCGACGAAGGAGGGCGGACGCAAGCTGGCCTTCAAGCTGCGGGAAGGCGTGAAATGGCACGACGGCAAGCCGTTCACGGCCAAGGACGTCGCCTGCACCTTCGACCTGCTGCTGAGCTCCGACAAGCTCAGGCGCAATCCGCGCGCGGCCTGGTACAGCAATGTCGAGAAGGTGACGGCGGATGCGCCGTTCGAGGCGACCTTCCATCTCAAGCACCCGCAACCCTCGTTGCTGGCGCTGCTCGCCTCGGGATACTCGCCGATCTATCCTTGTCACGTGCCGTCCGCCGACATGCGCCGCAAGCCGATCGGCACCGGCCCCTTCAAGCTGGCCGAGTTCAAGATGAACGAAGGCATCAAGCTGGTGAAGAATCCGGACTACTGGAAGAAGGGCCGGCCCTATCTCGACGGCATCGAGTACACGATCATTCCCGATCGCTCGACGCGCATGCTCTCCTTCGTCGCCGGGAAGTTCGACATGACCTTCCCCACCGATGTCTCGGTGCCCCTGCTCAAGAACGTCAAGAACGACGCACCTCAAGCGCAATGCACCATGCGCGAGACCGGCGTCAGCACAAACCTGATCATCAACCGCGAGGTCCCGCCGTTCGACAACCCCAAGATCCGGCGCGCCATGGCGCTCACCCTCGACCGGCAGTCGTTCATCACCATCCTGAGCGAAGGCGAAGGCAAGATGGGGGGCGCCCTGCTGCCACCGCCCGACGGCGTGTGGGGCCTGCCGCCGGACAAGCTCAAGACCATCATCGGCTACGGCGACGTCGAGAAAAGCCGCGCCGAGGCGCGCAAGCTGATGAAGGAAGCGGGCTACGGCCCCAACAACCGCCTGGAGCTCAAGGTCAGCACGCGCAACATCGCAACCTTCAAGGACCCGGCGGTGATCCTGATCGACCAGCTCAAACACATCTGGATCGACGGCGAGCTCGAGGTCATCGACACGGCGCTCTATTACAATCGCGTCTTCAAGAAGGACTATGTCGTGGCGCTGAACCTTACGGGGTCGGCCGTCGACGACCCGGACGTCACCCTGTTCGAGGGCTACGCCTGCGGATCGCTGCGCAACTACAATAACTACTGCAATCCGGAGATGACCAAGCTCTTCGAGAAGCAGTCGCAGGAAACCGACCGCAAGAAGCGGCACGAGCTGGTGTGGGAGATCGACCGCCGCCTGCAGGAGGACATCGCGCGACCGATCATCAGCCACGGCCGCGCCGCCGGATGCTGGCAGCCCTACGTCAAGGGCGTGACCCTTCACAGCAACAGCATCTACAACGGCTGGCGCTTCGAGGACGCCTGGCTGGATAAGTAGGCGATCACCTCCCCGCCAGCACCTCGCGCAGGCGGGCGGCCGCGGCGCGGCTGATGGACAGCGGTTCGGCCAGCCCCTCCAAGGTGAGGCGGCCGGCCGCCCGCGACGGCGCTTCGATCCCACGCAGCCGGTCGCGATTGATCATCACCGACCGGCCGAGTCGCACGAAAGGCGGCGCCGGCAACGACGTCTCGAACTGGCCGAGCGACCGCAGGATCATCAACGCCGGCTGGCCCGCCACGAAGACGCGCGTGAAATCGCCCTCCGCTCGGAGCGCTACGATGTCTGTCGGCGCGGCGAGGACAGTGCGCTTGGGTGTCCGCAGCTCCACCACGTCCGGGCCCGGCGGCAGGGCCGCCAGCGCCAGTTGCCGTCCGGCGCGAGCCAGCGCCTCGGCCAGCCGCGTCGGATCGACCGGCTTCAGGAGATAGTCGGCTGCATCGACGGCAAAGGCCTCCACGGCGTACTGCGCAAAGGCGGTGACGAAGATCACGACCGGCGGCCTCGGCAAACCTTCGAGCAGGTCGAAGCCGTCGCCGGCACTGCCATCCAGCTCGATGTCGAGAAAGATCAGATCCGGCCGCAGCGTCTCCACGGCCCGCCGCGCATCCGCAAGGCCATCCGCCTCGCCCGCGATTTCGACTTCGGGATGTCCGGCAAGCAGGCGGCGCAACGCACTGCGCGCCAGCGGCTCATCGTCGACGATCAGGACCCGCACGGCTCGCCTTCCAGGATCAGGGTGGCAACGACCTTCTTCCGATCCGGCGTCTCGCTCACTTCGCGCAAATCGAAGCTGTGACGGTCGGGATAGTGAAGAGCCAGCCGTCGCCGCACGTTTTGTAGTCCAATACCAGGCCGGCGCCGATGCGCGCCCTTGCCGGTCGACACCAGCGTGCCATTGTTCTCGACAGTCACATAGAGCGCATCGCCCGCAACGCGAATGCGGACGAAGAGCTCGAGCCCATTCTCCCGCCGGCCGTGCTTGACGGCATTCTCGACCAGCGGCTGCAACAGGAAGCTCGCGATACGACGCGGGGCCGCGGCGGGCTCCAGGGCAATCTGCGTGCGCAGGCGATCGCCGAAGCGCGCCTTCTGAACGCCGAGGTAGGAAGTAAGTCCACCGACCTCCGCTTCGACCGTCACCACCGTGTGGTCGATGCCGTCCAGCGAATGCCGCAGATAGGCCGTGAGGTCGCGGAGCATCGCGAGGGCTGCCTTGGGATGCTCGGGAATTTCCTCGGCCACGCCGTTCAGGGCATTGAAGAGAAAGTGTGGATCGAGCTGGAGGCGCAGTTCCTCCAGTTCGGCGCGCAAGGCTTCCGCCTCCGCAACGACGGCGCGGCGATGTTCGCTCTGCTCCGCGACCGCGGCCTGAATCCAGAAATAGGCCAGACTCCAGCCCGCCAGTGCGAAGAAATAGTGAACCTGCGGAAGCAGGAACTCTTCGAGACCGCGATGATCGGCCGGCACCATCCACGGCACGAGCTGATGGACGAGAACGATGGCCGTTGCGAGGGCCGTAGAGCCGAGCAGCGACAGCAGAAAGATCAGCACCACCGCCTTTGCCGTCACACGGTTGGTCGGCAGATGCGCATCGTAAAAGGAGCGCATCGCCGTCGACATCATCAGCAGGCAGACCGTGACTAGGGCCGTGCGCGCGCAGGCGATCTGGAGGCTCTGGTAGAGCAGACGCTGGCCGATCACGTCGGCAATGGCAAAAAGGCCCCAGCCGGCCAGCTGGATCCTCCAGAAGACAGGCAGGCCATTCAACCGATCGAACAACAGAGCGGACAAAGGGCTGATTCCGGGGACTTCGTCGGGTTGGGCGGCTCACTCTTTCGCAGAAGCGGAGAAATTTGCAAGCACCAGGCAGAAGGTCTGCCCCCGCGGCGAAGACCACATTCGTCGACTTTCCGGCCATGCTCACCGACTAACCGGCATCCCATCGATGCGCCGCGCCAACGCCGATGGCAATTCTTGGCGCACGCAAGACGCAAACTGAGTGGAGCGCCCCATGGCCACTGTTAACTACGACGTGAAGGACAATTGGGGCGCGGGTTTCGTCGGCAACATGACCGTTACGGCCGGCGCCACCGGCCTGAGCGGTTGGACCGTCGAGTTCGACGCGGCTTTCGATATCTCCAATCTTTGGGGCGCGGAGATCGTCAGTCGTGTCGGCAACCACTATGTGGTGCGTAATGCCGCCTGGAACGCCGATGTGCCGGCCAGTGGGACCGTCGCATTCGGCTTCCAGGCCACCCCGGGCAGCAGCGGCGGGACGACAGCGACCGGCCTCAGCCTGAACGGCGGTGGCACCGGAGCGATCGTTCCCGCCCTGTCGGTCGGGGACGCCACGGTCACCGAGGGTCAAGCGGGCACGGCACAACTCTCCTTCACGGTGAGCCTCTCGCAGGCGACCACTGGCCCGGTGACGGTCAACTACGCCACCGCCAACGGTACCGCGACGGCAGGCCAGGACTACACCGCGAATACCGGAACGATCACCTTCGCTGCCGGCGAGACGGCCAAGACGATCCAGGTTGCGGTTAGCGGCGACACGGCCGTCGAGGCCAACGAAACCCTGACGCTCACGCTTTCGGGTGCAACGGGCGCGACCATCGCCGACGGCTCGGCCATCGGCACGATCGTCAATGATGACGTCACGACGCCGACGCCGACGCCGACGCCGGGCAGCGTGTCGCTCGACTACGACGTCACCAGCAACTGGGGCTCGGGCTTCACCGGCGCCATGACCATCGAGGCCGGCTCGACTGCGCTCAATGGCTGGACCGCCGAATTCAACGCTTCCTTCACCATCACCAATATCTGGAACGCCGAGATCGTGAGCCATGTCGGCGATCACTATGTGATCCGCAACGCCGGTTGGAACGGGAAGGTCGGCGCCGGGGACGACGTGTCGTTCGGCTTCCAGGCGACACCGGGCAGCAGCGGCACCACGGCCACCGGCTTCGCGATCAACGGCGTCGCAACGGGTGAACCGACGCCGGTACTTCCGACTCTCTCGGTGAGCGACGCAACGGTGATCGAAGGCAACAGCGGGGTTCGCGACCTCGCCTTCATCGTCTCTCTTTCGGCCGCGGCGACTGGGCCGGTCTCGGTGGTCTATGCGACGGCCAACGGCACAGCCACGGCGGGCAGCGATTACACCGCCGTCTCCGGCACGCTCACCTTTGCAGCCGGCGAGACCTCGAAGATCATCCATGTGCAGGTGTCGGGGGACAGTGCGGTCGAAACCAACGAGCAGTTCACGCTCGCTCTTTCGTCACCCAACGGCGCCACCATTGCCGATGGCTCGGCCGTCGGCACCATCACCAACGACGACGCAGCCCCGGTTATTCCGACACTCTCGGTGAGCGATGCCAGTGTCGCTGAAGGCAACAACGGCCTGCAGGATCTCGCCTTCACCGTAACCCTGTCGGCACCGGCAACAGGCGCCGTCACCGTTGCCTACGCGACGGGCAACGGCACGGCGACGGCCGGGAGCGACTATGCCGCTCTTGCCGGCACGCTCACCTTCGCGGCCGGCGAGACCTCGAAGGTCGTCCACGTCCAGGTCTCGGGTGACACCGCCGTCGAAGCCCACGAAACGCTGACGCTCACCCTGTCGTCGCCGACAGGCGCCACCATCGCCGACGGCTCGGCCATCGGCACGATCGTCAACGACGATGTCGTCGCCCCGACCCTGCCGACTCTCAGTGTCGCGGATACTTCGGTGGTCGAAGGCGATCCGGGCAACAGCGGTGGCGGCGCGGGTTGGCTCAGCACGTCAGGCAACCAGATCGTCGATTCAGCCGGTCATTCTGTACAGATCGCAGGCGTCAACTGGTTCGGCTTCGAGACCGCCCTGGGCGTGCCGCATGGTCTCTATACGCGCGGCTACCAGGACATGATGAACCAGATGGTGGATCTCGGCTTCAACACCATCCGCCTGCCCTACTCCAGCGACATGCTGCATTCGACGGCAACGTCCTTCAACATCAACTACAGCAAGAGTCCGGACCTGCAGGGCCTCACCGCGCTGCAGATCATGGACAAGATCGTCGACTATGCCGGCCAGATCGGCCTCAAGATCATCCTCGACCATCATCGCAGCACGCCCGGCGACGGCCCTTCGTCCAACGGCCTCTGGTATGACGCCCAGCACAGCGAGGCGAGCTGGATCGCCGACTGGCAGATGCTGGCAACGCGCTATGGCGACGATCCGACCGTGATCGGCGCCGACCTGCACAACGAGCCCTATAACGGCGTCTGGGGCGGCGGCGGCGCCAACGACTGGGCCGCGGCTGCCGAGCGCGCCGGCAATGCCATCGGCGACGTCAATCCCAACTGGCTGATCTTCGTCGAGGGCGTCGGCAGCTATCAGGGCCAGCCCTACTGGTGGGGCGGCAACCTGATGGGCGTCCGCGACCGGCCGGTCGAACTCGACGTCGCCAACAAGCTGGTCTACTCGCCGCACGACTATCCCAACTCGGTCTATGCGCAGCCCTGGTTCCAGGGACCGGACTTCCCGGCCAACCTGCCGGCCAAGTTCGACCAGATGTGGGGCTACATCTTCAAGGAAGGCATCGCCCCCATCTACCTCGGCGAGTTCGGCACCGGCCTCACCGATCCCAAGGACGCACCCTGGTTCGAGGCGATCACCTCCTATCTCAGCGGCGACCTCGACAATAACGGGACGTCGGACCTCGTCCCCGGGCAGAAAGGGGCGAGCTGGACCTTCTGGTCTTGGAATCCCAACTCCGGCGACACCGGCGGCATCCTGAACAACGATTGGACGACACCGAACCAGGCGAAGCTCGCCTATCTGACGCCGATCCAGTTCGAGTTCCACGACGGCGAGGCAGGCGGTGGCGATGGTGGACCGGCAACGACCAATCAGGCGTCCTTCCTGGTGAGCCTGTCGGAGCCCGCGACGCATGCCGTGACGGTGGACTATCACACCGAGATCGGTGATGCGGGCGCCGCCGACTTCACCGGATCGAGTGGCTCCCTCACCTTCGCCATCGGCGAACAGAGCAAGACGATCTCGATCCCGATCACGCCCGATACGCTCGACGAGGCCAACGAGCAGTTCAGCCTCGTGTTGACCAACGCGCAGGGCGCCACGATCGCGCGGGCCACCGCGACCGCCACCATCGTCGACGACGACGCGGCGGCAACGCCCCCACCTCCGCCGCCTCCTGCGTCTGGGGACGGCGACCTCGAAGCGCTGTTCGCCGTCGTCAATTCGTGGAGCGGCGGCTTCCAAGGCGGTGTCACGCTCGACAATGACGGCGCCAGCGCAACGTCCGGCTGGCAGGTCAGGATCGACATGACGAACCAGATCACGGACATCTGGAATGCCGAGATCGTGTCGCACGACACCAACGGCTATGTGGTCAAGAATGCCGCATGGAACGGCACGATTGCTCACAATGGCGAGACGAATTTTGGCTTCGTCACGGCAGGCCCGATGAATCCTCTCGCTGTGCACGTCGATCTCTACGCCTGACACGCGTCTCGCCCTGCAATTCCCTGCGCTTCCAGCCTTTCCTCCCTGCGCCTAAAATCGGCGCCAGGAGGAAAGTCGATGAAGTTCAGCTTCTCCAGCGAGCAGGAAGAGTTCAGGTCCAATCTCCGCCGTTTCCTGGCGGAACGGTCGCCGACCAAGGAAGTGCGGCGCTTGATGGAGACCGACGCCGGTTGGGAGCGCGATGCCTGGCGCAAGCTCAATGCGGAACTGGGTCTTACCGCCGTGCGGATTCCCGAGGCCTATGGAGGCCAAGGCTTCGGCTTCGGTGAACTGGGCATCGTGCTGGAAGAGGCGGGCCGCGCCCTGCTCTGCGCGCCACTCTTCTCGACTGCCGTGCTGGCCACGGGTGCCATCCTGAATGCCGGCACTGAAGCCGAGAAGCAGGCGCTGCTGCCGGGCATCGCTGCCGGCGACACGATTGCCACTCTGGCCTGGGTCGAGGATCCCGCACGTTGGGATGCCGCCGCCACGACGATGACGGCGAGACGGTCAGGCAAGAGCTACAAGCTCGACGGCTTCAAGAGCTATGTGATCGACGGCCACACCGCCGACCTCATCGTCGTGCTGGCGCGCAAGCCTGGCAGCAAGGGCGAGAATGGCCTGTCGCTATTCACCGTCGCCGGGGATGCCGAGGGCCTCTCGCGTCACGCGCTCAAGACCATGGACACGACACGCAAGTTGGCGCGCCTCGAATTCAAGAGCGTCAAAGCGACCTTGCTCGGAGACGCCGGTGCGGCCGCGGCGCCGTTTGCCCGCACCATGATCGAAGCCGCGATCTGCCTGGCCAACGAAATGGCCGGCGTTGCCGAGCGGCTGCGCGAGGATGCGCTGGCCTACGCCCAGATGCGCATGCAGTTCGGCCGACCCATCGCCTCCTTCCAGTCGATGAAGCACAAGCAGGCCGACATGCTGATCGACGTCGAGCTCGCCAAGTCGGCCGCCTACTACGCCGCGGCCGCTCTCGACGACGGCGACGACGATGTCCCCGCAGTCGCCTCGCTCGCCAAGGCGGCTGCCAGCGAAGCCTGCCTGCAGACGGCCATCCACGCCATCCAGATCCATGGCGGCATCGGCTTCACCTGGGACAACGACACCCATCTCTGGTTCAAGCGCGCCAAGAGTTCGGAGGTGCTGCTGGGCGATGCTCATCATCATCGCGAGCTGATGATGCAGCGCTGGGCGGCCTGAGGGAGGACGGGACATGAGCGAACTGAACGAAGAGAACGTCCGCGCCGAAGTCCGCGCCTGGCTCGAAGCGAACTGGAATCCCGAACTCGGCCTTGTCGAATGGCGCAACAAGCTGGCCGATTCCGGCTGGGGCGTGCCGACCTGGCCCAAGCAATGGTACGGCCGCGACCTGCCGCAGGCTCTGCAGCCCGTAGTCGACGAGGAATTTGCCCGCATTGGCGCGATCGGCGTCGCCAAGGCCGGCATCCGCACGCTCGCGGCCGCAACGATCCTGGCGCACGGCACCGATCTCCATAAGGAGAAGTTCCTGCGCCGCATCCTCACGGGCGAGGACACCTGGTGCCAGCTCTTCAGCGAGCCGGGCTCGGGATCGGACGTGGCCGGTGCCGTGACGCGCGCAGAGATGCGCGGCAACAAGTGGGTGGTGAACGGCCAGAAGGTCTGGACCACCAGCGCGCATCACGCCCATTGGGGCCTGTTGCTGGCCCGCACCGACTGGGACCAGACCAAGCACAAGGGCCTCTCCTACTTCATCCTCGACATGCACCAGCCCGGCGTGAAGGTACAGCCGCTGAAGCAGATGAACGGCCATGCGTCGTTCAACCAGGTGTTCATGACCGACGCCGAGGTGCAGCCGGAGTTCCTGGTTTCCAATGTCGGCGACGGTTGGGCCGTGACGACCACGACCCTGATGCACGAACGCCGCGGCGCCGACGGCCTGCGCGCCTGGGCAATGGGTTCGGACCGCCAGGGCCGCATCTACGAGGAGGAGCGGGCGGAAGTCGCGACGACGATGGAGCCCTACAAGTGGTATCCGCAGCGCGCCGGTCGCGTCGACCTGATCCTGCAGCGCGCCGGGGAGACCGGGCACCTTGCCGATCCCGTGGTGCGCCAGGAGATCGCCAAGCTCCTGACCATGTCCAAGGCGGCGGAATGGACGGCCCGTCGTGCCCGAGCCGCCCAGGCGCTCGGCCGGCCTCAGGGTCCGGAAGGATCGCTGGGCAAGCTCGTGTCGAGCCATGTCGCCCGCGCCGCCGCCCGCATCCACACCCAGCTCTCGGGCGCCGACGCGCTCCTCAGCGGCGCCGACAGCCCGATGGGCGGCGTCATTGCGGAAATTCTCGTCTCCGTACCGGCGACGTCGATCGCCGGCGGCACCGACGAGATCCAGCGCAACATCATCTCCGAGCGCGTGCTCAAGATGCCCAAGGAGCCGAGCATCGACACGACCAAGCCGTTCCGCGACGTGCCGCGCAATACCGTCGGCTGACGGCAGCGGAGAGCAAACAAGGCCAGGCGGCCACTGGACCGGCAGGGCGACCCTCTTCTAGGCTCGCCCCGCCGCATTCACCAGAGATCGTTCAATGGCCAACGCCGAGACTGCCGCCTCACAAGCAACCAATTGGCCGCTCGCCCGCATTGGCATTGACGGAAGCTGCTACACGCATAGCGATCCCGACCTCTCGGTAGACCTGCAGGGCTGGCATTCGGATCATCCGGTCTTCGAGGAAGTCTTCAAGCGGCACCGTCCCAAACTGGTCGCCGAAATCGGCACCTGGAAGGGCGCTTCGGTGCTGCACATGCATCGGATCGCCCGGTCGCTCAATCTCGATACGCATTTCATCTGCATCGACACCTGGCTGGGGTCGAACGATACGCTGTGGCTCATCGACGATCTGCGTCAGCACCTGCGCCTCGACCGAGGCTACCCGAACATGTTCCGACAGTTTGTTCACAATGTCCGGGCTGCAGGCGCCCAGGACCATATCTCGCCGTTTCCGATCACCTCGACGGCCGCCGCACGAGTCTTTCGCAAGCTCGGGATTGAGATCGACGCCCTCTACATCGATGCCGGACACGAGGAGGAAGAGGTCTATTTCGACCTGGCTCTGTTCTACGACTCGGTCGTCGAAGGCGGCGCGGTCTTCGGCGACGACTACAGCGAGGGTTGGCCGGGCGTCATCCGCGCCGTCGATAGATTCTGCGCGGAGAGGAATCTCGATCTGAAGACCGATACCGGCAAATTCTGCTTTGTGAAGCGCACTACACCTCGAACCAGGGCACAGGAAGCGCTGCACCGGACAGCTATCGTCGGACGCGGCGGGTTGCGCCGGGCCAGCAAAATGCTGTTCGGGCGCTGAGTGCCGAAGGTCCGGGCCGGTGCCCGGGTTCACCGCCGGTCCTTTGTCCTGCACGGTGTACGTTCAACATGATGTTTGCGTGCACCGACGCAACCGCCGACTATGTGGGCAGCGGCGGCACGACAAACTGCCAGGGCCGCCTTATCGTCGGCATCAGCAGGTATTTCCAGACACATGAGCACCAGCAAGATCACGATCTTCCGCGCCCGTCGCATTCTCACCATGAACCCCGCCCGCCCCGAAGCCACGCACGTGGCCGTGCGCGACGGCCGCATCCTGGGAGCAGGATCGCTGGAGGAACTCCAGGGCTGGGGCGCCCACGACCTCGACGATCGCTTTGCCGACAAGGTGCTGATGCCGGGCTTCGTCGAAGGCCATAGTCACACCTCCGAAGGCACGTTCTGGCGCTACACCTATCTTGGCCGGTTCGACCGCATGGATCCCGACGGCAAGGTCTGGCCGGGCGTGAAGTCGATCGACGAAGTGGTGGCGCGACTGCAGGAAAAGGAACGCAAGCTCGCCTCGGCCGACGAGCCCCTGTCCGGCTGGGGACTGGATCCGATCTACTACGGCGACCGTCGCGTCGTTCGGGCGGATTTCGACCGCATTTCGACCCAGCGCACCATCGGCGTGATGCATGCGAGCGGCCATATCCTCAACGTCAATAGCCGCGCCCTCGAACTGGCGGGCCTGCTGCGCACCGGCCTCAACCATCCCGGTGTGACGCTCGGCAGCGACGGCCTGCCGACCGGCGAACTCAAGGGCCCGGAAGCGATGACCCTGGTCGGCAAGCATGTCGGCTTCGACCGCGAGGTTCTGGCCAACGACGAACCCGGACTGCGCCGCTTCGCCAGGCTCTGCGTCCGCCAGGGCGTGACCACCGCCACCGACCTCGCCAATCTCCTGCCCGACGATGCGGTCTCGATGATGCAGCGCGTGACGGGCGAGGCGCAGTTCCCCGTTCGCATCGTGTCGTTTCGGCGTTTCCAGGCCCTGACACCCGAGCAGGCCGTCGAGATCGCCGTGGGTCTCAAGAAGCAGGCGACCGACCGACTGCGGCTCGGCGCCATCAAGCTGTTCGTCGACGGTTCGATCCAGGGTTTCTCGGCACGGCTGCGCTGGCCGGGCTACTACAACGGCGCGCCGAACGGCCTCTGGTATACGCCGCCGGAAGCAATCGCCCAGCTCTACAGGCTGGCACTGCAGAAGGACGTGCTGGTGCACAGCCATACCAACGGCGATCAGGCGACCGAGATGGCGCTGGATTGCCTGGACGGCGCGCTGCGTGACCAGCCGGCCCCCGACCACAGATTCACCCTTCAACATTGCCAGCTCGCCGATGCCGCGCAGTTCCGCCGCATGAGCCGGCTCGGCATGTGCGCCAACCTCTTTCCCAACCATCACTTCTATTGGGGCGATCAGCACTACGAGACCACCGTTGGGCCGGAGCGCGCCACGCGCATGAACGCGTGCGCCACGGCACTCGCCAGCGGCGTGCCGCTCGCCATTCATTCCGACGCGCCGGTGACGCCGCTCGGCCCCCTGTTCACCGCCTGGTGCGCCGTCAACCGGCTCACCGCCAGCGGTCGCGTTCTCGGCACCAGCGAGCGGATCTCCGTGGCGGATGCATTGCGCACCATCACCCTCGGCGCCGCCTGGACCCTGAAGCTCGACGGCGAGCTGGGCTCGATCGAGGTCGGCAAGCACGCCGACTTTGCGGTTCTGGAAGACGATCCGCTGGAGATCGCGCCCGAGAAGCTGAAGGACGTGCGTATCTGGGGCACGGTCCAGGCCGGCCGCCTGTTCCCTGCCGCTGGAGCATGAAAAACAGCATCTTGCCGGTGACGGTGGTCGGCGGTTATCTCGGCACCGGCAAGACCACGTTGGTGAACAATCTCCTGCGGGCCGCCGCCGGCCGGCGGATCGCCGTCTTGGTCAACGACTTCGGCACCACGCCCATAGATCGCGACCTGATCGTGGCGACCGACGGCGATACGCTGGAGATTTCCGGCGGCTGCGTGTGCTGCAGCTACGGCTCCGACCTGATGGAACGGTTGATGACGCTGCCGGAGCAGCGACCGGACGTGGAGCGCATCGTGCTGGAAGCGAGCGGCGTCGCCCTGCCCGGCATGGTGGCGAATGCCGTGACCCTGCTTGAACCCTATCGCATAGATGCGGTCGTGGTGATGGCCGACGCCGAGACGGTGCAGGCACAGGCAGACGACGCCTATCTCGGCGACACGATCCTGCGCCAGCTCACGGCAGCCGATCTGATCATCCTCAATCGCTGCGACCTGGTGGACGATGCCGCACGGGAGCGTACGATGACCTGGCTTGCCCAGCAGGCACCCGATGCGCGCGTCCTGCCGACAAGCTATGCAGATGTCGCACCGGAGCTGCTGATCGGTTTGCGCGACGGCCCGACGCCGCGCCGTCAGGCAGCCCTGCAGGCGCCGGGAGCCCCCGACGCGGCTTCGCTCTACGACGCACTAGAACTCGACATGCCGCCGGACATCGACCTGCAGCAGTTGGGATCGCGGCTCGCCGCCCCCGGCACAGGCGTGCTGCGGGCGAAGGGCATGGCACGCGATGAAAGCCGCGGGATCGCCGCGCTGCACGTCGTCGGAAAGCGCTTCGCCGTCGACCCGGCGCCACCCGGCGCGACGCCGACGAAACTGGTCGTGATCGGATTGCGCGGCCACCTCGACCGCAACGCAATCAGCAACGCGCTTCGCAAGGCATAGACGAAACAGGAGACCTTATGCTGACCCTCTACTTCGCCCCCGGTTCCAGCTCGATGGCACCGCATATCGCGCTGCACGAGATCGGCGCGGCCTTCGACACAAGGTCGCTGTCGCTTGCCACCAAGGACACGCGCACTCCCGAGTTCCTGGCAATCAATCCCGTCGGCAAGGTGCCGGTGCTGCTCATCGACGGCCGGGTTCTGACCGAAGTGGCGGGTATCCTCTTCTACCTGGCGCGCCGTCATCCCGAGGCCGGGCTGTTGCCCACGGGCGACATCGAGGCCGAGGCGCAAGTTGTCTCCTGGATGTCCCATCTCGCGTCGGCCGTCCATCCGTCGCGAGGACAGGGTCTCGACCCCTGTCGCGCAGCCTGGACGACCGTCGAGAAGCGCCTGGCCGGCCGCGATTGGGTGGTGGGCGACCGCTATTCCATCGCCGACATCCACCTGTTCCGGCTCTACTGGCGGGTCCGCGGCTTTCTCGACCTGCCGGCCGGTACCTTGCCGGCGGTCGAAGCCCACTATGCGCGCATGATGGCGCGGCCGGCGGTGATCAAGACCATCGAGAACGAGAGCAAGGTCGCCGGGCACAGCCTGCCGGCGGCCTGATCATCCGCGGTTCAGCGACCGCCAGACCTTTTCCGGCGTCACCGGCATGTCGATGTGGGTGATGCCTGCCTCCGAAAGCGCATCGACGACAGCGTTCATCACCGAGGGCAGCGCGCCGGCACAGCCGGCCTCGCCGCAACCTTTCACGCCCAGCGAGTTGGTCTTGCAGGGCACGGGGTGGCTGGCGATGGAAAAGGACGGCGCGTCCGAGGCGCGCGGCAAGGCGTAATCCATGTAGGTGCCGGCGACAGGCTGGCCCTGCTCGTCGTAGACCGTGCGCTCGAAGATCGCCTGGCCGATGCCCTGCACCACGCCGCCATGCGCCTGGCCCTCGACCAGCATCGGATTGATGAGCGTGCCGAAGTCGTTGACCATGAAATAACGTACGACCTCGATCTGGCCGGTATCGGGATCGATCTCGACCTCGGCGACATGGCAGCCGTTCGGGAAGGCCGACGGCGGCGTATCGGAGATGTGACGGACGTCGAGGGTCTGCGGCACATCTTCGGGCAAAGTCATGCCGTCGTGCAGCTTCGACGCAAGATCGAGCAAGCCGATACTGCGGTCGGTTCCGGCAATCCGGAAACGGCCGCGGTCGAACTCGATATCGACGATCGCGGCCTCCAGCACATGGGCGGCGATCGCCTTGCCCTGCTCGATGACTTTCGCGCCGGCTTCGAGGAAGGCCTCGCTGCCGACGATCGCCGAACGCGATCCGCCGGTGCCGCCGCCGGCCAGGAGCTGGTCGCTGTCGCCCTGCAGCAGGCGGAAGCGGTCGAAGGGGATGCCGAGCTTCTCGGCCAGGACCTGGGCGAAGGGCGAGGCATGGCCCTGGCCATAGTCGAGCGTGCCGCTCAGCATGGTGACGGTACCGTCGGTCTCGAAGCGGATGCCGCCATATTCCTTGCCGGCGGGTGCAGTTACCTCCAGGTAACTACCGATGCCGCGACCACGCAGCTTGCCGCGCGCCTGGCTGTCGGCCTTGCGCGCCCCGAAGCCGTCCCAGTCGGAAGCCTGCAGCGCCTTGTCGAGAACGGCGGTGAACTCGCCCGAATCGTAGGCCTGGCCGGAGGGCGCCTTGTAAGGCATCGCCTCGGGCGCGATGTGATTGCGCCGGCGCAGTTCGACCCGGTCGATCCCCATCTCGCGCGCCGCGGTGTCGATCAGGCGCTCCATGTAATAGTTGCCCTCGGGACGACCGGCGCCGCGATAGGCGGCGATCGGAGTCGTGTTGGTGAAGGCGACCTTGGAGTTCACTTCCATCGCCGGCGTCTTGTAGACGTCGATGACATTCTTGACCGCGTTGGTCGTGACCGGCATCGGCGGATAGATGTAGGCGCCGGCATTGCCGGTCCCTGAGAGCCGCACGGCGAGGAAGTGGCCCTCCTTGTCCAGCGCCAGCTCGGCGATGCGCTGGTGATCGCGGCCATGATGGTCGGAGAGGAAACTTTCCGACCGTTCGTCGGTCCACTTTACCGGCCGGCCGAGCTTCCGGGCGGCCAGCAGCAACGGCGCATATTCCGGGTAAGGTGGCGCCTTCATGCCGAACGAGCCCCCGACATTGCCGGTCAACACATGGAGCCGGTCGGGCTTCACGTTCAGCACCCCGGCCAGGCCGCCGCGCAGGCCGAACACGCCCTGGCAGCCGACATTCAGCACCCAGCGCTCGTTGACCGCATCCCAGGACCCGATCGCCGAGCGCGGCTCCATCGCATTGACCACGACGCGGTTGGATTCGATCTCCAGCCGGGTCACGTGGGCGGCTGCGGCAAAGGCTTTCGCCACCGCCTCGGCATTGCCGTAGTGGAAGTCGAGCACCAGGTTGCCCGGCGCATCGTCATGGATCTGCGGCGCGCCAGCGGCCAGGGCCGCAGCAGGCGTCGTGACCGCCGGCAGTTCGTCGATGTCGAGTTCGACCGCTTCGGCGGCGTCCTTGGCCTGCAACGCCGTCTCGGCCACGACACAGGCCACGGCCTCGCCGACGAAGCGTACCTTGCCCTTGGCGAGCGACGGCCGGACCGGCGTCTTCATCGGCGAGCCGTCGCGCTGCGGGATGTTCATCGGGCACTTCAGCGGGCCAAAGCCCGCCGCGTCGAGATCGTCGCTGGTCAGGATCGCCAACACGCCCGGCATGGCGCGCGCCACCTTAGTGTCGATCCCTTTCAGGAGACCGTGCGCAATGCGGCTGCGCACCATGACGGCATAGGCCTGGCCGGCCAGGTTGATGTCGTCGGTGTAGCGCCCCTCGCCCCGCAGCAGGATCGGGTCCTCGGTGCGCGCCACCGACTGGCCGACTCCGAACTTCATGAACGCAAGGCCGGTGTCGTCGAACGAATCCATTACGCAAACTCCCGGAAAATCATGTCATCCTGAGCGCAGCGAAGGATCTCATCGCCGCTCGCAACTGGCGTGAGATCCTTCGCCTCGGCTCCGGATGACAGCGATATTGCTACTTCAGCGGCGAATAGTTCGTCGGCAGCAGCAGGGTCGAATGCATCGCCGCGAGTTTCGCCGGCCCCTTGGCAAGATAGGCCTGCCACGCCGGGTCCTTCATCGCCGCCGCCCGGGCCTCGAAGCGCTCCTGCAGGTTCTTGTAGCGCCAGAGATGGATCCACTCATTGGGTTCCGGCACCTCGCCCGTCCAGGCGCCCCAGATCGGCGAATACTTCTCCCGCGCCTCCTGGACCTCCTTGAAGTCCTTGCCATAGGCCTGGGCGCCGCCCATTTGCGTGCGATAGATGCGCAGCTCGTAGACATTGCCGGTCGTGCCGTCGCTGGGCTTGATGTCGACGACGGCGTTCATGATGCGCAGGTCCTGACGCTCGATCAGCGGACGGATCACCGGCACATAGCCCTCGGTCCACGGCTTGTGCTTGGCCAGCTCGCCGCGCAGGCGTGTGCGCTCGTCGAGGCTCTCGTACTTCCACAGATGCCAGATCTGGTTCAGGGCGCCGAACTCGGCCGTCCAGTAGCCGTGATTCTCGCCGAAGTTCTGGCCACGGGCCGGCCGACCGATCGTCTCGGCAGCCTTGAGATACTCCGGCATCTTGCCGGGCTTCAGCGTGTAGCAGCGAAATTCGTAGACCATTCGTTCCTCTCAGGGATGCGGGTTCTTGGGCGGATGAGCCTTCACCGCCTCCTCGTTGATGTCGGCGCCCCAGCCAGGCCGGGTCGGTACGATCAGTTCGCCATTCTGGATGACCGGCGGATGAGTGACCAGATCGTCCTTCCACGGCACGTCGTCGATATCGATTTCCATGATACGGAAGTTCGGCATCGCGGCGCAGAGATGCGCGCTCATCAGGGTCGACATATGGCCGTAGAAATTGTGCGGCGCGCAGTTGATCTCGTAGGCCTCGGCCATGGCGGCGATCTTCAGCGACTCTGCAAGGCCGTTCCACGGCACGTCGATGATGGAAACGTCGATCGAGCGATTCTCGAAATAAGGGCGGAACTGGCGGCGGCCAAACAGGGATTCGCAGGAGGCGATCGGCATCGACGCACGGTCGCGGATCAAGCGCAGCCCCTCGGGATCGTAGGAATCGATCTCCAGCCAGAAGAGATTGAAGGGCTCGCAGGCACGCGCGACCTTGATGTAACCCTCGGTCTTGAAGTTGAAGTTGGTGTCGAGAAGGATCCCCATGTCGTGGCCCGCCCCCTGGCGGAAGGCCGCAAGCCCGTTGCAGATGGCGGCAATGACGGCGTCATCGGCATTCAATTCCGGGCCGCCCGGGCTCCGGCCGAAACCGGGCTGGTACATGTTTGCCGGGGTAAGATCGAAGCGGAAGATATTGGTCTTGAGCGCCTTGAAACCGCGTTCCTTCACATGCCTGCCGAGCTTTACCAGATCGTCGAGCGAGCGCACGGGCTCGACGCCCATGACCTCGGCATTGCGGAAACGGTAGCTGCCGCAGTGCGACCAATAGAGCGGCAGGCGGTCGCGTACCGGCCCGCCGAACAGCTCATAGACCGGAATGCCCAGCGCCTTGGCCTTGACGTCGAGCAGCGCGTTCTCGATGGCCGCCATGGCCTGCTGGTTCATGCCGCCCGGCGCCTGGCGCGTGATGGCGTAGATCGTCGTCATGATGCGTTCGATGGGGCGTGGATCCTGCCCGATCAGGCCCTGGGCCATGCGACGGATCACAGCCGTCAGGCCGGCGCTGCCGTAGCCTTCGTTGTACTCGGACCAGCCGACCAGCCCGTCATCCGTGGTGATTTTGAGGAAAGAGAAGTCGCGCCAGCCGGCGTCGCAGTGCAGATCCTCGATTTTGGCGATTTTCATGGTGTTTCCTCCCGCGAGCCCGGCAGCATAGACTAGGGACTGGCCACCGCGGGATGAAACTATGCCCCTCTACGGCAAGGGAATGCTGATTACGCTGACGCAGGTGTCGGCGCGCGACGAGCGGGACTTCAACGAGTGGTACAACCGCGAGCATATCGACGAGCGCGTGAACCTGCCCGGCTTCCATCGCGCCCGCCGTTATGTCGCCGTGCGCGCAACACCGAAGTATCTTGCGACCTACGAGTGCGACAGCGTCGCCGATCTCGCGACCTCGGACTATCTGAAGCTGCTGGGCAACCAGACGCCGTGGAGCCAAGCCGTCATGGCGCGCTTCACGCACTTCCAGCGACTGACCCTGCGCATCCTCGTCGACCAGACGCATGGCGTCGGTGGTGCGCTCGCCTGCGTGCGCTTCGTGCCCGATCCACGACGGCGCAAGGCGCTGGTCGAATGGTTGGGCACCGTTGCCTTCCCCAAGGTGATACAGCGCCCCGGCATGCTGGGCGCCAGCGCCGGCGAGAACGATCTCGAAGTCGCCCATGCACCTCTACATGACAAGAGCATGGACCATCCCAGAGCCGAGGAATCCGAATGGGCGGTGTTGCTGGAGGGCGCGGATGTTCCGGCCGTCAGTGCCGCCGCACGCCTGATGTTCACGACGACCAAGCTGCGGCCTTTCGGCGTCGAAACAGCACCCACGGTCGGCACCTACCGACTACTGTTCGGCAACCAGCGATGACAATTCTTTGACCCCTCGTTGATCGCGAGATCGCTTAGGGTCCGGCCCGTGCCCATGGGACTGTCGACGCAACAAACCATCTTCTGGCTCAGACTCGCGACACTGGTCGCACTCTGCGTGCCGGCAGTGGAACTCGTCTGGCGCTGGTATGCCGGCGATCTCGATCCGCGCCCCGTCACGCTCGCCACGCATGCAACCGGCGACTGGGCCGTCGTACTCCTTCTGGTGTCGCTGGCCATGACGCCGGCCCGCGCCCTGTTCGACTGGATGCCGCTGATCCACATCCGGCGGCGGATCGGCGTCGCGGCCGCGCTCTATGCGCTGGCGCACCTGTTGATCTACGTGCTCGACCAGAAATGGAACCTGATCGTCGTCGCCACCGAGATCGTGAAGCGCTTCTACCTCACGATCGGCTTCGTAGCCTTGCTAGCTCTGGTCGCGCTCGCCGTGACCTCGACCAACGGCTGGCAGCGCCGGCTGAAGCGCAACTGGAAGCGCCTGCACTGGCTGGTCTATCCGGCCGTCGCGGTGGCGCTGGTCCATTTCTTTATCCAGTCCAAGGTCAAGATCGGCGAGGCGGCTTTCGCGGCGGGCCTGTTCCTCTGGTTGATGCTGTGGCGCGTCCTGCCGGCCAAGCTGCGCACGAGTTTCGCTGGCCTTCTCCTGCTTGCCGTTGCCGCGACGCTCAGTACCGTCGTCATCGAAGCCACCTGGTACGGGCTCGTGAACAAGATCGATCCGATGCGCGTGCTGGCGGCCAATATCGATCTCGATCTGCTGCCGCGTCCGGCCCACAAGGTTCTGGCCGTTTCGCTGCTGGTCATCGTACTGGTGGCGCTGCGTCGCGGCATTGCCGCGGCGAACAGGCTCTGGACGGGGCGCTATATCCGACGGACTATACCGACTTCCTGACCGGAAGAGGACATGACTGCGGAAGAATGGACGGCGGTGCGGCTCAGCCTGTTGGTCGCCACGACGGCGACACTGGCCAGCCTGCCCTTCGGCATCGCCATCGCCTGGCTGCTGGCGCGCGGCAAGTTCTGGGGCAAGAGCCTACTCGACACGGTGGTGCACCTGCCGCTGATCCTGCCGCCGGTCGTGACCGGCTACCTGCTGCTGCTCTCCTTCGGACGGCGCGGTCCTATCGGGTCGTTCCTCGCCGACGAATTTGGCATCGTCTTTTCCTTCCGCTGGACCGGCGCGGCGCTGGCCTGTGCGATCATGGGCTTCCCCCTGATGGTGCGCGCGATCCGGCTCTCCATCGAAGCTGTCGATCGCCGGCTCGAGGCCGCCGCCGGTACGCTGGGGGCCAATCCACTCTGGGTGTTCGCCACCGTGACCCTGCCGCTCTGCCTGCCGGGCATCATCGCCGGCGCGATCCTGGGCTTTGCCAAGTCGATGGGCGAGTTCGGTGCGACCATCACCTTCGTCTCGAACATTCCCGGCGAGACGCAGACCCTGCCTTCGCTGATCTACACCCTGACCCAGGTGCCGGGCGGCGACGCGGCAGCGATGCGGCTCACCCTTGTGTCGATCGCGATCTCCATGGTGGCGCTGCTCGGCTCGGAGTTGCTGGCGCGCCGTATCGGCTCGCGGCGGCAAACCGCATGAGCCTGGAGATCGACGTCGAACACGCCCGCGGCAGTTTCCAGCTCCGGGCGCGCTTTACCGCAGCGCCCGGCCTGACGGCGCTGTTCGGCCGGTCGGGCTCGGGCAAGACCAGCGTCGTCGACATCGTGGGCGGCCTCATCCGGCCGACGCGCGGCAAAGTCGTCGTCGATGGCCAGGTGCTGGTCGATACCGAGCGCCGGGTGTTCGTCCCCGCCCATCGCCGGCGCATCGGCTATGTCTTCCAGGACAGTAGGCTCTTTCCGCATCTCAGCGTTCGCCACAACCTGCTCTACGGACGGTGGTTCGCCCGCGGCAACGGCGGCGCCGCCGGCGATCTCGGTACCGTGGTCGATCTCCTGGGCATCGGCCATCTGCTCGACCGCCAGCCGGACTCGCTCTCCGGTGGCGAGAAGCAGCGTGTCGCCATCGGCCGCGCCCTGCTCGCCAAGCCGCTGCTGGTGCTGATGGACGAACCGCTGGCCTCGCTCGACGAGGCCCGCCGGGCGGAAATCCTTCCCTACATCGAGCGGCTGCGCGACGAGGCCGGCGTGCCGATCCTCTATGTCAGCCATTCCGTGGCCGAGGTCGCGCGGCTTGCGACGACGGTCGTGATCATGGCCGAGGGCACGGTGACCGCCGTCGGCCCCGTGGTCGACACGCTGCCACTAGCCGACGCCAACGACGGCGGCTCGGTCCTGGATGCCACGGTCAGCCGCCACGACGAAGCCTTCGATCTTTCCCTGCTGACGACAGCCGCCGGCGAACTGCAGGTGCCGCGGCTCAATGCCCCCGCCGGCGCGCATGTGCGGGCCTATATCCGCGCCCGCGATGTCATGCTGAGCCTGCGGCCGCCCGAAGAGATCAGCGCCCTCAACGTACTGGCGGGTCGTGTCGCTGCCGTGACGCCCATTTCCGGCGCGCAAGCCGACGTGCGGCTCGACTGCAGCGGCGCGCTGTTGATGGCCCGGCTTACGCTGAAGTCCGTCGAGCGGCTGGCACTCGCACCGGGCCGGCCGGTTTACGCCATCATCAAGAGTGTGTCGTTCGAGCGCACCTGAGTGCGCTATGGTGGCGTCGCGAGGAGAACGCGATGTCACGCCTGCTGATGCCTTTTACGCCCCGTTTCATCACTTTTACGCTGTGCGTTATCGCGGTCCCTGTCTTCGGGATCGCTTGGATCGCCGATCCGCATCCGGTCCTGGCGATCTGTTTCATCGTCGCGGCCTTCCTGACGGCGGTCGGCATCCACGACCTCAACCAGACGAACCACTCGATCCTGCGCAACTATCCCGTTGCCGCCCATATCCGCTTCATCTTCGAGGAGATCCGCCCGGAGATGCGGCAGTATTTCTTCGAGGGCGACAAGGACGGCATGCCGTTCAGCCGCGACCGGCGCGCCGTGGTCTATCAGCGCGCCAAGAAGGTGCTCGACGTCCGGCCCTTCGGCACGACCTTCGACGTCTACAGCGTCGGTTACGAGTGGATGGCGCACTCGATTGCACCGAGGCCGCTCACCAAGGATCCCTTCCGGATCATGGTCGGCGACACCGAATGCACCAAGCCCTACTCGGCATCGGTGTTCAACATCTCGGCCATGAGCTTCGGCGCCCTCAGCGCCAACGCCATCCGCGCCCTGAATGGCGGCGCCAAGCGCGGCGGCTTCGCCCACGATACCGGGGAAGGCGGCTTCAGCCCCTACCATCGCGAGAATGGCGGCGACATCATCTGGGAAATCGGCTCGGGCTATTTCGGCGCCCGCAACCCCGACGGCACCTTCAGCCCGGAGAAGTTCGCCGAGGTCGCCGCCTCCGACCAGGTCAAGATGGTTGAGTTGAAGCTCAGCCAGGGCGCCAAGCCCGGCCACGGCGGCGTTCTGCCTGCGCCCAAGGTGAGCCAGGAGATCGCCCTGACCCGTGGCGTGCCGGTGGGCGAGGATTGCGTCTCGCCCTCGCAGCATTCGGCTTTTTCGACGCCGATCGAGATGATGCACTTCATCGCCGAGATGCGCCGCCTTTCCGGCGGCAAACCGGCCGGCTTCAAGCTCTGCATCGGCCATGAATGGGAGTTCCTGGCCATCTGCAAGGCGATGCTCGAAACGGGCATCTATCCCGACTTCATCGTGGTCGACGGCAAGGAAGGCGGCACCGGCGCCGCCCCCATGGAATTCATCGACCATATCGGCAAGCCGATGCGCCAGGGCCTCTACTTCGTGAACAACGCCCTGATCGGCATCGGTGCGCGCCACCGCATCAAGATCGGGGTCGCCGGCAAGATCATCACCGCCTTCGATATCGTCCGCGCCATGGCGCTGGGCGCCGACTGGTGCAATTCGGCGCGCGGCTTCATGTTCGCCGTCGGCTGCATCCAGTCGCAGTCCTGCCATACCGACCGCTGCCCGGTCGGCGTGGCGACGCAAAACCCCAGCCGCCAAAAAGCGCTGGTCGTGCCCGACAAGATCGAGCGCGTGGTCAACTTCCATCGCGCCACCCTGCATGAACTGGCCGAGCTGACGGCGGCGGCCGGTCTCGACCATCCGCAGGAATTCAAGCCGATCCATATCTCGCGGCGGGTCTCCTCCAGCGAAGTCCTGACCTATGCCGACGTTTACCCGTCCCTGTCCGAGGGCGAGCTGATCGCAGGCTCCGGCAACCCGCGCTGGCGCCGGCCCTGGGACATGGCCAACCCGCACTCGTTCCGCGCGACGGCCTGATTTAACCAAATCTGTTGCAGCAACACGCCGGTTGGCTCAGCAATGGGCCACCTAGAAAGGAAACGCCATGACCGCTCCGTTCGATTTTGTGCCCCTGCTGGCGCCCGGCACCCCGGCGCCCGCCGTCAAGTGGAACGGATTCCCGAAGTACAATTTCATCGGCGGCCACAACGACGCCAAGAACGTGCCGGTCGACGCGCTGATCGACGCGGCGACGGCCGTGCTCAGGCGCGAAGGCGTCACGCTCGCCACCTACGGCCTGAACAGCGGCCCGCTGGGCTATCGGCCGCTGCGTGAGTTCCTGGCCGGCAAGCTCAAGGGACACGCCGGTATCGAGTGCTCGCCGGACGAGATCCTGATCACCTCCGGTTCCATGCAGGGCCTCGACCTGATCAACAGCCTGCTGCTCGCCAAGGGCGACACGGTGCTGATCGAGCAGGAGACCTATGGCGGCGCGCTGACCAAGCTGAACAAGCTCGGCGTGAACGTGATCGGCATCCCGCTCGACGACGAAGGGCTGCAGCTGGACGTGCTGGAAGATAAGCTGGCGGAGCTGAAGAAGAAGGGCGTGACGCCCAAGTACATCTACACCATCCCGACGGTGCAGAATCCGACCGGCGCCATCATGGGCGAGAAGCGCCGCGCCGACTTGATCGCTCTCGCCGCCCGCTACGGCGTCATGATCTTCGAGGACGAGTGCTATTCCGACCTTATCTGGAGCGGCAAGCGACCGAAGTCTCTCTTTGCCATGGCGAATGGCGAGGGCGTGATCCATATCGGCTCCTTCTCCAAGTCGATCGCACCGGCCCTTCGTGTCGGCTATATCGTCGCCAAATGGGAGGTCCTCGGACGCATCCTCGGGCTCAAGCAGGATGCCGGGTCGGGCGCACTGGAGCAGATGGTGCTGGCCGAGTTCTGCAAGCAGCACTTCGCCGACCATGTGCCCAAGCTCAACAAGGCACTGGCCGCCAAACTGCAGACCTTGCGTGAAGCGCTGGCCGAGCAGTTCGGCACCGCTGCCGAATTCGGCGATCCCGAAGGCGGCATCTATCTCTGGATCAAGCTGCCCGACCAGGTCGACACGACCAAGCTCGCGCAGGCCGCACTGGCTGCCGGGGTGTCGCTGAACCCCGGCCAGGAATGGTCGACCAACAAAGACTATGCCCGCTCGCGACTGCGCCTCTGCTTCGCCAACCCCGAGCCCGAGACCATCAAGAAGGGCGTCGAGGTGCTGGCGGAGGTCTGCCGCCGCGAGTTCGGCGTCCCGCTGCGTAGCGCCAATATCGAGAAGGGCGCCTAGCGCCCTTCTCCGCTACTTGCTCGTTACTTGCTCGTTACTTGGGCTCGACGATTACCATCCAGGAAACGCCGAACTTGTCGGCGACGCAGCCGAAGCGCGGCGAGAAGAACGTCTTGCCGATCGGCATCTGGATCTGACCTTCCTTGGCCAGGGCGTTGAAGACCTTGTCCGCCTCGGCCTCGTTGGCCACGGTGAGGGAGAGCGAGAAGCCCTGGAAGTTGGGCTTGTCGTTCTGCACGCCGTCGGAACACATCACCATGGCGCCACCGATCGTAAAGGAGGCGTGCATGATCTTGTTGAGATCCTTCGGCATCATGGCTGCCGTATTCGGATCGGGGTTCTCGCTGAAACGCATCACCATGTCGATGCTGGCGCCGAGCGTCTTCTTGTAGAAGTCGAGCGCTTCCTCGCAACGGCCGTTGAAGAACAGGTACGGCTGGATCGTCATCGCTTCCTCCTTCGGTCAATCGTCGATCGCCTGGTATGCCCCGCTCCAGAAATCGGTGTAGGCGCGCGGCGGCTGAGGTGAATCCATCATGCGCTGCGTCAGCAGGATCCCGATCAGCCCCTCCTGCGGATCGGTGTAGGCCGACGTCCCGAGGCCGCCATCCCAACCGAAACGACCGGGCGTTTCCCAGAGATCGGTACGGCGCACCGTGACGGCAAGCCCGAGCCCCCAGCTCTTGGCGTCACCGAGGAACAGCTCGGCACCTTCCTTCTGCGAAAGCAGGAGCTGGTCCGTCGTCATCAGTTCGACAGTCGGCCGCGACAGCAGGTATTTGCCGCCGTGCCGCCCTTTCGCGAGCATCATGCGGCAGAAGGCAAGATAGTCGTCGGCCGTCGAGACGAGCCCGCTGCTGCCAGCCTCGAAGATCGGCGGCTGGCTCCAGCGTCCGTCCTTGCCTTCGTCGACGCAGACGAGCTTGCCCGCCGCCGGATCGTAGCCGTAAGCGCCGGCCAACCGCTTCAGCTTGTCGGCAGGCACATGAAAGCCCGTATCCTTCATGCCGAGCGGCTCGAAGAGACGCTCCTGTAGCACCTCGGCCAGCGACCGATCCGCGGCGCGCGCCAGCAGGATGCCCAGCACGTCCGAGCCGGTGTGGTACAGCCAGCGCTCGCCAGGCTGATGGATCAGCGGCAACTCGCCCAGGCGCGCCATGTATTGATCGGGGCTCACGGTGGGCATGAAGGGACCCGGCGCAACGCCCGCCTCCTCCATCGCGGCCTGGATCGGATGTCGCGCGGAAAAATCCATCACCGCACCGATGCCGAGACGAAACGTCAGCAGATCGCGCAACGTGATCGACCGCGCCGCCGGTACGGTTTCATCGAGCGGGCTCGATACACATTTCAGCACCCGGCGATCGGCAAGTTCGGGCAGCAGCTCTTCCACCGGATCGTCGAGCCGGAGGCTTCCCTCTTCGACCATCGACATCGCGGCCGCCGCAAGCACCGGCTTGGTGAGCGAGGAGATACGGAAGATTGAGTCCCGCCGCATCTTCTCCCTGCCGCCCGCCGCCAGGGCACCGCCGACCGCAACATGCGTCTCGCCGTGCCGATGGACGAGGGCGACATAGCCCGGCAGGTCGCCGTGTTCGACGCCTGCGTCCAGCAGATCGCGCAGACGCGCGAGCCGCGGCCTGGAAAGACAGCTTTTCATTCAGCCTTCTCGAATTCGGTGTCGATCACGATCTGAATGGGATCGGTGAAGAACGGCGACAGGCCATAGTCCTGCGGATTGATGGTGGCGACGGCGGTCACGCCGATCCGAGGCTTGCCGCCGAAGCCCTTGCCGGCGCCGACCAGCGAGACATCGAACGTCACGGGCTTGGTCTTGCCCATCAATGTGAACTGGCCTTCGACCTTGCCGCGCATCTTGTCCGTCGGCTTGAAAGCCGTCGAAACGAAAGTTGCCTGCGGAAACTCCTTGGACTTGAGGAATTTGTCGCCGACCAGCTCTTCGGCAAAGCCCTTCACATTGGTGGTGATGGATGCCGTCTCGACCGAAGCCTCGATTTTGGACTTCTCGATCGCCGACGGATCCCAGGTGAGCGTTCCCTTCGCGCGATCGAAGCGGAAGATGCTGTGCGAGTAGCCGAGATGGGAAACACGCGCGATGACCGCCGTGTGCGATTCGTCGAGCGCATAGGTGCCAGCCGTCGCCAGGGCGATGTCGCGTTCTGCCGCAAAGACGCCGGGAGGCAGCGCCATCGGGGCCGCAGGCGCGGCCGCGGGAGGCGTCTGGGCAAAGGCAGCCGGCGAAGACATCGCCAATGCGACGGCGAGCATCCGCATTCCATTCTTCATGGTTCTTCTCCTCGTTACGCTAACGCTATTTTTCGACGATCGTCTTCAGCTTCGCGAGGCCGGCGGCGAAGTCGCGGCCGATCATGTCGTCCATGTCCATGAATGTGCCGATCAGTTTAGACATGAACGGACTGGGCCCATACATCGCCCATGTGACAATCGTCTGACCGTCCTTTGGCTGCAGGGTAAGCTCGGCTGTGTTGTGGCCTTCGAACGGCTTGATGAAATCGAGCTTGATCACAATCTTGTTGGGCGTGGCCACATCGGTGATCTCCATGCGGCCCTTGCCGACATTGCTGTTGCCGTCCCATTCATAGGCGGCGCCCTTGCCGCCCTTCGGCCCCGCATAGGCACGTTTCATATCGGGATCGCGGGTCTCGTAGGGCGACCATTCGCGCCAGCGCTCGAGTTCGTTGAGATAGGGAAAGATCTTTTCCGGCGGCGCATTCATGCTCGCCGTTCGCTGTACGCGAAAGGAATCGGGTTTGGTCGAGGCGTAGATCAGGATTGCCGCGACTGCCACCACGACAATAATACCCAGGATTCCCAGGGCCTTCCGCATGCGAACCTCGCCTTGTCGGTTTAGTTAACCGAAGAGTTAAACATTTAGGCAAGAAGATCGCAGCCGTCAATTGCCTCCGCACCGCAGAAGAGTAGATTCGCAAATCATGACGACGTCCTTTCTCGAAGATGCCTCCTTCAACCAGTCGCCGGCCTTCGGCGACGTCGATCTCTTCGGCGCCGACCGTGCCCTGGCCGATGCCGCGCAGCGCGCAGGCCTCGATCTCGCTGCGCTCTCCGGGTGCGGCCGCGACTATGGTGCCGCCGAGACGCTCGATCTCGGCAGGGTTGCCAACGAAAACCCGCCGAAGCTGCGGATCATGGACGGCAAGGGCAATCGGCTCGATTTCGTCGAGTTTCACCCCGCCTATCACGCGCTGATGGCAAAGAGCATCGGCCACGGCATTCACGCATCGACGCATGATGGCAGTGACAGCACGGCGCCCGTATCCGCCCGGGCAGTACGGCTTTATCTCGCGACGCAGGCCGAGAGCGGCCACATGTGCCCGATCACGATGACCCACGCCTGCATCGGCGCGTTGCGTTCGGAGCCAGCGGTGCTGGCAAAGTGGCTGCCGCACATTCGGACGCGAACCTACGATCCGCGACCGCTGCCATGGTGGGAAAAGAAGGGCGTGACCCTGGGCATGGGCATGACCGAACGTCAGGGCGGCACCGATGTTCGCGCCAACATCACCCGCGCGGCGCCCCATGGCGACCATGTCGAGATCAGCGGTCACAAGTGGTTCATGTCCGCGCCGATGTGCGATGCGTTCCTGGTGCTCGCACAGGCCGAGGGCGGCCTCACCTGCTATCTGATGCCGCGTCATCGGCCCGACGGCTCGCAGAACGCCATCCGCTTCCAGCGGCTGAAGGACAAGCTCGGCAACAAATCGAACGCTTCGTCCGAAGTCGAATTTCACGGCGCCCATGCGGAGCGGGTCGGCGCCGAAGGTGCAGGCGTACGCACCATCATCGAGATGGTGAACCTGACGCGACTCGACTGCGCCATCGCCTCGGCTGGCCAGTCGCGCATCGCGCTGACGCAGGCGATCCACCACATTCGCAACCGCTCGGTCTTCCAGCGTCGCCTCGCCGACCAGCCGTCGATGCGCGCCGTCGTGGCCGATATGGCGCTGGAACTCGAAGCACAGGTCGCGCTGGTCTTCCGCCTCTGCCGCGCCGTCGAACATGCCGAGTCGGATCCGCGCGAGGCGGCCTATGCGCGACTGCTGACGCCGGCCATCAAATTCCTGGTGTGCAAGAGCACGCCGCAACTCGTCTACGAGGCGCTCGAATGCCTGGGCGGCAATGGCTACACCGAGGATCTGCCGATGGCGCGTTACTTTCGGGAGTCGCCGCTGAATGCCATCTGGGAGGGCTCGGGCAACGTCATGGCGCTCGACGTTCTGCGCGCCGCCGGCCGCCACCCCGACGCAGCGACCGACACGCTCTCGCGTCTCGTCCGCTCCGCCGCACAGGCCTTCAATGTCGGCCCGCTGGCGCAATCGCTGGAGCACACGCTGAAGTCGGGCGATGCCGAGCGCCGCGCCCGCTTCCTCTGCGAAGGCCTCGCAAAGATCGCCGCGGTGGCCGCTCTCGCCGAAGCAGGCTCGCCCTTCGCCGAGGTCTATGCCGATTCGCGACTGGGCGGAGCCCGCTTCGCACAGTACGGCGCGGCCGATCTGGGCAGTGCAGAGACCAGCTTGATAGACCGCGCGCTGGCTGCATAGTTTCCCTGCCGATGGAAGGTGCTTGCAGCCGCCGGGCGCGCCACTAGACTTTCGCCCCATCATTGCCGGAGCCTGACGTTCCGGAGCAGTCGCAGCGAGTATACTTTCCTGATGAAAAAGATCTTCACGGCGTGCCTCGGCACCGAGACCAATACATTCGCCGCCATCCCGACCGGCCATCAACTCTTCGAGGAAACCTGCCTCTACCGAAAAGCGAGCTACGGCAAGAACGTGCCGATGTTCGGCGCGCCGCTGGCGGTGTGGCGCGGCCGCGCCGAAGCCAAGGGCTGGCAAGTCGTGGAAAGCCTCTGCGCCTTCGCTCAGCCGGCCGGCAAGACGGTGAAGAAGGTCTACGAGTCCTTCCGCGACGAGATCCTGGCCGACCTCAAGGCAGCCCTGCCGGTCGACGGCGTGCTGCTGTCGATGCACGGCGCAATGGTGGCCGAAGGCTACGACGACTGCGAGAGCGACCTCGTCACGCATGTCCGCAAGCTGGTTGGCCCCGACGTGCCGGTGGGCGCCGAGCTCGACCTGCATTGCAATATTGGCGAGGACCTGCTGCGCGATGCGACGGCGCTGGTGCTGTTCAAGGAATATCCGCACATCGACGTGCCGGAGCGTGCCGACGATCTCTTCACCGTCATCGAAGGCGCCATCGAGGGTCGCACCAAGCCGGTCATGGCGGCCTTCGACTGCCGCATGATCGGCGTGTTCCACACCACCCGCCAGCCGATGCGCGGTTTCGTCGACAAGCTGCAGGCGATGGAAGGCAAGGACGGCGTGCTGTCGCTGTCCATCGGCCATGGCTTTCCCTGGGCCGACGTGAAGGAGATGGGCACGCGTCTGATCGCCATCACCGACAACGACAAGGCGAAGGCCGAGAAGCTCGCCCGCGAGCTCGGCATGGAATTCTTCGCCATGCGCGAGCAGACGCAGCCGCCCTATGTGACGCTCGATGCCGCCATGGCGCGCGTCAGTTCGCACAACCTGCCCAAGCCCATGGTGCTGGCCGACGTCTCGGACAATGCCGGCGGCGGCGCAGCCTCGGACTCGACGTTCATCCTGAAGGAGCTGCTGGACCGCAAGGTGAAGGATGCGGCGCTGGCCATGATCTGGGATCCCGGCGCCGTGAAGCTTGCCTTCGAGGTCGGCGAGGGCGCGGAACTCGACATCCGCCTCGGCGGCAAGCTCGGCCCGCAATCCGGACCGCCGGTCGATGCACGCGCCAAGGTGCTGAAGGTCGCCAAGAACGTCACCATCGAGTTCGGCGGTGAGCGCAAGAGCGTCGGCACGATCGGCGACGCCGCAGCGCTCGAGATCGAGGGCGTGACGGTGATCGTCAACACGCGGCGCTCGCAGTGCCTGAGCCGCGACTGCTTCACCAAGCTCGGCGTCGATCCTTCGACCAAGAAGGTGGTCGTGGTGAAGTCGATGCAGCACTTCCACGCCGCCTATGCGCCGATCGCCAGCGAGGTGGTCTATGTCGCCGCCCCTGGCGCGCTGGTGCCGGACTGGTCGTTGCTGCCCTACAAGAAGGTCGACAAGGCGCAGTGGCCGTTCGTCGCCCAGCCGCATACGGCATGAGCCGTCTCGCCTGCTACGGCCTGGTCGCAACGATAGCGGCGATGTCCACGGGCATCGCCGCGGCGCAATCGCCGAACGGTGTCCGGACGCTCGATCCTCCGGGCGCCATCAAGGCGGAGGGCACCTGGAGCGTGGGCGCGAGGGCAGGCGAATTCGTCTTCGTTGCCGGCATGCAGGGCGTCGATCCGGCAACCAACAAGCAGGTAGCGGATCCCGAAGCCCGCATCCGGCAGGCATTCCTGAACATCAGGACGATCGCCCAGTCGGAAGGTGCCAGCCTGCAGGACTGTGTGCGGCTTACGGTCTATGTCAGCGATCTCAAACAGGTGGCCCCCTTGGTCGACAAGGTGCAGACCGAACTCTGGGGCAAGCCGCCCTATCCGCCACGGACCATGGTCGAGGTCCGCCGATTGTTCGACGACGACCTGATCGAGATCGACAGCGTCTTCTACGCGCCGCAGAAGAAGTGAATCGGGCGCGCTAAAAGGCCCGTATTTCAGGGCGTTTACAGCGGCGAGACTCATTGGTATGTTCCGCCCCGTCGCGGCCGGGGATGGCCGTTTTGTCGTTTTATATCAACGACTTAACGAGATCCCGTCCCGGCGCAAGGGGCGCGATATGAAGATTCTCACCGGCAACAGCAATAAACCGCTGGCGGAGGCCATTTCCGCGAAGCTCGCTTTGCCATTGGTCAAGGCCAACATCCGACGGTTCTCGGACAACGAGATCTTCGTCGAAATCCTGGAAAACGTGCGTGGCGAGGACGTCTTCGTCATCCAGTCCACGAGCTTTCCGGCCAACGACCATCTCATGGAGCTGCTGATCATCATCGACGCCCTGCGTCGCAGCTCGGCCCGCCGCATCACCGCGGTGATGCCCTACTACGGCTATGCCCGGCAGGACCGCAAGACCG
Organism: Pseudomonadota bacterium; assembly: GCA_020160995.1. Classification (GTDB taxonomy): domain Bacteria; phylum Pseudomonadota; class Alphaproteobacteria; order Reyranellales; family Reyranellaceae; genus Reyranella. The sequence goes on along the minus strand of JAIUOY010000159.1, from coordinate 28,214 downwards.
GGTCGCGCACGCCGATCTCGGCCAAGCTGGTCGCCAACCTGATCACCAACGCCGGCGCCCATCGCGTGCTCACGCTCGACCTGCATGCCGGCCAGATCCAGGGCTTCTTCGACATTCCGCTCGACAATCTCTATGCCGGGCCGGTCTTCTCAAAGGACATCAAGGACACGCTGAGCAACCGCAAGCTCACGGTCGTGTCGCCCGACACCGGCGGCGTGGTGCGCGCCCGCGCCATCGCCAAGCGGATCGACGCCGACCTCGCCATCATCGACAAGCGCCGCGAAGCCGCGGGCGTCAGCGAGGTCATGAACGTGATCGGCGATGTGAAGAGCCGCGACTGCATCCTGATCGACGACATCGTCGATTCGGCCGGTACGCTGTGCAACGCCGCGGTAGCGCTGATGGATCAAGGCGCCAAGTCGGTCTCGGCCTATGTCACGCATGGCGTGCTGTCGGGCGGCGCGGTCGCCCGTGTCGCCGCCTCGCCGATGGAGAAGATGGTCATCACCGACTCGATCATGCCGACCGAGGCGGTGCGCGTGTCGCCCAACATCCGGCCGCTCAGCATCGCCACGCTGATGGCCGAGGCGATGAAGCGCATTGCCGACGAGGCGTCGGTTTCGAGCCTGTTCGACTAGGAATTTCAGGAGTTTCAAGAGATCCGGCGATGGGCACCCCTGGAGGCTACGCCGCGATAAGAGAGCAACCCAAGGAGATGTGAGATGGCAGAGACGACAAAGGTCGTCGCGAAGATGCGAGATCGGGCCGGTAAAGGGGGCGCCCGTTCCAGCCGTCGCGAAGGACTGATTCCGGCCGTGATCTACGGCGACAAGCAGCCCCCCGTCATGATTGCGGTCGAGCCGAAGACGATCGAACGCGAGCTGCACAAGGAAGGCTACTTCAACCACCGCCTCAAGATCGCCGTCGACGGTACGGACTTCGACGTCCTGCCGCGCGACGTCCAGGTCGATCCGGTGACGGACAGACCCCTCCATCTCGACTTCCTGCGGATCGGGCCCGACTCGATCATCACCGTGCAGGTGCCCGTCCACTTCCGGAACGAAGTGGCGTCTCCCGGCATCAAGCGCGGCGGCGTGCTGAACGTCGTGTTGCACGAAATCACCGTGCGCACCAAGGCCGACAAGATTCCGGAGTTCTTCGAAGTCGACCTGACCGGCCTCGAAATCGGCCACTCGATCCACATGTCGACCCTCAACATTCCCGAGGACGTGCGCGTGGTGACCCGCGACAACAATGCCACCGTGGCGTCGATTGCCGCACCGACCGTGGTGCGCGAAACGACGGTGGATGCAGGCGCGGCAGCGCCGGCCGAAGGTGCCGCAGCGGCTCCGGCGGCGGGTGCAGCGGCGGCTCCGGCAGCGGGTGCCAAGGCACCGGCTCCGGCCAAGAAGTAAGCAGCGGGCGAAGGTACCGCTCGGTCGATGCTCCTGCTGGTCGGGCTCGGCAATCCCGGGCCACGCTATGCCGGGCACCGGCACAATGTTGGATTCATGGCGGTGGACGAAATCGTCCGCCGCCGTGTTTTCTCGCCGTGGCGCACACGTTTTCACGGCGAGGTCGCCGAGGGACATCTCGGCGGCGAGCGCGTCATCGCGCTGAAACCGATGACCTTCATGAACGACTCGAGCAAGGCGGTGGGCGAAGCCGTGCGCTTCCTCAAGGTCCCGCTCGACCGCGTCGTGGTGTTCCACGACGAACTCGATATTGCGCCCGGCCGGGTGCGTATGAAGAAGGGCGGCGGCGCCGGAGGCCATAACGGCCTGCGCGACATCGACGCCCATGTCGGCAAGGACTATCGCCGCGTGCGCATCGGCATCGGCCACCCCGGCCACAAGGACCTCGTGCTGCACTGGGTGCTGCGCGATTTCGAGCCGGACGAGCGCGACGCCAAGACCGGATGGCTGCCGAAGGTGCTGAACGCGCTGGCCGAGGAATCGGCGCTGCTGGTCGAAGGTGGCGCCAAGGCCGACGAGAAGTATATGAGCCGGGTCGCCAGCCTGGCGCCGCCGCCGGATCTTCCGGCCCGGCTGAACATCAAAGAGTAGATCATGGGTTTCAACTGCGGAATCGTCGGACTGCCCAATGTCGGCAAGTCGACCCTGTTCAACGCACTCACCGCCACGCAGGCGGCACAGGCGGCCAACTATCCGTTCTGCACCATCGAGCCGAACGTCGGCCGCGTCGCCGTGCCCGATCCGCGGCTGGACAAGCTCGCCGGCATCGCGGGCTCGGCCAAGATCATCAACACGCAGCTCGAATTCGTGGACATTGCCGGCCTGGTGAAGGGGGCCTCGCGCGGCGAAGGGCTGGGCAACCAGTTCCTCGGCAACATCCGCGAGGTCGACGCCATCGCGCACGTGCTGCGCTGCTTCGAGGATGGTGACGTGACGCACGTCTCGGGCACCGTCGATCCGGTGCGCGATGCCGAGATCGTCGAGACCGAGTTGATGCTGGCCGACCTCGACAGCCTCGAAAAGCGCCTGCCCGCTCTCGAGAAGCGCGCCAAGGGCGGCGACAAGGAAGCCGCCGCCGAAGCGCCGGTCGTGAAGAAGGTCCTGGTCCTCCTGCGCGACGGCAAAGCCGCCCGCGAGACCGAGATCAGCGACGACGAACGGCCGGTCTTCGCACGGCTGCAGCTCATCACGGGCAAGCCGATGATGTACGTGCTGAACGTCGAGGAAGCCTCGGCCGCCACTGGCAACGCGCACAGCGCCAAGGCCGAGGCCTTTGCTAAGTCGCGCGGCATGCCGTCGGTCGTGATCTCGGCGGCCATCGAAGCCGAAGTGGCGCAGCTGCCGGCCGAGGACCAGAGCGACTATCTGGCCTCGCTCGGCCTCGAGGAGACGGGCCTCGCTCGCGTAGTGCGCGCGGGCTACGGACTGCTCGACCTGGTGACTTTCTTCACCGTCGGCCCCAAGGAAGCCCGCGCCTGGACGGTCCACCGCGATGCCAAGGCACCGGAAGCCGCCGGCGTCATCCACACCGACTTCGAGAAGGGCTTCATCCGCGCCGAGACCATCGCCTACGACGACTACGTGACCCTGAACGGCGAAGCGGGCGCCCGCGACGCCGGCAAGCTCCGCCTCGAAGGCAAGGACTACGCGGTCAAGGACGGCGACGTCTTCCACTTCCGCTTTAACGTGTAGTCAGGCGCCGGGCTCGCCTTGACTCTCCCCTAAGGGGAGACGCTACCGTCGCGGACATGATGCTTCGGATCGGCGATTTCGCGCGCCGTGGCCGCGTGTCGGTCAAGGCGCTGCACCACTATGAGGCAATGGGCCTCCTCAAGCCGGCTCGGGTCGATCCCGTCACCGGCTACCGCTTCTACGAACCCTCCCAGCTTGGCGTGCTTCACCGGCTGATGGTGCTGCGTGCGCTCGGCCTGCCGCTGGAGCAAATTCGCACCTTCCTGGAGGAGGCCCCGTCGCCGGCGGTCATGCGTGCCCTGCTCGATGAACGCAAGGCGGTCCTCGCCCGCCGGATCGATGCCGAGCGTGCCCAGCTCGCGGCCGTCGAGGCACGCATCCGCCATCTGGAAGACGCGCACGGCCCCGAATATGACGTCGTCGTGCGCGACGTGCCGGCGGCAATCGTGGCGAGCCTGCGTCGCGTCGTGCCGGACTACGCCGCCATCGACCATCTGTTCGCCGAAATTGCCGCCGCCTTGCCGGGAACGGCGCGGATCGCAGGCCATGGCGCCGTCTGGCACCACTGCGCGCCCGAGCGCCGGGAGATCGACTGCGAAGCCGTCGTCGTGCTGGAACGGCCGACGCGGGCACCGCGCAGCATCAAGGTCTATCAGCTGCCAGCCTGTCGGGCGGCCTGCGTGGTGCATCCCAGCGACGAGGATGCCTTCGCGCCGGCCTGCAACGCCGCGCGCATGGCCTCGTCGCGCCAGCGCTTCGAGATCGGCGGCCCGATGCGCGAACGTTACTTCTCGAGCGTGGGCAATACCCGCTTCGACCTCACCGAGATCCAGTTTCCCCTTCAACCTGCGCCGGGAGGCGTGTCATGACCGTCGTTCTTTCCAGTCCCAAGACCCTGCCGCCGCCCACCGGCTACTCTCAGATCGCCGAGGTGACCAAAGGCAAGATCGTCCTGATCGCAGGCCAGGTCGCGCACGATATCGACGGCAAGCTCGTCGGCGAGGGCGACTTCCGCGCGCAGGTCGAGCAGATCTTCAAGAATCTCGATGCCGCCGTCCGCGCCGCCGGCGGCACCTTCAAAGACATCGTGAAGATCAACAACTACTGCGTGGCGAGCGTGCCGCCCGAGGAGATCGCAGCCTTCCGGGATGTGCGCGATCGCTACGTCGATCTCGCGCACCCGCCGACCAGCACGTTCATCTATGTCAGCCGCCTGGTCCGGCCGGGTTGGCTGTTCGAGATCGACGCGACGGCGGTGATCGACGGCTGACGCATCGCCTCATGTATCTGGGGAGGAAGAACTAGGTACCGATCGGTCCGCCGCCCTTCTTGGTGATGGCGATCACCGAAGGTCGCGGCGGCGTGTTGTCCTTGAAGTCGGGCCAACGCGTTGAGGGCTTCTCGAACGTCGATCCCCTGTCTTCGCCAGGATGCTGGATGGCGAGAAAGAGCGTGCTGTCGTCCGGCGTGAAGATCGGCCCGCACACCTCCGCGCCCGTCGGAGCCTGATAGAAGCAACGCGTGAGGGCCCGGCCGAAGCCTGTCGTATCGGCGCCATAGACGCCGTCGGCCACACCGGCGGCACTCGGCGCGCCGTCGGTCACGATCCAGATACGCCCCTTGCTGTCGAAGGCGATGTTGTCGGGGCAGCTCAACCAGCCGTTCTCAGACGTCGCACGATGATAGCGGGCGCCGGCATCCTGGCCGGGCTTGCCGGCCAGCAGAAAGATCGACCATGTCCCTTCGGCGGACGCGTGGTCACCGTCCTTGGGAGCGATCTCCAGAATATGGCCATGATCGTTGGCAGCCCGCGGATTGGCCTTGTCGACCTGGTCGGCTTTGCGCCGACCGTTGTTGGACAGCGACACGTAGACACGGCCATTCACGGGATTGGTTTCGATGTCTTCCGGCCGGTCCATGGGGGTGGGCTTCAGGAGATCGGCGGCGAGCCGCGTCTTCACCAACACGTCGCCCTGGTTGGCAAAGCCATTCTCCGCCGTCAGCGGCCCCTGCCCCTGGACCAACGGAAGCCATTCGATCTTCCCGTCGGCATTGAAGCGCGCGACCGAGAGCGTGCCCTCGTCCAGCAGGTTCTTGTTTGCAGCACGGTCGTTGGGAGTCCACGGCCTTGAAGTGACGAAGCGGTAGACATACTCGAAGCGCTCGTCGTCGCCGCTGTAAAAGACCACCCGACCGTCCTTGGCGAGGGTATAGGTACAGCCTTCGTGCTTGAAGCGGCCGAGCGCGGTGCGTTTGATCGGCGTCGAGGCCGGATCGTAAGGATCGATTTCGACCACCCAGCCAAAGCGGTTGGGCTCGTTCGGCTCCTTGTCGAAGTCGAAGCGATCGACATGCTTGCTCCAGGCATTGGCCGTCCGGCCGACGCCGTAGCGCTTGGCGAGTTCGGCATCCGCCAGTTTTGCGGGGTCGCCGCCGAAGTAGAAGTTGAAGTTCTCCTCGCAAGTCAACCACGTGCCCCATGGCGTGCTGCCGCCGGCACAGTTGCCGAACGTACCGAAAACCTTGGTGCCCGCCGGATCGGCCGACGTCTTGAGCTTGGCGTTGCCGGCGGCCGGTCCGGAAAATTCCATCGCCGTCGTAGCGGTGATGCGGCGCGCGAACTTGCTGTCGGGCACGACCTTCCAGCGGCCGCCCTCGCGCGCGATCTCGATGACCGCGCCACCAACGGATGCCATCTCGACGGCGACCTGTTCCTTCGAGGCTTTCAGGGCAGCATCCCTGCCACTGCCAAGGCCTGCGAACATCAGGTTGGCATTGGTGTATTCGTGATTGGCGACCATCAGGAAGCGGTCGCCGCTGCCACTGCCGGCCGGCAACGGATAAAGGCCGAGATAGTCGTTGTTGTAGCCGAACTGCTTCTCCTGGGCGGCCGCCGTGAGCCCGGCAGGATCGAAGGCCGGCGCACCGGCGAGGACCGGATCGCCCCAGCGGATCAACACCTGCATGTCGTAGCCTTCGGACACGTGATGCGTCGCATCGAGCGTATGGGCCAGCTCCTTGAAGCCCAGCGAGGAAGGGCCGGCCGGTTGTGCCTTCGCGGTCGACGTGCTGAACGGGTTGCTGAACGCCGCAACAGCACCGAGGCCAGCCAGCCCGCGCAAAGCTTCGCGCCGGTTGAGGCGTCGTTCGATCAACTCCCCGATCGAAGGCTCGCTGCTGACATTCACACCGATATCGTCGGGGTCGATGAAGTCGTCCTTGCGAGCAGCCATGAAGTCTCCTGGAAAGCAGCCCGTCTGGCTAACGGCCAAAGATGGCGTTTCCATTACGATCTTTGCCGCGCCCCGGCACGATCCACAAGGACCGTCAGCAAACCGTAGCGCGAAGTCTGTAGCAGGCAGACGTCACATCCTCTGAAGAGAAAAACATGCGAACACATCTGCTTCTTGGCGCCTCCTTCGCCGCTCTCCTGCTGGCTGCCTTTCCCGCATCGGCCCAGACCAAGTTCCCGGCGACGCTGGAAGGCCACGCCGTGTTGCCGGCCATGACCCTGGTGCCGGCGCCAGCCGATGCGCCACAGGAGCTGCAGATTTCCGGCCGCTACGCCGGTCCGCCGGGCCAGCGTGTGGACACGCCCGAGAGCGTCCAGGCCTTCTCCGCCCTGTCGGACAAGGCTGCGCCCCGGCCCACCGGCCTCAAGCTGCCGCTCAAGGGCCAGCCGGTGCAGGGCCTGTCCGGTATCAAGAACCTGAAGGATGGCAGCTTTCTCACGGTGACCGACAACGGCTTCGGCTCCAAGGCCAACTCGCCCGACGCGATGCTGACGTTCCATGTGCTGAAGCCGGACTGGAAGAGCGGTGCCGTCGAGCGGGTGTCGACGACCTTCCTGCACGATCCCGACCGCAAGGTGCCGTTCCGCATCGTCAACGAGAACACGCCCAAGCGATACCTGACCGGCTCGGACTTCGACCTCGAGTCGATCCAGCCGATCGGCGATGCGCTGTGGTTCGGTGAGGAGTTCGGCCCGTTCCTGATCAAGACGGACCGCAACGGCAAGGTCCTGCAGGTCGTGGAGACCAAGGTCGACGGCAAGCCGGTGCGTTCGCCCGACCATCCTGCGGTCGTCATGCCGGGCGCGCCCGGTCCGGTGAAGTTCGAGGTCCGGCGCAGCAAGGGATTCGAGGGCATGGCCGCCTCCCCCGACGGCAAGTTCCTCTACCCCCTCCTCGAAGGTCCGCTGGTGACCGAGTCCGGCGAACTCGAAGCGAGGGACGGCAAGCGCTTCCCGCGCATCCTCGAGTTCGACACCGCGAAGGGCGAATACACCGGCAAGAGCTACAAGTACGCCCTCGACGCGCCGACCAATTCGATTGGCGACTTCAACATGATCGACGCCACCAGTGGTCTGATCATCGAGCGCGACGACACCGAAGGCGATGCCGCGCAGGCCTGCGCAGCCGGCGCGCCGAAGCCCGATTGCTTCAACGTGCCGGCCAAGTTCAAGCGCATCTACAAGGTCGATCTCGGCCAGGCCGATGCCGACGGCTTCGTGAAGAAGGTGGGCTACATCGACCTGATGGACATCCAGGACCCGAAGAAGCTTGCCCGCCAGGGCGGCAAGGACGGCAAGCTCACCTTCCCGTTCTTCACCATCGAGAACGTGGATCTGGTCGACGCCGACCACATCATCGTCGGCAACGACAACAACCTGCCCTTCTCGTCGGGCCGCGCGCTCGGCAAGTCCGACGACAACGAGCTGATCCTCCTGAAGGTCACCGACCTCCTGAAGGCGAAGTAACTACTCGGTCACGTCGAGTGCCACCTTCTCGCGCTTCTTGCGAAGCGCGGGAAGGAGCGGCGCAACGAGCAGCAACGCCGCCACGACCAGACAGGCCAGCGAGATCGGCCGGGTGACGAAGATGTCGAAGTTGCCCTCGCTCAGGATCAACCCCTTGCGCAGGTTGTTCTCCAGCATCGGGCCCAGCACGAAGGCCAGCACCAGCGGCGCCGCCTCGTAGCCGAACTTCCGCATCAGATAGCCCAGCACGCCGGTGGCGATCATCACGAACACGTCGAACACCGCGTTGCCCGAGGCGAAGACGCCAACGATGCAGAACATCAGGATCAGCGGGAACAGGATCTTGTAGGGCGCCTTCAGCACCTGCACCCACATGCCGATCAGCGGCATGTTCAGCACCAGCAACATGATGTTGCCGACATACATGCTGGCGATGATGCCCCAGAAGATCCCCGGGTTCTGGCTCATCATAAGAGGCCCGGGCTGCAGACCGTGGATGATGAAGGCGCCGAGCAGCAGCGCCATGATGACGTTGGGCGGGATGCCGAGAGTCATCAGCGGAATGAAGGCGCCGCCGGCTGCCGCATTGTTGGCTGCTTCCGGTCCCGCCACGCCTTCGATGGCGCCCTTGCCGAACCGTTCGGGCGTGCGCGAAAGCTTCTTCTCGATGGCGTAGGAGGCGAAGGAGGAGATCACCGCGCCACCGCCCGGCAACACGCCCAGCAGGAAGCCGAGGATCGTGCCGCGCCCGATGGGACCGGCGCTCGCCTTCAGATCCTGCGGCGAGGGCCAGAGGCTGCCGATGCGCGACTGCACGATGTCGCGACGGATCTGCTGCTCGATGTTGGTCAGAATCTCGGCGACGCCGAACAGGCCCATCACCACCGGCACGAGGCCGATGCCATCGACCAGCTCCAGGCGGTCGAAAGTCAATCGCGGCATGGCGTTGATCTGGTCCAGCCCGACAAGGCCCACCACCACGCCCACCGCCGCCATCAGCAGCGCCTTGCCCATCGACCCTTGAGTCAGGAACGACAGGATCGTGAGACCGAGCACCATCAGGCTGAAATATTCCGGCGGTCCGAAGGCCACCGCGACCTTGGCCAGCAGCGGCGCCACCAGCATTAGCGCGACGATGGCGAAGGTGCCGGCAACGAAGGAACCCAGGGCGGCGATGCCCAGCGCCGGACCGGCACGGCCGCGCTTGGCCATTTCGTGGCCGTCGATACAGGTGACGACCGAGGCCGCCTCGCCCGGGATGTTGACCAGCACCGCCGTGGTCGAGCCGCCATACATGGAGCCGTAGTAGATGCCGGCCATCATGATGATGCCGGACTCGGGCGTGCCGGAGAGCGTCACAGGCAAAAGCAGCGACATCGCCGAGATCGGCCCGATCCCGGGCAGCACGCCGACCAGGGTGCCGATGAAGACGCCGATGAAGCAGTAGAGAAGGTTTATGGGGTCGAAGGCGACGGCGAAGCCCTGACCCAGACCGGCAAGCACGTCCATGCGATCAGCCCAACAGCGGCAGGCCTTCGAGCCAGCTTCCCTTGGGAAGCTGGACCAGCAGGACCTTTTCGAGGATGTACCAGACGCCGACCGCAGCCACGATCGAGATCGGGATGGAAAGCGCGGGCTTCACGGGATCGACGAATGTCATCAGAAAGAGCAGCAGGGCCAGGCTGCACAAGACGAAGCCCAGCCGCTCGAACAGGAAGCCGAAGGCGATGAGCGCCAGGATCACGAGGAGCACGTTGCGCCAGCGTGCGCCTTGCCACAGCTCGCCCAGCAAGGGCCCGCGGCCGCGCACGCCGTTGAACGCAATCGAGATCGCGAAGATCGAAATCAGCAGGCCGAGCCAGAAGAAGACGAAGCCCGATCCCGGCTCGCGCAGGCTGCCGAGATCGAGCAGCCAGCCTTGCCAGGTGATGAAGACGCCGAAGGCCAGCCAGAACAGACCGCCCCAGAACTCAGCACGCCGCACCATCGTCAGGACGTCTTCCTCTCTTGTCTCGATCTAGTTCTTCTTGGCGAGCCCGAGCTGGTCGACCACGGCGCGCTGCTCGTCATACTGCTGCTTGGCGAACTTGGCATAGTCGGCCGTGTTCATGTAGCGCTTGGGATAGTCGTATTTAGCGCGCAGCTCGGCCACCTTGGGATCGTCGAGCGCCGCCTTAAACGCGTCGTGCAGCTTCTGCACCACGGCCGGATCCATGCCCTTGGGACCGGCAATGCCGAACGGCGAATCGAGCGTGAGGTCGAACCCGACTTCCTTCAGCGTCGGTACATTGGGCCAGCGCGCGTTGCGCTCCTGGGTCCAGATGCAGAGCAGGCGGAACTTGCCCGAATCGACCATCGGCGCCCAGCCGGTGGCATCGGCATCGGCCATGACATGCCCGCCTTCGAGGGCGGCCCAGCCTTCGGGCCCCCCCTTGAACGGCACGTGGGTGAACTTCACGCCGGCCTTCTGCGCGATCTGCTCCATGCCGATGTGCAGCGAGCTGCCCGCACCCGGCGTGGCGTAGGTGAACTTGCCGGGATTGGCCTTCGCGAACTCGATCACGTCGGCAAAGGTCTTCATCGGTGAATCCGCCCGCACCACGACGCCGAACGTGTAGGCCGAGGTATGGAGGATCCAGGTGAAATCCTTCATTGGATCGTACGGCGTCTTCTGCATGTGCGGCAGGCGGAAGATCGTCACCGGCATCTGCGAGATCGTGTATCCGTCGGGCTTCGCGCCGGCCGCCATGCTGGCAGGGCCGCTCGTGCCGGAGCCGCCGGTGCGATTGTCAACGATCACCGGCTGTCCAAGAATCTTGCCGGCCGCATCCGCCATGGCGCGATGCCAGAGATCGACGCCGCTGCCAGCCGGCCACGGCATGATCAAGGTGATCGGCTTGTTGGGGAAATCCTTCGCGCCCTGAGCGCGAAGGATGGACGGGGCGAAGACGCCGACGGCGGCTGCGCCCGATGAGACCATAAGTGAACGACGACGCATGATGAGTGGCTCCTCCCTGGGCCTTTTCGTGATTCAGACGCTTTTTATCGTTGTTCGTTGTCGTTGCTCGCCCTCGAGGATCAGCCTTTGGCTGCGAGGCCGAGCTTCTCGATGACCGCCTTCTCCTCGAGATAGAGCTGGCGCGCGAACTTGTCGTAGGCGGCCGTCGTCATGTAACGCGGCGTCATATCGTACTTCTCGAGGGTGGCGATCACGGCCTTGTCCTCGAGCGCGATCTTGAAGGCATCGTCGATCTTCTTGACCACCGCCGGGTCCATGTTCTTCGGGCCGCCGACACCGAACGGCGAGTCGAACACCATGTCGAAGCCGAGTTCCTTCAAGGTCGGGGCATCCGGCCAGTTCTTGGTGCGCTTCTCCGTCCAGACGCAGAGCAGGCGGAGCTGGCCGCCATCGACCAGCGGCTTCCAGCCCGTCGAGTCGGCCTGAAGGGTTGTGTGCTTGCCCAGCACGGCGGCATTGGTTTCCGCGCCGCCCTTGAAGGGCACCTGCGTCCACTTGATACCGGCCTGGGCTGCGATCCGCTCCATGCCGATGTGCAGCGAGCTGCCGGCACCCGGCGTGCCATAAGTCACCTTGCCCGGGTTGGCCTTGGCGAACTCGATGACGTCCTTGAAGGTCTTGAAGGGCTGGTCGGCTGCCGTGGTGACGCCGAAAGTGTAGCCGCTGAGATGTGAGATGTAGGTGAAGTCCTTCATCGGATCGAAGGCGGTCTTCTGCATTACCGGCAGGCGGAACACCGAGATCGGAAGCTGGGCAATCGTGTAGCCGTCGGGCTTGGCGGTAGCCGCCATCGTTGCCGGGCCGAGCGTGCCCGCCGCGCCGCTCTTGTTGTCGACCTGGAAGGGCTGGCCCAGCACCTTGCTTGCCGATTCGCACATGGCACGCAGGGTAATGTCGCTCGAACCACCCGCCGGCCACGGCACGATGAAGGTGATGGGCTTGCTGGGATAGGTCTGCGCACGCGCCGCCGGCAGGTAAAGCGGCATTCCGACACCGGCAGCGATCACCGTGCCCAAGCCACCTTTGACAACACCACGACGACGCATAGCCATTTTAGTTTCCCTCCGACTGAAATCTTTCGGCAACCTGTACGATGGTTCGGCCTAAGTAAAGGCGTTGCAGTTCCGCTGCTACGGTAAGACGCGCTTCATCCAGGCCGCGGTCGCCTGCGCATCCTGGTTTTCGCTCGCTTCGAGTTTGTCGATGACGCGGCGACGATCTTCGAGGTCGCGATTCTGGCTGAGCTTGATCTTGGTCTCGATGCGTGACAGCGCCATGCGAAACGCGACGATGCCTTTGGTCTGTGCCTCGGCATTGCCCGGCGGCAACCGGCGCAGGCTCCAAGAATCATCGCTCGTCCCTTCGTAGGCAGAGGCGAGCCTGGTCAGCACGTCGATGGCGCCCTGCGTATCCTCGATCACCTGCGGCCGGCCATAAGCGTGGACCGTAACGTAGTTCCAGGTCGGCACCTTGACGCCCGGCGCGTACCAAGTGGGCGAAACATAGGCGTGCGGCCCCCAGAACAATGCCAGCGAATCGACGTTGCGCTCGAACAGCTTCCAGTGGGTGTTGGCGCGCGCCATATGTCCGACCAGCGATCCGTGCGGCGTGCCATCGTCCTGCCAGAGCAGAGACAGATGCGTGGCCACAGGCGCACCGTCTTCGCCAGCGGTCATCAGCAGCGCCCAGCTATGGGCCTGCATGATCTCACGGCCGATGGCCTCGTCGCCTTCGAAGTGCTTCGGAATGTACATGGCGCGCCTCTCCGACGGGCTCGGCTGAATGGTTGAACCCGGTCGCATTACCATGTCCAATGCCGCCCGCAACGAGGAGGAATTTTCATGGGCGAAGATATTCGACTTAAGTCTGCCGCCGGCGAAATCGGCGCCTATCTCGCGACTCCGACCGGCACCGCCAAAGGCGGCATCGTCGTCATCCAGGAAATCTTCGGCGTCAATCATCACATCCGCGCCGTGACGGACAAGTTCGCGGCCGACGGCTATATCGCGCTGGCGCCGCGTTTCTTCGACCATATCAAGACCGGCGTCGAACTGGGCTACACGCCCGACACCATCGCCGAAGGCCGCAAATACGTGACCGAGCTCGGCCTCGACAAGCCCGTGCAGGATGTCGATGCCGCCATTGCCGAACTGAAGAAGCGCGGCGCCAAGAAGGTCGGCGTCACCGGCTTCTGCTGGGGCGGCACCATCACCTGGCTGTCGGCGACGCGGCTCAAACCCGATGCGGCAATCGCCTACTACGGCGGCGGCATCTACGGCACGCGAAACGAGAAGCCCACCGTGCCGACGATGATGCATTTCGGCGACAAGGACATGCACATCCCGATGGAGCATGTGAGCGAGCTGCGTAAGCTCCATCCCGGCGTGCAGATCTTCGACTACCCCGCCGACCACGGCTTCCATTGCGACGAACGCGGCAGCTACGATGCCGCGGCTTCCAAGCAAGCCTATGAGCGCACGCTCGCGTTCATGGCCAAGCACGTTGGCTAGGAAACCTTCCCAAAAGACCTTCGAGCCCGGCGCGCGCGGCCCCCTGAACGGGGTCCGCGTCGTCGATCTGTCTCGGCTGGTCGCGGGCAATGTACTGACCTTGCAGCTCGCCGACTTCGGCGCCGAGGTCCTCAAGATCGAGCCGCCGGAAGGCGACACCTTGCGCTCCTGGCGGGTCAAGGGAGTCGAAACGGCCTGGAAGGTCTATAGCCGCAACAAGAAGAGCATAGCCCTCGACCTGCGCTCCGATGCAGGCCGCACCATCGTGCGCGAACTGGCGAAATCGGCGGCGATCCTGGTCGAGAGTTTCCGGCCGGGCGTCATGGAGGATATGGGCCTCTCGCCCGCCGAACTGCACGCGATCAATCCCAAGCTGGTGTTCGTGCGCATCTCCGGCTGGGGCCAGGATGGTCGCTACCGGCACAAGCCGGGTTTCGGCACTCTGATCGAGGGCTATAGCGGTTTTGCGTCGATGAACGGTTTCGCCGATCGCGAGCCCGTGCTGCCGCCGATGTATCTCGCGGACTGCATGGCCGCCCTCAACGGCTATGGCGCGGTGATGGTGGCATTGCGCGAGGTCGAGATGAACCGCGGCAAGGGCCAGACGCTCGACCTGCCGCTGTTCGATCCGTTGTTTTCGATGCTCGGCCCGCAGGCCGCCAATCACAAGCTCACCGGCGACGTGAAGGTGAGGACCGGCAGCCGCTCGACCAATGCGGCGCCGCGCAATGTCTATCAGACCAAGGACGGCCACTGGGTTTGCCTCTCGGCCTCGACGCAAGGCATGGCCGAGCGCGTGCTGGTGAAGATCGGACGGCCCGAGCTGGTTAAGGATCCGCGCTTCGCCACCAATATCGAGCGCGTGAGAAACGGCCTCGAGCTCGACGAGATCATCGGCGGCTTCATCGCTGCCCGCGATCTCGAGGAGAATCTGAAGTATTTCGACGAAGCGGGCGTCACAATCGGCCCGGTCAACGACATTTCGCAGATTGTGCAGGATTCCTATGTGCTGGAACGCGAGGCGTTGATCGAGATACCCGACGAAGACATGGGCGAGCTGCCGACGCATCCCGTCGTGCCGCGACTGTCGGGCACGCCCGGCGCCCTGAAGAGCGCGGCCCCCCGGATCGGCCAGCACAATGAAGAGCTGTTGAAGCCGCTACTGGGAGCCGCCGAGTACGATCGGCTCTGCGCTTCGGGCGCCATCTCCAAAGGGAAGAAGAAGTGACCGTCCACCGCCCTGCTCCACCCGTCTGGCGTTCGATTCTCTATGTGCCAGGCAATGTGCCGAAGTTCATCGACAAGGCCCATGAGCGCGGCGCGGATTGCGTACTGGTCGATCTCGAAGACAGCGTTCAGCCGGCCCAGAAGCCCGAAGCCCGCACCATGCTGGCCGAGACGATGACGAAGGTGGCGCGCGGCGGCGCCGACGTCGCGGTGCGTATCAACCGGCCGCTGCGCCTCGCCATTCCCGACATCGAGGCGGCGGTGCGGCCGGGCCTCTCGGCGCTGTTCATCACCAAGACCGAAGGCGTGCAGCACCTCAGGCTGCTCGACGAGCTGGTGACGGAACTGGAGCGCGAGCGCGGCATGCCCGTGGGCAGCGTGGGTTTTGGCGCCATGATCGAACATCCGCGCGCCCTCACCGAGTTGAACGATATCGCCGAACGAGGGCCGCGCGTCATCGCCATGATGCTGGGTGGCGAGGACTTCGCGCTGGAAACCGGCTCGGTGCCGGGCGACGAGACGCTGGAACTGCCCAAGCGCATGGTGGCTTTCGCCGCACAGGCCCATGGCGTTGCCATGATCGGCATCCTGGGTACGGTCGCCGACTATTCCGATCCCGAAGCCTACCGGAAGAGCGCCATCCGGGCGCGGCGCTTCGGCTTCTCCGGCGGCACCTGCATTCATCCCGGCCTGGTCCAGGCCCTCAACGAGGCGTTTACGCCACCCGATGAAGACGTGGCCTATGCGCGGAAACTGATCGCGGCAGACGAGAAAGCCGCAGCCGAAGGCCGCGGCTCCTTCTCGGTCGATGGCAAAATGATCGACATCCCGGTCATCGACCGGGCGCGTCGTCTGATCCAGCGCTACGAAGCCATCGAACGCCGCCGGCTCAGGAAGGCCTGAGCCTTCCCGAGCTCATATCAGCGGTTGGTCAGGCGTCGACCAAGTCGGCCGGCGAACGCCAACGACGCATTTCACCGATGCCCGTGAGGTCGGACGTGGAGGCGATGACTTCGGCCGTGAGGCCGGCATTGAAGCTCTGCAGCAGAACTTCCCGGCCGTTCGAGAACCGCACGGCATCCTTATGCGCGTAGGCACCGCCTTCGATGCGCGTCATCACGACTTCTTCGATTGGCTTCACAGAGTAGGCTTGCTGCACGGCCTCGCCGATGCCTTCCAGCCTCAACCGGGCATCGGCCGGGATGCACACTGCGGTCTCGCAGTCGCGGGCGGCCGTGAAGCCCATGGTGCCGCTGGGGAAGCGGCGAAGCGTGTATTGCTCTTCTTCAGTCGCAGGACGTGAACGATAAAGCTCCAATGAGTAATCACACATGACGCCCTCCTGGGGTAGTGGACGTCATCTGGACGTAGGACGGGCGCCCTCATGGTCAAGAGCGCGCGTGTACAATCGAGGAACTATCGGTTCGTACGGTTTCCTCATCCTTCGATAAGGACCGACCCGCCAAAGAAAAAGCCCCATACTTGAGGTATGGGGCTTCGATGTCTTTCGGGCGTGGAGCCTAGTGCTTGTCAGACCACACCATGCGCTTCACGGCGTACATGAAGCCCGCCAGCGCCAGCAGGAACAGGATGACCCGCACGCCGGTGCGCTTGCGGTCTTCCATATGCGGCTCGGACGCCCAGGCCAGGAACTCGACGACGTCGGACGACTGCTGGTCGAGCGTCGACTTGGTGCCGTCGGTATAGGCCACCTTGTCGTCCGCCAGCGGCGGCGCCATCGCGATCTTGTGGCCCGGGAAGTACTTGTTGAAGTTGTCGTCCTTGGTGACCGCGAACTCCTTGATCTGCTCGGGCGTCAGCTTGTCGTAGGGGACATAGCCGGTGAGCAGGCCGTGCAGGTAGTTCGGACCGTCCGTGCGCGCCTTGACGATGACGCTGAGGTCGGGCGGCGCCTTGCCGTTGTTGGCGGCAGCGGCGGCGGCCTGGTTCGGGAACGGCTTCTTGAAGCGATCCGACAGACGCGCGGGCCGATCGACCGGCTGGCCGTCGTCGTTGAGATCGGGGACGGTGATGTCCTTGATCAGATCCTTCACCTGATTCTCGGTGAGGCCGAGTTCCATCAGGTTGCGATAGGCCAGGAGCTGCAACGAATGACAGGCCGCGCAGACGTCGTGATAGACCTGATATCCGCGCTGGGCGGCGGCACGGTCGTAGGTGCCGAACGGCCCCTGGAAGTGCCACTTCCTTTGCGGTGGCGGCTCCGTCGTGCCGGCCGCGATGGCGACCGCGCCGGTGGCGAGGGCTGCGAGGGCGATGGCACCCGTGACGAGTAGCTTACGCATGGCTCTTACACCGCCTTCTTCTTGAGCACTGCGTCGGCAATGCTGGGAGGCAATGGCAATGGCCGTTCGATCTTGCCCAAGACCGGCAGCAGGATGAGGAAGTGGAAGAAGTAGTAGAGCGTGGCGAGCTGCGACAGCGGCACCCAGAAGCCTTCCGGCGGATTGGCACCACAGAAGCCCAGGATGACCACGTCGACCACCAGCAGCATCATGAACCACTTGTAGATCGGCCGGAACGTGGCCGACCGGACGCGCGAGGTATCGAGCCAGGGCAGGACGAACAGCACGGCGATGGCGCCGAACATGGCCAGCACGCCGCCGAGCTTGTCGGGAATGGCGCGCAGGATCGCGTAGAACGGCAGGAAGTACCATTCCGGCACGATGTGCGCCGGCGTCACCAGCGGGTCCGCCGGAATGTAGTTGTCCGGATGGCCCATGTAGTCGGGTGCGAAGAAGACGAAGCCGGCATAGACGATCAGGAAGACCACGACGCCGAAGCCGTCCTTCATCGTGTAGTACGGATGGAAGGGCACGGTGTCCTGCGGGCCCTTCGGATCGATGCCGGTCGGGTTGTTCGAACCGTGGATGTGCAGCGCCACGACGTGCAGCGCCACGACGGCCACGATGATGAACGGCAGCAGGTAGTGCAGGGCAAAGAAGCGATTGAGCGTCGGGTTGTCGACGGCGAAGCCACCCCACAGCCAGTTCACGATCGCGTCGCCGACCACCGGGATGGCCGAGAACAGGTTGGTGATGACGGTGGCGCCCCAGAAGCTCATCTGGCCCCACGGCAGCACGTAGCCCATGAACGCCGTTGCCATCATCAGCAGGAAGATGACGACGCCCAGGATCCACAGCAGTTCGCGCGGCGCCTTGTAGGAGCCGTAGTACATGCCGCGGAAGATATGGATGTAGACGGCAATGAAGAAGAACGACGCGCCGTTCATATGCAGGTCGCGGATCAGCCAGCCCTGCGGCACGTCACGGTCGATACGCTCCACCGAGTCGAAGGCCATCAGCACATGCGGCGTGTAGTTCGTCGCCAGCACCACGCCCGTCGCGATCATGAGGACCAGCATCACCGTGGCGATCGCGCCGAAATTCCAGAAATAGTTGAAATTCCGGGGCGTCGGGAAGGTGTGATACTCCTTCTCGATATACGAGAAGATCGGCAGGCGGTGATCGATCCAGGCGATCACCTTGTTATTGAAGACCGGCGGCGTGCCGTGTGACGAAGCCATTGCTGTGAACTCCAGCGAGATCAGTGGCGGGCGATCGACGTCGATCAGCCGATGCGAACGAGGCTATCGGACGTGAACAGGTACTCGGGAACCACGAGGTTCTTCGGTGCCGGTCCTTTGCGGATACGTCCAGAGGTGTCGTAGCTCGAGCCGTGGCAGGGGCAGAACCAGCCACCGAACTCGCCCTTCGGGTCACCCGGCTTGTTGCCGAGCGGCACGCAGCCGAGATGGGTGCAGACACCGATCATGATCAGCCATTCCGGGCGGACCTTCTTCGCCGTGTCGGTGACACGCGCATTGTCGGTCTGCGGATCGGGTAGAGCCGACAGCGGCACCGCCTCGGCTTCCTTGATCTCTTCCGGTGTGCGGTGCCGGATGAACACCGGCTTGCCGCGCCACTTCACGGTGACGGCCTGGCCGACCTGGATCGGGGTGACGCTCACCTCGATGGTCGACAGCGCGAGCGTGTCCGCGGCGGGATTGAGATTGTTGATGAAGGGCCAAGCGGTGGCCGCCGCACCGACGCCGGCAAGGGCGCCCGTTGCGACCATGAGGAAGTCGCGCCGGGTCGGGTCGCTGTGCCCGCCAGCTGGAATGCTTGAAGACGCCATGATTTCTCTCTTCCGTCCCCCCGAGGAGATGGGCCTTTAAACCGCGAAAGCCCCTTATGTTTCAAGGCTCTGTTGGTCGCAGTCCCGAAACGCGGCTTTCTGTGACAGCGTGCCGCATCGGGCTTCCGCGGCGCGGACGAGGATACAAGGCCCATGCAATTGGCCCTGTTCGAGCCCGACATCCCGCAAAACCTCGGCGCCTTCATTCGCCTCGCGGCCTGTCTGGACACCCCCCTGCACATCATAGAGCCCTGCGGCTTCCCGGTGGACGACAAGCGCATGCGGCGGGCCTCCCTGGACTACTACGACCTGGCGACCCTGATCCGGCACCCTTCCTGGGCGGCCTTCCGGCGAGACCGGCCGGAGGGCCGGCTCGTCCTCCTGACCACGGCGGGCGCCGTTCCCCTGCCCCAGGCCCGCTTCGAGGCCAGCGACATCCTGCTGCTCGGCCGCGAGAGCGCCGGGGTCCCCGCCGAGGTGCACGAGGCGGCCGGGCTCCGGGTCCGGGTACCGCTCAAAAAGGGCGCACGTTCGCTCAATGTCGCGCTCGCAGGCGCGATGGTATTGAGCGAGGCGCTTCGCCAGACTTCGGGATTCCAGGACCTCGCATGACCCAGCCCGCCCGCCACGCCGCCCGCCACGCAACCGGCCCCCAAGGCCCCTCGCCGCTGCCCGACGACGCGACCATTGCGCGGCGCAAGACCGAGGCGCGCACCTGGTTCGAAGGGCTGCGCGACAAGATCTGCGCCGCCTTCGAGAAGATCGAGGACGACCTCGAAGGCACGCATCGCGACAAGCCGGCCGGCCGGTTCGAGCGCAAGCTCTGGCAGCGCGACAAGGGGCCGAACGGCGAGGATCGCGGCGGCGGCACGATGGCGCTGATGCGCGGCCGGGTCTTCGAGAAGGTGGGCGTCAACGTCTCGACCGTGTTCGGCGAGTTCAGCCCCGAGTTCCGCAATCAGATCCCCGGCGCCAACCAGGATCCGCGCTTCTTCGCCTCCGGCATCTCGCTGGTCGCCCACATGCAGTCCCCCAGGGTGCCGGCGGTGCACATGAACACGCGGTTCATCGTGACGACGCGAAGCTGGTTCGGCGGCGGCGCCGACCTGACGCCGATGACGCCGCACGATCCCGACACGCGGGACTTCCACTCTACCTTACGCGCCGCCTGCGATGCGCATGATCCCACCTACTATCAGCGCTTCAAGGAATGGTGCGACGAGTACTTCTTCCTGCCGCATCGCAACGAGCCGCGCGGCGTCGGCGGCATCTTCTACGACTACCTGGATAGCGGCGACCATGCGCGCGACCTCGCCTTCACGCGCGATGTCGGCACGGCCTTCCTCGACATCTATCCCAAACTGGTGCGTCGCCACATGAACGAGCCCTGGACCGAGGTCGAGCGCGCCCACCAGCTCGCGCGGCGCGGACGCTACGTCGAATTCAACCTGCTCCACGATCGCGGTACCAAGTTCGGCCTGATGACCGGCGGCAATGTCGAGGCGATCCTCATGTCGCTGCCGCCGGAGGTGCGCTGGCCGTAATCGCGACCTCTCGACCTGAAACTGCCACAGGGCGGAACGTTTTACGCTTCGCGCGTGCCATGTCGCCTTGACCGGCGCATGAGAAGAGCAACGAAAACGAAAAGATGACAAAGGGAGGATATCAATGACTCGTCACCTTACACGTCGTGCGGCCTTGGTCGCAGCCAGCGCTTTGCCGGCTGCCGCGTTGTTGCCCACCAGTTCGCGTGCGCAGGCTGCCTGGACGCCGACTCAAGGCGTGCGCGTCGTCGTTCCGGCGGCACCGGGCGGCGGCACGGACATCATGGGCCGTCTGCT
The DNA here is from genome assembly GCA_020160995.1 of Pseudomonadota bacterium. GTDB lineage: Bacteria > Pseudomonadota > Alphaproteobacteria > Reyranellales > Reyranellaceae > Reyranella. Next base: position 7,536 of record JAIUOY010000159.1, on the reverse strand, counting down.
GGCCGCCCATCTCCAGGAAGCCTGGGGCCAGTCCTGTGTCGTCGACAACAAGTCGGGCGCCGGCGGCGTGATCGGCTCGACCGAAGTGGTAAAGTCGAAGCCCGACGGCACCACGATCCTGATGGGCAATATCGGCCCGCAAGCAATCGCCTATTCGCTCTACCGCAACATGCCCTATACGCCGGCGAGCCTGATCCCGGTGTCGAACGCCATCACCGCTCCCAACGTGCTGGTCCTTCACCCATCGGTGCCGGCCAAGACCATTCCCGAGTTCGTCGCCTGGCTCAAAGCGCAGAACGGCAAGGCCTCCTATGCCTCGTCCGGCACCGGCCAGTCGCCGCACCTCAGCGCCGCCTGGTTCCTCCAGCTCACCGGCACCAAGGCCGAACACATCCCCTACCGTGGCGCCGCCCCGGCGCTCGCCGATCTGACGGCGGGCGTCACCCAGTTCTTCTTCGACAATCTCACCACATCCATCGAGTTCATCCGCGCAGGCAAGCTCAGGGCGCTGGGCCTGACGTCTGCGCAGCGCAATCCTGCGGCGCCCGAGCTGGTGCCGATTTGCGAGACCATGCCGGAACTGAAGCCCTTCGACGTCTCGACATGGTTCGGCGTCTTCCTGCCGGCCGGTACGCCGAAGCCGATCGTCGATTCGCTCAATGCCCAGATGAAGGTCTGGCTCAACAGCGCGAAGACCAAGGAGCGCATCGCGTTGATGGCGAGCACGCCGGCCTACGGCACACCCGAGCAGTTCGCCCAGTTCGTCACCGCCCAGATCGCGCAATGGAAAGGCGTGATCGACAAGGAAGGGCTGAAGCTCGACGTGAACTGACAGCCCTTACGAGGAACCGCGACATGACAAGCAACGACGTTCTGGTCGAACGCAACGGCCCGGTGACGACGGTGATCATCAACCGTCCGGCGGCACGCAATGCTTGCACGGTCGCGACGGTGAAGGCGTTGCATGACGCCTTCATGGCCTTCGAGGCGGACGATGAAGCCAAGGTCGCCGTTCTCACCGGCCAGGGCGGCACCTTCTGTGCCGGCGCCGATCTCAAGGAACTGGCCAGCGGCGCGGCGCTCGGCTTCTGCTGGGCCGGCGACGACAAGGGCGTCACCCAACGCATGCTGAAGAAGCCGGTCATCGCCGGCGTCTCGGGCCATGCGGTTGCCGCGGGCCTCGCCTTGGCCGTGTGGTGCGACCTGCGCGTCGCCGACGAAACGGCCGTCTTCGGCGTGTTCTGCCGTCGCTACGGCGGGCCGATGCCGAATGGCTGTACGGTGCGCCTGCCCCGCCTGATCGGCCAGAGCCGCGCGCTCGACATGATGCTGACGGGCCGTGCCGTCGATGCGAAGGAAGCGCACGCAATCGGGCTGGTGAATCGCCTCGTGAAAGCGGGCGAAGCGCGCCAGGAGGCCGAGCGGCTGGCGCACGAGTTGGCCGGACTGCCGCAGATCGCCATGCTTTCGGACCGCGACTCGCTGATCAAGCAGTGGGACCTGCCGGAAGATGCTGCGATTCGTCTCGAGATCGAAGGCAGCAAGGCCGCCTTCGCGCAGGGCTTCCAGTCCGGTGCAGGCCGCTTCGTGCAGGGCGTCGGCCGCCATGGCGAGGCCGTCAGCTAATCGCCGTCAGCGCGCCGGCCAGTTCCAGGCCGGCCGTTCATCGTCGGAAATGACCGTCTCGCCCAGTTGCTTGGTGAGTACGATCTGGTGCGCCCCTGCCTTGTGCAGGGCCGAGACCAGGGTCGCCGCATGCGAGACGACGATGACCTGGGATTGCCGGGAGGCCTTGGCGATCAGACGGGCGAGTGGCGCCAGCAGATCGGGATGCAAGCTGGTCTCCGGTTCGTTGAGGATCATCAGCGGCGACGGCCGCGGCGACAGAAGAGCCGCGACCAGCAAAAGATAGCGCAAGGTCCCATCCGAGAGCTCGGACGTTCTGAGCGAGCGCAGCAGCCCGTGCTGATTCATCTCGATCTCGAAGAGCCCACCGGCATCGCGGACATCGATCGAGCCGCCGGGAAAGGCGTCCGCGATCGCTGCATCGAGTTCGTCGTTCGCGCCGACTTCCTGAATCGTCGCGATGGCGGCCGCAAGGTCGGCGCCGTCGGCCGCCAGCACCGGGGTGCGCGTGCCGATCTGAGGCCGCCGCGCCGGTGCCTCGCTGTCGGTGCGGAAGTGATCGTAGAACCGCCAGGCGCGCATATGCTCGCGCAGCAGCAGCAGTTCGGACCCATCGTCGGGATTGCTGCAATGGGTCAACATGCTGTCATACGAGGCAAGCTTGTCGTACGCGGCGCGCCAGCTTCCTTCCTGATCACGCAGGCTCACATACGGCCCCTTGCGCTGCGCAAAGACATTGGCGCGGCCCAGAACGAGGCCGGTCCAGAGGGCTTCCGACTTGATCTCGGGGTCGCGGCCAAAGCGCGACCTCGGTACCGGGATCGGAACCCCGAGATCGATAGCATAGCCGTACTCTTCTGAAGCGAAACCCAGCTTCAGGCTGACCGGAGCCTTGCGCACCAGACCCTGTACCGGCTGATTGCCCGCTTTCATGGCGCGGGAGAACGCCTCGGGTCCGGCCCACAGCGCCGAGGGCAGACCGCCTTCGATGGCGAGCGACTGGATGATCCGCCCCTGCGCAACATCGGCCAGCAGCCGCAGCGCGCGATAGAGGCTGGACTTGCCGCTGCCGTTCGCGCCGGTGACGACCGTAAGCGGCCCCAGCTCCAGCCGAACGTCGCGCAGGGAGCGATAGCCCGAGATGCAGAGCCGCGCGATGTTGTTCATCGACGGCGCGCGAAGACCTTGCCGGCAATCAAGGGCGCGGCGCACAGCAGGAGCACCAGCAGCGGATAGGGCGCGCCCCACCAGAAGGCGAAGCGATCGAGGAAGACCGCTGGCTCTTCGTCGTAGGTCACGCGTGCGTAGAGAAAGTCGACCAGGACCGTCGATGTCGGCCACAACAGCGCCGCAAGGCATGCCGCCTCGAACCAGTTCGGTCCCGCCGTGCGCCGCGCGTGGATGACGGCCATCATCAGAACGTAAGGCGCCGGTATCAGTACCTTGTACCACTCGACCGCACGCACCGAGAGCGCCGCCGCGATCCAGGTGTCGCCGACCAGATCGTTCAAGACGACGACGGCCGCGATCGCGAGCCACAGCACGAAGGTTAGGCCGGGACGAATCACGACGATGCCCGGACAAGGCGCTCAAGTTCAGCGAGGCAGGCTGCGCGGTCTGCGGTGAAGTCGCCTGCGATCCACCACTGCTCGACCGCTTCGATCAGCGCGCCAACGCGAGGACCGGGTTTCAGACCGAGCTTCAGCGCATCGCCGCCGCTTACGGGCAGTTCCGGTGGCGTCCAGGTACGCGCCATCGCAAGTGCGGCTTTCCAGTCATCCGGCGCCGCCGTCGCCAACAGCAATCTGTCGGCATAGAGGCCGCCGCCCAAACGATAGATCCCGGCACGCCACGCCTTGGGACCGCCGCCGATATCAATTGCCGGCTCGGCTGCAAGCATCACGTCGAGCCGCAGCGACTCCTGCGTCGAGAGTTTCAGTCGCTTGCCGATGGCTGTCGCATCGGCGCCCGGAGGCAGGATCGCGGCCAGCCGGCGCAGCGGGTCAGGCCTGTCTTCGCGCGCAATCAGTGCGCGCAAGCGTGCCGCCCCCACACATTCCGGCAGCCATTGATCGAGGATGGCCGCCTCGACCATCGCGGCAATCGTATCTGCCGGATCCGGCGCCTTGAGGAGACGCAGCAATTCCTTGGACACGCGTTCAGCCGAGAGGCCGCGCAGAGAACCGGCATTGCGACGGCAGGCATCGAAGCTCGCCGCATCGAAGGGCGGCTTGCCGTACCAGGCATGAAAACGAAAGAAACGCAGCACGCGCAGCCGATCTTCGGCGATGCGCGTCTCGGCATCGCCGATGAACCGCACGCGCGCTTGGGCGAGATCGCGACGACCGTCGAACGGATCGTAGAGCGTGCCGTCGCGGTCGGCGTAAAGCGCATTGAAGGTAAAGTCGCGACGCCCGGCATCTTCCAGCCAGTCGTCGGTGAAGGCGACGACGGCGCGGCGGCCATCGGTCTCGACATCGCGCCGCAGGGTCGTGAGCTCGAACGGCCGGCCATCGATTACTGCCGTCACCGTGCCGTGCTTGATGCCGGTCGGCACGACCTTGACCTTCGCCGCTTCCAGGGTGCGCATCACGGCGTCCGGCTTGTGCGAAACCGCCAGATCGTAGTCGTCGATGGCACGGCCAAGCACGCTGTTGCGCACGCAGCCCCCGACGAAGCGGGCGACGATGCTCGCCTCATCGAGCGCGGCAAACAGGGTCCGCACTGCCGGATCGTTCGTCCACGGCGCATCCTCGAGACGACCGGACGGCTTCATGGTGCGAAGAGCCCGCCGTAACCCTGGTTCTGGGTAAAGAACATGACGATGAAGCCGATGATCGCGCAGATGAAGCCCACGATGCCGAGCCAAGTCATCGGCAGGTCCTGCCAGGACGGCAGGGTGCCGGCAAGCCGCCGCTCCTGCTTGATCTTCACGCCCCATGCCCAAAGAAAGAAGGCAATGGTCGGCGCCAGCACGAGGCCCAGGACCAGGAGAACGATACGCATGACGGCTCCAGTCCTACGTCAATCCGCAGCAGTCAGCACGAATTGCAGGTTCTTCAGCATGCCGGCCGTCGCGCCCCAGATGTAGCGTTCGCCGTACGGCATGGCGTAGTAGCGTCGTTCTCGCCCCTGCCAGACCCGGCTGTCGATGCGGTGATTGCGCTCGTCGAGGAAATGGTCGAGCGGCACCTCGAAGACGTCGGCGACCTCGCGCGGATCTGCACGGGCCGTGAATCCCGGCGTGACGATGCCGACGATCGGCGTGATCTCGTACCCCGTCCCGGTGCGATAGTGGTCCATGGACCCGATCACCTCGATGAAATCGCGGGTGAGACCGACCTCTTCTTCGGTTTCCCGCAGGGCGGTCGCAATCTCGTCGGGATCTTCAGCCTGACGGCGGCCGCCGGGAAAGGCGATCTGGCCGGCGTGGCTCGGCATGTCCTCGGTGCGTTGGGTCAGCAGGACGGTCAGTCCCGCATCGCGGCGCACCAGCGGCACCAGGACGGCCGCCGGCCGCCAGACCTCCGGCAATGGCACTACGCCGCTCAGGGAGAAATCGCTGCCGAGCGGTGGTTGGAGGACGGGCAATCCAGATGCCAAACGCCGACTACGCTCGGCGACCCGCCGCACAATTTCGTCAACTGTCATGCCCTTGTTCCGGCCTCAATTCTGGGCTTCCCTCAATCATATTCCCTCGACGACAGGAGCGCCCTGGTGGCACCCGACACTTCCACTGCTACCGACGCTGACGCCCAGGCCGCCCTCGCCGATATCGAGCGGCTGGGTGGGCAGCTCCGTGCCGCCCGCGCCGCCATCGGCCAGGTCATATATGGCCAGCAGGACGTCATCGATCAAACGCTGGTTGCACTGCTCTCGGGCGGCCACCTGCTGCTGATCGGTGTCCCAGGCCTCGCCAAGACCAAGCTGGTCGACACGCTGGGCGTGGTGCTGGGCATGGACGCCAAGCGCATCCAGTTCACGCCGGACCTGATGCCAGCCGACATCCTGGGCTCGGAAATCCTCGAAGAAAGCGACGCCGGCCGCCGCTCCTTCCGCTTCGTGCAAGGCCCGGTCTTCGCCCAGCTCCTGATGGCGGACGAGATCAACCGCGCCAGCCCGCGCACACAGTCGGCCCTGCTGCAGAGCATGCAGGAAAAGCACGTCACCGTGGCCGGCAAGCGCTACGACCTGCCGGCGCCGTTCCATGTGCTGGCGACGCAGAACCCGCTCGAACAGGAAGGCACCTATCCGCTGCCCGAAGCGCAGCTCGACCGCTTCCTGCTGCAGATCGATGTCGGCTACCCCGACGAGGCCGCGGAACGCCAGATCATGATCGGCACGACCGGCGCCGTTCAGGCGACACCGGTCCAGGCATTGACGCCGGCCGACCTCATGGCCGCGCAATCGCTGGTCCGCCGCCTGCCGATCGGCGAGAGCGTCGTCGACGCCATCCTGAAGCTGGTCCGCGCCGGCCGGCCCGAGCACACCGACCTCGACATCGTGCGCCAGCGCGTCGCCTGGGGTCCCGGCCCGCGTGCCAGCCAAGCCTTCATGCTGGCCTGCCGCGCGCGCGCCATCATCCAGGGCCGTCTCGCACCGTCGGTCGACGACGTGGTGGCGCTGGCCGGTCCCATCCTGCGTCATCGCATGGCCGTGAATTTCTCCGCACGCGCCGAAGGCGTGACCGTGGAGTCCGTGATCGCCCAGATGTGCGCCCGCCTGGCCTGATGCCGGCTTGAGCATTGCCCCGCGGGAGCCGATGGCCTCACCTTCAACCCTCAACCGATCGCTGGAACTCGCCGGAACGCTGCCTGCCCTGATGGTGGCGGCCGATCGCGTCGCCGCGACGGTCATCCAGGGCGTGCACGGCCGGCGCCGCGTCGGCCAGGGCGATGCCTTCTGGCAGTACAGGCCCTATCGCGACGGCGACAGCGCCAGCCAGATCGACTGGCGCCAGAGCGCGCGCAGCCGCAACCTTTTCGTGCGCGAGACCGAATGGGAGGCTGCCGCCAGCGTGTGGCTGTGGCGCGATGCGTCGCCGTCCATGCAGTACGCCTCGCTGCGCGGCCTCGACACCAAGGCTGTCCGCGCCGAGGTGATCACGCTCGCACTGGCCAGCCTGCTGACCGACGCTGCCGAGCGGGTCGCCGTGCTGGGCACGGGCATGCGTCCGATCACCGGCCGGATCGCCGTCCGACGCGTCGCCGAAACCCTGTTCGACGAGACACGCGAGAGCAACCGCCAGCCGCCCAGCCTGCCGCCGATGGTGCCGCTTCCGGCGCATGGCACTGTCGTGCTGGTTTCCGACTGGCTCGACCCGCTGGAAAAGATCGAGGACATCGTTCGCTACTATGCGAGCGCCGGTGTGCGCGGTCATCTCGTGCAGGTGCTCGATCCGGCCGAGGAAGACCTGCCGTTCGACGGCCATGTGAAGTTCGAGGGCCTGGAAGCCGAAGGCCAGCACACGATCCGTCGCGTCGAAACGGTGCGCACGGCCTACGGTGCACGCCTCGCCGCCCAGCGGGAGGGCCTGCAGCGCCTCGCCCGCCCCGCCAACTGGACGGTGCACCTGCACCGCACCGACCGGCCGGCGCAGACCGTCCTGCTTTCCCTCTACCTCGCCATGGCCGACCTGCGTCGGCTGACGACGGCCTGAGCCATGCTGAGCTTCGGCGCTTTCGCGTTTGCCGCCCCCGGCATGCTGGCCCTGCTGCTGGCGCTGCCGGTGATCTACTGGCTGCTGCGGCTGATCCCGCCACTGCCCAAGCTGGTGCGCTTTCCGGCCATCCGCCTGCTGATCGGCCTGGAGCCTGCCGAACAGACGCCGATGAAGATGCCATGGTGGCTGCTGCTGCTGCGCCTTCTGCTCGCTGCCGCGCTGATCCTGGCGGTCGCCCGGCCGCTTCT
>JAIUOY010000014.1:0-6303 GCA_020160995.1 Pseudomonadota bacterium | reverse complement strand
CATTTCGCGACGAACTGCGGCAGCAGCTCGGGCGGATCCTGGCCGTCGGCATCGAGGACCAGCGCTGCGCCCGACTCGACCCGGTCCAGGCCCGCGGTCAGCGCCGCCTCCCTGCCGAAGTTGCGCGACAGCCGCAGCAGCGCAACGCGGCGATCGCCGTTGGCCAGGCCGCGCATTACTTCCCAGGTGCCGTCGCGGCTGCCGTCATCGACATACAGCACGCGGCCGTCGATGCCATCGCCGGCCACGGCATCGAGCGCATCGGCGATGCGCCGGTGCAGCAGCGGCAGGGCGGCGGCCTCGTTGAAGGCCGCGACCACGATGGTCAGGGTGTCGCGCGACATGGCGGCATCGTACCGGAGGAACGCGCGAGCCATGAAGACGGCGCCCGGGATGTTGGCGCGCGGGAGCACATGAGCCAACCATCATCCCCGCGAAAGCGGGGACCTGGCGACTTTCGTGGCGAACTTGCGCCAGACACTGCCCATTGCTAGTCCAGCGCCTCGACATAACCCGCACCGCCGATCTGCCGCATGTTGCGCTCGATCCACTGCGCCCGCCGCTGCACGTACGGCCCGGGATTGCCCGCGTTGTAGCGCCTCGGGTTCGGCAACACCGCCGCCAGCCGCGCACTCTGCGATGGCGTGAGCCGGTCGGCGTCGCGCCCGAAGAAGCTGCGCGAGGCCGCCTGCGCCCCGTAGATGCCGTTGCCGAACTCGGCGACGTTGGCATAGACCTCGAGGATCCTGCGCTTCGGCCACAGCGCCTCGATCAGCGTCGTGTACCAGACCTCGACGCCCTTGCGCACCCAGCGCGAGGCGCGGCCCGAGCCCTGCCACAGGAACAGGTTCTTGGCCAGCTGCTGGCTGATCGTGCTGCCGCCGCGCAGGCGCCCGCCGCGCTCGTTGCGCGCATGCGCATGCTCGATCGCCTTGAGGTCGAAGCCGTGGTGCTCGGCGAAGGTCTGGTCCTCGGCCGCGACCAGCGCCACCGGCAGGCTCGGCGCGATCTCGTCGAGGTCGCGCCAGTCGTGCGCGATGCGGAACCGCCAGTCGCCCTCCATCCAAGCTTCGAACTGGCGGATCGCCATGAACGAGGTAAACGGCGGATCGACGAAGCGCAGCACCAGCACTTGCAGCACCGAGAACAGCAGCAGCCACACCGGCAGCCACAGCAGGCGCTTGCGCCAGCGTCGCCTGCGCGGCGGTGCTGTGCGTGGCGTGCCGGCAGATGCATCATCGGTCGAGGCTTGCGCCCGCATCATCGGATCCCCATCTGTGCACCAGGCGCGAGTGTCGTGCCTGCCGACGCATTATCGGCCAGGCACGCGCCATCACCCATCAGGACCGAACGATGCCATCCATCCCCGCCGACAGCGACCGCCTCACCCGCTTCCTGCTGCCGCATGCCGGCGTGCGCGGCGTGCGCGTGCACCTGCACGAGGCCTGGCGGCAGATCCGCGCGCGCGAGGACTATCCCGCCGCCGTGTCCGAACTGCTCGGCGAAGCCGTCGCCGCGTCGGCCCTGTTCACCGGGCATGCCAAGGTCGAAGGCCGGCTGTCGGTGCAGCTGCGCGGCGAAGGCCGCCTGCGCACGCTGTTCGCCGAATGCACCGCCGCCGGCACCCTGCGCGCGATCGCGCAACTGGCCGAAGGCGATGCCCCACCGCCCTCGCGCGATCTGCGCGCCCTCGGCGACGGCGCGATCCTCGCCATCACCATCGAGAATCCCGGTGCCCGCGGCCAGGACCCGACCCGCTACCAGGGCCTGGTGCCGCTCGAGGCAGACGCCCTGTCCGGCGCCTTTGAGGACTACTTCCGCCAGTCCGAACAACTACCGACCCGCCTGCTGCTCGCCGCCGACGACGAGCGCGCGGCCGGGCTGATGCTGCAGAAGCTGCCGGGCGACACCGGCGACGACGATGGCTGGCGTCGCGCCAACGCCCTGTTCGACACCCTCACCGCGGCCGAGGTGCTCGACCTGCCGGCGGACACCCTGCTGACCCGCCTGTTCCACGAGGAAGCCCCGCAACGCCTGGGCGAGAAGCCGCTGGCGTTCGGCTGCTCCTGCTCGCGCGAGCGGGTCGCGGCCATGCTGCGCTCGCTGGGCCAGGACGAAGCCCGCGCGGCGGTGATCGACGGCGCCGCCAGGATCCGCTGCGAGTTCTGCGGCCAGCGCTACGAGTTCGACCCAGCGGCCGTCGAGGCGCTGTTCGACGGGCGGGAAGCCGCCCTGCCCGCGCCCGAGCGGGTGCAATGACCGTTGGTCGGCCGGCCCGTTCAGGCCGCATTAAACGTATTGTTAAATAAACATAAACCGAATAGACTCGGTCGTCCGTAAACACAGGGGGAACTCCGGCCGCATCCGTCGGTCGATAAGCGGACCATGGCACGCCCACTCGCCAGACTTCTTGTTGCCTTGCTGCTCGCCGCCACCGCGGCGACGGGCGCGCATGCGCAGGGCAAGCGGGGCGACCAGACGGTCCTGCCGATCGTCGACAACAGCAGCGGCCAGGTGCGCGGCTTCCTTGTCCTCGAGCCTACCGAAGGCTCCCCCGCCGGCGCCCGCTGGCGCTTCGGCGGCAACAACTCCCTCGATGCCGCGTTCGGCCTGGAAGCCGGCAATTCACTGGCCCTGCTGTGCAACCAGCGCAACGGCGTGTTCAACGCGGTCAGCGGCCTGGTCAACAACTGCCAGCTGGCTTCGGTCGGCGATCGCGACGGCAGCCGCCGCGCCAGCGCGACCGCCGCCTTCAACCGCCCCGGCGGCGGTTTCGGCGTCAACGTCGGCCAGGGCAAGGACAGCCTGCCCGCCTGGCTGACGCGCAACGACACGCACCGCGGCAAGGACATCGACGTCAACGACCTGACGGTGTTCGCCCAGAAGAACCTCGGCGAAGCCGCCTACGTCACCATCGCCGGCACCCTGGCCAAGGCCAAGCTGGTGCCCTACGCCGATGCCGCCGCCGAGTTCGGCGACGAATGGCAGAGCAAGAGCCTGTCGGTCGGCGGCGGCTACGGCGCGTTCAGCGCCAATGTCATCGGCCGCGTCATCGAAACCCCCGGCCAGCCCCGCTTCGAGGGCCTCGGCCTCGGCCTGACGTGGCGTACGCCCTGGAGTGGACAGCTCACCGTCGGCGCCGAGAACGTCGTCACCCGCGGCAAGAACCCGTTCTCGCCGAACAATGAGACCAACGACGAAGGCACCGTGCCCTACGTCCGCTACGAGCAGGATCTCTGAGGCCGCTGCGGCCGCGATTCCCGGGCCTCCACCCGACCGTGTTTTCCGTCCGGCGGGCACTCATCACGAAATTTCCGTGATTTGTTAACGACACTTTAATTTCTCTCCGGGGGGGAGTAGTATCGCCCGCAACCTTGCCGGCTTTGGCGTCTTTCTTGACGCCTTCGGTCAGGTTCCCATGGGAAATACCAAGCCTTACTTGGAGAGAGAGATGACCTTGAAGACCACCAAGCTCCGCGACGCGATTACCTTCGCGCTCGCCGCGGGCGCCACTACGATCGTCGGCACTGGCGCGGCGTTCGCCCAGGAAACCTCCGGGCAGCCGACCACCCTTGACCGCATCTTTGTCACCGGCTCGCGCATCAAGCGCACCGAGACGGAGACCTCGCAGCCGGTGTTCTCGCTGAGCCGCGAAGACATTCAGGCCCAAGGCCTGACGTCTGTCGGCGACGTGATCCAGAACCTGACTGCGAACGGCTCTGCGCTCAACACCACCGTCAACAATGGCGGCAACGGTGAAACCCGCGTCAGCCTGCGCAACCTCGGCTCGAACCGTACGCTGGTGCTGGTCAATGGCCGCCGCTGGGTCGGTGGCACCGGCCTGGGTGGCGCCGTCGACCTCAACACCATCCCGACGGCTGCGGTGGAACGCATCGAGGTGCTGAAGGATGGCGCATCGTCCATCTACGGTTCCGACGCCATCGCCGGCGTGGTCAACGTCATCCTGCGCACCGATTTCGACGGCGCAGAGGCCAATGGATATTTCGGCCAGTTCGACAAGGGCGATGGCACTCGCCAGTCGTACGACATCACGATCGGCTCCTCGGGCGACCGCTTCAGCGCCATGTTCGGCGCCGGGTATGTCAAGGAAGACCCGGTCATGGCGGGCAATCGCTGGATCTCCTCCGAGCCCGTCATCAATACCGGCAGCTTCTTCGGCAGCTCCACGACTCCGAATGGCCGTTTTGCACTTTGTCCTTTCGCCGACCCAACGGTTACCTTCAACCGGATTACCGGACAGTGCACGCGTCCTAATGCAGACGGTGATCCCGAAAGTGCTGAGGTCCGCCCGAACGGAACTGCTGGGCAGTTTACTTACAACGATGGGCAGACCGGCAACAACTGGCGCAACCGCACTGGCGCCGACGTCTACAACTTCGCCCCCGACAACTACCTGCTTACCCCGCAGGAGCGCAAGTCGATCTTCGGTCAGGCCTCGTTCGACCTGACCGATTCGACCCGCTTCGTGATGACAACCACCTACAACAACCGCCGGTCGGAGCAGTTGCTCGCGGCAATGCCGATCGTGCTCGGCAGCGGCCCCGGAGCCGGCGTCCAGGCTCGTACCATCAGCATCAGCGAAGACAATCTGTACAACCCCTTCGGCCTTCCCGTCAGCCGCATCCAGCGCCGCGCGAACGAAACCGGTGGACGCAGCTTCGTGCAGAACGTCGACACGTTCGCGTTCTCCGGCGCACTCGAAGGCAGTTTCGAGGTCGGCGACCGCTTCTTCTCCTGGGATGCGGGCATGGTCTATGGCCGCAATGACCAGAACGATACGACCGAAGGCCTATTCAACATCCTCGCGCTGACCAATGCCCTGGGACCGTCGATGCTGGACGTCAACGGCAATCCGGTGTGCGTCAGGACGGCAGGCGACCTGGCCACCACGATTGCCGGTTGCGTGCCGCTGAACCTGCTCGGTGCCGTCGGATCGATCACCCCCGAGATGATGAACTACTCCAGCTTCGTCGCCCATGACGAGCTGGGCTATCGCATGAAGCAGTACTTCGCCAACATCAGTGGCGATATCGCCGAATTGCCCGGCGGCATGCTGGCGTTCGCGGCCGGCGTCGAAAGCCGCAAGGAAAACGGCTTCGTCCAGCCTGATGCCCTGATTGCCTCGGGCAACACCACGGGCAATGCGCAGACCCCGACCTCCGGCGGCTTCAGTGTCGACGAGGTCTATCTGGAACTCGTGATCCCGTTGCTGCGGGACGTGGCAGGCGCCCAGGAGCTTGAGTTCAACCTGGCAAGCCGCTACTCCGACTACGATACGTTCGGCGACACGGTCAACAGCAAGTTCGGTTTCAAGTGGCGTCCGATCGATGACCTGCTGGTCCGCGGCAACTGGGCACAGGGCTTCCGCGCTCCGTCGATTGCAGAGCTTTACACGGGCGTCGCGGACTCCTTCCCGCAGGTCGCCGACCCCTGCAACAGCGACATCTTCCCGCAGCTGGCCGCGGACGCACAGGCACGCTGCCTGGCGGAAGGCGTGCCCGCCGGCGGCTACGACCAGGGCAACCCGCAGATCCGTATCGATGTCGGCGGCAACCAGGTCCTGCAGGCGGAAGAGTCGACGACCACGACGTTCGGCTTCGTCTATGCGCCCAGCTTCATCTCGGGCTTCGACGCCTCGCTGGACTGGTGGAAGATCAAGATCGACAAGGGCATCACCACGCCGACCGCGCAGTTCATCCTGGACCAGTGCATCATCGAGAACAATCCAGCGTTCTGCAACGACCCCAGCGTCGCTGCAGGAATCGTGGGCTATACCCGTTTGGCAGATGGTTCGATCAACCAGTTGCTGTCCGTGCCGAGCAACCGCACCATCATCGAGGTGGAAGGCTACGATCTGACGTTGAACTATCGCCTGCCGGAAACCTCGTGGGGCCGGTTCTCGCTGACGTGGGACACGACCTACATGGCGAGCGTGGAGTTCGACCGTGACGGCGACAATCTGGTCGGCGAGTACTTCGACCAGAACAACAACTGGCGCATCCGCAGCAACCTGCTGGCGCGCTGGGAACTGGGTGATTGGGGCGCGACCTGGGCTTCCCGCTTCTATTCGAAGCAGGACGAGGACTGCGGCACGATGGTCTACTACGGCTGGGGCGAGCTTTGCTCCGACGAGGCCAACGAAGAGAACCGTATCGGCGGCACGACCTACCACGATGCTTCCGTCTACTGGAACTCGCCGTGGAACGCCAAGGTCACGATCGGTGTCAACAACATCCTCGACAAGGATCCGCCGGTTTCGTATTCGACGTTCGCGAACAGCTT
>JAIUOY010000158.1:0-2642 GCA_020160995.1 Pseudomonadota bacterium | reverse complement strand
GTAGACATTCTCGGAGGTGCCAAAAGGCAGCTTGTCCTCATCGCCCTTGGCGCGCCGGTAGACCAGTGCGCGGTCCTGCCGGCTGAATGGAACTTCGTCATGGTCGCTTTCGATGATGTATTGCCTGATTTCCGGCCGGATGCTCTCCATCAGGAAGCGCAGATGTCCGATCACGGGGTAGTTACGCAGAATCGAATGCTTGCGCTGGCGCATATCATGAACGCCCAGAAGGACCAGAGCGCCCGCAAGCGCCGTCGGGATGAGCAACCACCCGCTGTGGAAGAGCCCTCCGACAAGCGAAGCGGCAAAAGCGAGCACGGCTAGGAGAAATGCCGCATAGCGTTGATTCAGCAGAGCATTTTTTAGCATGATATCCTGGAGCAAAGCCTGGCCGATATACGTTGAACGCGAGGAATACGGGGCATCCTGAAGCGACGGCAGCAACCGGTTCTGAACGATCTCATCGAGAATGCGGCCCGCCCGAACGACTTGGCAGGTCTATGAACAGCCTCCCCTGAGTTTTCAAGGACACCCCCTCCTGGTTCAGCCAGCTTCGGGTTCAGGAGCCTGCTCAGATTGCTCGGCAGAAGCCGAGGCGTCGCCCCCGGCGACATCGTCCGGCGTTTAGACCGCGATGATCTGCCTAATGCGGGCGATGATGCCCACACGCCGGCCGAATACGTGAACGCCATCACGCTGATGGCCCGGATCGCCTCCGCGACCGGGTGCCCCTAGGGCAACAGCACGTCGACCTGCCGCAGCTTCGCGACGATCTCTTCAGGCTTGTGCTTCTTCTGCGGCATCGCCGGCATCCTCCAAAGGCTCAAAAAGCCTACTTCAAGGAGGGCCATTGTTCAGCGGGAAGGCCAGTGTTTCTGTCCTTGAATTGGCATAGGTCGATCGGGATTGTGGCGCCATCGTTCAATTCGAAGGATGCCGGCCGTGCTAACCCGTCGTTCGAACCAGCGTGGCGGAAGAAACGTAATGCACTTCGTCTTGAACGGCAGAACCGCAGCGATCCCCGAGAGCATGGCGGACGATCGCCTCCTCTGGGTCCTGCGCGATCATCTTGCATTGAACGGCCCCAAATATGGCTGCGGCGTGGGCGTCTGCGGGGCATGCGTCATCCATGTCGACGGCGTGGCCGAGCGAGCCTGTCTTTTGACGGCAAAAGACATCGAAGGACGTGACGTGACGACCCTGGAGGGCCTTGGTTCACGTGCTGCCGGGGGCCTTCATCCGGTCCAGCAGGCCTGGATCGCTGCAGGGGTTCCGCAATGCGGCTATTGCCAGAACGGTCAGGTCATGACCGCTGCCGCCCTCCTGAACACGAATCCGTCGGCGCCGTCCGCCGATATCGCCGCAGCCATGGACAGCGTCATCTGCCGCTGCGGCACGCAACGGCGCATAGCGGCGGCGATCGACCTGGCGCAGCAGATGCTGCGGGTGCGCACGTAATGGCGCTCTCACGGCGTTCCCTTCTCAAGGGTTTCGGCTGGGCGACGGCCGGCCTCGTCGTCACCGCCGGCGGAGGCTATGGCGTCTCGCGGCGCCTGGCTCTGCCCTATCGGGGGGCGCCGACGCCGCAGGATGCATCCGCCTGGCTGCGCCTCACGCCGGAAGGCGTCATCGAGATCATAATGCCGCGCGCAGAGCTCGGCCAGGGCATTGCCATATCGTTCCGGCAGGTCGTGGCGGAAGAGACCGGCTTCCCCCTGGACCGCATCCGGGCAATCCTACCGCGCACCGATCTGCTGCCTCCGGCGCGAGCGACGGTCGGTTCGGATTCCGTCAGGGATTTCGCGCCGCTGCTGGCCTCTGCCGCCGCCGCTCTGGCGGTCGTTCTGAAACGCGCCGGGAGTGTCGACGGCGCCCCCCCGCTCGTGGGCTTTCGCGTGCTCGCAACCGCCCCTCGGCTGATCGATGCCGCAGCCATTCGAGAAGCCAAGCCCGTTTCGCTCAAGGTCGGGCCGACGCGCATCGTCGGTACCGCGGAGCCGACCGACGCCATTCGTGCGATCGTCACCGGTGACGCACCGCTTTTTGCCGACGATATCCGTCTTTCGGGCATGGTCTTCGGCGCCGTCCTTCGTTCGCCGCGTCTGGGCGCTATCTTGTCGGAGGTCGATGACGCAAAGGCCCGGGCGCTCCCCGGCTATCTCGGCCTGCGCCGGGTCGGCGAGCGCACCCTTGTCGCTGCCGAAAGCCGCGGGGCCCTGGAGCGCGCCCTGGCCGCTCTGGTGCCGAAATGGTCGGGCGGGCTTTCCGATGATGCCGACATCGCCGCCCTGATCGATGTCGACCGTGGCTTGTCGACAGGCGCTCTCGAGCATGTCGCGCGCAACGCGGATTTCGCACCCGGCGAGGCCTTCGTCGACCTGCGTCTCGAGGTGCCGATGGCGGCCCATGCCTGCATGGAGCCGCGCACGGCGGTCGCGCGCTTCGATAAAGCCGGCAAGCTCGAACTCTGGACAGGCACGCAGGACGTGACCTTCATCCGGGCGGCGCTGGCCCAGGAACTGGGACTGTCACGCGATCTCGTCACCGTGATCGGCTGCCGGGTCGGCGGCGGCTTCGGCGGAAAGACGCTCTGTATGGTGGAGTTGGAGGCGGCTCTGTTGGCCAGGGCCTTCGGGCGCTCG
>JAIUOY010000157.1:0-3057 GCA_020160995.1 Pseudomonadota bacterium | reverse complement strand
GACGGACCGCGAAGCGATGCAGTTCCCCAACGCCGAGCACCCGATTGTCCGTACCCATCCGGTAACCGGCCGGCAGGGTCTCTACGTCAGCCGCGGCTTCACTCTACGCATCCCGCAGCTCAAGAGGCACGAGAGCGACGCGCTCCTGGAGATGCTCTACCGCCACGTCGAGACGCCGGAATTCCATTGCCGCTTCAAGTGGCAGCCGAACTCGGTGGCGTTCTGGGACAATCGCTGCACCCAGCACCACGCCATGTTCGATTACTTCCCCCACCGCCGGTACGGTCATCGCGTCACGGTATGCGGCGACAAGCCGTTTTACCGGGCATCGCAGGCCGGCTGATCCGGCCCACCTGATCCAGCTTGCCAAGCCGGTCATGGAGCCCCACATCATGGACCCATGACCGGCCCAACTTTTTGTCTCCTGCCGCACCGCAGTGTCATCGCCGTCGCCGGCGCGGACCGGGTCGAATTCCTGCAGGGATTGATCTCCAACGACACGACCAAGGTGGCGCCTGGGCGGGCGATCTGGGCGGCCCTGCTGACGCCGCAAGGGCGCTTCCTCAACGACATGTTCGTGGCCGACGCCGGCGGCGAAACGCTCCTGCTGGAGACCGAGCGCGAGCGTGCCCCGGCGCTGGCCAGGAAGCTCAAGATGTACACCTTGCGCTCCAAGGCGACCGTCGAGGACCGCAGTGCGGCGATGGAAGTCGCCGTGGTGTTTGGCGACGACGCGTCGAAGGCGCTCGGGCTCGATGGCGCCATTGCCTTTGTCGATCCGCGGCTTGAGGCCCTGGGCGTGCGCGTGATGGCGCCGGCCGGACAGGCGGCCACGCTGCTCGCCGGTCGCGGCTTCGCCGAAGCACCGCTCGCCACCTATGATGCGCTGCGGCTCGCCCTCGGCGTGCCCGACGGCAGCCGCGACCTCACCGTCGAGAAGGCCCTTCTGCTGGAAAACGGTTTCGACGAGTTGAACGGCGTCGACTGGAAGAAGGGCTGCTACATGGGCCAGGAGCTGACGGCCCGCACCAAGTACCGTGCGCTGATCCGAAAGCGCCTGTTCCCAGTGAGGATAGAGGGCACGCTGCCCGAGCCCGGCGCGCCTGTTCTCCTCGATGGTGAAGAAGTGGGTGAGCTGCGCTCCGGCAGCGGCGACCGCGCCCTGGCGCTGCTCAAGGTCGAGGCCGCGCGCGGTGGCAGCGCATTGATGGCCGGCGATGCCCGCGTGACGCCCGAAGTCCCCGCCTGGATGCGCCTGCCGGAAGCGACCAGCCCCTAGCGGGTCCGCTTCACGGGGCCTAAGGTCTCCCCCGCGTTAGCGTCAGGAGATCGCCCCGTGAAACTCATCAACCCCAATCCGTTCACCACGCGGCCGGAGATCGTCGGCACTTTCGGCGTCGTTACCTCGACGCATTGGATCGCGACCGCGGTCGGGATGGGCATTCTCGAGAAGGGCGGCAACGCGTTCGACGCGGCCGTCGCGACGGCTTTCACCCTTCAGGTCGTCGAGCCGCATCTCTGCGGCCCCGGTGGCGATGCCCCGTTGATCCTGCACGATGTGCGGCGCGGCAAGACCGAGGTCGTCTGTGGCCAGGGCCCGATGCCCGCTGGCGCCACCATCGCCCACTATAAGGGCTTGGGACTCGACCTCATTCCCGGTACGGGCCTGCTGCCCGCCTGCATTCCCGGCACATTCGATGCCTATATGCTGATCCTGCGCGACTACGGCACGATGCGCCTCAGCGACGTGCTCTCGCCGGCCATCGGCTACTGGCTGAACGGCCATCCCATCGTCGAGCGCGCCTGCGCCACCATCGCCACGGTGGCCGACCAGTTCCGCAATCACTGGAAGACGTCGGCGGCCGTCTTCCTGCCAAACGACAAGGTACCGGCACCGGCCTCGCTGTTCCGCAACGTCACGCTGGGCAACAGCTATGCCCGTATCCTGAAGGAAGCGGAGGCAGGCGGTGGCGGTCGCAACGCGGAGATCGAACGCGCCCGCAAGGCGTGGAGCCAGGGTTTCGTTGCCGAGGCGATCGACAAGTTCTGCCGCACGCAGGAGGTGATGGACGTCTCGGGCAAGGCCAACAAGGGCGTGCTCACCGGCCAGGACATGGCCAAGTGGCAGGCCACGGTCGAAGCGCCGCTCACCTACGACTACGGTCGGTACACGGTTTGCAAGGCGGCGTCCTGGACGCAGGGCCCGGTGGTTCTGCAGCAGCTCGCCTTGCTCAAGGGCTTCGACCTCGACGGCATGGATCCGACCAGCCCGGACTTCATTCATCTGCAAGTGGAATGCCTGAAGCTCGCCTACGCCGACCGCGAGGCGTTCTATGGCGATCCCGCTTTCGTCGACGTGCCGATGCAGACGCTGCTCTCGGATGCCTACAACGAGGATCGCCGCAAGCTGGTCGATCCCGCGGATGCCTCGCTGGAGCAGCGGCCCGGCAAGGTCGATGGCTATGGCGGCGTGGTGAAGCTGCGCCGCGCCGACGGCGTCCGCGCGGGCGTGGCGGCGAGCGGCGCCGGCGAACCCACGGTCGGCCGCGTCGGCCAGACCACGGGCGACACGGTGCACTTCGACATCATCGACAAGGACGGCAACATGATCTCGGCCACGCCGTCGGGCGGCTGGCTGCAGAGCTCGCCGGTCATCCCCGAACTCGGCTTCCCACTGGGCACGCGCGGCCAGATGTTCTGGCTTGAGGAAGGTCTGCCGGGCTCGCTGGCGCCGGGCAAGCGGCCGCGCAGCACGCTCACGCCCACCCTCGCCCATCGCGACGGCAAGCCCTACATGGCCTGGGGTTCGCCGGGTGGCGACCAGCAGGATCAGTGGATCACCCAGATGTTCCTGCGCCATGTCCATTGCGACATGAACCTGCAGGAAGCGATCGACGCGCCGGCCTGGCACAGCGAGCACTTCCCCTCCTCCTTCTGGCCACGCACCGCCCGTCCTGGCGTGCTGGTGCTGGAAGGCCGCATCCCGAAGGAGACCGTCGCCGAGCTGAAGAAGCGCGGCCACGAAGTCGAGGTGAACGACGAATGGTCGGAAGGCCG